>JBDKER010000016.1:0-102118 GCA_039795165.1 Verrucomicrobiota bacterium | reverse complement strand
CTTCCCTCCCACGGGGCGTGCCGCACTTGCGGAAGTGTTTTAATATCAGGGAGTTGCCCGGCCTGTGCGCTGGCCTCATTATTGGAAGAACGGGGGGATGAGGTGCATGCGGGTGGACCGGAAGCGGGAACGCAGGAGATGCGGTATGTGTTGCTGCGCCGGATCAATGCCGGGGGGATGGGAGTGGTATTTGAGGCGTACGACCGGACGCTGAAGCGGAGGGTGGCGTTGAAGCGGATTCGGGGGGCGAGTTTTGCGAGTCCTGCGGATCTGGCGAGGTTTACTCTTGAGGCTGAGGCGGTGGCGGCGCTGGATCATCCGCACATTGTGCCGGTGTATGAGGTGGGGGAGACCGATGGGATGCCCTTTTTCACGATGAAGCTGATAGGCGGGACGAGTCTGGCGGCGCGGCTGGCGGACCGGAGTGGAAGGATGGGGGGGCGGGAAGTGGCGAGGTTGATGAGCCGGGTGGCGCGGGCGGTGCATCATGCGCACCAGCGGGGCGTGCTGCATCGGGATCTGAAGCCGGGCAATGTGCTCATTGACGAGAAGGGGGAGCCTTGGCTCACTGATTTTGGACTGGCAAAGCTGACGGGGAGCGATGCGGGCGTGACCGTTTCGGCGGAGAGGCTGGGGACGACGCAGTACATGTCGCCTGAGGCTGTCAGCGGGGAAGTGCTGGCGGTTTCGACGGCGAGCGACGTGTGGTCGCTGGGTGTGATGCTTTGGCAGATGGTTTGCGGGGTGGTGCCGTTCGGCGGGCAGGGTCATGGCGAGGTGATGCGGCGGATTCTTGCGGATGAGCCTGTGGTTCCTGCCGGGCTGTCCTGTGACGGTGATCTGCTGACGGTGGCGCGGCGCTGTCTGGAGAAGGATCCGGGGCGGCGGATGGCATCGGCGGCTGCTTTGGCGGATGATCTGGACCGGTGGCTGGCAGGCGAGCCCATTCAGGCCCGGGCGGTTTCGCGGCGGGAGCGGTTTTTCAAGTGGGTGCGGCGCAAGCCCGTGCTGGCGGCGCTGTATGGGGTTTCCGGGATGGGGGTTCTGCTGGGTGGTATCCTCCTGCTGAGGACCGAGCGGGCCCTTGAGGAGCTGCAGGCGAGCCATGTGCAGCTTGGGGATGCTCTGGCACATTCCACCGCGCTGCGGCTGGCCGGCACGGCCCGTCTGCAGCTGAGCGATGATCCGTCGCGGGCCCTGCTGCTGGCTGCGGAGTCGGTGCGGCATCGGCACAATGGGGAGCCTGTCCCCGGGACTGTTTCGGCGCTCATGGACATACTGACCCGCACGGGTGGGCTGGAGGCTTCCGCGCAGGGAGGGCGGGAATGGTCGCATCTGCTGGCTGCGGATGGTCCGCTGCAGCGTCCATCGTCCGCGATCAGTCCGGATGGCCGCTGGCTGCTGACCGCGGGATTTGCGGTGGATGGGGGGCGGGCGGCGATGGGTGCATTGTTTGACCTGCAGGCGAGAGACAAGGAAGGGGCCGTCCGTCGGTTTCCGCTGCCTGCGGGGAGTCTGCCGAGTAACTTTGCGTGGGCGTGGGAGGGCAATTCCCGTGGCGTGGTGGTGGTATCGGCCGGTCGGGTGGAGCGATGGACGATGGTGACGGAGGGCGATCGGGAATCCGTAGAGGGAGCTGCGCCGCAGGGGGAAGTCATCGGCCCGCTGCCGGTCAGCCCCGGGCGGGAGGCCTTGTGGCCCGAGGTGCGGGCGCTGCGGGGGGAACCGGTCATTTTCTGGGAAGAGCGCCATGAGCTGGTGCCGGGCGATGGTGGGGGCAAGGGTTTGGCGCGGCTGCGGACCGTGGAATTGAATCCGGGGGGGATCCGGGAGCGGGCTTCGGTGGCCCTGGAGGCCGACTGGTCGGAGAAGTTTCCTTATTATCTGTCGCCCGATGGAAACTGGCTGGTTGTCCGGAGCACGGTCGGAGATCGTCCGGTGCAGGTGATTGATGTGAGCGGGCGGGAAGCCGTGATGCACCGCGTGGTTTCACCGGTGTGGGGATTGCAGCAGGCGGTTTTCAGTATGGACAGCCGGCATGTGGCGATTCTGATCCAGGGGGCGCGGGTGGTCTATGGGGAGTTGCCCGCGCTGGGGGCGGCGGCGAGCGAACTGAGGTTCCGGGAAATGCCGAGGGATGAGCAACCGTTGCGGGCGCTGGCGCTCTCACCGGATAACCAGTGGATGGCCGTGACGGGAGACAGCGGAAGGCTGGGATTGTTTTCCCTGCGGGATGCAGGAGTGGCTCCGTTCTGGCGTCCGCTGGCGTCCGGATACGGTCAATGCCTTGCCTTCAGCGGGCATTCCCGCTGGCTGGCCGTGGGCGGAGGTTCCCGGGAAATTCAGGTCTGGCGGGTGGATGATTTCGGACGGGGCGACCGTGGGATGATCATGCGGGGATTGCCGGAGGTACCGCGGGCGCTGTCCTTTTCGTCCTCGGCGGTGCAGCTTGTCGCCGAGGGTCCCTCCGGGGTGGCGCGCCGGTGGCCGCTGATACCGAATGGGGGTGCTTTTTCTCCGAAGATCCGTCCGACGCTCGCGTCGAAAATCCTTTCGATGGCGGTCACGCCCGACGGAGAGTGGCTGGCTGCGGTGATTGAGATGACGATGTTAGAGGGCCGGCGGGTGCCGCGGGCCGTGATGCTGCGGATTGACGGTACTGAGCAGGTGGTGCTGTCCAGCGGAGGCGAGGGGCGGATGGACAACATCGCCTTGGATGCCCGGGGGAAGTATGTGGCGCATGCGGGCGACAAGGGCATGATCCGCCTGTGGTCGGTCGATCGGCTCAAGGAGGCAGCGGCGGCTGGGAATCATGACATTGCGGCGGACATGAGTCTGAATGTCGCGGGGGTGCGGAAGGATTTGCCGTGGCAGGTGGCCTTTCATCCGGGGAACCGCTTATTCATGGCGAGCGGGGATGGATTCCTCGCGTCATGGGATGTGGATGCCGGGAATCCGGAGAAGACGACGGTCGCGGCTACTGTGAAAGGTCAGGAGTATCTGCTGCCCGATCTTGCCTTTTCTGCGGACGGACGGACGGCCGCCTTGCTTTGGTACGTGAGGGACCGTGCGGAGACCGGCACGCCACGGGGTGGGAATCAGGTCCTGCTTTTTGATGTCAGCGACCCTGTCCAGCCGAAGTTCCGGATGGCGATGCCGGTGAGTGCCGGGAAGCAGGGGCGGGTGGTCATCAGTCCGGATGGACGGTGGCTGGCGGTGGGATCGCTCGGGGGATTTCCGCACGTCTGGGATCTGTCGGCGCAGGACATCGCAGCGTCCGAGCAACGGCCACCGGTGATGTCCGGAGAGACGCAGGCGCTGGCGTTTTCGCCCGACAGCCGGAGGCTGGCGATGGGGTCGGCTGCGGGAACGCTGGCCATCTGGAGCCCGCTGGGGTTGGGTCATCTCGAGCAGATCGAGAATCGCAATCCGATATCGTGTCTGGTGTGGCTGCCCGATGGCCGGGTGGCGACGGGAACGGACAATGGCCTGCTGCTGCTTTGGGAGACTGATCCCGACAAGCTGGCGGGGATCGCGCGGCGGGTGGCGGGGCGGGACCTGAGTGATGCCGAGCGGGAGCGGTTTGGCGTGCCGGTCCGGTGAGGCGTCAGGGGGGCGGCGGGATGGTTTCGGGGGCCAGGCAGGGGATGGCTTCGTGGGCGGGCCAGTCGTGGAAATTGGTGACCTGGCCGCGGCGGCGCACCGTGCTGATGCGGGGCAGGGGGAGGTCGGCGAAGAGCCATGGGTCGGGCGACGAGGGGTCGGTGATGGCGAGGATGCCATCGTGGGGGAAGCCTGCGTCGACCGGGCCGAAGGCGGCGGCCTGTCCAGTATTCACATCGAGAGCGGGGGACCATGGGGCGGATCCGGCGGTGGGAGCCTGGAGGACAAAGCACTGCTGTTCGAGGGCGCGGGCGCGGCAGCTGAGCATGACGCGGTGGTAGCCGGCCTCTGTGTCCGTGCAGCTGGGCACGAGGAGGATGGTGGCTCCGGCTTCGCAGAGGCGGCGGGCGAGGAGGGGGAATTCGGAATCGTAGCAGATGAGGATGCCGACGCGGGCGCCTGGGATGTCGAAGGTGCGGAGTTCACGGCCGCCGCGGATTGACCAGAGTTCGCGTTCGAAGCGGGTCATCTGGATTTTGTCCTGGAAGCCCGTCTGGCCGTCCGGGGTGCAGAGCCAGGCACGGTTGGTGAAGGTACCGTCGGGCTGGAGCCACGGGAACGATCCGGCGAGGATGGAGACCTTGTGCTGGGTGGCGAGATCGCGGTGGTGGGCGAGGAAGGCATCGCGGCAGGGCTGCAGGGCGGCGATGCTGTCGTGGAGGTTGGCACGGACCGGTTCCGGCTGGAGGGCCGTCAGTTCCATGGCGGCGTATTCCGGGAAGACGAGGAGTTCGGCCCCGGCGTCTGCGGCGGTAGCGCAGAGACCCGACAGTTTCTGCTGCCATGCATGGAAGGACGGCAGGAAGTCGACGGGGTACTGGCAGAGCGCGGCCTTCATGCGGGATTGATCAGGGGTTTTGTCCAGAAGGTGAGTGATTTCGGCGACGGGGCCGTCTCGCCCGATTCCTTCCATGTGAAGTAGGTCTGGAGGGTGGTGCGCTGGAAGCCGCGGCGTTGCCAGAAGTGGTCGAGCGGGACGTAATCCGGCGGGCGGCGCGGGTCGTCTGGGGATCGGTCGACCGCGCAGAAGGTGGCCATGGTGATGCCCGGGAGCGAGCGGGCGTAGCGTTCGCGTTCCTCGAAGAAGCGGACACCGAGGCCGCGGCCGCGCCATGCGGGAGCGAGCACGGATTCGCCGAAATAGAAGACGGAAGCCGGGTCGATGCCCGCTGCGCGGAAGGTCTGCTGGAGGGAATCCGGTTCGCGGCAGAGGGGGATGCCCGTGCTGACGCCGACGATCTGGCCGTCCGCGCGGGCAGCGGCGAGGAAGGCGTCGGGAGCGGCGGCGTAGGTTGTCAGGTATTCCGTTTCGTCCTCCCTGGTGCCTTCGTAGAGGTAGGGCCATGAGTGGAAGACCGAGAGGCGGAGGCGTGCGGCGTCGTCCAGAAGCGGGAGAATGGCAGCGCCGGTGTGTGTGGTGATGCGGATTTCGTCGGTCATGGCGGGAGTGCATTGGTGGACTGAGGGGTTTGATCCTGCGAGCGGGGAAAACTGGCGGGCCGCGCTTGCTATTGGGAAAACCGCATCTTTGGTGTGACTTATATGTCTGGTGAATTATCCCGAGTGTTTTCTGCGGCTGTGCATGGGGTGGATGCCCTTGAGGTGGAGATTGAGGTCAATGAGGCGCAGACTGGGGAAGTGACGGGTTCAACCGTGATTGTGGGCTTGCCTGATGCGGCGGTACGGGAGAGCCGGGACCGGGTGTGGACGGCGGTGACGAATTCCGGGTATCCTGGGGCGAAGGGGTGCCGGACCACGGTGAATCTGGCACCGGCCGATGTGCGCAAGGAGGGGCCGAGTTTTGATCTGCCGATTGCGGTGGGGATGATTGCGAACCGGGTGGACTATGCCGAGGCATCGGAACTCGACCGGTTCTGTCTGGTGGGGGAGTTGGCCTTGAATGGGGCGGTGCGTCCGGTGAAGGGGATTCTGTCGATTGCGCTCTGTGCGCGGGCGTGCGGGCGCGACGAACTGCTGGTGCCGTGGGAGAATGCGGAGGAAGCCGGGATTGTGGAGGGCATCCGGGTGATTGGGGTACGGACGCTGCGGGAGGCCTTTGAGCATGTGACTGGGCGCGATGTGCTGCTGCCGCTGCCGCGGCGGACCCTTGCTGATTATGCTGCGGAGCAGACGTGGGACGTGGATCTGGCGGATGTGAAGGGTCAGGAGAACGTGAAGCGGGCGCTGGAGATTGCGGCGGCGGGCGGGCACAATCTGCTGATGGCGGGGCCGCCGGGGACAGGGAAGTCGATGCTGGCGCGGAGGCTGGCCACCATTCTGCCTGCCATGACCGAGGATGAGGCCATTGAGACCACGAAGATTCACAGCATCTGTGGAATGCTCGGGGCGAAGCAGCGGTTTCTGACGCAGCGTCCGTTCCGGGCCCCGCATCATACGATTTCCGATGCCGGGCTGCTGGGAGGGTCGACGCATCCGACGCCGGGCGAGGTGTCGCTCGCCAATCATGGCGTACTGTTTCTCGATGAGCTGCCCGAGTTCAGCCGGTCGACGCTGGAAGTGATGCGGCAGCCGCTGGAGGATGGGAAGGTGACCATTTCGCGGGCGGCGGGCAGTTTCACCTTTCCGGCCCGCTTCATGCTGGTGGCGGCGATGAATCCTTGTCCCTGCGGATTTCTGGGGGATCTGAAGCGGGAATGCCGCTGCAGTCCGGTGCAGGTGCAGCGGTACCGCCAGCGCATCAGTGGACCGTTGCTGGACCGGATCGATCTTCATGTGGAAGTGCCGCTCGTGCCATTCGGTCAGCTCACGGACGGGGCGGCGGGCGAAACGTCGGCTCAGGTGCGGGCGCGCGTCGAAGCGGCGCGGGGCATTCAGCAATTGCGCTACCGCGGCACGGGGGTCGGCTGCAATGCGGCGCTCACGCCGAGGCTCCTGCGCGAGCATGGCCGCATTGATGCGGAATCGACGGGATTGCTTGAGCAGGCGGTTACCAAGATGAATCTGAGTGCGCGGGCGCACGACCGGATTCTGAAGGTTTGCCGGACGATTGCCGATCTGGCGGGAGTCCGTGACATTCATTCCGACCATGTGCTGGAAGCGATCGGTTATCGGACGCTTGACCGCAATCTGCTGGGCTGAGGCAGGCGTTTTTCCGGCGGGCTGTGTTCCGCCGCGGTCGAAGGCCGTGACTGGCTCCGGGGACTTTCTCTTTTCCCTGAGGAGGAGAAGGTGGTGCTCGGAGAGGGACTCGAACCCTCACGGTTACCCATACGCCCCTCAAACGTACGCGTCTACCAATTCCGCCATCCGAGCATGTCCGGGTGGACTTTAACCGAATCGCGGGGGGCCGCTTTCGGTGCGCGGAGAGAAGCACTTTCGGAGGGGCATGCAAGCGTTTTCCGGCGGTCGTGAAAACTTTCCGTGGTGCCGTGGCGGTGGGTGGGCAATCACGGGGCGGGTCGGACGCGTTCGGCGCTGGTGATGGCGGTGAGCGTGCCATCGGGCTGGGTGAGGAGAAGTTCGCCGCCGGGGCCGAGTCCGGCCCAAGTGCCCGTGACTTCGCCATGGGGAAGCGAGACCCTGAGGAATTTGCCGGCGAGCCAGCTGCGGCTGGCGCAGTCTGCGAGCAGGCTGGAGAAATCGGATTCAGCGCGGGCGAGGGCCGATTTGAGGGCGCGGGCCAGTGAGATGGTGAAGGCGGTGCGGTCTGTGAGTCGTCCGCGGTTTTCCATGAAGACTGAGGTGGCGATGGGCTGAAGGTCGGCGGGAAGGTCGTGTGGTGCCACGTTCAGATTGACCCCGATGCCGGCTACGGCGAATCCGCCGCGGGAATCGATGACAGATTCCACGAGGATGCCGCAGAGCTTGCGGTCGTGCACGTAGACATCGTTCGGCCATTTGATCGAGGCCGTCGGGAGGTCCGGGATGCCATCGAGGGCTGAGCAGACCGCGAGGGCGGCGGCATGGGTCAGGCGCGGCCATGCTTCCGGCGGAAGAGACGGGCGCAGGAGAAATGAAGCGAGCAGGCAGTGACCGGGTGGGGCGATCCATGAGGCACCGCGGCGGCCGCGTCCGGCGGACTGGGCATCGGCGATGACGAGACTGCCGTGGGCGGCTCCGCGCAGGCCGAGCGCGCGGGCGTCGTCGTTGGTGGAAGCGGTCTCCGTGAGCCAGATGATTTCTGCATCCGGCCAGAGTTCCTGCCATGCGGCCTGCAGCACGTCCTGCGGTATGCCCGTGGCAGGGCTCATGATGCCGGAAGGAAGTCGAGTCCGAGGTCGAGGGCACGGACTGAATGGGTGAGGGCACCGCTGCTGATAAAATCGACGCCGGAGGCTGCGATGGCCGGGAGGCGTTCCATGGTGATGCCGCCGCTGGCTTCCAGTTGGACCCCTGAGCCACTCGCCATGGCCACGCAGCGGGACATTTCGTCGAGCGACATGTTGTCGAGCAGGATGAAATCGACGCCGCGGAGGGCGAGGAAGCGTTCGACCTGTTCCGGGGTATCCGCTTCGATCTCGATTTTCATGTCCGGGTGAAGGGCGTGGACACGGTCGATGCCTGCCTGCAGTTCAGTGGAATCGCCTGCTGTCATGAGGTGATTATCCTTGACCATGACCATATCGTAGAGGCCGCTGCGGTGGTTGGTGCCGCCGCCTGCGCGGACGGCTGCTTTTTCGAGCCAGCGCCAGCCCGGCGTGGTTTTGCGGGTGTCGAGAATGCGGGTTTTGGTGCCGGCGAGGGCATCTGCACAGCGGCGGGTCTGGGTGGCGATCCCGCTGAGGCGCTGGAGGAAATTGAGGGCCGTGCGTTCGCCGGTGAGAATGCTGCGGGCCGGACCATCCAGCGAGATGACCCTTGTGCCGGGGGTCAGAACGGTTCCGTCGCTGGCGTGGACCGTGACATGGACGGCGGGGTCGAGGGCAGCGAAGACTGCTGCGGCGGTTTCCGTGCCTGCAAGGACACCGGGTTCGCGCGAGACGATCACGCCGCGGGCGCGGCGGTCGGCTGGCACGAAGCAGGCGGCAGTGACATCTCCGGGCCCGATGTCCTCGGCGAGGGCCATGCGGATGAGTTCGTGAACGGCGTCGGGAAGCATGCTGGCGACAGTTGATTTCCGGGCCGCTTTTGCAATGCCGCATCGGGGCTGGATGGAAAACGCGAGAGATTGCTGGTCACCAATCCCTGAGCCGTGGCAGGATGGGGGGTATGATGAAAAACTGGAAGCAATGGGCGTTGCTGCCGATAATGGCGCTGGCGGGGGTGCTGCGGGCCGACGAAGTGAATCTCGCGCAGGGACGTCCGGTGGTGGCGAGCGGGCCGACCACGGGATCTCCGTCCCTTGTCACTGACGGAGATGCGGCGACCTACACGCATCCGACTTCCGCGGGAGTCATTGGTTTTTTCTATCAGATTGACCTCGGGCGCGAGTATCCACTGGAGCAGATTCATCTCTACAGTCAGATCAACGCGAATCCGAACCGTCTCTCGAAGGTGCGGATGAGTGTTTACAGCGATGGTGGCGGGGTACCGGGGGTGGAACGCTGGAAGCATGTGATCCGTCCGGGGGGCGAGAACAATCCGCAGGGTGGTGTGGACATTCTCACGGCTGGACTGGATCCTGCCGGAACCTTCCGCGGACGCTATGTGAGGATCACCAATGATGGACTGACCACCAATTGTCCGGATGTTGCCGAGATTGAGGTGTTCGAGGCTCCGGCTCCGGCTGTCACATTCTTCAGCGTGGCTGATGGGAACATCACGGCGACGGGGCGTCCCGGGCTGCCGTCGTCGACACGGTTGGTATGGAAGGCGTCGGGTTTCACGGGACTGAGCATTGAGCCCGCGCTTGGGGTGCAGACTTCTGCCGAGGGATCCGTGGAGATTGCTCCGGCGGTGCGGACCACGTACACGCTGACAGCAGTCAACGGGGCGGGGCAGACTGTGCGCCGGGTCACGGTGGGCGTTGATGAAACCGAGCAACCGGTGCGGCTGTCCGAGTTTCTGGCCAGCAATGCCGGCGGCATCGAAGACGCTGAAGGGCGCAGGCACGACTGGGTGGAACTGCACAATCCGAACCCATTCGATGTGAATCTGCGCGGGTATCATCTGAGCGATGATCCCGCCAATCCGCGCAAGTGGTCGATTCCCGATTATGGGATTCCGGCGCTTGGTCATGCCGTGGTGTGGGCGTCCAATGGTGCGGGTAAAGCGGCTCCGTTTGAAGTGCCGCACGCCAGTTTTGCGCTGAGTACGTCAGGAGAAGTGCTGACGCTGACTGGCCGCGATGGACGAACGGTGGTCAGCCGGATTCCGCGGGATTATCCCGAGCCTGCGGCGTACCCTGTGCAGTACACTGATCACAGTTACGGGCTGTCTGGCGGGAGCGAAGGGTACTTTCAGGTGCCGACGCCGGGTGCGGAAAACGGGGTGCGTTTCGATGGCGTGGTGGCTCCGGTGGTCTTCAGCGTGAGCCGCGGCTTTCAGGAATCCGCGCAGAATCTGTCCATCAGTTGCCCGACGCCTGGGGCGGAAATCCGCTACACCGTGAACGGGGCCGAACCGACGGCCACGACAGGAACCGTGCTTCCGTCCGGGGGCTTCATCGGGTTGAGCACAACCCGGGTGATCCGGGCGGTTGCCTTCCGGGCGGGGTGGGTGCCATCGGATGTGGCGACCCATACCTATCTGTTTCCGTCGAGTCTGAGCACGAGTGGCTGGCTCAATCCTGGCCTGACCACCAATCCCGCCTATGCCCCGCTCATGAGCGCGGCGCTGCGGCAGGTTCCGAGCATGTGTCTGACGGTCGGGCCGGTGACCATCAACGGAGCCACTGACCGTGTGGGGTCGCTCGAATGGATTGATCCGGCGGGCGGGCCCGGCTTTCAGATTCCGTGCGGAGCCAAGCTGTTCGGCGGGGCTTTCACGAACTTTGCGAAGAAGAGCTACCGGATCAGCTTCAAGGGAGAGTATGGAGCGGGCAAGCTGCGCTTTCCCCTGTTTGCCGGGCACGACCGCGGACTCGCCGCCGCCGCGGAATTCGATCAGATCGAACTGCGGAATGGATCGCACGACATGGTCGACCGCGGTTTCTATCTATCCAATATGTTCACGGATGCGACCATGCTCGACATGGGATCGCTGGCTCCGCACGGGCGCTTTGTGCATCTTTATCTCAATGGATCGTACTGGGGCGTCTATCATCTGCGGGAGCGCTGGAGTGCGGAAATGGTATCCAGTTATTATGGAGGAAGAGACAGCGACTATGAATCCGTGAATGGCAATCTCAATGTCGGTGGCTGGGCAGACCCGGGATTGCCGTACGATGGGGGAACCGGGGCGGTTTGGACCGAGATGAAGACGCTGGCGCGGTCCGGGGGCGATGTCTTCGGCAAGCTGCGGCCACTGCTCGATGTTCCGCAGTACATCGATTTCATGACGATGTGGATGTTCGGGAAGTCGGAGGATGAATACCGGGTGACGGGGCCGCGCGGGCCGGGCCATGGTGCGAAGTTTGTGCTCAATGATGCCGATGGCTATCTGTACCTTGCCAGTTATGGCGGGCCGGGATCCGACCGGACCGGGCGGGCGACGCCCGGCAAATCCGCTGGAGACGGACCGGGATCGCTCTTTTCCATGCTCTACCGTGATGGTGGAGCCGATTACCGCATGCTGCTGGCCGACCGGATTCACCGTGCCATGGTGGCACCCGGGGGAGCGATGACTCCGGCAGCCAATGCTGCGAGGCTGGCGGAATTGTGTGCGCAGATTGACAAGGCGATCATTCCCGAGTGTGCGCGGTGGAATTACCGGTCGCCTGCGTCGTGGCAGAGCGCATGCGACGGGGCGCTGAACTGGCTGTCTGGAACGCGGGTGGGATCGGCGGCCACCTTCACGGTGCCGAGGACGACGACGGTGCTGGGGCATTACACCACGGCGGGATTCTACCCGGCGGTGGCGGCACCGGTGGCCGTGCCTGCGCCTGGCGTGGTGGCAGCCGGAACGGCAGTCAATTTCACGGGGGCTCCGTCGGGTGCGGCGGTGCTGTACGGCTGGAACGGTCCAGATCCGCGGGTGGCGGGGGCACCGGTGCCAAATGCTCCGCTCGTGACCGCCGCGTCGGGCGGGAAGTTCCGGGTGCCGTCGTCGGCTGGCGACGGCATGGCGACCGCTCCGATTCCGGGATTGGCGGCGTGGTGGCGCTTTGATGGCAATGCGCAGGAGGAAGGCGGGAATTTCCATGGGGCCTTTACGAATGGAGCCCTCAGTGTGGCACCCGGGCAAAGCGGTTCCGGTTGTCTCGAACTGGATGGGACCAACGATTACCTTTTCCTTGGCAATCCGGCGGGACTCCAGATCACGGGGCAGATCACCTTGTCGGCATGGGTGAAGCCCGACGTGGTGACCGGACTGCGGAACATCATCAACAAGGGGCACGACACGGCGACGCCGAATGGGGAAATCACCCTGCGCATCAATGGAGGGGCTTATCAATGCGGGTACTGGGCGGGCAGTGCGGGATCGGTGATGGTCTCCGGGCCCGCGAGCGGTCCGGGTTCTGCGGCGGCGGACGTGGGCACATGGCATCACGTGGCGGGATTGTGGGACGGCACTGCATGGAGGCTGTACCGTGATGGGGTGCTGCTGGCATCGATTCCCAGTGCCACGGGGGCGGTCACCGTGCCTGTGATTGGCTGGGCGGTGGGGGCGCGGGGCAATGGGGCCGAACGGTACTTCGATGGACAGATCGATGAGGTGAGGATCTACCGGCGCGGGCTGACGGCCAGCGAAGTGGCGGCCCTTGCGGCGAACCGGGCGACCTCCGAGCAGCCAGTCTGGACGGAGACCGCTTTCGATGACAGTGCCTGGCAGGCGGCGGTGAACGGCCTTGGATTTGCGCCGGCCGGCGGGCCGATCGCGGCGGCGGTAAGGCAGGACGTGGGGTCGTCAGTGCGTGGCGTCAGTGCGAGTGTCTACAGTCGTTATCCGTTCCGGCTCACGGCTGCGGAGCGGGCGCAGACGGCAGCGCTGACGCTGCGGGTGCGGGCCGACGATGGCTTTGTGGCATGGCTCAATGGCACGAGGGTGGCGTCGCGGAATGCGCCACTGGTGGTGGACGGGCGCAGTACGGCGACTGCGGAATCGCCCGATGCTGTGGCGCTGGCGGGGGAATTGGTTGATCTGACGCCATGGCTGGCGCTGCTGCGCGATGGGGAGAACGTGCTGGCCCTGCAGATGCTCAATGTGTCGGCGGATGACGGCGATGCGCTGCTGGCGGTGGAACTCGATTCATTCCGCGGCACGCCGGGGCTGTCGCCGCTGGCGCGGACGTATGACTCGGCGTCGCCACCGGTTACTACTGTGAACGCCGTGGTGCGGTCGCGCAGCTGGGTGCCATCCACGCGGAGCTGGAGTGCGCTCAGCGAGACCTTTCACCAGGTTGGGCCGCATGCCTGTCCGCCTGGCTGGCTGGTGTGCTCGGAACTTCATTTCAATCCGCGGGGTGATGACGATGGAGAATTCATCGAATTGCTGAATGCGGGGCCTGGGGCGGTCAATCTGCGCGGGGCGCGGTTTGTGGCGGGGATCAGTTTTGAGTTTCCGGCGAACCGCGATACCCTGCTGGCACCGGGTGAGCGTCTTGTTCTCGCGGACAGTGCCATCAGTTTCCAGCGCGTGCATGGCTGGGCGGCGGCTTTCGGCGGTGTCTTCCGGGACAATCTTTCGAATCAGGGCGAACGGATTGCGCTGGTTTCTGCGGACGGACAGACCGTGCTGTTGGATTTCACGTACGACGGGAAGGATCCATGGCCGGAGGAAGCGGACAGCGGCGGACGGAGTCTCGTGCTGGTCAATCCGCGGGCGGGCATGGACCTCAATGACCCGGCGAACTGGCGGGCGAGTATGGCGGATCATGGCAATCCGAATGCGGATGATGCGGCGGCCTTCCATGGCGATCCCCGGGCTGATGCCGACGGGGATGGGCGCAGTGCATGGGAGGAATTTGCGCTCGGAACCAGCGATCTGCGGTCGGACCCGGATCCGGTGGCTGCGCCCGTGGCGGATCCCATCCTTGGAGTGGCCGTGGATCATGCGGCGAATGCCGACGCTGCCGCCGTCCGCATGGCGGGCAGCGACAACCTCATGGACTGGACACTTCCCATGGTACTGCGGCAGCGGCGGACGCTGCCCGATGGCCGGGTGAGGTCGTTCTGGAGTCCTGCTGCGTCGGCTCCGCGGGCCTACTTCCGTGTGCAGATTCCGCTGGCCGATCCCTGATGGGAAAGGGGCGTGGACTGCTGGTTCCGTGGATCCGGCGAAATGCCGGGGCCTTCCGTTGCGTTGGCAGAAGGAACCCATCCGAATCGCCATGAAGTCATCATTCTCCCGCCGCCGGCTCCTGCAGACGAGCCTGTTCAGCGCCTTGAGTCCGGCCGTGATCCGAGGTCAGTCGGCTAGCGGAAAGAAGCTGCGGGTTGGCTTCGTGGGCATGGGCGGGCAGATTCAGGGTCATGTGGCGCGGGTGCTGGAGCTTGGGCATGAAGTGGCGGCGTTTTGCGATGTCGATGCGAGGCAGGTGGAAGCGAGCCGTCAGCGTCATGGGGCGCCCGTGGCCGGTGCGGCGGCCTTTGAGGATTACCGGAAGCTTCTGAGCGATGCGCCCGTCGATGCGGTTGTCATTGCGACGCCGGATCATTGGCATGCGCCGGTCTGCCGGGCGGCCATGGAGGCGGGCAAGCATGTGTACTGCGAGAAGCCGCTCACGCACACGCTGGCGGAGGCACGCGAACTGCGGGAACTGGCGCAGCGGTCGAAGGTGATCACGCAGACGGGAAATCAGGGAAGTTCATCCGCCAATCTGCGGCGCAGCATGGAACTGATCGCTGCCGGTTTCTTCGGTGAAATCGCGGACGTTCATGTCTGGCATCCGGCGCACAGCTGGCCGAGCGGGCGCGACCGTGATGCGGGCAGCGATCCGGTGCCTGCGGGCCTCAACTGGGACCGCTGGCTCGGGCCAGCGCCCGAGCGTCCCTACAAGTCGACCGTGTATCATCCGGGCCAGTGGCGCGGATGGTACGATTTCGGGAATGGATCCCTTGGCGACTTCTGCTGCCACGGTTTCAATCTTCCGGTGCGTGCTCTGCAGCTTGACTATCCTGATCGGATTGAGATCAGCGGGAAGGGAATGGGGCACGAGAGCTTCGCGCAGTCGTGCACCGTACGCTACCGATTCCCGGCGCGGAAGGGCCGCGGCCCTGTCCGCCTGAATTTCTACACGGGTGGCGACCTGCCGGCTGACGATGTGACGGCGCGGCTACGGGAATCCACGGGGAGCCTGCCATCGACTGGCTGTCTCATGATCGGGGAGAAGGGTCAACTCCAGTGTGGGCTGTGGAATTCCGATGGCCAGATCCGCCTCGCCGGCGACAGCCGCTTCGCGTGGTTTGGTCAGCACAAGGAAGCCGTCAAAGTTCCCGAGTCGCTGCCGCGTTCCAAGGGGCAGATTGATGAATGGATCGATGCCATCCTTGGCGGCCCGCCGGTGTTTGCCGACTTCAATCATGGCGGTCATCTCACGGAGATCGGACTGGCCGGGATCGTCGCGCTGCGGCTGCAGAAGGACATCGATTGGGATGGCGAAGCCATGAAGGTTCCCGGCAATCCCGAGGCCGACCGGTTCATCCGCCCCGTGCATCGCCCGGTCTGATCTTTGATGAATTTTCATTAAAGAGCGGTGATTATTGCTTTACGGGAGGTCGGCGAATTGGTTCGCTGGGGGGATGTTGCTGCGGATTCGAGAGTGGGAGTGGAGGGCTGGCGTGTTGCTGGCTGTGGGGCTTGCTGTGTGTGGGGAGGCATGGGCTGCGGGCGGGGTGGGGCGCGGGGTGGATGAGGGGGTGCAGCGGGTGCCGGAGGCGGGACGGAAGGGGATTTTTGCGGAGGAACTGGCGATGGTGGATCCAGCGGCTGATGGTTGGCCGACGGAGGCCTTTCATGAGGAAGTGAAGCCGAAGCTGAAGGCGGTCCTTGGGGCGGTGGCGGTGAAGGGGACGGTGGATGCGGAGGCGATGAAAGGGATTCTGGCGGAGGGATTCCGGGCGACGCCGCTCCGGCCGGCCTCGGTGGAGGAAATCTACCGGGATGGGCGGCATGTGGTGGTGCGGGGAGGGAAGGCCGATGGCGGGCGGGTGCTCGGTTTTGCCGAGGCGGTGGCGGGTTGGCAGTCGGGCTTTGCCAAGGGCTCGGAACTATCGGTTCATCTGAAGGTTCACGGCGTTGAACTTGCGGGAGCCTCCGGGGAAACCGGGGTGGCTGATGTTTATGTGGATACGGATGGAGCGGGCGACGGTGGCTGGCTGAGTCAGACGGCGTCGTGGCGGACGCACTGGGTACGGACGTCTGCGGAGAAGGCGTGGCAGTTGAGCGGGATTGCGCTGGTGGAGTTTGAGGAAACGCTGGCGGTGGGCAGCGGTGGGCGGCGGCAGTTTGTGGATGTGACGCAGGCGGTCCTTGGTGGGACGGAGGCGTGGGGCACGCAGATCCTGCGGGATGTCAATTACTGGCGGGCGCGGGTGGAGAGCGGTCTGGGCATGGATGCGCTCGGGCATTGCGGGCTCGTGCTGGGCGATGCCAATGGGGACGGGCTCGATGATGTGTTCGCGGCGGACATGGGTGGTTTGCCGAAGCGGCTTTATCTGCATCAGCCCGATGGCACGGTGCGGGAAGTGGCGGCAGCCGCCGGAGTGGACCTGCTCGACCGGGTGCGGTCGGCCCTCTTTCTGGATCTGGACAATGACGGGGATCAGGACCTCGTGATGGCGCGGGAATTTCAGATCCTTGTATTTGAGAATGGTGGCAATCAGTCCGGAGGCATTCCGAAGTTCCGCGTGGCGGCACGGCTGCCCGTGGCCCCGAATGCTCACTCGCTCTGCGCTGCGGATTTCGATGAAGACGGCGATCTTGACCTTTATGTCTGCTGCTACGGAGCCAGTTTCGAGTCGTTCGGGGAAGAATCGTCGCCGGTGCCGTGGTACGACGCCAACAACGGGGCTGCGAACTCCCTGTTCCGGAACGAGGCCAAGCCGGGAGCGCCGCAATGGAAATTCACGGATGTGACCCGGGAGGTTGGCCTGGATGAAAACAATCGGCGCTTCAGCTTTGCCGGTGCATGGATCGACCATGACGGGGATGGCGATCTCGATCTCTATGTAGTCAATGATTTCGGGCGGAACAATCTCTACCGTCAGGAAAAGGGAGCCGATGGGGTGCGGAGGTTCCGGGATGTGGCGGCGGCTGCGGGCGCTGAGGATCCGTCGGCCGGCATGGGGGTGGCATGGGGTGATCCGAACCGAGATGGGTATCCCGATGTGCATGTGAGCAACATGTTTTCCGGTGCGGGCAACCGCATTGCCTTTCAGCCGAAATTCGGTCCGGGCAGCAGTGCGGAGGCCAAGGGGTTGCTGCAGCGCTTTGCGCGGGGCAATACCCTGCTGGAGAGCCAGGGCGACGGGACCTTCCGCGACGTGAGCGTCGCCAGCGGCATCACCCTCGGACGCTGGGCCTGGGGTTCGGTCTTTGCCGACATCAACAACGATGGCTGGGAGGACATTCTGGTCGCCAATGGTCTGCTCACCGGCGTGCTGGAAGACGATTTGTGAAGTTTCCAATGGCGGCGGGTCGCGCCGCAGACACCGCATGAGCCGGGCGGCCGCAATTCCGGGTACGAAAGGGCCTTCGCGGCCATGAATGCGCTCATGCGGGCAGGGCATTCCATGAGCGGAGGGGAACGGAACTGCGCCTATCTGAACACCGGGGGCATGAACCCTTCCGGCAAAGGGATGCCGAGATTCGTGAATTTCTCGGCCCCGGCCGGCCTCGATCTCCCGGATGAATCCCGTTCCGTGGTCACGACCGACTGGGATGGCGACGGCGACCTCGATGTCTGGTACTCGAACCGGAATGCACCGCGGCTCCGCATGATGCGCAATGATCTGGAATCGGGCGGCCGCGCGCTGACTCTCCGCCTGCGGGGAATGACGGCCAACCGGGACGGCATTGGAGCGAGAGTGGAACTGAGCGGGCCTGGCGTGGATCGCCCGCTTGTCCGGACCCTGCAGGCCGGCGACGGATTCCTTTCGCAGGCCGGCAAGTCGATGCATTTCGGGGTCGGCGCGGCCACGGGTCCGTTGGTGGCGACCGTGCGCTGGCCGGGAGGAACCACGGAGGTTTTCAGAGAGCTGGCGGCAGGCGGTCGCTTCCTGCTGACTCAGGGTGGCGGCAGCAAGACGGAGAAAAACGTGGGCGCTGAAAAGCGCCTGACAGAGGGCAAGCCGCAGCCGTTTCCGGTGACTTCGCTGGGGCGCATAGTCCTTGCGGGGAGGCTGCCGCTGCCGGACGTGACCGGCCGCGCCATCACCCCTGCTGGGAAAGCGGCCGCGGGTGTTCCGCGATTGCTGGTCTTCTGGTCGAACAGTTGCCGGGATTGCCGGACGGAATTCACTGCATGGTCGCAGCCGAAGGCGGTGGCGTCACTGCGGTCCGCAGGAATCGCTGTGGAGGCACTCAACGTGGACGAACTGGCTGCGGGGAAAGCGAACGATCTGCCGGAAAGCCGTGCCTTTATTAAGGAGACCGGCTGGCCCTTTGCGGCGCGTGCCCTGACGGCGGAGGAAACCGGTGTCCTCGATGTCTTTCAGCGTTCGTTCTTCAGCCTGCGTCTGCCTTTGCCGGTACCGAGCGCTTTTCTGGTCGATCGTCATGGCCGCCTCGCGGTGATCTACCGTGGCCGAGCCGAGGTGTCACAGATTGTGAAGGATGCGAAGCTGCTGGAAGCACCGCCGGAAGAATGGCTGGCTGCGGCCGTGCCGCTCGGCGGTCATTGGGAATCGCCCGGAGTCGTGGCAGATCCGGCCGGGGCCGCCCGGGCCTTTCTGCGCGAAGGCTTCGTGCCGGAAGGAACAAGATACCTCGAGGATTTTCTGGAGGACGTGAAGGCTGAAGCTCCGCCGGATTCTCCCTGGCCTGCTCCGCCCCGGCTCGCGGCGGCCGCGGCCCTCCTTGCCGATTTCCAGCGGTTGCGCGGGGACCGCGCCGGAGTGGATGCCGCCTACCGCCGGGCGCTGTCGTTCGATCCGGGGGATCTGGCAGCCCTGCAGCATCTGGGCAATGTGCTCGCAAGAAGCGGACGGCTCACCGAGGCGATCCCGTATTTCGAGAAAGCCGCCTCCGTAGCTCCGGACGATGTCCGCATCCTCAACGACCTTGGAGTGGCGCGCGCCATGCAGAATCAACCGGACGCAGCCACGGAAATCTTCCGCCGCATCACAGCTCAGCGCCCCGGATTCGCCCCGGCGCACACGAATCTCGGGAGACTCGCACTCCAGTCCGGCAATCCGACCGAGGCCCGGCAGCACCTTGAAACCGCATGGCGGCTGGCCCCCGGAAACCGCGAAACAGCCAGGCTCCTCGTGTCACTCATGGGAGGAAAGAATGGGAACCGCCCTGCCGAGGCGGTCGCCGTCGCCCGCCTTGTCCTTGAAAAGAATCAGCCTGCCGAGCCAGCCGATCACGAACTCCTTGCCGCTGCCCTCTTTTCGGCGGGGGACCGGGCCGGGGCGGCCGACGCGCTGCGCACGGCCATCGAACTGCTGCCCCCCGGGGCCGAGCGCTCGCCCCAGGCGGCGGAATGGCGAAATCGCCTCAAATCGCTCGGCGCACCTCCCTGAGCCGGCATATCCGTCCGCTGCGGGAATTTCCGTCCGCTGGATTGAACGCGGGAAGAAATCCCGTTGTCCGAAGCCCTCGCCGGGTTACGGCCAGAAACAGAATCCGGGTTGGCGGTGCCATTCCGGGACTTCCGCCCGATTTTCCGATCCAATTCCTCTGATTTGCACGCATGTCTTCCTTAGCCCAACGCATGAATGAAATGCTGGTCCGTTCCGCGGAAGCGGCGGGAGCGGAAAACCTTGAAGCGGTGGCAGCTGCCATCAGCCAAGCGGCCATGGCGCAGCGCAGCGTGGTCGATGACCTTCTCGATGCCCAGACGATGCCGGAGGAAGCCTTTCTGGGTCATCTCAGCGAGTGGCTGCACCTCCCATGGGAGGCGGATCTGAAGCCCCGCAATTCCCGGAAACTAAAGGAAGTCTGTTCCGCGGCAGTGGCGCTGCGGCACCGTCTTCTGCCGCTCTGGTACGGCGATCCGGCCCGCATGATGGCCGAGCCCGATGAAGACGGGGAACCACCCCAGCTCGCCGAAGGAGAAACCGAAGGCGAACCGGTCCTCGCCCTCGCGACCTACGATCCGTTCAATTACCACGCACGCCACGCCGTGGCCCAGGCGATTCCCTGCCGCGTCCAGTGGCACATGGCCAGCCGTACCCGGCTGCTGCAGGGCATTCAGAAGCTCTACGGGGTCGGTGCCGATACGTTTGAAGCCCTCCTCAAGGGCCGGGACCTCGCCGATTCCCAGGGCCTCGACATGCAGGAGGAAACCAACATCATCGACGATGACGATGACGAGGCCTCCGTCGTCAAATTCGTCAACCAGATCATCCGTCAGGCCCTCCATCAGCGGGCCACCGATATTCACGTCGAACCCATGGAGAATAGCCTGCGCATCCGCTACCGGATCGACGGTCTGCTCGTGGATGTGCCCGTTCCCGAAAACATCAAGGCACTCCAGAACATGGTGATTGCGCGACTCAAGATCATGTCGCGGCTCGATATTGCCGAGCGCCGCCTCCCGCAGGACGGACGCATCGGGCTGGAACTGGACGGCAATCAGATCGACGTCCGGGTCGCCACCATTCCCAGCGTACTCGGCGAAACGGTCAGTCTGCGTCTCCTCAACCAGCAGAAGTTCAATCTCGACAAGCTCGGGATGATTCCCCAGGTCCGGCAGATCATCGATGCCATGCTCAAGCTGCCCAACGGGATCGTGCTGATCACGGGGCCGACGGGATCCGGTAAATCCACGAGTCTCTACACCTTCCTGAGCGAACTGAACACGGTCGACAGCCGGATCGTCACGGTCGAAGACCCAGTCGAAAACAAGATCGAGGGCGTCGTGCAGATCGCGGTGAAGAGCGAGATCAATCTGACCTTTGCGACGGCCCTCCGTTCCATTCTGCGGGCCGATCCGGACATCGTCATGATCGGGGAAATGCGTGACCTCGAGACCGTCGAAATCGCGATCCGGGCGGCGCTCACGGGTCACCTCGTCTTCAGTACCCTCCACACCAACGATGCCATCTCCGGCATCACCCGTCTTGTCGACATGGGGGTGGAACCGTTTCTCGTGGCGGCTTCCGTCCGGTGCTTCCTTGCCCAGCGCCTCGTGCGCAAACTCTGCACGAAGTGCCGGCAGCCCGGTCAAATCACCGTGGATGAACTGCGGGCGGTCGGCTTCCGCAATCCCGAGACCCGGCGCTGCATGGTGGCCAAACCAGGAGGCTGCGATTCCTGCAATCATTCCGGCTTCCATGGCCGGCTCGCCATCTACGAAATCTGCGTGGTCACCAAGGAAATTGAAGACCTCATCACGAAGCGGGCCACGGAAGCGCAGCTCCGGGAAATGGCCGTGCGGCAGGGCTTCATCCCGATGCGCGAATACGGCATCTATAAATGCTTCGATGGCGACACGACCCTCGAGGAAGTGGTCAGTGCGACCGCATCCGACATGATGATCGGGGAACCTGACTGATTAGCAGACCGCTCGATTCCGAGAGAATTTCCGATCGCATCATGGCAGTATTTTCCTACACGGCACTCCGGCACGACGGCACCAAGGCGGCTGGCGAACTAAACGCATCGGACCGGCATGACGCCCTGCGCCGGCTGGAGCGGAACGGACTGCAACCGGTGGCGGTCAAGCCGAAGGAGGAAGGGGCAGCAGCCGACAGCAAGCCGCCCGCCAAAGCGGGCAAGGAGACTGCCGATAAAGCGGACAAGGCGGGAGCCAAAGCACTGCCGGAGAAGGCGGGGGCCAAAGCCAAGGCGAAGGACCCGGCCCTCCTGCAGCCGGTCAAGCTCAAGAAGAACGATGTCATCATGTTCACGGAGGAACTGAGTGACCTCCTCGGGGCGGGCCTTCAGCTCGAGCCTGCGCTGCGCATCATGGAATCGCGCGATGAATTGTCCGGGGTGAAGGATGTCACGGCAATTCTGCGTGCGAAGATCCGGGATGGATCCAGTTTTTCCGCGGCGCTCAAGTCGGCCAGTCCATCGTTCGGGGAACTGTACTGCAATCTCGCAGCGGCTGGGGAAGTCTCCGGGGCCCTGCCGAAGATTCTCAAGCGTCAGTCGGAGTATCTGGTATCGGTCTCGAACCTGCAGAGCAAGGTGACGACAGCGATGATCTATCCCGTCTGTCTTCTGGTGGCAGGGATCGGGGTGAGTCTTCTCTTTGTTTCCTATCTGATTCCGCAGCTCACGCAGTTGCTCAAGTCGATGGGCAAGGAACTGCCGGGAGCGGCCAAATTCCTGATGGGCGTGGGGGACTTTCTCTTTGGCTACTGGTGGGCGATTGCCCTTGTCATCGGTCTTTCCGTCTGGCTCTTCCAGAAGGCGCTGGAGATTCCCAAGTACCGACAGCTCTGGGACGAGAAGAGCGTGAAGATGCCATTCTTCGGGCCGTTGCTCAGTGCCCGCTTCTTCGTGACCTTTCTCGAGACGCTTTCAAATCTGATCGGCAATGGACTGCCGCTGCTGCGGGCGCTGGAACTCACGCGGGACGCCACCGTCAACCGCTACCTCAAGGGCCTCCTCCAGAAGGTGATCGGGATGGTCGGCGAAGGAGCCTCGCTCTCCCGCTCGCTCAAGAAGGTGGGATTCTTCCCGGAACTCCTTACCGACATGATCACGGTGGGTGAGCAGACCGGCGATCTCGAACACGCCCTCGAACGGTCGGCCCAGCGGTACGACAAGGAACTGCAGAAGACGATCGACCGCGGCATGGCTGCCATCACGCCGGTCATCATCTTCATCATGGCATTGCTCGTGGGAACGATGGCCTACATGATGGTCAGCGTGATCCTGCAGTCGGTCACGAGCATCAAGCGCTGACGCCCTCTGCAAGCCTTCCTGTCATGAATGCTCCGGAAAACGACAGCATCGCCGTGACGGGACTGGGGCTCGTCTGCCGCATCGGGGTTCCGGAGGAAGAACGGGCGGTGCCGCAGCGTCTGGAGGCGGATCTCGTGCTGTGGCCATGCCGTGATTTCCGTGATCTGGGCGACAGCCTTGAGGGCACGGTGGACTACGGCGCGGTGGCGCTGCAATGCCGTGAGGTGGCGGTGTCGCGGGATCGGCAGCTCATTGAAACGCTCGCCGGGGACCTTGCTGCTGCCCTCCTTGCCGCATGGCCCCTGCGCGCCGTGCGGGTGACCGTGCGGAAATTCATCCTGCCCGACTGCGGAAGTGTCTCGGTCACCCTGCTGCGGGAGGCCTCTGTCTGACTCATTCCGCATGAATGCCGGCGCAGCCAGCGGTCAGGAAGCGGATCCGGTCCTTGTGGAGCGGGCCCGTGAGGGCGACCGGGCTGCCTTCGATGAACTCGTGCGGCGTTACGTTCCGAAGCTTTACGGAATGGTATTCAGCATGACTGGCAATCATGAAGACACCGACGACCTGCTCCAGGATGTGTTCCTCCGCGCGTACCGCAGCCTCGCGAAATTCCGCGGCGACAGCGCCTTCTACACGTGGATCTACACCATCGCCGTCAACATGACCCTCAATTTCCTCAAGCGGAGGAAACGGCGCATGACCGAGACCATCGACGATCCCCTGCGGCCGCTTCCGCGGGAGACGGCCGAGGCGCTCACGGATCCCTCCGACCCGGTGCGGGAAGCCGGGCTCAATGAATTGCAGCGGCGATTGAACGAAGCGCTCCAGCGGTTGTCAGATCAGCATCGGACCGTTGTGACCATGTTCGACATCCAGGGATTCCCTCATGCTGAAATCAGCCGCATCCTCGGGGTGTCGGAGGGCACCGTCCGCTCCCGTCTGCATTACGCCCACAAGCAGCTGCAGGCATGGCTTTCCGACTGCCTCGAATAACCAACCCTCCCGCCGCCATGGATCCGCACGACCAGCTCAGCCACCTTCTCCGGACCACGGGGGAAGTCCGCCCTCCCGCGGGATACGAAGAAGCGTTTCTGTCACGCCTTGACCGCCGCATCCGCGCGGAAGCAAGGAAGCCGGAGACTGGATGGCTCGCCGCACTGGAGGCATGGTTCCGTCGCCCGACCGTCGCATGGGGTGCCGGACTGGCCATGGCCGCATTCGCTGCGGGCTTTTTCCTCCGCCCGGACACGACGGATTCCGTCGCTGTGGATCCCGTTCCGGTTTCCCCGGTGGTTCCCCGTGATGCCACCGCCGTAACGGTGCCTGTCGGATTCGAGGCCGGACGCGCACCCGCGGCAGTGCCGGTTTCAGGAAATGGTCCGGCCGGGGTCAGCCCGGATGAAATTCCCGGAAAGCGCCGGACTGTGGAGCAGGCCGACGGAATACCGGCTGGCGTGCGCTGATTCAGTCTCCGGCGGGAACATGGCCCGCCGCGCGGGGCCAGTGCTGCATGACCGAGGGCGCGAAGGGCGTCCACATTCCCCGCGGGAGGTCAGCCGCGGCAAGAGCCTGACTGGTCCAGTTGTTGCAGGTCCGCAAAAGATGGTAGCGTCCGCGGGCACGGTAGAAGGTTTCGCCGGGAGTCTCCCTCGGGAGAATCAGAATCTGCGCACCACCGCCCGGAGCGGGTTCCGCGCTCGTCTGAATGAAATCGGCCAACTGACGGACCTGCGCAGCGGTGGCCCTGAGTTGCCGCTGCTCGCTGAAGAGTGATGGATGATCGTGCACCCAGATGATGCTGAGGGCGGTCTCGTGGACCCCGATGAGGGAGGCGGCCCCGAGGGACAGGGTAAGGTCCGACCATTGAGGAACCTTCTCGAAGAATTCACGGTCGCCCCAGCCGGCGAGAATCCATTCCGCCTGATGATACTCCGGTGGCGCTGCAAAGAATCGCCGCAGATCGTAGCCGGGTCCTGCCGCAGGAATGACCACGCCTGTGTGCATCCCATTGGAGACGAGCCAGATATCGATTCCGCGAGGCCCTGCTGGCTTGCCATCGAGTTGGATGGCTCCCAGTCCGAAGCCGGTTCCCGTGTAGAGTGCCGGTAGACCGATGAGAATGCCGACGGCCCGCATCAGGCGTCTCCACCAGCGTCGCCAGAAGGGGAGGGGAACCGCAGGATCGTTCATCATCAGAAAGACGGAAGACTTCGGACATTTCATGCGATGGGAAAAGCGGAATCGTGACGCTTCCCATTGTCATGTCTCCGGCTGCGGTGATGGGATCCCATGCATCTGGAATGCCCACGCTGCCGGGATCGGCTGCTGCCCACCGAAGAGGAGGCCGGCATGATCTGGCGCTGCACCCGATGCCGGGGGATTTCCCTCAATTTCAGTCAATTCCGGAAGCTCGTGCCCGCATGGCATGCCAACCGGATCTGGGAATCTGCCATCGCCGACCCGCGTCTGGCGTCCCCGGAAGTGCGCTGTCCGGAATGCCGCAAGCCCATGAATGCCCTGGATGGCCGGCTGCCGGCCGGTGTCCTCGCTCTCAAGCTGTGCCTCGTCTGCCAGCGGATCTGGATGGACGCTGCAGACAGCGGCGAACGCGGGGAACTGCGCCATGCGCCCGATCCCCTCAGCCTTCCAGCAGGAGCACGCGGACCCGGGAACCTGCCTCCGTGACGGAGCCAGGCGGCAGCCTCACGAGGGCATTGGCGCGCGCCAATGAAGCCAGGGCATGCGATTCCTGAAGCCCGGCGGGATGGAATACGCCTTCCGTGGTGTCGAACTGCCCGCGGATCCAGTGGGGCCGGTCTCCGGCGTTGCGCACCTCCGATCCCATGGTGGCCGGGAGCAGGGGCCATGCCGTTTCTGCGGCTCCCGCCATGTGCCGCAGGGCGGGCAGCACAAAGAGCATACTCGTCACCAATGCCGAAACCGGGTTCCCGGGGAGCCCGAACACAGGGACGCCCGATGGCATGTGCCCGAACAGAAACGGCTTGCCGGGACGGACGGCCACCTTCCAGAAATCCGTGACCGCTCCCTCGGCCGCAAGGGCGGGCCGGACGAGATCGTGGTCGCCCACTGAAAGCCCGCCGGCGAGGAGGATGGCATCGCACGATTCCGTGAGCGCTCGCAGGGCGGACCGTACCTCCTCCATCACATCGGGCGTCTGAAGGGCCGGGCCGGGGATGGCGACCCCGCTGCCAGCCAGCAGTCCGCTGAGCATGGGGCCATTGCTGTTGTAAAGGTAGCCAGCCGCAGGAAGAGGCTGGCCCGCTGGCACGAGTTCGCCGCCGCTGCAGAGAATGCCCACCCGCGGTTTCCGGCCGCAGCGCACCATGGCGATTCCCTGCGCAGCGATCAGCCCGGCGAGCGCGGGGGTGATGCGCTGACCGCGCCGGACGATCCATTGGCCACTGCAGAGGTCGCTTCCCGCCCGCCGGATGAATTCGCCGGGGGCGGCGGGTTCCGTGAGAACGATGGCATCGCCGTTTCTGACGGTATCTTCCTGCATGACGACGGCGGCCGTGCCCCCTGGCAACGGTGCCCCTGTGAAGATCCGTACGGCCTGACCCGGCTGCACCGTGAGCCCCCGGTCCGGTCCGGCGGGCTGTTCCCCACGGACCATGAGCCGGTCGCCGCTGCGGCCGCAGTCTTCGGCATGGAGCGCGTATCCATCCATGGTGGCGTTGTCGAAGCCCGGCAGTGGATATGTGGCCCGGATGTCTTCCGCGAGGCAGCGGCCCGCGGCCTGTTCAACCAGGACCGACTCCGCGACGGGACCGGGAAGTGCCGCAAGGATCCTCTCGAGCGCTTCGGTTTCGCTGATCATGAGCGGCGCGTGCCAATGGATCCCGGCAGCAGAAGCCGCAGACTGTTGATGACGACGATGGCCGTGCTGCCCTCGTGAGTGAGCACCCCCAGCCAGAGCGGGATCTCCCGCAGAACGCTCACCAGCACCATGACGCCCGCGGTTCCCAAAGCCACGAGAATATTCTGCCGCATGATGCCCACCGCATTCCGGCTCAGCCGCCACGCATCCACAAAGGCCTCTAGGCGGTCGCGCGACAGCACGAGGTCGGCCTGCTGCAGCGCCGCGTCGGATCCCCGCAGCCCCATCGCCACCCCGACATTGGCAAGCGTCAGCGCCGGGGCATCATTGACCCCATCGCCGACCATGGCGACACGCTGACCATCCTTCTGCAGGCCGGCAATGATGTCGGTCTTGTCTCCCGGGAGCAGCCCGGCATGGACTTCCTGCACACCCGTGAGGTCCCGTACTGCTTTAGCGGCTTCCGGCCGGTCTCCGGTCAGCATGAGGGTACGCAGTCCGCTGGCATGCAGCGTCGCCAGCAGTGCGGCCGCCTCGGCCCGAGGCTGATCCCGCAGGGAAAAATAGCCAGTCGCTTCCGGCCCCGTCACCCATACCTCGGACGAAACCGGTGGCTTCGGATGGGAATCCCGGGGCTCCAGTTGTGCCGTCGCCATGGATTCGATCCATGACCGCTTTCCCAGGGCCCATTGTCCGCCGCGCAGGATTCCGGTGACCCCGCTGCCGGGGACATTGGTATAATGCTGCGGATCCTCCCGCGCCGTGCCGACCGTGAGCTTCGCGGCAATGGCCCGGCTCAGTGGATGGGTTGACTGCCGGGCGAGGTTGTAGGCGGCATGGCGGAGCGCTTCTTCCCCGCCGTGGAGAACGTGAATCTCCTCGACACTCATTTCTCCGGTCGTGAGAGTTCCCGTCTTATCAAGGGCCACCGCCGTGATGCCGGCAAGATCCTCAATGGTAGAACCCCCGCGGAAAATCACCCCGCTGCGGGCCCCCCGCGCAATGGCCGCCAGAATGGCCGACGGCACACTCAGCACGAGGGCACAGGGCGAGGCCACGATCAGGACGGTGATCGCCCGGTGAAACGCCCCCGCTTCTCCAGAGGGTGCATCGCCAAAGGCAGGAAGCCTTCCGATCAGCCACCACGAAAGAAACAGCAGCAGGCACAACCCGAGCACCAGCAGCGTGTAGGTAGTGCCGAAGCGGTCAGTGAAATGCTGTGCGCGTGCCTTCCGCTGCTGCGCGTTGCGGATCAGATCCATGATCTGCTGCAGCGCACTCTGGGATGCCGGCCGCAGAACTTCCCCCGTGAAACTGCCCGACAGATTCATGGTTCCCCCCATGGCCTCGCTGCCCGCGCTCTTGCTGACAGGGTTCGCCTCGCCCGTCAGGCTGGACTCATCGCATTCACTGTGCCCGGAAATGACCCGCAGATCCACCGGCACCTGTTGCCCCGGGGGCACACTCACCATCATGCCCGGCTGCAGACTTTCGATGGGAACTTCCTCAACCGATCCATCCGCGAGCACTTGCCGGGCCGTCCGGGGAACATCGCGGAAAAGCGAAGCAAGGGCCGTCTCCGTCCGGTGATTCGCGTATTCCTCGAGCGCCGACGATCCGGAGAACAGTACCAGCAGCAGGGCCGCCTCGTGCCAGTGCCCCAGCGCCGCCGAGGCCGCCGCTGCCATCAGCATCAGAAAATGAATATCCAGCGACTTCCGCCGCAGGGCCCCCAGCGTGTCCTTCGCAAGGTCGTATCCCCCCGCCACACAGGAAATCACGAACAAAAAGGTGGCCATCCCCGCCAACCCGGCAGCCTGAGCAACCCAGCCAGCGATGAAAAACAGAAAGCACAGCAGCGCCTGCACCGCTGTTGGTTTCCATGAGGCGGACGAAGATTCAGACATCAGCCCGAGCATCCGGCGGTTCCGGTTCCCGCGCCAGCGCATTCCGCGGGGATGCACAGGGCAGTCCGGCGGGGCCGATACCACGGGCACTGCGCTATGGAAATTAAAGCCGCGCTAGTATATGAAAAAATGAATTAATAATTAACCCGAGTCGGGGATGAATACCAAATCATTTGCGTTTGCTTATCGAGTTTTTACTGTGAAAAGACGGGGCGAATGGGAGCAGTCTAGCAGAAAATTTCTGCCGACGAAAGCTGCTGGCTGACGTGGCACCAAGGGCGGTAGCATGGATGCGCAAAGCAGTTTCATGCTGCCGTCTGAACAGGCTGGCAGGGAAGTGTCCGCAGGAAAACAAGCGCTGGCGCCCAGGGGTGAGTTCGGCATGATCGAGGCATGACAAGGTCGACCGCAGAGCACGCCGCTGGGAAGGGCGATGAACAACCGTGGGATCTGGTGATGGAACCAGAAGCCCGGCTTTTCGATCTGAGGCTCAGGGAACTCTGGCAGTACCGGGATCTGCTCTGGCTTTTTGTCCGGAGAGATCTGGTGGCTGTCTACAAGCAGACCGTGCTGGGGCCGCTCTGGTTTTTCCTCCAGCCCCTGCTGACGACGGTTGTCTTCACGGTGATCTTTGCAGGGGTGGCCAAGTTGCCCACCAACGACACCCCGCCGATGCTGTTCTATCTGGCCGGAACCGTGCCATGGAATTATTTCGCGGCCTGTCTCCAGCGGATTTCCAACACATTCATTCACAATGCAGGAATATTTGGAAAGGTTTACTTTCCGCGTCTGGTGGTGCCGGTTTCTGTAGTGATATCGACGCTCATTCAGTTTCTGATACAAATGCTGCTGTTTGCATGCATTTGGGGATGGTATCTTGTGGCGGGGAAGGAACTTCATCCGCATTGGTGGCTGATACCGGTGATGACGCCCGTGCTGCTGCTGTTGATGGGGGCGCTTGGTCTTGGCAGTGGCATTCTCGTGTCGGCCCTGACGACCAAGTACCGGGATTTCACCTTTCTGGTGACCTTCGGGGTGCAGTTGCTGATGTATGCCACTCCGGTCATTTATCCCCTGAGCATGGTTTCACCCCGGTGGAAATGGCTGGTGGAACTCAATCCCATGACGGCTCCGGTCGAAGCCTTCCGGGCCATTTATCTGGGAGGGAATGTGCCGTGGACCGCATTGGGCCTGTCGGTTGCAGTCACGCTGTGCATCCTCGTCATGGGCACGGTCATCTTCAACCGGGTGGAGCGCACCTTCATGGACACCGTCTGAGGTAGACTGGGCGATTCAACAGATTCCGGAATCATTCATGTCTGCAGTCATTTCAGTCGACAACGTCGGCAAACTCTACCGACTTGGTGAGACCGGTACGGGATCGCTGGCGCACGATATCAATCGGTGGTGGCATCGGGTTCGGGGAAGGGAGGATCCTTACCGCAAGGTTGGGGTGACGAATGACCGCACGCGGACTGCGGTGGAATCCGACTATGTCTGGGCACTGCGCGAGGTGTCCTTCGAGGTGAACGATGGAGAAGTGCTCGGGATCATTGGACGCAACGGGGCCGGGAAGTCGACCCTTTTGAAGCTGTTGTCTCGGGTGACGGCTCCGACGACCGGGCGGATCCGGGCGAGGGGGAGAATCGCTTCACTGCTTGAGGTTGGGACCGGTTTTCACCCGGAACTCACTGGCCGGGAGAACATCTTCCTGAACGGGGCTATTCTTGGCATGAGGCGTGCGGAGATTGCCGCGAAGCTCGATGACATTGTGGCTTTTTCCGGGTGTGCGGCCTACCTTGACACGCCGGTGAAGCGCTACAGTTCAGGAATGGTGGTGCGGCTCGGTTTCTCGGTGGCTGCCCATCTGGATGCGGAGATCCTGATTGTTGACGAGGTGCTGGCGGTTGGTGACAGCGAGTTTCAGAAGCGCTGTCTGGGCAAGATGCACGATGTGGCTAAAGATGGCCGTACGGTTCTCCTTGTGAGCCACAACATGGGAGTGATGGCCAATCTCTGCCGCCGGGCGCTGCTGCTGGAGCAGGGAACGGTTTCGCTGGTGGCCGAAGCGCGCGACGTCATCGGAAAGTACCTTGCCGGAGGAAACCGTCAGTCGGGTGAATCGTCGTGGGATCAAGATTCGGCACCGGGCAGTGCGGTCGCCCGACTGTGCCATGTGCGGTTATTCTGTGATGGGCAGACGGCGTCCGATTTCGTGCTGAGCCGTCCGGTCGATGTGGAACTGGAGTATGAGAATCTGCGCGACGGGGCTGAATTGACTGTTTCGATTCACCTGCTTGACCGGATCGGCAACTGCATCCTGGCGACGGCGAATCTGCCTTCTGCGGTGCTTGGCAAGGATGAATGGGGGCATCGTCCTCATCCGGTTGGCCGTTACCGTTCAGTGTGCCGGATTCCGGCGCATTTTCTGAACAGTGATGAGTACTGGATTTCTGCCTTTGTGGTATCGGGAGCGACCAGCATAGAGGCGGAGGCAGACCATTGCGTATCGTTTCGCGTCCATGACGACGGAGAGATGCGGCGGGAGTACTCCGGTCAGTGGATCGGGATGATCCGCCCGCGCCTCGCATGGAGTTCGCAGCGGCTTCCATGGGAAGCCCTCAGACCCTCATGAAAGTAATCATCCTCTGTGGTGGCAAGGGAACCCGGCTCCGGGAAGAGACGGAGTTCCGTCCGAAGCCAATGGTGCCGATTGGAGGCAAGCCGATCCTCTGGCACATCATGAAGACGTATGCTCATTACGGGCACCGTGAGTTCGTGCTCTGCCTTGGTTACAAGGGAGACATGATCAAGGATTACTTCAGGAATTACCTGTGGAACACCTGTGATGTCACCCTGAAACTTGGATATGAACAGGAAGTTCATTTTCATGACAATCATGATGAGGCCGACTGGAAGGTGACCCTTGCGGACACCGGGGAGGAATCGATGACGGCATGGCGGGTCAAGCAGGTGCAGCGCTACGTTGCCGCGGGGGAACCGTTTCTGCTGACCTACGGCGACGGGGTGGCGTCGATCGATGTCAATGCATCCATCGCTTCGCACCGGGCTGCGGGCAAGATCTGCACGATTACGGCGGTCCATCCCGCGGGGCGGTTCGGCTCAATGCGTGTCGAAGAGGATGGATCGATTTCCTCCTTCGAGGAGAAGCCGCAGTCTGAGAAGACCCTGATCAACGGGGGGTATATGGTATGCGAGCATGCCATGTTCGATTATCTGCCCGCGGATCCGCATGTCATGCTGGAGCGTGCGCCCATGGAGAAGCTCGTCGCTGACGGTCAGATCAACGCCTATCGGCATGAAGGATTCTGGCAGCCCATGGATACGTATCAGGAGGCGCAGCACCTGAACCGCCTCTGGGACGAGGGTTCGGCGCCATGGCGAATCTGGGAACCGGAAGTGAGGCAGCATGGCTGAAGTGATGGCACCGCTTTTCCAAGGCATCTTCCGGGGGTGCCGTGTCCTTGTGACCGGGCACACCGGATTCAAGGGTGCATGGCTCTGTGAATGGCTACTCGGTCTCGGTGCCGAGGTGCATGGTTATGCGCTCGATCCTCTGCCGCACGCTGCGCTGTTCGGAGACCTCGGACTCGCGCCCCGCCTTGCCTCCGATCACCGGGCCGACATTCTTGACCGGGAACGGCTGAGTGGAGTCGTGCGGGAGATTGCCCCCGAGATTGTCTTCCATCTGGCCGCTCAGCCGATTGTGAGGCTTTCGTATGAACAGCCGGTCGAAACCTTCGCAGTGAACGTCATGGGATCACTGCACCTGCTGGATGCGCTCCAGCGCAGCGGGCACGAATGCACCGCCGTCATGGTGACCACGGACAAATGCTATGAGAACCGCGAGTGGCTGCATCCCTATCGTGAGAGCGACCGCATGGGTGGACATGATCCGTACAGCGCGAGCAAGGGAGCTGCGGAGTTGGCCATTGCGGCGTGGCGCAGTTCCTTCTGCAGTTCCGAGGCCAGCCCCCTGAAGGTGGCGAGTGCCCGGGCGGGCAATGTCATTGGCGGCGGTGACTGGGCACCGGACCGTGTGGTGCCCGATCTGATGCGGGCGGTGGGGGCAGGCCAACCTGTGCCGGTGAGGAATCCGCATGCGACACGGCCGTGGCAGCATGTGCTGGATCCACTCAGCGGCTACCTTCGTCTGGCCGCCGCCATTCATGCGGGCCGCCATGGGCTAGCCACCATGGCAAATGTGCCCATGCAGGAACTCTGCGGCCCCTTTAATTTCGGTCCTGCCGTGACCTCGAATCAATCAGTGGGTGACCTTGTGGCTGCGTTCCTCGCGCACACGGGGGGAACATGGGAAACGGCAGCGGATCCGCTGGCCCCGCATGAGGCCTCGAAACTTCATCTCGCCACCGAGAAGGCCTGGCATCTGCTGGGCTGGGGACCCGTCTGGGATTTCCCTGAAACGGTGCGGATGACCGCGGCGTGGTACCTCGGGTGCCGCGGCGGTGCCGATCCCGGGGAATTGACCCGTTTGCAGATTGCCCAGTACGCTGGAGATGCGGCCGAGCGGGGCATGGCGTGGGCAGGACCATCAACAGATTCATGACAGCGGAAACCATACGATCCGAAATTCTCAGGCTAACCCGGGAGTATGCGCGCCTCGTGCATGCTGGCAGTCTCCCAGGCAATCACGAGGCACGGGCGGCCTATGCGGAGGGCGAGACCATTCCTTATGCGGCCCGTGTCTTCGGGGAAGAGGAAGTGGAAGCCGCGGTCCGCACGAGCCTTGATTTCTGGCTGACCCTTGGGCCCGAGGGCAAGGCCTTCGAGTCGGAACTTGCCGAATTCATCGGAGTGCGGCATGTGATCCTGACAAATTCGGGATCGTCGGCGAATCTGCTGGCGGTCAGTGCGCTGACTTCGCACCGCCTCCCCGAGGACCGCCGGATTCGTCCGGGTGATGAGGTCATCACGGTGGCCGCAGGGTTTCCGGTGACGGTGGCCCCGATTGTTCAGGTCGGAGCGGTACCGGTTTTCATTGATTCCCATCTTGCCACCGGCAACATGGATTGCGCCCTGCTGGAGGCGGCGCGATCGCCGCGCACTAAGGCAGTGATGGTGGCTCATGGGCTGGGCAATCCATTTGATCTGGCGCAGGTCGTGGCTTTCTGCCATGAGCACAATCTCTGGCTGATCGAGGATAACTGCGATGCCCTCGGCTGCACCTATACGCTTCCGGTTGATCTGGCATCATCGATTGGCCTCGGGCATCTGGTGGAACGGGCGCGGCGGCATGCGGAATCCGGTTCTCAGGCATTGCCTCGGATGGACGGCGGCATGCTGACTGCCTACACGGGGTCCTTCGGCGATTTGTCCACCCAGTCCTTCTATCCTCCGCATCATCTCACGATGGGCGAGGGCGGGGCTGTCAGCATTGTGCGGCGGCCGCAGCTGAAGTCCGTGGTCGAGAGTTTCCGGGACTGGGGACGCGACTGCTGGTGTCCTTCCGGTCAGGACAATACCTGCGGTAAGCGCTACGACTGGAAGTTCGAGGGACTGCCGGAGGCGTACGATCACAAGTATGTTTACGGGCATCTGGGCTATAACCTGAAACCTCTCGACATTCAGGCGGCCATTGGACGGATGCAGCTCAAGCGGCTCCCGGGATTCATCCGGGCGCGTCAGCGGAACTGGGAACTGCTGCGGCGTGGCCTCGCAGGTCTGGAGAATGTCTTTGAATTCGTGCTGCCCACGCACGCGACCGCATGGCAGGCTCCGGAGGCGGGAGTCGGTACGGATTCGGTTTTCCACTGGGACCAGACGGGTTGCCGGACGGATTGCTCATGGTTCGGATTCATGATGACGGTGCGCCCGGAAGCTCCCTTTACGCGGGCCGATCTTGTCCGGCATCTGGAACGCGAGAAGATCGGAAACCGCATGCTCTTCGGCGGTAATCTGGTCAGGCAGCCGGCGTTTCAGCAGCTGCGCCGGGATCGCCCCGATGCCTTCCGGGTGGTTGGTCCACTGGCCGTGGCGGACCGCATCATGAATGACACCCTGTTTCTGGGCACTTATCCTGGATTGACGGATGCCATGATTGCCCGGGAAGTTTCTGTGATCCGAGACTTCGTGGCCGAGGCCATGCTGCGGGCGGGCTGAAAGCGGGTGGGCTGGAACGGGGGTGGTGTCAGGAAATACCTTTACATGAACGCAGCGGAGCACATTGCCCTGAGCCTTGAGAGGCGGGGTGTCACTCATGTCTTTGAACTGGTGGGTGGCATGATCACCTTTCTGCTGGATGCCATGCATCGCCGCACGGGAATCCGGGTGGTGAGCATGCATCACGAGCAGGGGGCGGGATTTGCGGCGGAAGGCTGGGGCCGCATGATGGGCATTCCTGCGGTGGCCATGGCCACGAGCGGGCCGGGAGCCACCAATCTGCTGACGGCCATCGGCAGCTGCTATTTCGATTCGACTCCAGCGGTCTTCATCACGGGGCAGGTCAACCGCCATGAGCAGAAGGGCGACCGTGCCATCCGGCAGCTGGGATTTCAGGAAACCGATATCGTTGCCATGGCCCGGCCAGTGGTGAAGGCCGCGTGGATGGTGACTGATGCCACCGAACTTCCTGCCATGCTGGACGAAGCGTTTCGGCTGGCGGCGTCCGGGCGTCCGGGTCCTGTCCTCATCGATATTCCCATGGACGTGCAGCGTGCGGAAGTGGCCGATCCGGAAGATCATGCGGCGACGTTTCCGGTGGGCGGCGGGACGGGTAGCGCAGCGGCCGCCCGGGATTGGTGGCAGAGCTTTCTGGCGGTGTTGTCGGCCAGCCGGCATCCCCTCATTCTGAGCGGTGGCGGGATCCGTTCCGCCCGTGCTGCGCAGGAATTCCGCGAGGTAGTCGACCGCCTCGGAATTCCCGTGGTCCACTCGCTCATGGGGGTGGACAACCTTCCGGCTGATCATCCTCTCCGGGTGGGTCTGATCGGATCGTACGGAAACCGCTGGGCCAATACGGCTTTGGCCGAGAGTGATCTGCTGCTGGTGCTGGGCAGTCGTCTGGACATCCGGCAGACTGGTGCGGATACCGATGCCTTCCGGGAGGGCCGTACGATTTTTCACGTCGATTGTGAAGAAGGGGAAATGAACAACCGGGTCACTCGATGCCGGACGTTCTGCTCGGACCTTCGTCCCTTCCTTGAATCGGTGCTCACGATGCCATGGGGTCGGAAGGACTGCGCTGCATGGATCACGGAAATCCGCAGCCTCGAGGCAAGGTGGCCGGATACTGCCGAGCTGGCCGGCATGGAAGGCATCAACCCCAATGAGTTCATGAGGGAATTGTCGGCTGGTTCGTCTGCCGCGGCAGGCTATCTTGCCGATGTGGGGCAGCATCAGATGTGGGCGGCACAATCGCTCCGGCTCGGTCCGCACCAGCGGTTTCTGACATCAGGCGGGATGGGAGCGATGGGATTCGCGCTGCCGGCTGGAATCGGTGCCTGCCTTGGCGCATCAGGTCAGCCCGTGGTGGTCATTGCGGGAGATGGGGGCTTTCAGCTGAACATTCAGGAACTGCAGACCGTCGCCCGTCTTGGGCTGCCTCTGAAGATGGTGGTGCTGAACAACAGTTGCCATGGGATGGTGCGCCAGTTTCAGGAGAGCTATTTCCACGGCCGCTATCAGTCCACGGTCTGGGGATATTCCGCTCCTGATTTCAGCAGGGTGGCCGGAGCCTATGGAATTGCTGCACTGCGGGTGGATGATCCCACGGACGTGGCCGGGGGCATCTGCGCGATGTGGGAGCATCCGGCACAGCCATTTCTTCTTGAAGTGATGGTGCCGATGCAGGCCAATGCCTATCCCAAGATGGCCTTTGGCCGTCCCATGTCGGAAATGGAGCCTCTCGCCAAGCCTATCGAGATGGAGGGAACCTGAACAACTGCATGAGTGAATTCCTTGCAATAGCGATTCCTACATGGGGTCGGCCCCTGGAGGTGAGTGCCCGGGTGCGCGAACTGGTTCCGCAATTGGGCAAACGAACAGCGCTGTGGGTTTTCGAGAATGGCCGTACGGTGGAGGTTTCCGAGGTCATGAAGGGACTCCCGGAAGTGCGCTACCGTCCGAGTGATGCTAATCGTGGCGTCTACCGCAATGTGCTGCGGTGCATTGAGGAAGTGGATGCGGAGTGGGTGTGGATTCTGGGGGATGATGATGCGGTGCATCCCGATGCCGTGGAGCGTGCGCTGAAGTTATGCAGTGACACGGATGCGGTGGCCATCACCTTCCGTTCGTTTTCCGAGCCTGATTCCGGGCAGCGGATGGTTGCGGGCCTGGAGTCTCTCGTGGAAGCCATTGATCTTTCTCAGGCGCTGTTTCTGTCCGGCACCATCTGGCGGCGGTCGTTTCTGCTGCGGGAGATGCAGAGTTTCATGGAGGGGGTCTACTCGATGAGTGCCCAGTTACTGGTTCTTTGCCGGGCTGTCACGGCATGCGGGGAGAAGGTACTGGTGGTCGGGGATTCCCTCGTCACGGCGAAGGTGTGGGGGCACCGATGGTCGCGTCTGGATTACATGCAGCGGTCGCCAGCCATGCTTGACTGTCTTGACAGTCCCGATGACCGCAAGGCGGCGGCGAGTTGGCTTTTGCACAACTGGTGGTGGGCGGCGGAGGATTCGCTGAAGGAGGTGGAGGATGCTTCGTTGTTTGATGCGTGGCGCACCGGGGTCATGAGGGGTTATGGGACGCTGAGGGTCAACGAGGCGTGCAAATTCGGATTCACGTTGTGGGCATGGGTGGGCGGGATGCTGCGGAGTTTTTCCGGAATGCCTGTCGGCCACCAGTTGCTGTTCGCTGCCAGTCTGCCGGGAAGAATGGGAATGTGGGCAGCGCGGGGCTTACTGCCCGCTCTCAAGCCGTCCGCCGGCGGGAACTGATGCAGGGTTCTCATTCGTCGACGGGGATTTTCTCCCATGAAAGAAACGGGCAGCCTGAGCTGCCCGTTTTTCGTTTTCTGGGCTGATGGAAATTTCCTGTTTCGGCCCTCGGGTGTGGTGGGATCAGGCGAGGATGTCGTTCACGACCGAGCCACCGTCGACGATTTCGATGGGGCGGGCGCCGGGGGCCATGAGTTCCTTGTCGGCGTTGATGCCGAGCTGGTGGTAGACGGTGGTGGCGAGGTTTTCGACCGTCATGGGGTCGTTTTCCGGTTCTGCGCCGAGGGCGTCGGAGGAACCGTAGACCATGCCCTTTTTGAGGCCGCCACCGGCGAGGAGGACCGAGAAGACTTTGGGCCAGTGGTCGCGTCCGCCGGTAGCATTGATTTTCGGGGTACGGCCGAATTCGGAGGTGACCATGACGAGGGTGCTGTCGAGGAGACCGCGTTCGGAGAGGTCGTTGATGAGGCGTGCGTAGGCCTTGTCGAAGTTGGGGACTTGGCCGCCCATGGCTCCCTGGATATTGTCGTGGTGGTCCCATCCGCCGTAGGTGACGGAGACGAAGCGGACGCCTGATTCGACGAGGCGGCGGGCCATGAGGAGGCGCATGCCGGCTTCATTGCGGCCGTATTCGTCCTTCAGTTTGTCGGCTTCTTTTTCGAGGGCGAAGGCTTCGCGGGCCTGTGGGCTGGAGATGAGTTTGTAGGCATCCTGGTAGAAAGTGTCCATGGCCGTGAGGGCGTCGGACTTTTCGAGGGATTTGAAGTGGTTATCGATGCCGTCGAGGATGGCGCGGCGGCGGTTGAAGCGTCCTTCGGTGACACCGCCTGGGAGGGCGAGGTCCTGGACTTTGAAGTTGCCGCCGGCTGGGTCGGCGCCGAGGCTGAAGGGGCCGTAGGCGCTGCTGAGGTAGCCGCTGCCGGCGAATTCGTTGGGTTGGCCGGGAATGCAGACGTAGGGCGGGAGGCTGTTTTTCGAGCCGAATTCGTGAGAGATGACGGAACCGAAGCTGGGGTACTGGAGGGCTGGGCTGGGGCGGTAGCCCGTGAACATGTTGTGGGTGCCGCGTTCGTGGGCGGCTTCGCCGTGGGTCATGCTGCGGACGACCACGAGTTTGTCGGCGACCTGGGCGGTATTCTTCCAGAGTTCACCGAACTGGATGCCTTCGACATTGGAATTGATGGCACCGAGGGGGCCGCGGTATTCGGGAGGGGCGAGGGGTTTCGGGTCGAAGCTTTCCTGGTGGGCCATGCCGCCGGGAAGGAATATGTGGATGACGCTTTTCGCTTTTCCTTCGACGGAGTCGTAGTGCTTGAGGTCGGCACGCGCCTTCATGCGGAAGAAGTCTCCAAGCGTAAGGCCGAGAGCGGTGCAGGTGCCGACGTGGAGAAATCCGCGGCGGGAAAGGGAGCGGGCGTAGCGGGATCCGGAGTCCATGGGATGATCAGAAGGGTTCGGTCGTTCGGAAGAGCAGATACAGTACGCAACAAGCGCGGTTTGGGGGTATTTTCACGAAAAAATTTTCTCCGTGTCGGCGTGAGGAGATTGGCGTGGGAGTGGCTGGGGAATCAGGCGTCGTCTCCGTAGACTTCGGCGACTTCCGGTGGGACGAGGGTACGCCATGTGGGGTCGCCTTCTTCGCGCATGCGGCGGATGTCGGTGGTCCAGAACTGGAGGAGCTGGCGGTTGGCGTTTCCGGCGATGCTGATGATGCGTTGATTTTCCTTGAGGTAAGCGAAGAGGCTGCGGAGGTGTTCCGGGATTTCCGCGCGGGAGACGGAGCGGACCTGACCTGATTCGCGGTCGAGGACAGGGTAGACGTAGAGGCGCAGTTGGTGTTTGAAGAGGCGACCGAAGTTTTCGAGGATGCCGCCCGGGAGGTCGTCGTACCATTTTTCCTGGAAGAGGCGTTCGAAGACATCGAGGCTGAGGACGAGGCCGACGGGTTCCTGGGTGTAGCGGCTGAGGTAGGAACCGAGGCGGTGGAAGGCACCGAAGCGCGAGATGAGGACGCTTTTACCGAGTTTCTGGAGGGCGGTGGCGCGGCGCAGGAAGTCCTCGTGAGTTACTTCGCCGACGGGAGCGAAGAGGTTATTGATGGAGAATTCCATGAGTTCGACCCATGGGGTTTCGGGCGAGCGGAGCTGACGGCGGAATTCGGTCGCTGCGCTGGCGAGCATGTCCGTGTGGACGAGGGTGGCTGGGTTGAAGCTGCCGCGGAGGACGAGGACTGGTTTTTTGTAGAGGCGTTCACTGACCTGCATGACTTCGCCTTCTGCGGTGAAGAAGGCGGCGTCGGTGAGGCCGCTTTCGACGAGCTGGAGGGCGACTTCGCGGTTATCGATGGAGGCGAAGTCCGGGCCGTGGAATTTGAGCATGTCGATTTCGACTGAGCTGGTGCGGAGTTCGTCGGTGAGGGATTCGATGAAGGCGCGGAGGGAGTGGCGGAGGTGGAGGGCGGCGTAGATGAGATTGACGCCGAGGGTGCCGAGAGCGCGCTGTTGTTCGATGTTGGTGTCGTCGGTGAGGCGGACGTGGAGGAGGATATCGTTGGCGGGTCCCTGCGGGGAAGTCTGGAGTCGGATGCCCATCCAGCCGTGGCATTCCGTGTCGGCGCGGTCGTTGTAGGCGCGGGCGCGGACTGTATTGCAGAAGGCGAAGAACGTGGTGGAGGCACCCCGCTGGGGGCCGAGGCGTTCCACGAGAATGTTGAATTCGTGGGCGAGCATTGCCTGGAGGCGTTCGCGGGAGACGTAGCGCGGGCTGGCACCGTAGATGGCATCGCTCATAGTCATGTCGTAGGCCGACATGGTTTTGGCGATGGTGCCCGAGGCTCCGCCGACCTTGAAGAACCACGCGGCTGTTTCCTGTCCGGCTCCGATTTCCGCGAAGGTGCCGTATTTCGAGTTATCGAGATTGAGCTGGAGGGCTTTGTCGCGGGTGGAGGGATTGAGGGATCGGGCCATGTTGGCGGATGGTATTGTCGTTTGCCGGGAATACGAGGGCGGAGGACGGAATGGCTATGAAGAGTTTCGTGAGCCGGAAATGTGCCATATTGGTTGGGATGCTGCTGCTGGCCGTGGGGGCGCGTGGCTGGGGGGCCGTGGAGAGGCCGAATGTGGTGGTGATTTTCTGTGATGATCTGGGGTATGGGGACATTGGGCCATTTGGGGCGAAGGGCTGGCGGACGCCCCATCTGGACCGGATGGCGGCCGAGGGACGCAAGTTCACGCGGTTTTATGTGAGCAGTGCGGTGTGTTCAGCGAGTCGGTCGGCCCTGCTGACTGGTGCCTCGCACAGTCGGTTGGGGATTCATGGAGCGTACGGTCCGGAGTCGCGCGAGGGACTGCATCCTGACGAGACGACGGTGGCTGAACTGCTGCGTGGGGCTGGATATGCGACGGGGATCTTTGGAAAGTGGCATCTGGGGCGGCCCGACGCGTTGCTGCCGATGGCGCAGGGATTTGATGAATACTTTGGGATTCCTTATTCCGGGGACATGTGGCCGAAGCATCCTGAGAATCCGCGTGGGTATCCTCCCTTGCCTTTGCTGGACGGGAACCGGGTGGTGGCTGAACTGGAGGATCAGAGTGAACTGACGAAGCAGATCACCGAGCGGGCTGTGAAGTTTGTGGAAGCGAACCGGGAGAAGCCCTTCTTTCTGTATGTGCCGCATCCGCAGCCGCATGTGCCCCTGTATTGCCGCGCCGAGTTCCGGGGTCGTTCCGGAGCTGGTCTTTACGGGGATGTCATGGAAGAACTGGATTGGTCTGTCGGAGAGATTCTGGGGGCCGTGCGGCGCAGTGGTCTGGAGGGAAGGACGCTGGTGGTTTTCACGTCCGACAACGGGCCGTGGCTGAGTTACGGGGAGCATGCGGGGTCGGCTGGGCCGTTGCGGGAGGGGAAAGGGACATCGTGGGAGGGCGGGATCCGGGTTCCCTGTCTCATGTGGTGGCCCGGGGTCATTCCGGCGGGCACCGAGTGGACGGGGCCGGTGGCGACGATTGATCTGCTGCCGACGGTGGCGGGCATGGCCGGCGTTGCCGTGCCCGGGCGCGTGCTGGACGGCCTGGACATGAAGGCGGCGCTGACTGGAAAGGGTGAAGTCCCCGAGCGGGACTTGTTTGTGCGGTATGCGGGCAACGAACTGCAGGCGTTGATTTCCGGGCGCTGGAAACTGGTTCTGCCGCATGCCTACCGGACGATGGCCGGGCAGCCGCGGGCGTCTGGAGGGATTCCTGGCAAGTACCGCATGGCGAAGGTCGAGCGAGCGGAGTTGTATGATCTGGAAACCGATCCCGGGGAAAGCCGGGACGTGGCTGCGGAGCATGCTGATGTGGTGGCGCGGCTGCAGGCTGCGGCGGAGCAGTCGCGCGGCGATCTCGGGGACGGGCTCATGAAGCGGAAAGGCCGGGGCAACCGATCGCCGGGTCGGATCCCGTGAAGAAAGGGCTGGGCGGGCGGTTCATGATCTGTCAGGTTTTGATGTCATGGAAGAATCATCCATGAGCAAAGAGCAGCCATCCGGCCGGGCCATGAGTGTCGCCGAGGCGGCGCGGTTGCTGCGGGCCGGTGGGCTGGATGGCTGGAGGGAAGAACAGGCGAAGGCTGTGCTTGAGGTGATCGATCGGAATCCTGGTCTGCATGTGATTGTGGGTGACGAGGCCGCCGTGGTGGCCGCGCGGAAGCAACTGGAAGCGCGGCTGCGGCCGGTGGCAGCCGGGGCAGAGGGCGCAGTGGATCCGGTGGATCGCGGGGTGCGGAACCGATGGGCAGCGGCTGGGCTCGTGGCAGGTCTGGGCCTTGGTTTGCTGGTTCCTATGCTTCATGAGCGGAGTCGCGTGCGGTCGGTCAGCATGGAATCTGCGGTGGTTCCGCCGACGGACAATTTCTCCGGTGCGGATTCGGCTGCGTTGTCGGCTGCACTTCCTGTTGGGAATTCTGGGAAGCCTCCCGTGTCCAAGGGACCGCCGCCGCAGCCGTCCCCGGTGTCCGGGGCGGTTCCTGAGGTGGCGGCGGTTGCGGAGCCTGCTCCTGTGCTCCCGGTTCCGGCCGTAAAGGCGGCGGTTGCCGTGGATGAAGTCGTGCCATTTCTGGAAGTACGGGGTGGAGAAGCCGAATTGGTATCCGAGGGGAATGGGGTCTGGCGGGTGACCGATCTGAATGGGCGTGCCCATGTGACATTGAGTGGCAAGGCGAAGCGGATTGCGTTTGGAGAGATCAATGGGGAGGTCGAGATCGAGACCCGGGCGCTGGAAGTCGAGGCCATCGAAATGCGTGGGGCCATCAATGGCAGTGGGCAGGTGAGGCTGGCGAGTCCGGGGGCGACCGTGGAGTTCCGTGGCAACGTGGGGGGATCGGTCAAACTGTCTGTCGATGTTGGGGAAGGTCGGGTGACATTTCTTGACGATGGGGTTTTCATGGCACCTGTGATTGGTGGTGCGGAGGTTCGCATCCGGGCGCGGCGGGTTGATTTTGCGGCTGGGATGGATGGTGGGAGCCGGGCCGAGGTGGTGCTGGTGCCTCGCGGGTCCGTGGGGTGGTCGGTGATTGATGGGGGAGCCCGTTTGCGGTGGCGGCGGGAGAACCCAGGCGATCCGAATCCGGAAGTCCGGGCTGGCAAGCGGCAGGGTGGAGGGACCGCGGAGGAAGTGCGGTGAAATATCCCTTACCTGTCCAAGCGGCATGGCGTAGAGCAATGGTGTGAGGGAGCGCACGAAAGAATCCGGGATGGAAGCCAAGCCATGGGATCGTTGGACCGTGAGGGATCGGCTTGCCTGCGTGCGGAGGTTCCGGGACCTGCTCGCGGGTGATGGCGTGGCGGCTGCCCGGGCCGCCCTGCCGCTGGGCACCATGGAAAGCCCGGACAGCCTTGCGGAGACCCTGAGCAGTCAGGTAGTACCCCTTGCCGAGGCCGCGAAATTCCTCGAGCGGTCGGCTGAGTCACTTCTGAAGCCGCGGAAGCTTTCGCGCTGGGGTCAGCCCGTCTGGCTGGCCGGTGTGCGCAGTGAAATCCGGCGCGAGCCGCTGGGTCGGATCCTGATTCTTGCCCCTGGCAACTACCCCTTGTTTCTGCCTGGTGTGCAGGTGCTGCAGGCATTGGTGGCCGGCAATATCGTGCTGTGGAAGCCCGCCCCGGGCGGAGAAGCGGCGGCTGCCTTCATGAATCGTCTCCTTTGTCTCGCTGGGGTTCCTGAGGGTATGCTGCGGGTCCTTGGGATTGGCATCGATGAGTTCGAGCGGGCCCTTGGCGAAGGTGTGGCGAAGGTGGTGCTCACTGGATCCGCCCGGACCGGAGCCGCTGTGATGGAGCGTCTGGCTCCCCGTCTTGTGCCTGCCGTGATGGAGTTGTCCGGCTACGACGTGTGCTATGTGAGACACGACGCCGACTTGCCGCTGGCGGCGCGGGCCATCGCTTTTGGATTGCGGCTCAACGGTGGACAAACCTGCATTGCACCGCGGCGGATCGTGGTTCACCGGCAGGTCGCCGACGCCTTCCGGGCCCATCTGGTGACCGAATTGGACAAGCTGCCGAATGTCCCCGTGCCTGCGGGGATTAGCACGGAAAAAGTGATGGAGAATGCCCAGCTCATTTACGGTGATTCGACGGAAAACGGCTGGCTTATGCCCCTCGTGGTGGCTCCGCAGAGTCATGATCATTTTCTCGTGAAAACCGACCTTTTTACGCAGATAGCAACATGGTGGACCGTCGAATCCGATGAGGAAATGCTGGCCGGAAATGAGTTTTGTCCGTTTGCGCTGGGCGGGTCGGTCTTCAGTCGGGATGTGGGGGCGGCGTGGGAAGTGGCGGGTCGGATGGGGGTTGGGGTGGTGGTGGTGAATGATGTGATTGTGCCGACGGCGGACGGGCGGGTCCCGTTTGGGGGTCGAGGGTTGAGTGGGTTTGGGGTGACGCGTGGGGGTGAGGGGTTATTGGAGATGACGGTGGTGAAAGTGATTCAGGAGCGGCGGGGTCGGGGCCGTCATTTGGACGGGGGTGGCGGGGTGGAGTTTTTCCGGCGGTATCTGGAAGCGGCGCACAAGCGTTCCCTTGCCGCGCGTCTCAGTTCTGTTTATCATATGACCAAAGAACTGCTGCGGATGGCGGCGGGGCGAACCGATCGGGAATCTACAAATCAACGAAGCAAATGAAGCAGGAACACATTGGAGTCATTGGAGGGGGGCTGGCTGGGTTGTCGGCGGCGGTGGTATTGGCTGGGCGAGGGCACAAGGTGACCTTGTTTGAGGCCAACGGGTGGTTTGGCGGGAAGGCGGCGCAGTGGGATCAGGAAGGGTATCGTTTTGACATGGGGCCGACGATTCTGACCTTGCCGTCGGTGCTGAAGCGGGTGTGTGAGGAGGCGGGGACGACTTTGGAGAAGGAATTCAACATGGTGCGGCTGGATCCGCAGTGGCGGAGTTTCTTTACGGACGGGAGTGTCCTTGATCTGGTGGAGGATGTGGAGGCGATGGCGGGGAAGGCGGATGCCTTTGCGCCGGGGAAGGGGGCTGGGGACGGGTATCGTCGGCTGCTGCAGCTGTCGGAGAGGCTGAATGAGATTTCGAAGAAGTACTTCTTTTATAAGCCGATTGGTGGGATGCGGGACATGTTCCGGCCTGGGGAGATGGTGAATCCGTCGGTTTTGAAGGACGTGCTGACGATGCGGATGGGGCAGACGGTGGGTGGAGTGCTGCGGGAATTTGTGCCGGACGGGCGGATTGCGCAGATGCTGGATCATTTCACGCAGTATGTGGGGTCGTGTCCGGAGAATTCGCCGGCTGTGCTGTGCGGGATTGCGCACATGCAGACGGACGAGGGGGTATGGTATCCGATTGGGGGGACGCGGGCGGTTCCGGTGGTGCTAGCGAGGATTGCTGAGCGGCTGGGGGTGGAGTTGCGTTCTGGGTCGGAAGTGAAGCGAATTCTGCATGAGGGCGGGCGGACGACCGGCGTTGAGTTGGCGTCTGGCGAGCGGGTGGCGCTGACGGCGGTGGTGAGCAACATGGACAGCGTGCGGACGCACCGGGAGTTGATTGGCGGGGCCGAGGGGGCAGCCTTTGCGGGTCGGCGGGAATATGAGCCGGCCTGTTCTGGGGTCGTGCTGTATCTTGGTCTGCGCGAGCGGTACGATCATCTGCTGCATCACAACTTTGTATTCAGCCGTGATCCGCATGAGGAATTCGAGGCCATCTACCGGAAGGGCGAGCCGGCTCCTGACCCGACCGCCTATGTGTGTGCCCCGGCGGCGACCGAACCGGCGGTGGCTCCGCCGGGTGGGGAAGCCCTGTATGTTCTGGTGCACACGCCCTATCTGCGGCCGCATCATGACTGGAAGAAGATGCTGCCTGAGTATCGCCGGGTGATTCTGGAAAAGCTGAAGACGACTGGCGGGATGAGTGATCTGGAGGACCGGATTGTGACCGAGCATGTGCTCACTCCGCAGGGGATTCACGATCGCTACCGGGTGCTCAATGGAGCGATTTACGGGCTGGCGAGTCACGGTCGCTTCACGGGTGCGTTCAAGCCATCGAATCGGAGCCGCGATCTGCGCGGGCTTTATCTGGCGGGTGGTGCGGCGCATCCTGGGCCGGGGATGCCGATGGTGCTGATGTCCGGCTGGATTGCGGCGGATGCGCTCCATCGGGACTTTGCGGCCTGAGCCGGCTGGAAGCGATGGGGGAGGGGCAGCCATGCAGTTATCGGGAACCGTCGCCGTATGTGCTGCGGTTTTTCCGGTGGTACACGCGGCGGCATCTGCGGCGTCACTTTGCGGCGGTGTACATGCTGGGGGAACGTCCTGCGCTACCCGAGGGCGTGCCGGCCGTCGTTTTCGGTTCGCATCCGTCGTGGTGGGAACCGCTGACGGGATTGTATCTGCAGGAACGGCTGTTTCCCGGGCGGATGATGGCTGGGCCGATTGAGGCCGGGCAGCTTGGGAAGTTTCCGATTCTGGGGAAGGTGGGATTGTTCGGGATTCGTCCGGGGAGTGCGGAAGGGGCGCGGGATCTGCTGCGCGGGGTGCGCGAGCATTTCCGGAGGCCTGGGGCGATGCTGTGGATGACGCCGCAGGGCAGGTTTGCGGATGTGCGGGAACGGCCGCTGCGGCTGGCGGGCGGGGTGGAATTTCTGGCGCGGGCGTTTCCGGACGCGGTATTTCTGCCGCTGGCGCTGGAGTATCTCTTCTGGAACGAGCGGTTGCCCGTGGTGCTGTGTCATTTCGGGCCGCCCGCGGTGGCTGGAGACATGGAGTCGGCCCTGACCGCAGCGATGGACCGTCTGGCTGCGTCGGCGATGACGCGGGAGCCGGGAAACTTCCACTGCCTGATGCGCGGAGCTGGTGGCACCGGGGGAGTCTATGACTGGCGCGGCGGGGAATGAGCAGCGGCGTCAGGGCGTCAGTTCCCGGATGCGGGCATTGCGGATTTCGACCTGACCGTTATCGCGGCTGAGGTTCTGGAAGCCGAGGCGGCCCTTGCGGGGACGGTTCTTGATGGCTGGGGCGGGTTTGCCATCGTGGCGGAGGACGGATTCCGCGTGGGTGGCGAGGTCGGTTTCCTGGATGGTTTTGCCATTGAGGACGACCTTCAGGGAGGTGCCGGTGAGCCGGATGGAAATGGTATTCCACTCCGTGGGTTTGTAGAGTTGTTCAGCGGGAGCGATGGCGCGGTAGATGCCGCCGGTGAGTTCCGATGGGAGAGCCTTGGGATTGTAGCGGAAGTCCGCCATCTGGAGTTCCATGCCATCGAAGGCGGGATCGCCGGCTGCCGGGGCGCGCAGAGCGAGACCGCTGTTCCCGCGGGGACCGAGGCGGAATTCGTACTGCAGTTCGAAGTCGGCGTATTCCTTTTCCGAGAGGAACCAGCAACCGCGGTCGCCGCTGCTGGTGAGTGTGCCGTTGCTGACGGTCCATGCGGGCGATCCTTCCGCTGGTTTGCTGACGTCGGCCCAGTGGCGGACCTGCCAGCCTTTGGGGACACCATTTTCCGGGAAGAGCGGGGTGAATTCCGGTTCGGCGGCGGCGAGAGATCCGCAGAACAGGAAGGCAGCAAGGCAGCAGCGGGTCATCATGATGACGCGGATGATGACGGAGGGAAGGGCCCGAGGCAAGCCTGCCGGTGATCAGGGCGCGATTTCCGCGATGACTTCGATTTCCACGAGGGCGTCGAGCGGGAGTTTGGCGACCTGGACCGTGCTGCGGGCCGGTTTGTGGGAACCGAAGGCGTCGCTGTAGAGTCCGTTCATGGTGGCGAAGTCGCCGAGATCCTTGAGGAAGACCGTGGTCTTGACGACATGGGAAAGGTCGAGGTCAGCGGCGGCGAGGACGGCCTTTATATTGGTGAGGACCTGGCTGGTCTGACCCGCGATGTCTGCGGCTTCGATCTTCATGGTCTCCGGATTGAGGGGGAGCTGGCCTGCGCAGAAGAGGAGGTGACCCGAGCGGATCGCCTGGGAATAGGGACCGACGGCAGCGGGAGCGGAATCAGAATGGACAGTTTGCATGGCAGCGGGGACGAAGCACAGAGCGGCGGCCAAGTCGAGCGTCACCTGCGGGCATGGCGCGTGGCACGGAGGCATGCGTGGAGCGCGGGCTTGCAAGTTGCGGGATCGTGTTCACGTAGGCACGGATATGTCCGCGCCATCCACGACCACTGCGCCGCCTTCGCTGGCGGCCCGGGTGCTGCTGCATCCGGTGGCTCTCTGTATCCTCCTTGCCATTGCGCTGGTGGGGATCGGGGATCAGTACCCATTTTCACCGTTTCCGATGTACAGCCGGATTGATGGGAAGGCCGAGGTGCTGTATGTGACGGATGAGAAGGACCAGCCGCTGCCGCTTTCCAAGATGTTCGCCCATGGTTCCGCGCAGCTGAAGAAGCGCTATGAAAGCAACCTTCAGGATGTCGCGAAGACCAAGGACTGGTGGAAGGCCAGCGAGGCGCAGCGGCAGGAAGCCTCCGCGCGCTTTCTGGACCGGGAGATGGAGAAGCTGGACGAAGCGAAGCGGCGGAAGTATCCCGCGAACGAGCTGAAGGTCTGGATGATCAGTGTGACCATGGACGGCAGTGAGTTCCGCAAGGAGCATGTCTTCATGGGATCGAAACCCCTGTCGGCGTTGAAACCATGAACCGTCTGCGTCAATGGCTGCAGGTCCGCCCGATGTTCTGGTCGGCGGATGAGACTTTTGTGATGCGGTTTTTCTTTGCGATCGTCCTGTATTTCGTGGCGATTCACTGGGAACTGAGTCCGAGTTACGCTGAGGTGCCGAAGCCGAATGGGCTGGCGCGCCTCATTCCGCTGGGATGGATGGCGGATTCCGGGCTGGTGGGATTCTTCAAGCCTGTGGTGGGCCTTGGGCTGCTGGCGTATGTGCTGGGGTTGGCTCCTGCGGTGACCTTGTTTCCGGCCTTGTTTGTGGGGGTGGGAACGGGAGCGCTGCGGAATTCGCAGGGCGATATTTCGCATCACAGTCAGCTGGCCATGATGGTGCTGCTGGCGCAGTGGCTGGTGTATGTGGTGCACGCCGTGCGGGTGCGGTCGGTGACGAAGGTGGACGAGGCTGTGCACAGCCGTGCGGTCTGGTGGTCCGTGATGGCGATTGCGGCCGGCTATGTGGCATCGGGCTTTGTGAAGCTGAAGGCGACTGATTTTCAGTGGATTCACCGAGTGCCGGTGCTGGCGGTGCAGTCGATCAAGGCGAATCTGTCGCAGTACTACAGCACGCTGGTGCCGGCGGAGGGATTCAAGCTGACGGTGGTGCCGGATCTGATTGTGAAGTATCCGAATGTGGCGCGGGTGTTTTTCGGGACGGGGCTAGTGCTGGAGGTGCTGGCGTTCGTGCTGCTGCTGAACCGTCCGATGTGCCGCTGGTTTGGGGTGGCCTTGCTGCTGATGCATGTGGGGATTGCCTTCCTCATGGAGATTGAGTTTTGGAACCACATGTGGCTGCTGCTGATTTTCTGTGTGAATGCGGGTGAGTGGCTGGGTCTGGCGAAGGCGAAGGCGGCGGCGGCTGGCAAGCGCGGGGTCAAGGGGAAGCGTGGCGGCGCTGAGTGAGGCACAGGAAGTGGGAAGCGGGACCGTTGTCATGGCAGAGTGGGTCGTGCGGGGCGGCCCGGCGGACAAACTGCTGCTGGCTGATGAGTTCGGCGGTGGTCAGTCCGGCGGCTTCGCCCCATGCGGTGAGGTCGTTGAAATTGACATCCGTGGTGATGTCGCAGCGGCCGCTGAGGGCGTAGAGCTGGTCGGCTGGGATGGTGGCGTGGAGGAAGTAGCCGCGGGCTGATCCGTGGGGTCGGCGGTCGTAGATTGACTGGGGGGAACCACCGTAGTCGATGGTCAGCATCGAGCCCATGGACCATGCCGGGGACCATGAATTGAGCCAGTGCTGCCATGAGTCGAGGATTTCGATGCGCTGGCCATGGGGCCATGGGAGGTCGAGGGCGGAGGAATGGAGCTGGGGCGGGGCGGGTGCGAGGCATTCCGTGATACTGCCTGATGGGGTGATGGCGAGCCAGACTTCGTGCCATGAACCATGATCGAACTGCAGGAGCGAGGCCGGGAAGGCATCGGCGAGTTCATTCGAGAAGATGAGGGCCTTCCCGCGGCAGAACTGGAGGGCGTCTGCGAGTGAGAAATGCCATTGGATGCGGCGGCGGTGGCTGGCGAGAGTGGCCTGCTGCTGCTCGCGAAGGACCGGGGAAGTTTCCACGAGGTGGGAAGCGGTCGTCAGGCGGCGGAGCCATGGAAGATGCTGGATAACCGTGTGGTGGAGGGCACCCGTGCCCGGGCCGATTTCGATGAGGGGAAGGTGTGTTCCGTGGACCTGCCATTCGCGTTCGATCCATGAGGCGATGGCCATGCCGAGTCCATCGCTCAGGGTGGCACTGGTGGCGAAGTCGCCGCGGCGTCCCACGGTGCGGATGGCGGTCGTGTAGTATCCTGATTCCGGGTCGTAGAGGGCAGCCTGCATCCAGTCGCGCCAGCGGAGGCGGCCGCCATGGCTTTCGAGGATCCGGCGCAGAGGGGAGGCCATGCCGGGTGGTGCGCTGGTGCTGGGTCAGGGGACGGGGCGGTGACCGGCGGCGGTGACCCATTTCCCGCGGCGGATGGGCGTGCCGAAGACGAGTCCGGCCCTTGTTCCTGCGGCGAGACAATCCTGTGCCTGGGTGGCGAGGATGCCGGAGACGATGACGAGACCGCCGGGTTTGGTGGCGGCTGCGATGCGGTCGAAGGAGAGGGTGAGGACGTCGAAGAAGATGTTGGCGGCGACGACATCGTACTGCTGGCTGGGTTGCCATGTGGTCACGTCGTCCTTTGTGAAGCGGAGGCCGCGGGTGCCGTTCAGTTTGGCGTTGCGGTTGGCGATGCGGACGGCGGCGGGGTCGTAATCGAATCCTGTGACGGGGCTGGCACCGAGGAGGGAGGCGGCGATGCCGAGAATGCCGGTGCCGCAGCCGAGGTCGAGGAGGCTCCATGGCTGGAGCCGGTGGGTGTGGGCGTGATCTGCGATGAGGCGGAGGCAGGTACTGGTGGTGGCGTGGTCGCCTGTGCCGAAGGCCATTTCGCCGGGAATGGTCAGGACGATTCGTTCCGGGTGGAGGCGTCTCATTTCATCGGCGGTTTCCGTGGTATGGCAGATGACGAGGCGGCTGCGGATGGTGATGGGTTGGAGGGCGGCGGCGGATTGGGCGGCCCAGTTGCGTGCGGGGACGCTGCGGACAGTTCCTCCGAATTCCCGGCGGATGCGATCGGCGTCGCTTTTGCGTTCGCAGTAGACTTCGACGCGGATGGTGCGGCCGCTGGGGAGGCTGGAGATGACGAGGCCGGTGGCGAGGGGGCCGTGGAAGCGTTCCACCCATGCGTCTTCCCATTGGGCACCGCTGAGTTTTGACCAGACGTGCATGTGGCGATGGGTGGGCTGGTCAGCGTTTGGCTTCCGTGCGGTTGGGGGCTTCGCGGGCTGGGAGGTAGCGAGGGTCGTAGCGGTCGCGCGGGCTGAAGAGGAAGCCGGGGCGTTCGCTGATCAGTTCGAAGCGTTTTGGAGTGAAGATGGGGAGTTCGAGGTCCGCATTGGGGTCGTAGCAGGTGCGGTTGCTGAAGGAGCCCCAGACGCGGTATTCGGCATTGTGGTCGAAGCCGTGGGCGCGGCTGGCATCGCTCGGGGATTCCGGGACGCGGTCGGGATTGAGGGTGCCGCGGGATTCGTCCATGACGACGAGGCGGCTGGAATCCCAGAGCTGGCCGGGTCGGCGCAGGTATCCCCAGTAGCGGCATTTCTGGGTGAAGTAGCGGCGGCCGATGAACCAGTCGCCCCGGGGTTCCGAGAGGATGGCGGCATTGCGGGCCTGCACGGCCGGGCTGTTGTCGGCGGCGGCCTGCTGGGATGTGGCGCAGGAACTGAGGGCCGCAGCGGCGGCGGCGATGAGAACGAGGGCGAGGCGCGGATTCATGGCTGGGATGTCGGTGAGGTGGGGGCGGCTCTGTCGGTGGCGATCTGTTTTTCGATGGCGTCGGCGGCTTTCGCTCCCTGACGCATGGCGCTGTGCATGTTCGGGTAGCAGAAGGCACCCTGGCGGCCGGCGGTGCGGAGATTGGCGATCGATGCGATCCAGTTCATGACATTCTGGAAGTGGGGCTCGAAGCCGAGACGGAAGACTGGGTATCCCTGCGGAGCGTGGAGGACGTGCCATTCCGCGATGAGGTCGCGCGATACGATGTTTTCCGCTTCGAGGTCCGCCATGATGCGGTCGCGCACTTCCGGGGAGGCATTCCATTTGTCATCGCCTTCCTCGCAGGTGGTTTCGACGATGAGGACGCTGTGGTCCGGCGGGTTGACGGTGAGGCCGGCATTTTTTGGTTCACCGACGCGGTGGAAAATGCGGTCGCGGTAATAGATGTAGAGGCCGTCGATGCATTTCGGTTTCCGGACGAGGAGGCCGTGGATGGTGATGGGTTTGTAGCGCAGGTGGCGGCAGCTTTCGCGGATGGCTTCCGGGATGGGGTCGCCGCTGGAGCGCTGGACGAAGTGCGGGAGGGGGATGGTATTGATCAGGTAGTCGCAGGCGATGCGGGATTCTGCGCCGGAGGAAGCGTCGCGGGCCGTCACGGAGGTGGCTCTGCCGTTCTGGATTTCGATGCTGGCGACGTCGTGGTTGAGCAGCATGGCTCCTCCGCGGGAGCGGACGGCATCGGCGAGGCGCCGGGTCATGGTTTCCGCGCCTGAGCGGGAATAGTGGAGAGTTTCTTCGCGGAGGGCGCTTTCGACGGCGTGGACGTTGCGGTCCTTGATGCCGATTTTGGCGAGGACCTTTTTGATGACATCGACGGCGGTGAGCCGCGGCATTTTCGTCGTGATGAATTTGGCGTCGAGTTCCGTGGTGGGGAAGCCCCAGTAGCGGTGGGTGAAGTCGCGGAAGAAGAACCGGTAGAGCGGGGCTCCGTAGAGCTGGATGAGAGCTTCCTCGGCGTCCTTCGGCTGTTTCGGAAAGATTTTGTACCAGAGCTGGGTGGCGAGGAGACCGGAGACGCAGCGGATGAGAGTGAGGGGCGGGATGCCGCGGACCATATCGCCGAACTGGAGCGGGTAGCGGTAGAAGGCTCCGGCCCAGCGGATTTTGGCGTCGAGGGGGACCTCGATGCGTTCCTCGCCCATGACATTGTCGCGGATGTCCTCGAAGATTTCGCGGTCGAATTCGTGGAGCATGTGCACGCCGAGGTCGTACCAGTTGCTGCCGCGCAGGTGACTGGTGGCAAGACCGCCTGGGCGATCGGCCTTTTCAATGACAGTGACGTGGTGGCCGCGCTGGGTGAGGGTTCTGGCGGCGTAGAGACCGGTGGGGCCGGCTCCGAGCACGACGATGTGCGGGCGCTGGCTGGGGGCTGCGGATGATTCCATGGGACGGGGCGGCTGCCTGGTCCGGAGCTGTTGGACGGGCAGAAGTCCCAGGGATGCCTGTCGGAGGCATCCGGCGCAAGGGAATTTGCGGTCATCGTCCCCTTAGGGGAGGGGCGGGTTCAGAGCCCGACAGTGACCGTGCGTCTCCCCGTGTAGTAGCTTGATGGCGAGGGGTGTTCGAGTCGGCCGATGACTTCGTGGTCGTGTTCGACTTCGTGTTCCAGTTTGGCGAGTTTCTGATGATCCTCCTGAAGGATGCGTTCAAGTGAGGTCACTCGGTCTCGCAGTTGCTGGATTTCTGCGGTGAGAGCCTGGATGGCGGGGTGGTCGGAGGGGTTCGCTTCCATGGGTCGGGTACGCGTCGGGGAAAATGGGGCCGACGGGCAATTTCATCTTACCTTCATTCAATGGGATCGCAAGCGGGCAGAGTTGTTTATCGGGATGATCATGGGGTCGGGGAACCTCCGAGGGCTGGGAGCATTCTCTCCGTTATCTTGTTGAAATCCTCCGCTAAAACGGAAGGATCGGGCGCAAGATGAAAGCGATTGTGAAGAAAGAGGCGGGACCGGGATTATGGCTCTGTGATGTGCCTGAGCCTGAGCCGGGGATCAACGATGTGCTGATCCGGGTGAAGAAGACGTCGCTTTGCGGGACGGATCTGCACATTTACAAATGGGATGCGTGGGCGCAGCGGACGATTCCGGTACCGATGACGGTTGGGCATGAATTCTGCGGGGAGATTGTGGCGTTGGGGAGCAACGTGCATGATTTCCGGGTGGGCGATCTTGTGAGCGGGGAGGGGCATCTGGTGTGCGGGCGGTGCCGGAACTGTCTGGCTGGGCGGAGGCATCTTTGTGCGCACACGAAGGGTATTGGAGTGAATACGACGGGAGCGTTTGCGGAGTATCTGGTGCTGCCGATGACGAATGTGTGGCTGGCTGACCGGAGTATTCCCGAGGAGATCATTTCGTGTTTTGATCCGCTGGGGAATGCGACGCATACGGCGCTGACGTATGATGTGCTGGGGGAAGACGTGCTGATTACGGGGGCTGGGCCGATTGGCTGCATGGCGGCTGCGATTGTGCGTCATGCTGGGGCGCGTCATGTGGTGGTGACTGATGTGAATCCGCGGCGGCTGGCTCTTGCGGCGCGGATGGGTGCGACGCGGACGGTGGATGTGAGCCGTGAGGATGTGAAGGATGTGCAGCGGGAGCTTGGGATGGTGGAAGGATTCGATGTGAGTCTGGAGATGTCCGGATCGCCGTTGGCGATGCAGACGATTATAGCGAATGCCTGTCATGGCGGGAAGGTGGCGATTCTCGGGATTTTCCCGGAGCGATTTGCAATCGACTGGGACAAAGTGATTTTCAGCATGCTGACGATCCGTGGAATTTATGGCCGGGAGATGTATGAGACGTGGTACAAGATGACGACGATGATCCAGAGCGGGCTGGACATTGCGCCGGTGATCACGCATCGGCTGCCGTACACGGCTTTTGCGGAAGGCTTTGCGGCGATGCAGTCCGGGGAAGCCGGCAAGGTGGTGCTCGATTGGGAAGTCGGCTGAGCGGGCGCTTGCTGTCAGGGATCCGCGGGTTGACGGGGGAGCTGTGCAGTTTGCGGACGCGATTGACCGGTTTGTGATGTATCTGGCGACCGAGCGGGGGTTGTCGGACAACTATCAATTGTCCGTGCGGCAGTCACTGGAGTCATTTGCGCGGTGGTATGGGGAACGGGTGGGTGACGATGTGGGGCGGGTAGTGGTGGACGAGATGACGTCGTATCTGATGGAGCGGCGGGGGAAGGGGCTGGCGAATGCGACAGTGCGGCTTGAGGCGATGGCATTGAAGATTTTCTTCCGGTGGCTGGGGGCGCGGGGTATGGTGGCTGGTGATGCCGGGGCATTGCTGATGGCTCCGCGGCTGGATGCGGCCTTGCCGGGGACGCTGAGCCGGGAGGAAGTGGGGCATCTGCTTGCGGGGATTGAGTTGAAGGGGCCGCTGGATTTCCGTGATCTGGCCGTGCTGGAACTTTTGTATGCGAGCGGGCTGCGGATATCCGAGTTGGCGGGAGCGACTCTGGATGCGCTGTCGCTGGAGGAAGGGATGATCCGGGTGACCGGGAAGGGGAACAAGGTGCGGCTGGTGCCGGTGGGCGGGGTGGCGGTGCAGGCCCTGCGGGATTGGCTTGAGAAGGGCCGTCCGCAGCTGGTGGGCCGCCGGACGGGGAATCACGTATTCATTTCCGTGCGGGGGACGAGGATGACGACGCAGCGGTACTGGCAGATTGTGAAGGAGCGTGCGGCGGCGGTGGGAATGGATGTGCATCCTCATCTGCTGCGGCATTCCTTTGCGACGCATCTGCTGAGTGGCGGAGCTGACCTGCGGGTGATTCAGGAAATGCTGGGTCATGCGAGTGTGGTGACGACTCAGATCTACACGCATGTGGATCAGCAGCGGCTGCGCGAGGTGCACAGGAAGTTTCATCCGCGGGCGTGAGGTGTCTGCGGCGGGTGCTGCCATCCCGTGATGACGCGTGGGAAAGGTCCTTGATTTCCCGGGACTGGCGCAATTGGTGAGAGTCATGATGACGAACCGCCGATCCCTGCTGATGATGGCCGCTGCCGCCTTTGTGTCCGGACCCGTTTCCGCGGAGGAAGTCGGCTTTGTGCCATTGTTTGATGGCAAGACCCTCGATGGCTGGACGAATCCCTATGACTGGGGCGTAGCCGAAGTGAAGGAGGGGGAGATTCATCTGACTGCCGACCGCAAGTTCTTTCTGGTGACGAAGGAGACGTACGGTGATTTTGTCTTTGAGGGCGAAGTGCATCTGCCCGAGGGCAAGGCGAACAGTGGCTTCATGTTCCGGGCGCATCTGGAGAAGAACAAAGTGTTCGGGTACCAGGCCGAGGTCGATGGAGACGAGAACCGTAAGTGGTCGGGTGGTCTCTATGATGAAGGACGGCGGGCATGGTTCATCAGTCCGGTGAAGGAAGATCCGAAGAAGGCGAAGGAAGGGGCGAAGGCTGTGGGGCAGGTGACTCCCGAGGAATTTCGGGCACGGGCCGGCGATGCGTTCCGGCGGAACGACTGGAACCGTTACCGCATCACGTGCCGTGGCAAGCGGCTGACGATTGAGGTCAATGGGGTAATGACGACCGACTGCGAGGATGGGGTGGATGCGAGTGGTGTCATTGCGATTCAGCATCATGGCGAGAAGGGGGCGACGTACCGGTTCCGGAATCTGAGAGTCCGGAAGCTGTGAAATGCGGCGAAACGGAGTGCGCTGGCCGATCGTAGGTTGTCGGCATGAAGTACTGGATGCTGCTGCTGTGGGTTCATGCTGCGGGATGGGCCGTGGCAGGGGACGCGGCTGCCCTGTGGGAGGAACGGGTGCGGCCGATGGTGGATGAGCAGTGCGTGAAGTGTCATGGTCCGATCGAGGAGAAGAGTGGCCTTGTGGTGGATACGGTGGAGGGAATTCTGCGGGGTGGGGATGAGGGAACCGTGGTCGTTCCGGGGAAGCCTGCGGAGAGCCGATTCTACACGTACCTTGCGGAGGGCGCGGACCCTCACATGCCGCCGAAGAAGCAACTGACGGAGGAGGAACGCGAGGGTGTGCGGCTGTGGATTGAAGCGCTGGGCAGCGATCAGGGTGGTGCGGAGCGGGAGGAGGCGCAGCCTATGGGGCCCGTGCCTGCGGATCCGGCGCAGGCCATCGATTTCTTTCTGGAGACTGCCCAGGAGCGGGCAGGGGTGAAAGCGGCGGCGGTTTGTGATGACCGGACCTTTGTGCGGCGGGTGTGGCTTGATCTGGCCGGCAGTGTCCCGTCGGCGGAAGTGCAGAGGGAATTTGTGGAGTCGGGCGACCCCGGGAAGCGGGATGCGCTCATTGCGGAACGGTTGGCGGCACCGGAGTATGCGCGGACGATGCGGGAGCTGTGGGATGTGCTTCTGATGGGGCGGGGCGGGGATGGCCGGATGAAGCAGCGGGCCGAGCACGGCTGGCATGGGTATCTCGAGCGGGCCTTCGGGGACAACCGCTCATGGCCGGACGTAGTGCGCGAGATCATTGTGGCGCGGCCTGGGAACGAGGCGGCTGCGGGATCGCAATGGTTTCTGTACGAGCGCGAAGCCCGGCATCAGGAGATGGCCGAGGCTGTCGCTCCGGTGATTTACGGAACGAGGATTGACTGTGCGCAATGTCATGATCATCCGCTCGCTCGGGAGATCCGGCAGGCGCATTACTGGGCACTGGTGGCAGCGTTCAACCGGAGCCGTCGGGCGGGTTCGGGCGTGGTGGTGGAGGAATCGGCGATTGGCGGGCATCTGAACTTCACGAATCTGAAGAAGGAATCGCAGCCCGCCTTGCTGGAAGTGCTGGGGGGAGCGGTCATTTCCGAGGAACGGCCTGCTGAGGGAGCGAAGGAAGAGGATGGGGCCGAGCGCTATGTGGTGGAGGGGAATGGTGTCCGGGTTCCGAAGTTTTCGCGCCGCGAGGCCCTTGCTGCGGCGGTGACGAAGGACAATCCGCTGCTCATGCGGGCGTTTGTGAACCGGACGTGGGCACAGTTCTTCGGCCGTGGGCTGGTGCATCCGGTGGATGAGATCAACAGCCGGAACCGGGCCTCGCATCCTGCATTGCTAGAGTGGCTGACGCGGGATTTCACGGAGCACGGTGGGGATGTGAAGCGTTTGGTGCGTGCGATCGTGCGGAGCCGGGCATGGCAGCGGGCTGCTTGGAGCGGGGAAGGCGAGGCACCACCGGCGCAGCATTTTGCGGCGTTTGCGGAGCGGCCACTGCCCGCCGAGACGCTCGCGCGTTCTGTCGAACTCGTGCTGGGGAGGAGCGTGTCCGATGCCGGGTTCCATGCGGAGGTGGCGGCGAAGTTTCCGGACGTGATGCCACGGGAGTATCTGGCGACGACGCAGCAGGCGATGTTTCTGACGAATGCGCCGGCGGTGGCGGCCTTGCTGTCGGCTGAGGGCGGGACAGCGGCGGTGCTGGCGCGGGAGGCGGACCCGGGAGTTGTGGTGCGGCGGAGTTTCGAGGCCGTGCTCGGCCGTGGACCGGATGCGGACGAAGCCGCCGGGGCGCAGGCCTTTCTGGAGAAGCTTGGTGCGCGCCGCGAGTCTGCCGTGCGGTCGCTGCTGTGGGCTCTTGTGTGTGGCCCGGAATTCCTGACCAATCACTGAAACCGATGACAGCGCGACCGGAAGCTGGCACATGCCGCAGTGACGAACACACGGTGCACCGGCGGAGATTTCTGCAGGGAGTGGGCACGGCCGGGCTGGCGTCCGTGGTGACCAGTTTTGCGGGATTGTTCAGTTCGCCGACGTTTGCGCAGGAAGTGCGGAAGCGGAACAAGCGCTGCATTCTGCTGTGGCTGTGCGGGGCGCCGAGTCAGTTCGAGACCTGGGATCCGAAGCCCGGAAGGCCATCGGCTGGGCCATTCGGGACCGTGCCGACCGAGATTCCGGGAGTCCGGTTTTCGTCACTGCTGCCGCGTTGTGCGTCCATGGCTGGCAAGCTGGCCGTCGTGCGCTCCATGAAGACAGCGCAGTCCGAGCATTTTCAGGCGATCAGTCTGCTGCAGCGTGGGAATCCCGATCGGCCCGGCTTCACGCGGCCGACGCTGGGATCGGTGGTCGGTCATGCGCTGGGGCAGGTCGAGACGAAGGTACCGAATTTCATTCTGCTCGATCCGATTCCTGGCGGGAATGAGTTTCAGGCTTTCAAGGCCGGGAACTGGGCGGGCTGGCTGGGAGCGGAGTACGGTCCGGTGCGGATGGGGGGAGAGTACACGCAGCTGGGATCCGCGGCCGATGGCCTGACTCCGGAGGACCGTGCCGAGCGGGAAGGACTGCGGAAATTCCTCGCGAAGAAGTTCGAGAATGAGCGGCGCAGCGCGGCGGCGCGGAGTCAGAATGCCGTTTTCGAGCGGGTGCGCGGGCTCATGTCCTGTGCGGATCTTTTTGATCTCAACCGTCTGCCTGAGCGGGACCGTCAGCGCTACGGACCGGGCATGTTCGGGCTGAACACGCTGCAGGCGCGTCATCTGGTGGAGAACGGCTGTCCGTTTGTGATGGTGGCGAACGGGATGAACTGGGACAATCATGTGTTTCAGCATGAGATTCATCAGATGCTGGTGCCCGAACTCGACCGGATCCTGTTACATCTGGTCAATGACCTCGAGGAACGGTCGATGCTGGATGACACGCTGGTGATTGCGATGGGTGAGTTCGGGCGGACGCCGTGGCTCAATGCGGCGCGGGGGCGTGATCATTACCCGAATGCATGGAGTCTCATGATGTGCGGCGGGGGCATCCGTGGAGGGGTGGTGACGGGGGCGACCGATGAGGATGGGCGGGAAGTGGTGGAGCGTCCGTACAGCGAGCAGAATCTCTTTGCGACTATCTTCATGGCGCTGGGGCTTGATCCACATGCAGAGTACGGCTTGCCGGGCCTGCCGACCTTTCACCGGGTCGAGAACGACGCCCCGCCGATCCGGGAAATTCTACTGTAGAGTCACTTGTTCCGGGGTTTCCCCTGGATGCGTTGCCGGCGCGGGCTTGCGTGGATTCATGAGGGAGTGAGCATGGTTCATGAAGACAATGAGGCGACGCTGGGTTCTCCTGATTTCCGCGCTGGCGGTGGCGCTGGGTTGGCCGGGACGGTCGGCGGCTGGCGACGGTGATCTGTACGGCAGCGGCAATCTTGTGGCGTGGTGCATTGTGCCATTTGATGCGGCGAAGCGTGGTCCGGAGGAACGGGCGAAGATGCTGGAGCGACTGGGTATCCGGAAGCTGGCGTACGACTGGCGGGATGAGCATGTGGCGACCTTTGATGCCGAGGTCGAGGCCATGAAGGCCCGCGGCATTGCCGTGACTGCGTGGTGGTTTCCGGCGACCCTCGATGGGACGGCGCGGCGCATCCTTGAAGTGGTGAAGCGTCAGGGTATCCGTCCGCAGCTCTGGGTCATGGGTGGTGGCGGTCCGGGCAATGGGGTTTCGCAGGAAGCCGCCGTGGAGGCCGAGGCAATGAGGCTGCGTCCGGTGGTCGAGGCGGCGGCGGCGGCGGGCTGCGAGGTGGTGCTGTACAATCACGGTGGCTGGTTTGGAGAACCGGAGAACCAGGTGGCGATTCTGGGGCGACTGCGTGAGATGGGCGTGCGGAATGCCGGGATGGTATACAACTTTCACCATGGTCATGGTCATCTCGGGCGTTTTGGCGAACTGGTTAGGATCATGAAGCCATGGCTGCGGGCGGTGAATCTCAATGGCATGGTGCGCGAGGGCGATCAGTGGGGGCAGAAGATACTGACCCTTGGGGCGGGGGATCAGGAACTTGAGATGATGCGTGTGCTGCGGGATTCCGGCTGGCGCGGGCCCGTGGGTGTCATTGATCATCGCCCTGAGACCGACAGTGAAGTGACCTTGAGGGAAAATCTGCAGGGCCTCGATTGGCTGCGGAAGGAGCTGGAGAAGGAAGGGAGCGGCGGGCCGCGGCCGTTTCCGGTGCCACGCCGGGAAGGTGTGCAGCGTGGCGAAGGCAGGTTCGGCCGCGGTCTCCTTGCGGAGCAACGTGGCATGCGGCTGGGATCGTCGGCGGAGTTTGCTCTGCCGGTTTTCACCGCGGAATGCTTCGTGAAGATTCCGGATGCGGGAGATTACCGGATCATTCTGGCTAGCGGTCCGAAGCGTGCCGCGACGCACTGGGAAATCTATGCAGCCGCGCAGACCGGTCATCTGAGCCTGTATGTTCCGGGTCGCGGAGGGGATTTCCGGGCGGCGCGGAATGTCGCGGATGGCCAGTGGCATCATGTAGGCGTGATCCTGGAAGAAGAAAGGGCGCGGCTGTGGGTGGATGGCGAAGTGGTTTTCGATGGCCGGGTGGGTCCGCTGCCGCCGGGCGTGCCTGAAGGGAATCTCTGGGCTGGGCAACTTGATGAGGGTGGTTTGCCGGCAGCGGGGCTGATTGATGAAGTGAGGATCCGCCGCGGCGTGCATCCTCCGCGGGGTATTCCGGAGGAATCGCCTGGGCGCGATGCCGAAACGGTGGGCTGGTGGCCCATGGAGGAAGCTGTGGAGGAAGCGGACGTGCCGCAGCCTGCCGCATTTTTCCCGCCGTTTGGGCCACTGCGGCCCGGCGATTTTCCGCTGCATGTTCATCCGCATCAGGGCGGGAGGCTCTGGGATTTTTATGCGCGGGAACTGCTGCGTTTTGGATCCGGCCGCGGGGGGGAACTGCTACCGCCGTTTCCGGGCCTCGACGGAGGTTTGGGTGGGCATTTCGGGCGTCAGGACGAATCGGCATGGGAAAATGCTGCGTGGCAGCGGATGGACCGGGGTTCATTGCAGAGTGGCGTGTACCGGGACGGTGCTGTCACGGTGGCCGGTGCGCTCTGTGTTTCCGCGGGGACGCAGCAGGGCGTTTTCGATCCCGGCGGTCGGAGGTGGAAGGCGCGCTGGTCCGGGGAGGGGGTCACGGTGGGAACGCGGCGCTTTGGATTCCTTGATGGGCTGCGGCCGCCGGCTGAGCGTGCTGGACTGCTGGAAGGGGAGGCGGCCCCGGAAGGCGACGGGCGGTTCCGTGGGTTCTACCGCTACGGCCGGCTGGTGGTGTTTTCGTATGAGGTGGGCGGGGAGGCATGGCTGGAGAGCCTGCTGCCGGACGGTCGGGTGGTGCGGGGTCCTGCGGCCACGAGTCCGCTGCGTAGCCTGACGTCAGGCGGTCCGCGGCAATGGCCGGGGGTGCTTCGCACAAGGTGGAGCCGGGGACAGGGCAGGCCGCTGGCGGTCGATACGCTGGCGCTGCCGGAAGGCGATGGGGCGGGCACGGTTTTTCACATCAGTGCGCTGGCGTTTCTGCCTGATGGCCGGGCGGCTGTGGCGACCTTTGCCGGAGACATCTGGATCATCGATGGCATGGGTCCGGAGGACGAAGTGGCCACGTGGCGGAAGGTGGCGGGCGGTTTGCATCAGCCCATGGGTCTGGCCATCGAGGAGGGACAATGGCTCGTGCAGGGGCGGGATCAGCTGACGCGGCTTCACGATCTCAATGGCGATGGAGAGATGGACTGGCATGAATGCGTGGCGCGTGGCTGGCCGTGTCCGGATGGCGGGCACGATTACGTGACGGGGCTGAGCCGTGATGCCGATGGCCGCTGGTGTTTTGCTTCCGGAATGCTGGGACTGTGCCGGATGGGCGGCGATGGCAAGGCCACGGCAGTGGCTACTGGTCTGCGCAATCCCAATGGACTGACGTCCGATGCCGCGGGGCGGTTGTTCACGGCGTCCCAGGAAGGCGACTGGGTACCTGCGACGGCGCTGATTGAGGTGCAGGACGGAGGTCACTATGGCGCCGGTGGGCCGAAGGACGGTCCGCTCGGCAATCTGCCGCCGATGCTGTGGCTGCCGCGCGGGGTTGATCACGCGGCCGGCGGGCCTGTGCATCTGCGGGGAATGCAGTGGCCCCTGTCCGAAGGCATGCTGCATCTTGCGTGGGGCAGTGGTCGGGCCGTGCTCGTGCTGCGGGACGAGAGCAGTGGATCGGCTCAGGCCTGTGGCTACCCTTTGCCTTGCGAATTCCGGGCGGGACCGCATCGGGCCGCGGTGCGTCCGCAGGATGGGGCCGTCTGTGTGGCCGGCATGACCGGATGGGGGACCTATGCGCCCGACGCCGGGTCACTGCAGGCCGTGCGCTGGACGGGCGGGGCGGAGTCGGTGCTTCCTGCGGGCATCGAAGTGCGGGACAATGGCGTGCTGCTGCGCTTCACGGGGCCGGTGACTGTGCCCGATGGCCTGCGGGCTGCCGCGCAGCAATGGCAGTACCGTCGCAGTGCCGCCTACGGCAGTGACGAGTATTCCGTTTATCATCCCGAAGTGCCCGGTCATGATCTGCTTGAAGTGCGGGCCTGCCACCGGCTCGGCGATGGCCATGAGGTCTTTGTGGAAATCCCCCAGCTCATTCCCGTGGATCAGCTGCACCTGCATCTGCCGCTTCCCGAGTTGGCCGCAGCCGACTTCTTTTTCACGGTGCACCGGACTGGTCCACCGCTGCGGACCCGGGAAGACTGGGAAGCCGAGCCCAAGCGCCGCGCCCCGCCGCAGGCCGGTGCGTCCGCGGTGGTGCCAGCGCAGCCGGTTTCCTGGGAAACCGGGGCCGCCGGAAGGGAACTGGAAGTGAAGGTGGTTCCTGGTCTGCGGTTCGACCGGACCGAACTGCGGGCGCGCCGCGGCGAGCGTCTCAGCCTGCGGTTTCTGAATCCCGATGTGATGCCGCACAACTGGGTGCTGGCTGCTGCGGGAGAACGGGAACGGCTGGGAACGATGGCCGATGCCATCATCAGCGATCCCCGGGCGGTGGCGCGGCACTACATTCCCGAGGGCAGTCCTGTGCTCGTGCATACCCCGCTGGTGGCAGCGGGGGGGAACTGCGTGATTCATTTCCATGCACCGTCCGATCCCGGGCGGTATCCGTTCCTCTGCACATTTCCCGGGCACTGGCGGCTCATGCAGGGCGAACTGGTGGTTGAGTGAATAGTGGAAAATCTGTCCGAAAGCGGGTTGCCGACGAAAGGGGAACGGGGCAGGTTTGCGGGACATCCGGACATGAAAGCTTCCTCCCTATCCATCTTCCGAGCCGTTCTCTGCCTGCTGCTGGCGGTAGCGGGCGTTCTTTCTGCGGCCGATGCGGGCGGCGAGCACATCATGGTAAGCGGAGGTCCGGCCTTGCGGCGCTGGGAGGAATACCGGATTCCTTCGGATCAGCACGACCGCTACGGCGGCAATTTCATCAAGGCCGCGCACATCCGCATGCAGGGCCTGCGGCGCAGTCATCCGGGGGCGGCGCTCACCTGGATGATCTACCGTCCGGCCTATGAGGCGCGCGACCGGGAAGACGCGGTGCGGCGTCCACCGTACGTCTGCGACATGCGGGAAATTCAGGACCGCGCCGCCAATGTGGGGGCAAGGATCGTGTGGTTCAGCAGCACCCCCCAGCTCATTTCCTATCTCAACAACCGGCGCGGACGGCTCATCGACAGTTTCGAGTACTTCGGACATTCCAACAAGTATGCGTTTCTGTTCGATTACAGCGGCGACATTCTTGGAGTGAGCACCTGCTACCTGCATGCTAAGGACCTGCGGGCGGTCCGCGGCGGCGCTTTTTCGCGCGGGGCGCACATCCAGAGCTGGGGATGTCACACGGCCGAGTACATGAGCCAGGTTTTCCGCCGCCGCACGGGTCGGCCCATGATCGGGGCGGTGGGCAAGACGGATTACAGTGCCATTTCCGACAATGTTTCGCTTCCGGCCGTCAATGGGCGCTGGGGCCAGTGATTTCTCCTTTCTGATCTGCCAACGCCATCATTCATCAGCCTGCCATGGAGTATTCCGAACTGCATCGTCTTTATCACCAGCCCTTTTTTGCCCTCATTCAGCAATCGCGCCGGGTGCACGAGGAACACTGGCCGCAGAACGAGGTGCAGTTGTGCACGCTGCTGAGCATCAAGACGGGAGGGTGCAGCGAAGACTGTTCCTACTGTGCGCAGAGTGCGCGCTATTCGACCGGGGTGAAGGCCGAGCGGCTCATGGCCAAGGATGATATTCTCGCGCGGGCCGAGGCGGCGCGTGCCAATGGCAGCACGCGGTTCTGCATGGGAGCGGCATGGCGCGGGGTGCGTGCCGGGACCGAGCGGTTCGAGCAGGTTCTCGGAATCGTGCGGGATGTCAGCCAACTGGGCATGGAAGTATGTGTCACGCTTGGGGAATTGGGTCCGGAGGAAGCGAAGCAGCTGCGCGAGGCTGGGGTGACGGCATACAATCACAATATCGACACCTCGCCGGAGCATTACACGAAGATTGTGAGCACGCATACCTTCGAGGACCGACTGCGGACGATCCGGCATGCGCAGGATGCGGGCATGAGTGTGTGCAGCGGGGGCATTCTCGGCCTTGGGGAGACCGTGGAGGACCGGCTGAAGATGCTGGAGATTCTGAGCGGCTTCAATCCGCAGCCCGAGAGCGTGCCCATCAACAGTCTCATGCCGATGCCCGGGACCCCGCTGGAAGGGGCTGCTGAAGTTGAGGTGTTTGATCTGGTCAGGATGATTGCCTGCACGCGCATTGCGATTCCGCGGGCGAAGGTGCGGCTTTCGGCGGGCCGGACGAGGCTGAGCCGGGAGGCGCAGGCCTTGTGTTTCTTTGCGGGGGCGAACTCGATTTTCTACGGGGATCGGCTGCTTACGGCAGCCAATCCTGCGGTGGCGGCCGACCGTTCCCTGCTGGCTGAGTTGGATCTGGTTCCTCAGGAGCCGGACCCGGCGATGGACGCTCCCGGTGCCGAACCGGGGCGTGCGCGGATGCCGGCGGTGGCCTGTGGATTCCGTGGGGATGCCTGTGCCGAGCAGCCGTCATGAATGCTGCGCGCCGCCGGTTTCTGAGCCTGCTGCCGGGATGGGCGGCCTTGGCATCGTGTGAGGAACAGCAGCAGAACCGGGCTCCCCGGATGCCGTCGGTGAAGTGGCGGGTGGTCTGCACGACCTCGTGGGCAGCTTCAATTGCCTCCGAAGTGGGTGGTGATGCGGTGGAGGCGGTGAGTCTGATGAAACCGGGCATGAGTCCGCATCAGTTCCGTCCGGCGGCGCATGAGGTATCGAGGATGCTGACATCCGACATCGTGCTGCGGCATGGACTGGGTCTCGATGACGAATGGCCGGTCGATTACGAAGCACTTGAGAACTACAATGTGCGCCTTGGGGTGGTGACGTCGGCGATTCCTGCTGAGAAACTGATCCGCCGTGAGGAGAATGGCCGGCAGTACACCGATCCTCACGTGTGGATGGATCCACAGCTGGCGGTTTTCATGGTGCATGCGGTGGAGGCGGTCCTTGTGGCCGCCATGCCCAAGCTGGGTGATTATCTTTCCGGTCGGGCGCAGCGGCTGCGGGTTGAGCTTGGGGAAGCCGACCGCTTTCTGCGTGGGCTCATGGCGGAACTTCCCGAGAAGGATCGGTTTCTGTTCACGTCGCACGATTCCATGGCGTACTTTGCGAAGGCCTATGGGCTGGAGGCGAAGAGTCTTGCGGGAGCCGATGGGAAGGCCTTTCCGGAGGTTCCCGCGGAACTGGCCGAGTGGATCCGGAAGCATGGCGTGCGCACCTTGTTCCGGGAACAGGACAGCGATGAAGCGGTGCTGGCTCCGATGCTGAAGGAACTGCGGGTGGTGCCAGACGCCGTGATCTATTCCCTAGCCACGGGACCCGCCGACAAAATCATTTCCATGTCCTCCCGTCAGTACAACGTGTCACGGATCAGTGATGCCATCCGCTGCACGGGCGACGTCGTGCAATCACGCCTGCAGGTCGACTGAATTTCCCTTGGAAGCTCAGGGCTGCGGGGCGGTCGGGACGGAACTATCCTGCGAAAGCGGAAGGTCGGTGGTCTGCGGAACAGCGCTCGCGGTTTCCGTCTGGTCCTCCGGCGGGACGCGGAATTCCTTTTTCGAGTACGGGCATTCCACGCGGACGCCGGGAGCGATACCGGAGACGTCGACCAGCTGGAGTTTGTCGCCGTATGGGCTGTAGACAAAGCCTGCCCGGCCGGGGACGCGGGTACCGAAGGGGGTGGGGCCGTCCGTTTCGGCCGACGTGCCGGCGGCGTCGCTCCCAGAGCCGTCATGAGGAGGGGCCGCTGCCGCGACACCGGACGCTGGGTCTGCGGGCGCGGACTTTTCCTCGCGTGGCGGGGTGGCGGCCACGGCGCGCGGCGTCTCCTGAGCCGTGCGGAACAGTTTGCTGGTGTAGGGGCAGACGATGCGGGCACCCGGCTTGAAAGCGCTGACGTCGACCTTGCGGGGCGGATTGGTATGAGGGCTGAAGACTACTCCCTGCTGCCGGGGAACTTTCTGGGCCACCGGGGCCGCTTCGTTCTGGTGCTTGGCTTCCGCAGCAATGCCGAGCAGGGTGGACTCCGGAGATTTGCGGTCCGCCTGCATGGCCGCCATCGCTTCACTGACCGGCACATTCACCAAGCCGTCCTTCTCGCTGAGGGCACAGCTGGAGGGGAGGAGAGCAAGGATCAGACAGGCGGAGGCCCTCGTCAGAGGCCCCGGAAAGCTTGTCTGTGAAGAAAACTGGTGGGCGGTCATGGGGAAAACGGTAAGGATCGGAACAGGGAATGGCTGGACCGTCGGCACCGTGAGGAGAAAGCAGCTTTCGGAGCTTTGGGCTACTGAAAAATTCGGAGATCTTGATTTTATGGTTTTGCATTTATTATAAATTCCGTGATTTTCACCCCTCCTGGTTCTAGTTAGGCATTGGAAAGGAGGAAACTAGGATTGCAAAGAGCCGGTGATGAATTTAGTGAGGTTGGGCGATTCCGAGTCCGAACCTGTTGAGATCCTGATCAAGGCCATGCTGACCAGAGCACTGCTATCCTTTCCAATTCTGCTGATGCCCGCGGTGGCATGGCTGGTGCCCGGGGCGTTTCAGGGGAAGCCGCCGACGGCGCAGGAGGCCTTGGCTGGGCTGGGGGTACCGATTTCTGCGGATTCGGCCATGCACTATGTGACGGTTGGGGATGCGGTGACGGTGGGGTTGCTGGGGGAGGCTGGGGTTGAATTTGGTGGTGTGGGTGAGGGGGTTCCGCCGCTGCTGCGGAAGGCAGTTGAGAAGGAACGCTGGGGAGTGGTGCCGGTGGTGGCGTCGCGGCTGACATCCGGGCAGTTGAATGTGGCGGATGAGAGTGGCAAGACGGTGCTGGTGCATGCTTTGGAGCGGGGGACGGAGGATGCGGTGGCTGGGCTGCTGGAGCGCGGGGCTGATCCGAGGGGATTGCCAGCGGAGCTGGTGAGGCAACTGGTGGTGGGGTCGGGCAGCGGTCGGGTGGGCAGTCTGTACCGGGTCATGGAGAAGCTGCCGCTGGGGCATCCCCTGCTTGGTGAGGTCCTTGAGACGGCCTGTGGTCATGGGGATGCGGTCCTTGCGGCGCTGGCGCTGCGTGGTGGTGCGGATGCGGATGGTCGGGAGCCGGGGATTCTGCTGACGAAGGCTGCGGAGCAGGGCAGTGTGGAAGTGGTGCGGTTGCTGCTGCGTCATGGGGCGGATCCGGCTTTGGCACCGGGGGCGCTGGTGCATGCGGTCAAGGGGAAGCGGAGCAGTCTGATCACTGAATTGCTGGAAGCCGGGGCGGATCCGAATGCGGCGGCGCTGGGTGAGCGGTCTGCTTTGCATGTGGCTTTTGCGGCGGGCGACCGGCCGCTGGTGGAGCAGATGTTCCGGCATGGTGGGTCTCCGGAGGAATTTGTGGATGTGGCGCTGAGCGGGGACAGCACGGACATGCTGGATCTGCTGCTGGCGTCCGGTTTATCGCCGAACCGTGCTGATTCTGCGGGGAATCCGATGCTGGTGCGGGCGGTGCTGGAGGGGAAGCCGGGTCTGGTGCGGTATCTGCTGGACCGTGGGGCTGATCCGAGGGTTGCGGGCACGCTGGGGCAGTCACCGTTTCATGTGGCCGTCGTTGAGGGGAACCGTGAGCTGGTGGATCTGCTGATTGAGCGCGGGGCGGATGTGAATGCGCCGTTTGGTCCGCTGGTGCCTGAGTTCGAGGAGAGGGTGAAGAGCGAGCATTTTGTGAAGTGGCTGAAGCGGGACAAGGGTTTGACGCCACTTATGCATGCGGCTGCGACGGGGGATTTCGAGATGGTGGCTCATCTCATGGCGAAGGGGGCGAAGCGCGGGCTGACGTCGCGCGGCTGGAAGCGGTATCCGGTGCAGTTTGCCTGTGACACGAACAATCTGAAGGCGGCGCAGGTGCTGCTGGGGCGGAAGCCGGACGAGGCTGAGAAGGCCGGGGTGAAGGTGGTGATTTCGCTGAAGAGTCAGCGGGCGCAGCTGTACAAAGGCGGCAAGGTGATCCGGTCCTCGCGGGTCTCGACGGGGCGGCGGGGCAATGCGACGCCGAAGGGGGAGTTTGTCATCACGGACAAGCAGGTGCACTGGGTATCCACGATCTACCATGTGGCCATGCCTTACTTCATGAGGTTGAGCTGCCGTGAGATCGGGCTGCATGCGGGCGTATGTCCTGGCTATCCGGCGTCGCATGGCTGCATCCGCATGCCGCATGGGGAGGTGCGGGCCTTCTTCGGAGTGCTCAAGATCGGGGATCCGGTGATCATCACCGACTAAGGCTGGGGCGGCGCTTAGCTGGCGGGGCCTTTGCCATCGACGAAGGCGCGGTGCCAGAGTTCGAGGATCACGAGGGACATGACCTGTTTGAGGTAGAGGAACTCGCGGGATTCCATGCGGGCGAGGAGGCTGCGGACGGCGGCTGGTTCGAAGTAGCCGCGGGCGCGGATCTGGGAATCGCTGAGGGTATCGGCGACCAGTTCGCGGAATTCCGGGTGTTCGAAGAAGAATTCTAGGGGGAGGAAGAACGGGATTTTGGGGCGGTGGCCCGGGCGGTTGCGGGGCATGTCCGCGAAGACTTTGTCCGCGAGGCGGCGTTCGATCCATTTGTCTTCGCCGCGGCGCATTTTGAGGTGCGGGGGCATGTGGAAGGCGAGTTCGATGAGGCGGTGGTCGAGGAAGGGGAGTCGGTACTCGAGGCTGTGCGCCATGGTGTTCTTGTCCTGGCGGATGAGGGCCCAGTCCTGCAGCCATTCGTCGTACTGGAGGCGGAGGAGGCGATCGAGGAATGGGACGCGTGCGGGGTCGCGGTCGGCGGGCAACGGGCGTTCGCGGGGCATCCATGAATCCGAGGCGAGCGCCTTGAATTCCGGTGAGTAGAGGGTCCGGCGTTCGTCTTCCGACCAGAGGGTGCGGAGGGCGTAGAAGTTGGCCATGAGGTGGCGGCGGCGGTAATTGATCAGGAAATCGATCCCGCGTTTCTTGCCCTGGCTGCCGAGGTCGGCTGGGAAGTGGAAGAAGTGATTGAGGACGCTGTGCGGGATGGCGCGGAGGGTATGGCCGGCGAGCGGGGTGGCTGGGCCGAGTCGCTGCGCGAGGAGGAGTTTGCGGAAGAAATCGTAGCCGGCGAAGCACTCGTCCGCTCCTTCGCCGCCGAGGACGACTTTGAGGTCGCGGGCGGCTCCCTGAGCGAGGCGGTAGAAGGCGATGATGAGGGCGTCGCCGATGGGGCGGTCCATGTGCCAGACGATCTTCGGGAGGAGCTGGAAATCGGCTGGCTGGACGTGGATGGTGTGGTGTCGGGTGCCGAGGAAGCGGGCGGTTTCCTCCGCGTCCCTTGTTTCGTCGATGGGGGAATTGAAGCCGATGCTGTAGGTACTGATGCCCGAGGCGACCTTCGTCATGCTGGCGGCGACGAGCGAGGAATCGACGCCGCCGGAGAGGTAGGCGCCGACGGGCACATCGCTGCGCATGTGGAGACGGATGGCGTCGTCCCAGAGGCTTTCGAGTTCTTCGAAGTAGTCGTCATCGGAGCGGTAGCGGCCGTCGGTGAGGGGGACTTCCCAGTAGCGCTGGATGGAGAGGCGGCCGTCGCGGGAGAGTTCCATCCAGTGGGCGGCGGGGAGCATTTCGATGCCCTCGAACATGGTGGCGGGTTCGGGGACATTGCGGAGGCAGAGGTAGGCGTCGATGGCGCTGGTGCGGCAGCGGGCCGCGACGTGACGGCTCTGGAGGATGCTTTTGGCTTCGCTCGCGAAGAGGAATCGTCCGTTCTGGTGATGGTAATAGAGAGGTTTCTGGCCGCAGCGGTCGCGGGCGAGGAAGGTGGACCCGCAGCGTTCGTCGCGCAGGCAGAAGGCGAACATGCCATTGAGCCGGGCGAGGAGGCCGGTGAGGCCCCATTGTTCGTAGCCGTGGACAAGGGTTTCGGTATCGCTGGCGGTGCGGAACGAGTGGCCGAGGGCGGCCAGTTCCGCCTTCAGTTCCCGGTAATTGTAGATTTCGCCATTGAGGATGACGGCGATGGATTGGTCCTCGTTGAAGATGGGCTGCCAGCCACCGGCGAGGTCGATGATGCTGAGGCGGCGCATGCCCATGGCGAATTCCGGGCGTTCGTAGCGGCCGTCGCCGTCCGGTCCCCGGTGAATCTGAACGCTGGCCATGCGGTCGAGCAGACCTTCTTCATGGAACCCGGAGTAGCCGTAGATGCCGCACATGTGAGGGAGAGGGAAACGGGCTCATGCACTGTGGCGGCGGGGAAATCAACCCCTTGCGGAGAGCGTGATGGGACTGGACGCCGTGGAGTGGACGGGTAATGATGCCGGCATGATGAAAGAGACCATGCGGGCGATGGTGCTGCGGGATTTCGGGGCACCGGATGTTTTCGGGGAACGTGTGCTGCCGGTGCCGGTGCCCGGGCCGGGGGAAGTGCTCGTGCGGGTGCGGGCATCGAGTGTGAATCCTGTGGATGGGAAGATCCGGAGCGGGATGCTGCGGGCGATTGCGCCACCGGATCCGGTGGTGCTGGGATGCGATGTGGCCGGGGAAGTGGTGGCCTGCGGGGCAGGGGTCGGCACCTTCCGGGCCGGGGATGCGGTTTATGGATGTGCGGGAGGAGTGAAGGGATTGCCGGGGGCGCTGGCGGAGTACATGGTGGCCGATGCCGCCCTGCTGGCTCCGAAGCCGGCGGAACTGGACTGGGAAGAAGCGGCTGCGCTGCCATTGGTGACGATCACGGCATGGGAAGGGCTGATTGACCGGGCGGGCGTGCGGGAAGGGCAGCGTGTGCTCATTCATGCGGGAGCCGGCGGGGTGGGGCATGTGGCCATCCAGCTGGCGGCGGCGCGCGGGGCTCAGGTCTGGACGACGGTTTCCGGGGCGCGCAAGGCAGAGCTGGCAAAGTCGCTCGCTGACGTGCGCACCATTGATTACCGGAGCGACGCGGTGGAAGACTATGTGCAGAGCGAGACCGGCGGCGAGGGCTTTGGCATCGTCATGGACACGGTGGGAGGTGAGAATGTGGGCCGCAGTCTGGCGGCGGCCGCGGTCAGCGGGACGGTGGTATCGATTTCGACGCGGACGGCTGTCGATCTTTCGCCGATGCATGCGAAAGGGCTCACGCTGCATGTGGTTTTCATGCTGCTGAACATGCTGCATGGGCGGGGACGGGAACGGCATGGACAGATTCTGCGGGAGGCTGGGCAGCTGGTGGCGGCTGGGAAGCTGCGGCCGCTGCTTGATGCGCGGCGGTTTGGCTTCGGGGAAGTGGCGGCGGCCCATGCGTATCTTGAGAGTGGAGCTGCGGAGGGCAAGATTGTGCTGACTGGCTTTGCGGACTGAGTGGCCATGCATGTCTTCCGTGGAATTCTGGGTGTAACGGTGCTGCTGGCGCTGCTGGTGGTGTTTTCGCAGGACCGGCGTGCCATCAACTGGAGGCTGGTGGCGGGAGGGCTGCTGCTGCAGCTGGCGCTTGCCGCCTGTTTTTTCGGGACCGAGGTGGCGGCCGCTGTGGTTGAACCACTCGCCGGATTCTTTGTGAAGGTGACGGATTATTCTGCGGAGGGAGCGCGCATGGTGTTCGGGAAGCTGGTGGATCTGCCCACGATGGGTGGATTGTTCGGGCGCGACGGAGCCTTTGTCTTTGCCTTCCAGGTGCTGCCGACCATCATTTTCTTTTCTGCGCTGACCTCGGTGCTGTACTACTGTGGAATCCTGCAGCGCATCGTCTTCGGCTGTGCGTGGGTCATGAAGCGGGTCATGCGGCTCTCGGGAGCAGAGAGTCTGGCGGCCGCGGGCGAAGTCTTTCTGGGTCAGACGGAATCCGCGCTGCTGGTGAAGCCCTATGTGGCGCGCATGACGCGGTCGGAAGTCTGCACCATGATGATCGGAGGCATGGCGACGATTGCCGGTGGTGTGATGGCGGCGTACATTGGCATGCTGGGGGGCGATCAGGAAATCGAGCGGCTGAAGTTTGCGCGCTGGCTGCTCTGTGCATCGCTCATGAGTGCGCCGGCGGCCATTGTGGTGGCCAAGATTCTCGTGCCGGAGAAGGAAGAGATTGATGAAAGCCTGCATGTTCCGCGTGATGAGATCGGGGCGAATCTCTTTGATTCGCTGGCTTCTGGCACTACCCAGGGACTGATGCTGGCGATGAATGTGGGGGCCATGCTGATCGCATTTGTGGCCTTTGCGGCGATGATCAACGGATTGCTGGGCTGGATTGGCGGGATCATTCCGAATGGCTCGGGTGGATCGCTGAATTCCGCGATAGCTGGGTTGAGCGGCGGGGTTTTCGAGGGGCTTTCGCTGCAGAGTCTGTTTGGAACGCTGATGGCTCCGGCGGCATGGCTGGCCGGGGTGGATGGATCCGAAATGCTGCGCAGCGGGCAGTTGCTGGGCACGAAGATGGCGCTCAACGAATTCGTGGCGTACGACGGGCTGGGGCGGATGAAAGCGGCGGGTCAGTTGAGCGAGCGCGCCGTCTTTCTGATGACCTTTGCGCTCTGCGGGTTTGCGAATCTTGGGTCGGTAGGGATCCAGTTGGGCGGGATCGGGGCGCTGGCTCCCGGGCAGCGCAAGGTGTTGGCTTCGCTTGGATTCCGGGCCTTGCTGGGAGGAACGGTGGCGACCCTGCTGACGGCGGCGGTGGCCGGAATGTTCCGTCCGTGAAGCTGATGAGTGAAGGGATCGCTTGCCCGGGTGCGGCGGAGCGGGAACGGGTGGCGAAATGCTGAAGATTTATCTCTATGATGGCTGTGGGTCGTGCCGGTTGGCGCGGCGTTGGCTGGAGTCGCAGGGCCTGGAATATCTTGCCGTCCCGATCCGGGAGCAGCCCCCGGCGGTTGAGGAACTCGCCGCGATGCTGGCGGCGCGGGATGGGCGGCGGGCAGCGCTGTGCAATACATCCGGCCGGGATTACCGGGAAAGTGGTCTGGGGGCACGCATGGCGGGGCTCAGCGACGGAGAATTCCTCACGGTCCTGTCTGCGAACGGAAACCTTGTGAAGCGACCGTTTGCGATCGATGCGGCGGCTGGGATTTTCCTGTGCGGGTTCCGGGAAGTGGAATGGGAGGCAGCCTTCCGGCGGTGAATCAGGACGGCAACGGTGCTGCGGGAAGCACGCCCGAGAGAGTGCGGAGGGCGGCGACCGCCGCCGGCACATTATGGACGCGGAAGATGTGGGCTCCGCGGAGGAATCCCGCGGTGAGGCAGGCAATGGTGCCGGCGTCGCGTTCCGTGGGTTTGGCGATGCCGAGAGTTTGTCCGATGACCGTTTTGCGGCTCACCGGAAGGAGGATCGGGCGGGCGAGCCCGGCGAGCCGATCGCAGTCGCGCAGTATTGTGAGATTATCCTCCTGCTGCTTGGCGAAATCGATTCCCGGGTCGAGAATGATCGCGTTGCGTGGGAGGCCGGCGGCGGTGGCTGCGGCCATGCGGTCGCTGAAGAAGCGGACGAGTTCCGCCATGATGTCCGGCCAGACCACGTGGGTATGTTTTTCCTTGGGGAGGCCGACCGAATGCATGATGAGGAGGGCGGCCCCGTGAGCCGCGCAGAGGCGGGCATTGCGGTCGTCCGGGAGGGCGCTCATGTCATTGAGGATGTCGCCACCTTCCGGGAGAATGGCGGCGACTACTTCCGGTCTCCATGTATTGAGCGAGAGGAGTGGTGGCCAGAGTTGTTCCGGGACTGGTGGGGGCGTGTCCGCCACCGACTCTGCCCATGCCGCGTAGGCCCTCATGAACGGAAGAAAGCGGTCGCATTCCTCCTGCGGGCTGATGGCTGAGCGGTTCGTGCGTGCCGATTCTGCGCCGGCGTCGATGATGTCGGCTCCGGCCATGGCCATGGCGACGGCCTGCTGGAGGGCTGCTGAAGGATCGAGGGTTCCGTCCCCGCAGAACGAATCGTCATTGATGTTGACGATCCCCATGACGAGCGGGCGCCGTGGGAAGCGCACGAGGCGGCCGCGGGCGGCGAGGCTGATGGCGGCAGAAGGCCGGGTGGCGGGAGTCACTTGCGGAGGTCGTCCGGTTTGACACCCTTCTTGAATTTATTGAAGCCGAAGAAGGTGGGCTTGTATTCCCCGACGGGTTCGGCGCTGAGAGTCTCCGTGATTTTGTCTTCGAGGCCGCAGGCCCAGAAGGCGGAATTCACGAAGAAGCGGCGGAGGCCTTCATTTTCGAGGTCGACGGAAGCGCCGATGGTCGATCCGATGATGCGGCCTTCCTTGCCGCCGTCGTACTGGTAGGAACGGACCCAGATGAGCGGCTGGAGGGGTTCGTTCTTCGGGCCTTTTACGGCGGGGTCTTCGGGTTTCATGCCGGCGACGACTTCGCCTCGGACGAGGATTTCCGTATTGGCCGGGAGTTTATCGATGCCGTAGACGTCGGTGGGACCCCAGATGTCCTTGACGCCGCGGAGGAGTGGATGGCTGGCGAGGTCCGGGTTGATGATGCCGCGGGTGCTTTCGCTGCCGTGGTCGCCGTGGTGGCGGACCCATGTGTCACCGACGATCTGCTGGCCGAAGCCACCTTGCCATGCGCTGCTCTGCCAGTCCCAGCGGGCGAATTTGCTGTCGCGGTTGGCGGTGTAGGCGAAGGCGTGGGTGCTTGTGCGGACGGCGAGGGCGGGTTTACCGGCTTTGAAGAAATTGACGACGTGCTCCATGGAATCGTCCGGCAGTTCGCGGAAGCGGAGCATCATGACCATGAAATCGGCCGAGTTGAGTTGGTCGAGGCCTGGAATATTGTTCGGGGTGTTGGGATCGATTTCGCCGGACTCCTTATTGATGGAGAAGAGGACTGTGGTTTTGAAGCCATGCCTTGTGCTGAGGAGTTTGGCGAGCATGGGGGCCGCTTCTTCCGAGCGGTATTCCTCGTCGCCTGTGACGAAGACCACGTGCTTGCCCTTGCCTGGGCCATCGGACCCTTCGAACTGGATCCATGGATCGGCGGCCATGGCGGTGGCGGCGGTGAGGCAGGCGAGGGTAAGCAATTGACGGATCATGAGGTGGAGAATGGTTGCGGGATGAGGCGTTTCCGGACAGAATCGTGGATGCAGGGCGGTGCAAGCCCGGCCTTATGAATACGTTGACACCATTCAAAGTTTTCGGTCCGTCCCATGTTGCTGCGCTGGCGGTGACGGCTCTTGTGGCGGTGTGGATGGTGCGGGCGGGTCGGCGGGGGAGACCGGCGCTGGCCGAGCGGACTCTGGCGGCGGTCCTGCTGCTCTGCTATCCCCTGTCGCTCCTTGCAGGGATTCCCGCGCATGGGGGTGGGCCTCCGGTGATTCTGCCGATGCATCTGTGCGACTGGGCGGCGGTGGTGGCGGCCTTTGGATTGCTGCTGCGTCGGGTCATGCTGGCGGAACTGGCGTGGTTCTGGGGATTGGCGGGGACGCTCAATGGGTTGCTCACGCCGAATCTGCATGCGGACTTTCCATCGCTGCGGTACCACCAGTTCTTCCTGCAGCATGGAGGCGTGGTCGCTGCGGCGATTTATCTGGTTTACGGGGCTGGGCTGACCCCGCGGCCGGGAGCCGGGAAGCGGGCGTTTGCGGGGCTTTGTGCCTATGGGGTGGCGGCGGGACTGGTCAATGCGCTGACTGGAGCGAACTACGGATTCCTCTGTGGAAAGCCCGAAGTGGCGTCGCTCATGGATGCGCTGGGTCCGTGGCCGTACTATGTGGGTGGCCTGCTGCTGCTGTCGGGCGTTTTCTTCTTCCTGCTGGAACTCCCATTCCGCTGGTCGCGTCTCAGGGGAAAGAGCGGGTGATGCGGTAGAACCGGGTCGGTTTTCCCGAGGCGGTGGCGTCCGTGAAGGAACCAGTGCCGGTGGTGCTGGCGGTGAAGAGGGCACCGGGCAGGGACGATTGCCATCCGGAGAGCGTGGGGGAGAACTGCACGAGGTACTGGTAGCCCGCTTCCTGCGGGAAAGTCAGGGTGACGGCTCCGTTGGCAGCGCTGCGGGAAATGGCCGGCTGGGGAATGGCGGGCGGGTCCGTGCGCACGAGCCAGTCATCGAAGAGGAGGTAGTTGTCGCCTGGCTGAGGGGAACCTGTGAGGGAAGTGCCGACGATCTGGAGCTGGGCGGCGATGGGGCCGAGGTTGCGGATGCGCGGTCCCGTGTGGAACGGCAGGTCATCGAAGATATCGATGGCATCGAGGGAGAGGCTCCAGCGGTTGGCGAGGAAGTTGATGCGGATTTCGAGCTGCTGGATGGTGTCGTGCAGGAAGACTGCGTTGGTATTGACGAGGTCGAAGCGGCTCAGGGCCGTATTCCACTGGGTCCGGTAGATGTTGCGTTTTGGCGTGCCGCTGGCGGTGTCGAGGGTGGAATTGTCGAACTGGATGCTCCCGAGCAATTGCGAGGACGTGTTGTAGATGGCAAACTCGAAGTTGTCCCGCCGGGTCCCGATGGTGTTCCCCGTGGAATCCTTGATGCCGACGAGGCAGCGGAACGTGACCACTTCCTCGCCGAGCGCGGTGGGATCGATGCCGATGTTGCGCCGGACATTGACCGTGCGTCCTGCCGCGAGGGGAACAATCGCGGTGTTTCCTCCGAGGAAGGCCGCATTGCCGAGACCGATGACGCCGTGCATGCTTTCCGCGTCGATCCCTGAAAGGCGGAGCCCGTTGTGTGCGCTCGATCCCTGCCAGCCATCGGAGCCAACAAGCGTGTCGAAACCAGGAGCGAACGACTCGAAATCCGTGTAGTAGCGTTCTCCGGCCGCCGCAGGAGCAGCCAGCAGGCAGAAAACAGCAGCGGCGCAGAGCTGCTCCAGAGTCAGGGATCGGATCATGAGCAATCGGGTGGGGACAACCGACAATTTACGCGATCGTGGAGTCCGTTGGCGACAGGAAAAGCACCACCGCAAAAAAAGAACGGCCCGGCGGTGAGCCGGGCCGTTCAGGATGGGTCTGGGCTGACGAATGTTGAGGTCAGAATAGATCAGCGACCGATGGGAGGCGGAGGCGGGGGAAGAACTGGTAGGCCACCGCCGCCGATGGGCGGCTGCGGAGGGCGAGGAGGCTGAGGAGGCAGCGGCGGTGGGGGAAGCACTGGTCCACCGAGAGCGGCGAGGAATTCCTCGAGGCTGACCGAGCCATTGCTGTCCTTATCGAGGCGGGCGAGCATGGCAGCGGCGCGGTCCGCATTCATGTGGGGGGCTCCGGCGAGTTCCTCGGCGGAAAGAGAGCCGTCCTCGTCTTTGTCGAGTTCCTTGAAGCGCTTGGTGCGTTCCGCTTCGATCTTGGCGCGGAGAGCAGCCTGGGCTGCTTCGCGTTCCGCTTCGCTGAGTTGACCGTCGCCGTCAGTGTCGAACGGGTTCGTCGGCTTCGGGCGGTTGGCGGCGGCTTCCTTCATGGCCTTGATGAAGGCTTGGCGTTCTTCGACCGACAGCTTGCCATCTCCGTCGAGGTCGTAGGGCTTGAGGATTTCGGGGAGGGCACCGGAACCGAACGGGTTGCGCTTCGGCGGGGTGGGAGCCTGCGCCATTGCGCTGGAGACGGCACCTGCGAGGACCGCCGAAAGGAGAACGGGAGTGAGCAGTTTCATGGTGAATCTTGTGTGGGTTGGGAAGGGGCGGCGTTGGGCCGGGAGTGGCCGCTCGGCGTTGTCTTCATGGGATGGAGACGCCGTTGTCCGGGGGCGGTTACAATGCATCCGTCCGGGGGGCTTGTGAAAAATTTCACAAATTCGCCTTGCCGCTCAGGAGGGCCGGAGAATAGATGGAAACGGCCGCCGCATGGTGGGTCACTGACTGCATGGACTGGTTTCTTGTTCTCTCGTCCCTGATTAAGATCACCGGGTTTACGTTCCTCGTGATTCTTCCCTTCGTGGCTCTGTCGTCGCTGGCTGAGCGCAAGGTGAGTGCATACATTCAGGACCGGGTCGGGCCGAACCGGGTCGGGGTGCCGCTGACGATTCTGGGAGCAAAAAAGGATTTTCCGCTCTTTGGTCTCGTCCAACCGCTGGCCGACGGTTTGAAGTTCATTCTGAAGGAGGATCTGACGCCGAAGCACGTGCGGAAGTTCTATTTCTGGCTGGCTCCGGCGCTCACGCTGGTGCCGGCCCTGCTGACCTGCGCGGTCATTCCGTTCGGGAGCAGCCTGAACATCGGGGGACGGGAAGTGAAGATGGTGATTGCTGACCTGAACGTGGGGCCGCTCTTCACCTTCGCCGTGGCCAGTCTCGGGGTTTACGGGATCGTGCTGGCCGGCTGGGCCTCGAATTCGAAGTATCCCTTCCTTGGTGGCGTGCGCAGCAGCAGCCAGATGATTTCCTACGAGATTGCGCTGGGCCTGTCGGTCATCCCTGTCCTCATGGTCTTTCAGGAACTGAATCTGACGAAGATTGTGGAGGAGCAGGACCGGAACGGCTGGCTTCTGCTTCCCCTGTGGGGCGAGGGACTTTCATGGCAGCGCTGGGTCCTGCTGATTCCGATGTTCATTTCCTTCGTGATCTTCACGATCGCGATGTTTGCGGAGACCAACCGGATGCCCTTTGACCTTCCGGAATGCGAAACGGAACTGGTGGCAGGGTATCACACGGAATATTCTTCGATGAAGTTCGCGATGTTCTTCCTTGGGGAGTATGCCGCCATGATCATTGGAAGTGGGCTCATTGTGACGCTGTTCCTCGGAGGCTGGTCCATCCCATTTCTGCCATCCGGCGAGTTCGCGAAGACGAACTGGTGGATGGGCTTCCTGCACATGGGTTGCTTCCTGACCAAGGTGGCCGCCTTCATCTTCTTCTTCATGTGGGTGCGCTGGACCTTGCCGCGCTTCCGCTTCGACCAGCTCATGCGCCTCGGATGGGTCTTCTTCTTCGAGCTGGCCCTAGTCAATGTTTTCCTTACCGCGCTGATCCTGATGATCGTCAAACGCTGACGGCAACACCTGACGCAAGCCATGGCCTACATCGTTGAACGCCCGAAACTGACACTCGCCGAGAGACTCTATTTCCCTTCGATTCTGAAGGGGCTCAAGATCACGCTCGGGCACTTCATGCGGCTCCTGCGCGGCCGGACCAAGGTTACCATGCAGTATCCGGAGGAAAAGTGGGATGCCAGTCTGCCGTCGCATTACCGCGGAGCACCGACCCTTGTGACCGATGAGCATGGCCGGGAACGCTGCGTGGCCTGCCAGCTCTGCGAATTCATCTGCCCGCCGCGCGCCATCACGATCATGCCCGAGCAGATTCCATCGCAGGACAAATGGGCGAAGGTTGAGAAGCGGCCCCGCGAATTCCAGATCGACATGATCCGGTGCATCTACTGCGGGATGTGCGAGGAAGTCTGTCCGGAGCAGGCGATTTTTCTCCGGAAGGACTATGCGATCACGGGGACGAGCCGGGCGGAGATGCTGCACGACAAAAAGCGTCTCTATGAGCTGGGTGGTGTGCGCGAGGGACTGGTCAACAAGTGGAATGAACTGAAGTAGATCCTGACTGAGCCATGCCCGCGCCATTATTCTATCTTTTCACCGCGATCATGCTGGGCTTTGGCGCAGCGGTGGTGCTGCTGCGCAATCCGGTCTCGAGTGCCTTGTCGCTGGTGGTGTCGTTTGCGGGTCTGGCAGCGCTCTACATTTCGCTGAATGCCTATTTCGCCGGGGTGCTGCAGGTGCTCGTCTATGCGGGGGCCGTCATGGTGCTTTTCCTGTTCATCATTATGCTGATGGACATCCAGGCCGAGCAGCGGCGGAAACTGAACCGGGTCGCCGTGGTTGGCGGAGCCGCCCTTGTGCTGGGCCTTGTGGTCCAACTCGCCGGTGTGGTCGGGAGCTTCCGCGACGGTCGGGCCACCGTGACTGGTACGCCTCTGCGGCTCGCCGAAGCAGTGGAAGCCCGCAAGGCAGCGGGACGAACCTCCGAAGGGATCAATGCCGAGCTGGCTGCAGGTTCGCTGCCCGACACCAAGCTGGTGGGGGAATCGCTCTTCACGGACTACCGGATGCACCTGCAGATGGTGGGGGTCCTTCTTCTTGTGGCGACCGTGGGAGTGGTGGTGATCAGCCGACGCGAAGACCGTCCGGCCGCGGGCAAGGGGGAGGGAAATCTCTGACTGACTGGCGACTATGGTGACCCTGAATGATTATCTGATTGCGAGCGGGCTGCTCTTTGCGCTGGGCCTTGCCGGGGTGGTGCTGCGCCGGAACATCATTGTGATCTTCATGTGTCTCGAGATGATGCTCAGTGCGGCCAATCTGAGCCTGGTGGCGTTCTCACGCTTCCGGCTCCGGGATGGTCTGCCGGATTACGACGGACAGATGCTGGTTTTCTTCATCATCACGGTAGCGGCCGCAGAGGTGGCCGTGGGTCTGGCGATTATCGTGGCCTTGTTCCGTTCGCGGCGCACGGTGCACGTGGAGGACATCACCTCGATGAGCGGCTAGGATCAAACTTCATACTAGGAAAGCGACGATATGACCCTGACGAGTCCTGCTGCCATACTGCTGCTGCCGCTGCTGAGTGCGGCGCTCATTCTGCTCGTGCTGAAGCGGAGTGCTGGAGTCAGTGCGCTGGTGGCGACGGGTTCGGCGGTGGTGACCTTTCTGCTGGCGGTGGCCCTGCTGCTGAAGGGTGGCGATGCGGAATCGGCGGTGCTCTACAACTGGAGTGCGGCCGGTAAGCTGAATCTCGACATTGCCCTGCGGAATGATGCGCTGAGCCGTGGCATGATGATTGTGGTGACGGGCATCGGGTCCCTCGTGCACATCTTTTCGCTGGTATACATGAAGGATGATCCCGGCAAGGCACGCTTCTTCGCGGGGCTCTCGCTCTTCATGTTTTCGATGACTGGGATTGTCTATGCCGACAATCTTCCGATGATGTTCATCTTCTGGGAACTGGTGGGGGTCAGTTCGTACCTGCTGATTGGTCATTGGTATGAGAAGAACAGCGCGGCCGATGCGGCCAAGAAGGCTTTTCTCACGAACCGGATCGGCGATTTCGGGTTCATGATCGGGATCCTGATGCTGTGGACGCTGACGGGATCTCTGACGTTTGACGGGATTGCGGCGGGGGTGGCTGGTCTGGGACCCGAGGCGCGCGGGACGCTGACGCTGGCGACCCTCCTGGTCTTCTGCGGAACGGTGGGCAAGAGTGCGCAGTTTCCGCTGCATGTATGGCTGCCGGATGCGATGGAAGGACCGACTCCGGTGTCGGCGCTCATCCATGCGGCGACCATGGTGGCGGCGGGCGTCTACCTGATGGTGCGGGTTTCCTTCCTGATTGGTGTGTCCGATGCAGGGCAGGTGATTTCATGGATTGGCGGGGTGACGGCCCTGCTGGCGGCGCTCATGGCGACGCAGCAGAACGACATCAAGCGCATCCTTGCGTACTCGACGCTGTCGCAGCTTGGCTACATGGTGATGGCGGTGGGTCTAGGCGCGTCGCAGGCGTCGATGTTCCACCTGTTCACGCATGCGTGGTTCAAGGCGGGCTTGTTCCTTGGTTCAGGTGCCGTGATTTATGCCTGCCACCATGAGCAGGACATCTGGAAGATGGGTGGTCTGTCGAAGAAGATGCCGGTGACCTTCCTGACCTTTGCGGTGTGCACGGCGGCCCTCGTGGCGGTTCCCTTTGTGACGTCGGGTTGGTATTCCAAGGAAGCGATTCTGGAAGCGGCTCACCATCGCAGCCCGCTGCTGTTCGGGTTGGCGGCCTTCACGGCCCTGCTGACGGCTTTTTACATGACGCGCCTGCTGGTGGTGGCTTTTCTTGGGGAAGCCCGGGACGAGCATGGTGCGGGTCATGCCCATGAAGTGGGGCCGCTCATGCTGCTGCCGCTCGTGGTGCTGGCGGCGATGGGGGTGATTGCAGGTTTCGGAGCAGTCGCCGGCAAGATCCTCGGACCGGAAATGCTTCCGGAGCATGGTCATTTCGGGATCGTCGGCATTGTTTCGATTGCCACGCTCGTCCTCGGGGCTGGTCTGGCATTTGTGATGTACCGGGGACGCCGCAGCGATCCGGTGAACATTCCCCTCTTTGCGAAGAAGTTCTACTTTGATGAACTCTATGCGAAGCTGGTGGCGGTGTTCCAGGATGGGGTCGCTGCCGTGGCCCGGGTCCTCGACAGTCTCCTCATCGACGGGCTGGGGGTGCGTGGCAGCGCCGGATTGGCCGCGGGAGCAGGTTCGCTGCTGCGCCGCCTGCAGGTCGGGAACATTCAGGGATATGCCTTCCTCTTCGGTCTCGGGGTGCTCCTGATTGTCTTCCTCGCCCTGGCCAAGTGAGAGTTAGTTAATTGTATTTTCATTGATTTGGTCCGCGGAAATCGGCTACAGCCGACCGCATGAATCAAACCCCAAGATTGTCGCCTATTCGCGCGGCCTTGCTGGCAACCGGAGTTCTCCTTTCGGCCCGGGAAGTCTGGGCGCAGGGATGTGTGGCTTCGCGTTGTCCGGTGAATATGTCGCCGGGAGAACGGCTCCTGCGGTCGGTGGATGGGAATGCCGATCACGGAGGCGAGGCCGGCATCATGGTGACGGTGGGGTACCGCTGGCTGCGGTCCGACCGACATTTCACGGGCACGCATGAGGAAGCCTACCGCCAGCAGGAAGGCAGCGAGGTGATCAACAACTCTAGTTATGTGGATGTGACCCTCGCGAAGGCGATCACGCCGCGGTTTGCGCTGCAGTTGACGGTGCCATGGTCCGAGCACGACCGCTCGTCGGTGGTCTGGGACGATCCTGACCGGGCGAAGCGGACAAGGATTCTCGAACGGTTCCATGTGCAGTCGGGTGGACTCGGTGACATCCGGCTTGGTGGCACCATGTGGGTGCTTGATCCCACCGTGCACCGGCGGGGCAATGTCCTCATCGGGCTGGGGGTGGACGCACCGACCGGGCGGAAGGATGAAAAAGCGGTCCACCGGAGACTGATCGACAACGCCAACGACATTGTGGGTGATGACCTGCGCAATGTGGATCAGTCGATTCAGCCCGGAGACGGCGGCTGGGGGATTCCCGTCGATGTCTTTGCCTATTACAGCCTTGCGAAGACGCTGTCGGTTTATGCGAGCGGGTCGTACCTCATCACTCCAGAAGAAACCAACGGAGTGATCACAAGCAGGTCGAATCCGTTTGAGTCGGTCATGTCGATTGCGGACACGTTTGCCGGCCGGGTGGGATTCGACTGGCTGGTGCTACCGAAGGCGGGTTTGACGGTGAGTCTGGGCATGCGGGCTGAGGGGGTTCCGGCGGAGGATCTGCTGGGCGGGAGCGATGGATTCCGGAGGCCGGGGGTCGCGGTATCGATCGAGCCGGGCATCAGTTGGATGAAGAATGGCTGGGCGGTGCAGCTGAGCGTACCCATTGCGGTGTACCGCGAGCGGTTCAAGAGCGTGGCGGACCGGCAATGGGAAGCGGCCAGCGGAGTGCCACGGCATGGCGATGCGGCCTTTGCCGACTATCTGATTCTGGGGGCGGTGACGAAGTCGTTCTGATTGCCAGCGGGTTGGGTGGAGTTGGCCTTGAATGCGGGTGTTCCGGCTTGCGGTGGTCTGGTGTTCCGCCAACTGTGTGCCCTCAATTACGGAATTTAGAAGACATGCACTATCTCGTCACAGGCGGCTGCGGCTTCATCGGCAGCAATTTCATCCGCAAGGTTCTCCGCGAGCGTTCGGGAGTGAAGATCACGAACCTTGATGTACTGACGTACGCGGGAAACCGGGCCAGCCTTGCGGACGTGGAGGCTGACTATGCGGGGCGGTATGTTTTTCATCAGGGTGACATTGCGGACCATGGATTCACCGATTCGGTGCTGCGGGATTCCGGGGTGACGGCCGTCCTGAATTTCGCGGCGGAGAGCCATGTCGACCGCAGCATCACGGGACCGGAGGCATTCGTGCATGCGAATGTCACGGGGGCGTACAACATGATGGAGCATGCGCGGAAGCTCGGTGTGCGGTATCTGCAGGTGTCGACCGATGAGGTGTATGGATCGCTGGGGCCGGATGGATACTTTGTGGAGACCCTGCCTTTGCAGCCGAGCAGTCCGTATTCGGCGAGCAAGGCGTCTGCAGATCTGCTGGCGCTGGCGAATCATCACACCTTCGGACAGGATGTGGTGATCACGCGCTGTTCGAACAACTATGGGCCCTATCAATATCCCGAGAAGCTCATTCCGCTGATGATCATCCGGGCGATGCATGATCAGTCGCTGCCGGTGTATGGAGATGGCAGAAACATCCGTGACTGGATTCATGTGGAGGATCACTGCGCGGGGATTCTGCGGGTCCTCGATGCCGGCAGGTCCGGTGAAGTCTACAATCTGGGAGCGAACACCGAGTGGGAGAACATCAACATTGTGAAGCTGATCCTGCAGCTCGTCGGAAAGCCCGAGAGTCTCATTCAGTATGTGAAGGACCGGCCGGGTCATGACCGGCGGTATGCCATCGACAGTGGCAAGGCGCAGCGCGAGCTGGGCTGGGAACCGGCGCAGTCGTTTGACCGGGCCATCGAGGCGACTGTGCGGTGGTATCAGGAGAATGAGGCGTGGTGGCGTCCGCTCATGAAGTCGTGAAGGGGGCCCACGTGTGAAGCGGGGGCTGGAAGCCGGAGCGGTGCGGAGCGTGCTGGTGGTAAAGCCGAGTTCGCTCGGTGATGTCGTCCATGCGCTTCCGGCGGTACGGTTGCTGAAGCAGCGCTGGCCGGACTGGAGGATCCGCTGGCTGATCAATCCCGAATTCGCACCCCTGCTCGAGGGGAATCCTGATATCGATGGCGTGGTCGTGTTTCCGCGCGGGCAATTCCGGGGATTGGCCGGAATGGGAAGGTTTGTGCGCTGGCTGGCTGGTATGCGGCGGTCGGGCAGGGCGGAACTGATTCTCGATTTTCAGGGATTGCTGCGGAGCGGGCTGGTATCGTGGGCGAGCGGGGCGCGCTGGTCGGTCGGGATGAGTGACAGCCGGGAAGGGGCGCGGTGGTTTCACGATGAAGTTGTGAGGGTACGGAAGGACGAGCATGCCGTTGAGCGATGTCTGGCGGTGGCGCGGGCGTTTGATGCGGATGGCGATGTCGAATTCCCTCTGCCTGCCGGATCGGCTCCGCAGGGGGTGGGCCTTGAAATGATGACGGACCGCGGGTTTGTGGTGCTGCATCCGTTCAGCCGTGGAAAAGGGAAGAGTCTGACAGTGCGGCAGGCCGAGGTTTTCTGCCGGGAGATGGCCGGAGAGCCTGTGGTCGTGGCGGGACGGCTGGAGGGTGGGGAAGCACTGCGTTTTCCGGAAAATGCCATCAATCTGCTGAACCGGACGACTTTGGGAGAACTGATGTGGCTGCTGCGCAACGCGTCCTTCACGGTGAGTGTGGACAGCGGGCCGATGCACATGGCGGCGGCGGTCTCCGGTGCCGTGCTGGGGATTCACACGTGGTCGGATCCCCGGAAAGTCGGCCCGTGGCGCAAGGATGCGTGGGTCTGGAAGGCAGGGCAGGTGATCCGCTGCGGGGATCTCGGGGATTCCGCCGGCGGCGAGGGCCGGAGTCCTCATGACGACGAGGTGGCTGCCATGGCGCGGTTTGTGCGTTCGCAGCTGGCCTGAGGGCGGCTGCAAAAGCCGGTGGACGCAGGGCGGGTAAGCAGGCAATGATGCATCAGGCTTACGCATGGCAGCGGAGCCTCCTGCATTCATGAAACGAGCGATCAGTATTTCCGTGGTGGCGCTGGCAGCGCTGTATTCCCTGACAGGTTGTGTGACGACGGGACCGCAGCCCGGAAGTTTTGCATCGGTGCAGCCAGTGCTCGAGCGCTACTGTGTGCATTGTCATGGGACGACGCGGCTGAAGTTCATGCCCGCCATCGGGACAAGTGCGGAACTGGCTAAGCTGCGTGGCGAAGCGAAATTCATTGTCCCCGGCAAGCCAGAAGCCAGCCGGTTCTATCAGGTGACGGTTCTTGCGGATGACGAACCGGGAGCGATGCCGCCGAGCGGACATGCCATCCCGAAACGGGAGACCGACAAGATCCGTCAATGGATTCTGGCAGGCGCGGAATTGCCAGCGGTGCCCGTTCCGCTCGTCCCCCATGGACAGGTGCCGCGGTCCCGTTAGGATCCAGGCGGTCTGCCGCGTTCGTTGTTCCCCGCCGCGGCGTGTGGAGCAGGGTTCAGTCGCCGGATTGGTCGGCCCGTTCCGTGAGCCATGAGGTCAGTGCACCGAGGGCGCGGGCACGTTCATTGTCGTGGAGGATGAGGTGGTATGAGTGAGGGAAGAAGACCTTCGCTCGGTCGCGGGAGGCTATATTCTCGAAGAACGACTCGATTTTATCCGGCGGGGTGAGCGGGTCGTTGGGGGTGTAGAGGACCAGTGAGGGGATGCTGATTCTGGCGGCGGCGGCTGGGCTGCCGCGCATGAGGATATCGACTTCGCGGAAGAGTCGCAGGGTGAAGTCTTTGACGTAATGGGCGGTGTGCTGCATCTGGCCGCGGTGGGTGGTGCTGCTGGTGACCTGGACCTCGCTGTTGCCGAGTTGTTCGAGGGAGATGCGTTTGTCCGGGAGGAGTCGGATGAGGCTGCGGAGAAGGAGATTGCGGAGGGGTGGCGGCCGCAGGGTGTCGCGCAGGGAAATGACCGGCGAAGCAAGGATGAGGCCGGCCGGGGGAGCTTCCTTGATTTCGCCCGAGGCGGCGGAATCGATGGCGATGAGGGCACCGAGGCTTTCCCCGAACCAGTAGACTGGCGTGTGTGGGTGCTGCTGCTGGACGATGCGGGTGAAGTCGATGAGGTCGTGGCGCCATTGGCGATGCGAACGGATATCGCCGCGGCGGCGGGTATCGGGGTCGTTGCCCTGGCCGCGGAGCTGCAGGCCGTAGAGAGAAAATCCCATGGGGCTGAGGTGTTCGCCAGCCGGCCAGAAGTCGCTCGCGGCGCCGCTGAGACCGTGAATGCAGACGACGACGCCTTTGGTTGGTTGCTGTGCCGCCGGGGTCCAGCGGGTGAAGGGAAGTTCCTTGCCATCGCGGCAGGTCCAGACATTGCGTGCGAGGTCCATGGTGAGGCGGGGGAGTCGGGGTCGGGTCGGGTCGACGCGCGGGGCAGCGCATTGGCAGCAGGTCAGGGCTGCGAGCAGACAGAGAAGCAGACGGATCAAAGCGCTGCCGGGGCCGTCGTGCGGCGCTGATGCTGGTGCGGACCCGGCAGGCACGGTGAAGCGGAGTCTGGGTGCGTGCGGTGGCGGCTCAGGCGGTGTTTCCCGGATGGTCAGCCACCGGATTTATGGATTTCGACCCTGCGGTTGAGTTGCTGTTCGTCGGGCGAGCCGTTGGGATTGATGTCCGGGAGGGGTTCGGATTCGCCGCGGCCTTCGACGATGATGTTGGTGCCGTCGAGGCGGAGGCTGGAGACAAGCCAGTCGCGCACGGCGGCGGCGCGGGCTTCGCTGAGTGTCTGATTGGTGGCGGGGGCTCCGATGGTGTCGGTATGGCCGATGAGGCGGAAGGTGGCTCCCGCATTGTTCTGAATGATGGCCCCGAGTTTCATGAGACTGAGGCGGGCGTCCGGGCGGAGTTGGGCTGAACCGAAATCGAAGAGGAGATCCGTGCGCAGCATCGTCTTGAAGTCCCCGGTGACGGGCCCCTTGTGATTGAAGAGGTCGTCGAGGGAAGCAAAGCCATCGAGTCCACCGTTGCCGCCCGATCCTTTCTTGAGGGACTTGAGGACATCGTCCTTGAGATCGGCGCTGCCACTGGAACCGGCTCCCTCGATGAGCAATTGGGAATCGTCCGGAGCGATTTCCGATGGGCTGGTAAGGGTGGAACGGGCGAGCAGAGAATCCTTGAGGTCGCCGGCGAGGGATTGGCGGACAGTGGATGGATCGTCAAGGAGATCGCCCGAGGTACCTGGAGCCGGGGTGCTCAGTTTGAGATTGGCGGTCGGCGTGGCAATGGCTGGCGTGAGGACGACGGCGCGGTCGCGGATGGCTTCGGCGAGTTCCGTGAGGTCGGGAAGCGCTGCCGTGGCCGTGGTGGTTTCCTGTTTCTGGGAAAGGTCAGCGGGTTCCGGAGTGAGGTCGCGCTGCACGGCATCGCTTGCGACCGTGACCTGTTCGAGATCGAATTCGAAGGTGCCGGTCTGCGGGCTGGCGAGCATATCTTCGGCGACCGATCGTCCGGGGATTTTGAGCCGCTTGATGGCGACGAAGAGGCCGGCGTGGACGACGATGGAGGTGAGCGTGGCAGCGAGGATCCACCAGCGCAGGTCCCATGCGGTGGCAGTGGAGCGGAAGCCATGCCCGGATCCGAGGGCATCCCAGCGGGGGACGGGGGACTTTGACATGAGGGAACAGTGGATGAAGGCACGAATCCGTGCAATCAGGGAAAGAACGGGAGCGTGCCTCCCTGATGACGGCATGAGCATTCCAGCGAAATTCCTGACAGCAGCGGCGAGTCTGATGGCGAGGGCGGCCGGAGAGCACCTGACGCGTCAGGAACTGGATGAAATCGCGTGGGCCGGGTATCGGTCCGAGGATGCGGGGCGCATCGCCGGCGAACTGAGATCGGCGCTGCGGGCCGGGGCGGCTTACGATGCCCGCTACCGGTCGCGCGCATGGCAGGCGCTGGCGCGGCGGCGCGATCCGGCTGATCTTCCCTTGTTCCGGGCTGGACTGCGGGAGGAACTGGGACGGGATTCCGGTGTGGCGTGGGCCTTGATGGTAGCGCTCGAAGAAATGGGAGAATCTGTGATTTCGCCCGGGCGCGGCGGCGGTGCGCTGTGGGAAGAAGACGCCAACCGGGAAGATGCGGAAGCCTATCTGCGGCGGGTGGAAGTCAGGTCAGACCCATGACGGTGACCATGATTTCGCGGCGGTGAGGAGCCTTGCGGTGCTCGAAGAGGTAGATGCCCTGCCACGTGCCGAGGTCGAGCCGGCCTGCGCGGAGCGGGATGGTTTCCGAAGTTCTGGTGAGGGCCATGCGGAGGTGGCTGGGGCTGTCGTCCGGGCCTTCCGCGGTGTGGACCAGCCATGGGGCTCCGTCGGGAGCGATGCGGTCGAAGAAGCCATGCAGGTCCGTGCGGGCGGATGGGTCTGCATTTTCCATGATGACGAGGCTGCAGCTGGTGTGGCGCGCGAAGACCGTGACGGTGCCGTCGTGGATGCCCGAGGCTGCGGCGATGGCGGCGACGGCGTCGGTGATTTCCGTGGTGCCGCGGCCGGGGGTGCGGACGATAAGGGAGTCGTGGTGAACGTGGAAACGTCGGGCGTCCATCATTTGGGAGCCTGGAACCGTGGGTACTTGCTGGCGAGTTCCTTTTTGAGGTCGGCTGACTTCTTCTTGTCTTCCGCGTCCTTGCTGCGGTCGAGGAGCACGATCATGCGGTGAATGGCGGTCGGGGTGAGGACGGGATCTTCCCAGACATTGCGCACGAGGTTGTAGCTGTTGACGGCTTCGACGGGAAGGTTGGAGCGGCTGGCAACGTCGCCTGAAAGGAGATGGAGCTGGGCCGCGATGAGGGTTTCGCGGTCGATTTCGAGACCGCTGTCGACGCTCTTGCGGGCTTCCTCGAGGTCATTGAGGCCGAGGAGGGCACGTCCGCGCAGGAGGAATGACCGGGCGCGCTGCGGTTTGCGTTCCTCGATTTTGAGGAGGGCATCGAGGGCACGCAGGGCGGCGGCATTCTCTTTTACTTCGACCAGTGATTCGCCGAGGGCCAGCCAGATGTCGGGATCCGTCTGGGCCGGGTCGTCGTGGTTGGCAACGAAGGCGAGGTAGCGGGCCGTGTGGGGATAGTCCTTGCGCTCGCGGTAGAGCGTAACGCCGAGCCAGCGCAGGAGGTCCTTGGGCACCGGCTTCTGCATCGCTGGATTATTGAGGAAGGCATCGACTTCCTTGACCATGCCATCGATGTCCTTGAGGGCAGCGTGGGCTCCGATGAGCATGAGCGATGCGTCCTGCTGGTACGTGCGGGAGTCGAGCCGGCGCGCCTCCGTTAGTGGTTCGATGGAATCCGCGTACTTCTGGAGCTGGTAGAGTCCGGCCCCGATCCAGTAGCGCGCTTCGCCAAGGAAGCGGGTCTTGGGGTAATCGGCGATCAGTTTCTGGAACGAGGCCACCATGCCCGTGAAGTCCTGCCGGGTGCCCTTGACGAGGGAAGCCTGGTAAAGGGCCGTTTCTCCTGTTTCCGTGCCCGCTGTCCGGGTCACGAGATCTTCGAAATCAGTCAGAGCATTGGCGGTATCTCCGATCTTGAGACGGGCCATCCCGCGCTGCAGCTGGATGATCGGGGCGCGTTCGTCTTCCGGATATTTCTCAAGGAATTGCGAGAGGGTGGTGACAGCCTCCTTGCTGCCGGCCGAGGCTTCCGACCAGCCACGCTGGTAAAGATAGTTGGCCGCGCGGGCCGGTTCGAGCTTGTCGAGGCGGACACTGCCGTAGGCCGAAGCCGCTGCTTCCCAGACCGTACGGTTGAAGTACCACGATCCCCGCGCCAGCCACGCCTTGTCGAGGTAATCCGAATCTGGGAACCGGGGGGACCAGAGCTTGACGTATTCGTCGACAGCCTCCGGGAGCAGGGGGTCGTTCAGTTTGAAAAGGCTGACGATGCGCTTGTAGCCGGCTTCGAGCGCCGTTTCGGCCACGCGCTGGTCCGTGCTGGCGGCGAGACTTTCGACGAGGCGCAGGGTCTGTGCCGCAGGGGCGTGCTTGCCGAGCGTGGCGTAGGCCGATCCGGCGATCAGCCAGAGTCTCGCTCGGTTGTATTCGTCAAGGTCGGCGTAGTCGCCTGACTGCAGGCCCCGCCATGCCTCGAGAACCTTCTCCTGATCGTTCTGGCGGTGGTAGCCCCAGACGAGTCCGAAGCGGGCACGGGCGCGGGCTTCCTTGGCGCGGTCGCCGGGAATCTGGAGAGCCTCTTCGAATTTGGCGAGGGCTTCGGCGCGGCCTTCCTCGGTTTCCGCGAGGAGCATGCCGGAATTGACGAGCGAACTGGCGCGGGTTTCCGAATCCTTGCTTTCGCGGGCAAGGAGGTCGAACTTTTCCTTGGCTTCCTTCGAGCGTCCGGCTTCCACGTCGAGTTGGGCGAGTTCTTCGAGGGCCTTGTCGAAGTACGGATTGTCGCGGCTGATGGTGCGGACCTGTTCGAAGGCGGCGGACGCTTCCTTGTTCTGGGAAAGATAGCGGTGGCTGCGGCCGAGGAAGAACCATGCGGTGGCCCGGATCTTGTCCTGGTCCTTGGGACATTGCGATGCCGCGATCGTGAAATAGCGCACGGCTTCCTTGTAGCGGTCGGCTTCTTCCTGAGCGGAATTATAAGCATACGTGCCAAGGCGGAAAGCCGAGTAGCAGGCGTAAGGACCGGAACGCGAGGCCGACAGAGACGCCCGGTAAGCATCGAATGCCAGCTGGACTCGGCCCGCGCGTTCGAGCACAGGCATCTGGGAAGCGATGCGGTAATGAGCTTCGCCGGCGTGGTAGAATGCGGTCTGACGGTTCTTGCCATTCGGAAACTCGCGGAAGTAGGCGTCGAATTCCTGGAGGGCGAGGTCGTCCAGTTTATTGCGGTAGTGGGATTCGGCGAGCTTGAAGCGGGCGTCGTCACGGTAGCGTCCCTGCGGGTAGATGCTCAGGTATTCCGAAAACTGGCGGGCCGCGAGCTTGTAATCCGCGCGCTGACTGAAGATGAAGTCGGAGTATTCGAAAAGGTCTTTCTCCGGGTCGTTGGTTTTGGCCGGGGCCTTCTGAGTGCGGCGGGGCACGGCTCCCGTGGCCGGGGGCTTGGCCGCGGGGGCTTCGCCGGGTACCGTTTCCGGAACGGGCAGGGCGCGCGGCGGAGCCGGAGCCGGCGCAGGCTTTGCGGTCGAGTTGGGTTCTTCATCGACCGGGATGGCCCGGGGCGGGCGCTCCTCCTGGGACGGGCCGGAGCACGGCAGAGCCAGCAGCAGGATGGCCAGCAACCGTGGGTGGCTGAAGCAGTAAGGGAGGCGGGTGAGCGGGGAACGGCGCATGGTCGGGCGGCAGGTGCCGGGGCACGCTAGTGAAAGCGGGAAGGCGGCCTTGTCATGCGGAGTTTGCCACCACGGAAAGTGGGCGCTCAGCGGGCGGCGGGAGCCTCGGCTTCGCGGGTCGCGAAGGAAACATGATACAGACCCGCCTGATGGCAGAGGTCCAGAACGCGGAACATGTCGCCGTACTCGGTCCGCGTGTCGGCGCGGATGATGATGGCCTGCTTGCGGTCGAATTTGGCGATTTCGTCGAATTTATACTTCAGTTCCGGGTCGGTGAGCACCTGGCTATTGAGGACGCGGGTTCCATCCCGGCGGATATTCACGACGAGTTCCCCGACCGTCCGGTTGTTCTGCTTGCCCGAGTCGGCGGCGGGCACGCTGATGTTCACTTCCGTTTCAAACTTCGCCATCGCGAGGTTCACGATGAAGAAGATCAGCAGAATGAGCAGGACGTCGATGAGCGGCACAAGGTTCATGCCGTGTCCCTGGTCATGGGAGCTCCGCCGGAATTTCATGGGTGGGGGAACAGTTCAGCGGGTTCTCGTGGGCGTCTGTTCGCGGGCTGCCATCTGCTGTGCCCGGGCCTGCGCCGTAACGCGTTTGTACTGCGCACTGAGGAGCGCCATGATGTAAGTCGAAGCCGCCTCCAGTTCCGAAATGAGTTGGTTCACCTTCCCCTTGTAGATCGAATAGACGATCATCGACGGAATGGCGATGACGAGCCCGGCTGCCGTATTGACGAGTGCCTCCGCAGTACCTCCCGCAAAACTCATCTGGGCCTTCATCATGTTGAGCTGGGCCGCCCGGTCGGAAATGTTGCCGAATTCCTTCATGATGCCGAAGACCGTTCCAAGGAGACCAACCATCGGCGCAATGGCCGCAATGTCGGCAAGATAGGCAATGCGCTGGGAAAGCTGGCTGGCTTGACGCTGCCCCTCGCTCTCCGTCACCTGACGGACTTCCTCAAGGGTCGCCGTGGGATTCTTGGTGGCAAAATCGAGGGCCTTCTGCGTGATCAGCGCAATCGCTTCCGAGCGGCGGTTGCAGACCGTCAGCAGCCCAGCGTAATCCTGTTTGCGGATGAGACCCTCCGCCGTCCGCATGAAGGCGTCGCTCACCACCGCAGCCCGCCGGATCGTCAGGAAGTAGAAGACAATGAGCGCACACATGACCAGCGACAGCGCCAGCAACGCGTAGATCGTGATGCCGCCCTCCCGGAAAAGCTTCACCGGATCAAGGGACGAACCCGGTTTGCGCGCCGGAACCGCCGCCGCAGTCTCGGCGGGCGCAGCAGGCGCAGCGGCATCAAGGATGCTGATAACGGGCCTCGTGCCGGTACCGGCGGGAGCGGCTGCGGGAGCATCGGCCGCCGCAGGGGCTGGCGTGGCAGGAGCCTGCGCCAGCGATACCTCCGGAACAAGAGGCACACAGACAATGGCAAGGACGGCAATGAGCCGGAAAAGGCGTTTCATAAACACAGGCTTACCGTCAGCATAAGCGACAGATCTCCGTCGCGCAAGGAATCCGCAGCGCCATCACTAAACCCAGACCTGACCCCCAGAAACTGCACCCGGGCACCCCCCGGTCCCGACAGCAGGCCGCAGACGGCGGCACCGCAGACTCACCATGCACACGCACGCCGAGATGTCGTCATCGAGCATCACGATGGCGTCCTCCGTGAACCGGCGCAGCACCCAGTTCCTCACGGCACTGATGCCGGCGATCTCGTCGGGAATGGTTTCTATGCCGAGCCCGGTATGACGGTAGCTCTCAGCCTCGCTTTCGGGCACGAGGAGGGTTGCTCCCGGAAACAGGCGGTGACTCGTGATCGACCTCGACCGGCTCCGGCTGAGGATCACGAGCCGCAGGGACAGCGGGCGGAGTTCCGGCCATGGCGGCGCGGTGGCAGAGGTCAAGGAGGGGCACCCGTCAAAAGTTTGGGCGGATGGGACTTCAATTACTCACAGGATGCCACCGCCCAAAGTTTTTACGGGGAGGATGCCTTGACGCGAGCGGAACCGCTGCGACCGCGACGAAGGAGCGGCTGACTGGAGCGGAGGCAACGAAGGCGACAGCCGCAGTGGTGCGCAGCAGCCGCAGCGCGGGGGCCGCAGGCGTGGTGCGACAGCACGACGCCGGAGGCCGGGGCACGCCACCACCCTCAACCCAGTCTCCCAGCGCTCCCTCGAACCCATCGCCAAACGCGCCGCTTGATCAAACCGCATGATAAACTGGACAAATACCTTGACATCTATCGCGGGGAACCGGTGGCCGTGCTGGCGGACCTGGGCAAGGCCGACACGGCAAGCGACGATTGACGAGCTGGATGTGAGACATATGATGTATCACATGAAGACAGCCACGGTCAGGGAGCTTCGGAACGAATTCCCACGCATTGAAGCGTGGGTCCATGAAGGGGAATCTGTGAACATCAGCAAGCGGGGCAAGATCATTGCCCGGCTTGTGCCGGCGAGCGGAGGGGCGGAGGCCCGGCCACGACGTGCCAAAGTGGACATCATGGCCCGATTACGGGAGACATGGGGCGGTCGGGTCTTCACGCCGGAGCAAGTGGCGGCGATGCGTGCTGATGAATTGGCTCGGGACTTGGGTTGATGAAAGCGTATCCTGACACGTCATTTCTCTGCGCGTTGTATCGGCTACAGGCAAACTCTCCTGATGCTGCGGCCTATTTTGGGGCCATGCCGGAACCGCTGGAGGTCACGAGCCTGTTGCTTTACGAGTTCCGACAGGCGGTTCGGTTCCAGATCAGGCTTCACCGGAACGACCCGTCCAAGGGCTATTCGCGTGACGAGGGAGCAAAGATGCTTGCCGATCTCAAGGCTGATTTGGTGAGTGGAGACGTCGTTACCGTACCGGCTCCCTGGCATCAGGTTCACCTTGCTGCTGAACGTCTCAGCGAATGGCACACCGATGCCTGCGGTCATCGGTCGATGGATATCCTTCATGTGGCGACCGCTATCGAACTGGGCGCGACGCATTTCCTTACCTTTGATGCGAATCAGAAGAGGCTGGCCGAGGCGGAAGGGCTGACTGTGCCAATCTGATGCCGGGAATCTCCGCTTCGATGGCCGCTGGACGATGACGTGGGACGGAGAGAACCGCCTCGTGAAGCTGGAGCGTCCGGCATGGACCCAGCCGGCAGGCGGTTTCATGGCTCCGGCAAATCCGCAGGGCATTCCGCCCAACGAGCTTCCGGCGGCGACGATTGAATTCAAATACGACGGCCTCTCCCGTCTGATCGAGCGCAAGGTGACACGCGGGATTGACCCGCCCGAGGTTGAGGGGTATCAATGGGACGGCTGGAAGCTGATCATGATCGCGAAGCTCAATACCGATGGCACATACCACCGCCGGAAATGGTCGTGCGTGTGGCGTCCGGACATCGGGAGCAGCCTGTACGCCCGGAGCGACTGGATGCGTGCCGGTGGAGTCGGGGGCTTGGCATGGCTGCAGACGGGGGCGGTGCAGAGCTACTCGTACGGCACCGGCAGCGCGGAAGTGCACGTCCCGCTCGCCGACCACATGGGCAATGTGCGGCATTACTACCAGTTCAAGGCGTCCGGGAAGACGGTGACGGGCCAGCTGGTGGCGAGTTATGAATACGATGCCTTCGGGCGCGAGGTGCGGGCATGGGGCACGAACACGCCAGTCACCAGCCAGCCGCCCGGACTTCCCGCAAATCGTCCGTGGGCGGATCTGCTGCCGTTCCACTACAGCTCGAAGCTGCGTGATGCGGACAGTGGGTTCAACTACTACGGCTATCGGTTCTACGACCCAGGCGCGGGGCGGTGGCTGAACAGGGATCCGATCGGGGAAGAGGGAGGGCTTAACCTGTATCGCTTCTGCTACAACGACTGCATCAACTGGTTTGACTACTTGGGATGGACTCCCGTTAATGGCGGTATCAGCATTCCAAATGGGACAGGTCCAACAGCCAACGGCCAGATTGAACACTTCGATCAAGTAGCTGATGACGGGGCTGACAAAGGCCGGAAAAAACGGGCAGACTCAGGAAAGGAGATGCTCGATTTCCTGCAAGAGTTGAGCAAGAACAGTTGCTGCATCAAAAAACTAACGGTTGCAGGGCATGGGTGGGACTCCGTCCAGCGCGATGGGGTGACGCCTGCGGTTGATGGCCCAGGTCTGCCCGGTGTGGCAGATGGTTCCGGCCTCTATGAAGATGGACCAAGCGGAGATCGATGGGCAACCGATCCGAATGCACGACGCTTGAGTGATCTTGAAAAAGACATTGTCGGAGGCAAGACGACATTTTGCAAGCCTTGCGAAGTTCGCATCCATGCGTGCAACATCTCACCTAGCTTTGCGGAGAAGCTTGGGTCAATTACCAAGTGCAAAGTTATTTATGCTCGTGGTGCCTGTAGCGGTCGCCGACTCTGGAAGAGTGGTGTTGGCAAGGAGCCAGGAGGCAACACTCCTGATAATGGATTTTGGCAATCTCATGGTGGCCTACCATCAACTGCAACAGGCAACAGCTTCCGACCATGAACACGATCAGGAAAATCGTCTTGACCATCGTGGTTGGATCGTCATTTTCGAGCCTGTTCGCTAATGAACCATTACTCGAAAAGCTCACGTCTCTTGATCCAGCAAGTAGCAGATTGGACTCCAAGGGAAGGCTCACAGATAAAGACCGACAGGCACTAAAGTTTGCTCTGGGTGACCCTGATACAGTCGCAAATGCGGCCATCGACCTTTGGATTGATGGTCAAGAAGCCGATTGCTTGGAACTCCTTTGGTGGAGAACTAAGTCAGAGGATAGAACTCACAGATTGCTAGTCATTGCGTTGATGAATACCCAATGGGAACCAACCTCAGCGCTCGTCTCCTTTGGCCTTTATGCCCAAAGGTTCAAGGATGATGAAAGAAAAATCAGAATCGGCGAAGTGAAGTGGCATACTGAAAACGCAAAAGTGGTTGGACAGTTACTCGCTGATGCTCTTGGTAAGCTGGCAAAGAATCGTCAAGCCCCTCATCTTGTCCGGTTGGTTGAGCGATACAAAGTAGTGGCCCAAAAAGGTCTGGGGAGCCTGTGACATGCCCTCAAAGCGCCTCGGCCCGCACACTGCGATGCCTCCCGACCTGAATAGATGTCAACGTAGTTTTCCAGTTTGACATGCGAATTGATCAAGCGGCGCGTTTGGCGATGGGTTCGAGGGAACGCTGGGAGACCGAGTTGAGAGTGGTGGAGCGCACCGGGGACCAGTTGCGGGTGCTGCGGCCGTTCCAGCGTTCCGGATGGCGTGCCTTGGCCGCGCGGTAGACTTCCGCACGTCTGGCGATGCACCGCCACCTTCCGCGTGACAAGCGAGCCTCCCGTCTGCATGCTCTGTCCATGCGCTGGGTGCTGATGCTGTTCGTGATCCTTGCTGCCGCGATGGGTGGTGAGGCGCGGGCGGTTGTGGTTTCGGGGCGGGCGGTGGTGAGCGAGAGGGTTGGGAAGGCGGAGACAGTGGAGAAATGGGCGGAGGCGTTGCGGGTTGAGTCAGAGCGGGCGTTTCTGGAAGTTGAGGAGGTGGCTGGTTTGGAGGGTGCTGGGCCGTTGGGGTTGTGGTTCCCGGGTGGATTCGCGGTGGCGCGGAGTGACTGCGGTGACAGGCAGGCGGAGTTTTCGGGCGGGACGCTGTCGCTTCTGCTGGCGAGGGGCGTGGACATTGGAGGCGGAACGCGCGGCCTCCTCTGGACCGCACGCCGGGAAACGGTCAGCGCGGAAACGGGCAGCGCGGTGACGCTGCGGTTCAACCGGTACAACAGTCGCGGCGACGTGGTGGGACAGAGCGATGCTGCGGGCGTCACCACATGGGCCGCAACCTATCAAGCCGATGGCCGCCGCACGGGCGAGATCGGTACTAACCTCAATCCGAAGCACGCAACGGGCCGCGTTCGGGAACTGGGAGTCAATCGCGACCGCCACCGGGCCAATACAAAAGAAGAAGACCCGACGGGCCTGCTCAACGAAGGGTTCCGCTACCGGGACATGGAGACTGGCACGTTCATCAGCCGGGATCCGCTGGGTCATGTGGACGGGCCGAACTTGTACTGCTATGTGCGGCAGAATCCGTGGACGATGTGGGATCCGGAGGGGTTGTTTGTCGGGGCGCTGGTGAAGCGGATCAACGAGCACATCATCACACCTGCGGCGGAAGGTTTGGTGGGTGCAATGGTCGATGCGCTGCCGCAGAGTGCGGTGGAGCAGCTTTCCAGCAGCCGGGGCTTCGAGTCGGCCATGGAAGCCGGGCGCACGGTTTCCGGAGGCATCATGCACGGGAGTCAGGAGGCGCTCGGGATGCTCAGCCCGATGGACGGGGCAGCCGACAAACTGCTCAAAGGAGACCTCAGGGGAGCCGGGAACGAAGCCATGCTGGAGGCATTCGGAGGAAGGGTGTTCAAGGCGGCCGGAAAGGGCATGGCCGCGGTGAAGCGCCATGCGGGCCAACTCGACGAGGCGGTCGGTGTACTGAGCCACGCCGACGATGCCGCAAGCGCTACGGCGACTGGAGTCAGGGAGTCGATCGAGGAAGCGTCTTCCGTGCTGGCGAAGGAGGGAGGCGGGGTTGCAAAGACGCCAGCGGCAGTTCCGCAAGCTGGTGAAGACCTTTTCGTGGGCCTGTATGGTCAGACGCGACGGGCGAACATCAAATCAGGTCTCAATGCCACACACACTCCCCACCATGTAGTTCAGAACGCCGTAAGTGAAACCTCGCACAGCCTTGGTGTAACGATCAACATGAGGAAGGACCTCCACGCATTGACCCGCACATTCGGAACCAATGCCGACCGAGGGAGCAATATGCTCAACCTTGCCGCTGATGTTCGTGACCTGCGCAATATCTTCAGAAATGCTGATTATGACCGCTCTCTGGTCAATCAGCAGATGCAGCGACTGATTGAGTTGAACCGCCAAGTTGGGAACGTGCCATGACCACAGATGAAGCACTGAGCTTTTTAAGAACCCACCAGCCATTGCCTCCTACATCGGAGGTATCGGATGCGTTACTTCGTCGCTTCGATGAAGTGCGGAGGCTTTTCGCGGAGACCCCAGATGAGAGATGCGTTACGTTGCTGCTCAATGCGTTTGGCCAAGGTGATGGGCACGGGGTTTATCAATTGGTCGAAGACACCATTTTAGCGCATGACCGAGATACGGTCATCGCTGCACTCCGGCAGAGCCTTTTGAATCGAGCAGGTTCTGTTCGGTATTGGAGTGCTCAGATTGCCGCCAATTACCATGCGCCAGAGTTGGTAACGCCACTCGTTCAGATTCTCACGGAGGGCGATCCAGATGAACGAATGGCTGCGGTGACTGCTTTGGAAGGCATCCAGACACCAGACGTGGTAGCTGCTCTGGAGATGGCTTTACAGCGCGAACGAGAGTCTCATGTACAGAATCTGATTCGGGAGGTCCTTGGGATGTGACCGCCACCAACCACCGATTCGTAGCGGCAAGCTCCGCACCCCGCGTGGCTGAGCTCCAGCAGGTCTGGCATCGGGGGAGCGTCTGGCGTGCTTCTCGGAGTGCTGTGGCCCGCTACCAGACCTTGGCGCTGCAGCCCCCCGCCTCGGCTCGGTCACGGTCAGCGTGCCGGCAGGTATGTGCGCTTCACAGAATTAGGATACCGCGATCTCGAATTTTCACTCAGCTATAGCAGACCTGAGTCCAGACCATCAGGAGTCAGTGATCCGCACTCTTGGTGCCCCAATCCCAAACCATTCCTTCGCCGTCTCCTCGGTGGTCAGTTCCCGATAGTGCCGAAAGATGATGGCGGGGGAATTGCCGGCTTCGAGGGCGACCTGGTCGGCGCTTTTCACGATGGCGATGCGGTAGGAAATGAACGAGTGGCGCAGGACGTTCCGGGGCCACGGGATGCCGAGGGACTTGGCGAGGGCGGTGATTTCCTTGTGCTGGGTGCAGGAAGAAACGACCCGGCCGCGGCGGGGCAGCGGAGCCAGCCACGATGCGAGATTGTCCGTGATCGGGATGACGCGGCGGGAGGCGGTTTTCGCCTGTCCGGCCCTTACTTCGATGATGCGGCGGTCGAGGTCCACGGCGGACCAGTCGAGCCGGGCGATTTCCGCGCTCCGGATCCCGGCGAACGCGCTGATCGCAAGGAGGGGGATCAGGCGGTCCGGGGCGGCGTGGATGATCCGGGAGAACTCGTCGGGCGTGAATATGCCGATTTCCGAATCCGGCACCTTCACCTTGCGGAGTTGGCTTGCGGAGGTCGGCTGGCCTGCGGGCAGGTAATTCTGTTCGAGGGCGAAGGAGAAGAGGATGTTCACGGTGACGAGCATGGAATTCCGCGACATGGGGGACACCTTGAGGCTGCGGAGCCATGCATCGATGTCGGCTGAGGTGACGTCGAGGATCGGGCCGGTACAGGCGGCCGCAAAGCGCCGGAGGACAGAGCCGAGCTGGACGAGGTGGCGGCGGCCAGAGCCGTCCTGTTTGCGGGAGACGAGGAGCTGTTCCACGACCTCGGACACGGTAGCGCGGCGGACGACCAGACCGAAGTGCTTCGCGTACTGGGTGGCCATGGCGGCGAGCGATTCCGTGCCAGCCAGTTCACGTGCCCGGAGGTAGTCTTCCATCGCGGGGACGAGCGGGAGCCCGGCTTTGTCCGCGAGGTCACGGGCGGCGATGAAGGCATCCCTCTCGTGCGGTTTCAGATCGGTGAGGTACTGCATGCCCGCCTGAATCTGCCGCGCCACGACCAGCGCTTCCTTCTTGGCGGCCTCGATGGTGCGGAACACCTGGCGCATGCGTTTGCCGTCGCGGTACCATGAAATGGCGAAGCGGGTGCGCGTGCCGGAAACGATCCGGTAGATGGGGACTGAGGCGGAACCATGCCTCACGGTGGCCGCGGGGCCGGCACTCTGTTTGCGGACCTTGGGTGAGGTGGGCGAATCGGATGCACCGGTGAGCAATTCGACTGTGCATCGCACAGACGTACCGGAATCAGGCGGGGCGGGATCGTTCATGATCCGGACGCCCG
>JBDKER010000015.1:0-107528 GCA_039795165.1 Verrucomicrobiota bacterium | reverse complement strand
CTGCTTCGTCGCTGATGGGTCAGCCACTATTGGAGCAGGAACCGACGTCTGTGGAGGTGGTGACGCTGACGATCCCTCGGGGTTCTTTGTACTCGGCACCGCATGACGTGGTGCCACAGTACTCGGTACCGAATGGACCTGCGAACCCTGAGATGCCGCATTCTCAAGTGGGTGAGTATTTGAAGGTGGTGCGCCTTGTCCCGGTGGAGGTAGTCGATCTGGCACCCAAGACAAAGGACGAGGACGGCAACGATATTACGGGGTCAGAGAAGCCAAACAGCGGCAAACCATTGACGCCTTTTGTTGAGGTCGATCCGAACGCCAACAAGATCGCTCATCGTGAAATCAAAGTGAAGATTGGCGACGCCCTGAAGGATAAGAAAGTCACCTGGACGCTGGAAGCACTGCCAGGCGCAACACCTGCGACCATTCGCGGCGATTGGGACAAGAGTCCGAATCACAAAGACCGCTTCGAGGCATCCACGGCGTATGATGCGAGCAGCTTCCGCAAGGTGTCTCAAACCACCGGTGAAACCAAAGTCGGAGCCGATGGCCATACCGCCATCCGTGTGAATGTGCCGCCGATTGGGTTCAACCAGGTCAGAATCAAAATCCAGATCGAAGGCATGAGCACGCCGATTGACTTGATCGACATGGAGGTCCCCGGCGTTGTCGTCATTGATCCAGGTCACGGTGGAGACGACTCGGGCGCTGTTGGAGCTGGAGGGGTTCAAGAAAAAGACCTGGCACTCGCTTGTGGATTGAGTCTTCGCCAACAGTTGCTCGACAAGTTTGCCAACGAGAAACATGGAGTAAGAGTTGTAATGACTCGGGACAACACCGACGATTTTCCGAGCTTAACTAGGAGACCTCAAATTGCTAAAGAAAAAGGTGCCGATATTTTTGTGAGCATTCACTTCAATTCGGGAGGCGCTTCGGCACGCGGGACAGAAACTTTTGTGGAGCGCACCCAAGCCGAATCTCAAGCCACCAGTGATCCAGCAAACAACCCTGGCAACAATCAGAATCAGGCGGAAGATATGGAATTAGCCACAGCGCTTAACACAACGACTTTGAACGCAGTTGCCGCATCTGATGCGGGTGCCATCAATCGGGGTGTTAAACGTGAGGGCAAGATGGTGACCCGCGATGGAGTAAGCCTCAATGGAAACACGCAGGATTATCATCCAGTCAAGGCGTGCCTCATTGAAGTCGAGTTCTTGTCCAATGCCACGGCACTTGAAACCATTAAGCTCTCGAACCCGTCTGGTGTCGCGATCAAAGATGCTTTCGCAGAGAACGGGGCAACTGATGTCTTCAACAACATCCGCAATCAGCAATGAAAAAGCACCGTCTTTGCTTAGCTGTTCTGGCTTTGTGGCTGAACGTGCCAGGCGCACTAGCGCATGGAAGATCAGAACAAATGACCCGTGAATTGAACGCCAAAGCGCCAGAGTGGCTGTTGATTGGTGTTCCGATTAAAGCGGAGCCAGTGGCTTCGCTTCCAAGTGATCAAATTGTTTTCCGCTCTCGATCAGGCGGCGCGACGAACAGCCGCAATCGAGTTCAGATACCCAGCCGAGGAATCGAAATTAAGCTGGACTATAACATTGATTGGACGGGAAACAACGAAGCCGGAACAGGGGTATCGCTAAGTCCTGATGGAAGGAGGCTTTTGGTCAATGCAGGCCCAACCAGCCATCTCTACGAGATTGAAGCCGATGGCACCTATCGTGAGGTTCCGCTGCAACTTCCGCATGTGACGTATGACGCAGGGCTCAAAGGCTATCTTCGAGAATGGTCTTGGGCAGATGATCAGACGCTCGTTGCTCGGGCTGAAATCACAGACGAAGCGGGCCATGAGATCATCGAGAACCGAATTTATGTGTTCCACATGAAGGAGAGGGCTTTAAGTCGCCTCGACCTCAGCGCATTAAAACTAACTGATACGGACGGCATCGAAGTGATTGGTATTGGGAGTGACTTGAGCCAGTTGAAGCTCTCTGTCGGCAACGCTTTTGTGATTGCGAAGGCAGACTTAAAGTCACCACCCAGGATCGATCAAAAGGAGACCAATGCGCCAACAGCTCCGCCTGTTGCACCCAAACGACAGGAGCCAAATGCACCCGAAGCCAAGCCGACGACACCACCGACACCAAACGAAGAACCAACCACATCAACGCCGTGGAGCATCATCGTGGTGTTGATCGTGGCGGCTTGTGGCTTGCTGTGGTTGTTGCTCAAGCGGCGTTCGTGAGCGTGGGGCAAGTGCAACGCTGTTCCGGCCTGCAACGCAACTCCCCATCGCGCCGGTGCCTGAGCTTGGCATTATGCGGCGGGCGTTGTGGCCTTTGATGGTGGCTGGCTTCGGTGATGGTGTGTGGCCTTCGAGAGTCGAGGGTGGTCAGGCCGCATAATGGGGCGCTGCAGGCAACCGGCCCCCGCTTCGGCTCTAGGTCGTCGTTGGTGCTGTCGATGTCTGGGGTTCGCCTCGCAAGTTAGGCTCGTCCCTCGCGCTCCGCACCGCCTGCGCCCCGTGGCTGCGGGTGCTCGTGCCTCGCAGGCCGCCTCCCCGGCCCTCGCTCCGCTCGCCCTGCGCCACCAGGCGCATCTCGGGTCTGTCGCCCACACCTCTCCCGGCCATGCCAGCAGGATCATGGTGAGGTGGGCGATCACCGGGTTCTGCGAGTTGCGCAGGGCGAGGGCTTCCTCCGGCATGAAGTCGGCAAGGAACGCGGCGGAACCGGGCCAGCGCCGGAATGGAGCAGGCAGGGGCTCGATCACCCACGCACCGTCTGCCCACACTGGCGGCGACTGCGTGAGCGGGTCGTGGGGAGGCGGATCCGGCAGCCTGGTCAGAAGCGCGGCCTTCGGATTGCCGCTCCCGACCCAGTGGCTGTGGATGTCCGGATCGATGTCGTGAAGAGCGCCGGTGACGGTGTGGACGAAGAGGGCCATCAGAGGATGATTCTGGGATGTGGGGCCACCGTGACGCCCGAGGAGGCGATGGTGGCATTCTGCTGGAGCGGGCGGAAGTCCCGGACGAGGGGAGCGTGGAAGCGCATGGCGGTGGGCCGGATGTGCGATGGGGAGAACCCCTTCGAGAGGGCCGCGATCTCGGCAGGCGTGAGCAGGGCATTCCAGAACGCGACCTCGGCAATCTGCCCGTCGATGGCCCGGGAGCCGGCAGAACGGTTGCCGATCCAGAGGTCGATGCCCGAGTCGTCGAGCTTCGTTCCGGTGGCCGATGCTGTCGAGACAAGTCCGGATGACGCGCCCGCGATCCACAGACCGAAGGCGGACTGGGCCGGACCGCTGCCGTCCCATGTGGCTGCCACGTGAGTCCATGCCACGGACGCGCCGCTCGGGAGCTGGGTGGTGGAGTAGAAGTTCGCCGTGCCGCCGCTGAACCCGCTGCCGATCTGGAGCACGCCCCCCAAGTTCGATGTCGTGTAGAAGAGCCAGCCGTTTTCCTTCGAGGCGATCCGGCCCAGTCCGGACGAACCGAGTCTTGCAAATGGCCTGTCCTGTAGTGTCTCGCATCTGTAGTGTCTCGAATGTCCGACTATGCTCGCCCGGATGCAGACAAGGAGATGGCGCTGCAGAAGGTCTGTCCTTACACAGAAGGTCAGTCCTCTTGATGGCGCTTGGAGTGATGGCGCTCTGGCGCTCTTGATGGCGCTGCAGAAGGTCTGTCCTTTAGATGGCGCATATACACAGAAAGGGACGTCAAATGGTCTGTCTGAGAGTGCATTTCATCCAGACATCGGCCGCGGAGCGCTTCGGCGAAGGCATCCGACCGAGCATGACCGGCGACCGCAGGACATTTACTTACACCGCTGGCCTGAAGCGCATCCCGGAAGGCACGGCACCCCCCATCAAGAACCGCTCGTGGAGCATAACCACCGAACTGAGCCTGAAAGGAGACGAGTCGGGCGTGATCATAACCCAGGGCGGAATTCTGGCTGGCTGGGCCCTCTATTTTGAGAAGGGCAAGCCGGTGTTCAGCTACAGCTTCACCAACGGCGAGAGGTGGCGCTTCGCCGCCAAGGAACCTCTGCCCTCCGGCAAGCACAAGCTGGTCATGAACTTCACATACGACGGCGGCGGGATGGGCAAAGGAGGCGATGTTTCCATCAAGGCCAATGAAGTATTAGTCGCAGAGGGACACGTCGGGAGGACGGTTCCCTTCCGCTTTTCGACTGAGGAGACTCTGGATATAGGCGAAGACACCGGCACTCCGGTAGATTTATCCTACGACGTCCCGGCCCGCTTCACCGGTGAACTCGGCAAGGTCGTCATTGACCTGAAATAGCGGCTGAGCAGTGGGCTGGTTTGATCGCCCTGACCGCTCATGATGCTCTCACGGAGCCAAGGATATGGCTGCAGTGGAAATGTGCCTGAGAAGGCCGGTGAAATGTCGTGCGGTTCCGCCCTGTCCAGCGACAATTGGAAATTCCCTTCGCTACAATTGGAATTGACCCCCGGATGTGAGGCGACGGGGGGGCAACCGGAGCTGGGGTTGCGCACACGAAGCGGGGCTGGATGGAGCCGGGCTGAGATTGTGGCGGGGGCTTTATGGGGTGTTGGCCCATGCCCTTGCGATGGCGCCGCAGGATGCTTCGGAGGGTTCGCCGTCGAGAGGGACGATGAGGTAGCGTGAGTGGGAGAGGGAGTCCGGGGCGAGGGATCGGTCGCCGGCCTGGGGAGGGGCGAAGCAGAAGAACGGCTCGGTGGGGTTGAGTCGGACTGGTTCCGGGTGGATGGGGTTCTGCGGGTGGGAGGCGAGGAGGGCTCCGCAGAGGGAGCCGTTGGTGATGCCGCCGACCCAGCACCAGCGGGCGCGTGATTCGTTGCCCTTGATGCGGTCGGTGATGCCTTCCGAGGTGAGGAAGCGGCAGCCCTTGGTGCCTTTCCATGAGCGGTGGCCGCGGAACCCGAGACCACCGTAGTGGTATTTTGGCAGTTCAAGGGGTTCGCTGGCGATGACCTTCTGGGTGATGGTGAGGGAGATGCCTGGGAGGCTGGTGGAAGGCAGGATGGCGACGGTGAGGTCCCATGTTTCTGCGAGGACCGGGAGCGGCTGGCCGCTGGTGAGGTCGGTGTAGACGTGCTGGGCGGAGAGCGTGGCGGCCGGGCCGTTGTGCTGTGGTTTGGTGTGGGCTTTGAAGTCCACGCGGCCTTTTTTCTGGCCCATGTTCCAGAAATCCGTGTCGCGTCCCTGCCAGCGGCATTTCGTCCATGCGGACCAGACGCCGTGGTGGTGGAGGTGGTCGGGCGGGAAGTCGTCCGTGATGAGGTGGCCGAGCGGCGTGTGGAGGTCTGTGAGGTAGCCGCCGCGGGTGAACGAGGGATCTACGCCGGCGGGGAGCGGGCCTGGCTGTGACTGGTAGCGGCAGACTGGCTTACTGCCGTGGCGGAAGAGGATTCGGGAATCTTCTTCTGTGAACGTGATGCCGGTGGTGTCCTCTGCTGCCGCGATGCTGTGGGCGGCGAGGGAGGAAGTCAGCGAGAGGAAGCCGCGGCGGTTCATGGCGTCGGCGGTCCTTCGTCAGGATCTGCGGTTGGCTTCAGCCGATCCAGTGTTCGGCGATCTGGGAAGCGATGGCCTGGAGGTCCTTGGTTTCTTCGGCGGTGAACTCGTAGGGTTCGAGTTTACCGATGCCGAGGGTGCCCATGAGGAGACCGCCCATGTCGATGGGGACGGCGATGTTGCCGCCGACGTTTGTTTTCTTGGCTTTCGGGCGGGCGACGCCGGTGGTGTCCGTCTGGAGGTTGCACATGCTGACGGGTTCCATGCGTTCGGCGGCGGCTCCGGCGATTCCTTTGCCCATGGGGATGCGTTCGATTTTATCCATCATTTCGCGGGGGATGCCGCGGTGGCAGATGAGTTCCAGCATGGCATGGAGGTCGTGCCATTTGTGGAGTGTGCCTGTCTGGCAATTGAATTCCTTGAGGATGAGATCAAGGACGGCCTGCCAGTCTGGATTGCCGCGCATGGCGGCGGTGATGGTTTTGACTCTGGTCGCGCTCATAGAAGAAGTCGATGAGAAGGTTTGTGAACTCGCGTTTCCCTTGGTGCAAACAGAAAACGCCGCCGCCTGAAAATGATTCCGGCGGCGGCGAGTGAAAGAGCGTAACGCGTATTAGACGGAACTATATCAGGCAGTTATCTTGCGGGCGGTGCCTTCGGCGGCGGCGCGGCAGATTTCCCAGAACGAGCCACTTTCGAGGCTGGCTCCGCCGACGAGGGCTCCGTCGACGTCCGGTTGGGCGGCGAGTTCCGCCATGTTGCCGGGTTTGACGGATCCGCCGTACTGGATGCGGGTGCGGCGGGCTGTTTCCGGGCCGTAGAGGCTGGTGAGGACTGAGCGGATGAAGGCGTGGGCTTCCTGGGCCTGCTCGGACGAAGCGGTGCGGCCGGTGCCGATGGCCCAGACGGGTTCGTAGGCGAGCACGGTGGCATTCATCTGGTCGGCTGAGACTCCGGCGAGGCCGCCGTGGAGTTGCGTGGTGAGGACTTCCTCGAGGCGGCCGGCGTCGCGTTCTGTGAGGGTTTCGCCGACGCAGAGGATGGGTTTGATGTTGAACTGGTGAGCGGCGAGGACCTTGCGGTTGATGGTATCGTCGGTTTCTCCGAAGATGCTGCGGCGTTCGCTGTGGCCGAGGATGACGTAATTGATGAGCATTTCCCGGAGCATGATCGGGCTGATTTCCCCGGTGAAGGCGCCGCTTTGTTCGTAGAACATGTTCTGGGCGGCGAGTTTGATGCCATCGTGCTGGGCGAGCGCGGTGGAAGCGGCGGCGAGGCTGACGAAGGGAGGGGCGATGACGATATCGACGTCATCGGCGGCTTTGGCGAGCACGACGAAATCGCGGAGGAAGTCGGCGGTTTCCCCCGGGGTTTTGTGCATCTTCCAGTTGGCGGCGACGATGGGTTTGCGCATGGGAATGGTCGTGTGGTCGTTGGTTATGGTTGGGCAGGGATCCTGGTGGGATTACTTGTCCTGGAGGCAGGTGACTCCGGGGAGTTGTTTGCCTTCGAGGAGTTCGAGGCTGGCTCCGCCGCCGGTGGAGATGAAGGTGACCTTGCTGCCGACACCGGCTTTCTTGACAGCTTTGACGCTGTCGCCGCCGCCGATGATGGTTTTGGCGGAAGTGTTGGCGGCAATGGCGTGGGCCATGTCGAAGGTGCCCTTGGCGGCTTCCGGGATTTCGAAGACGCCCATGGGGCCATTCCAGATGACGGTGCGGGCGCGGGCGATTTCCTCGCTGAAGAGGCGGATGCTTTCCGGGCCGATGTCGACGCCTTCCCAGCCATCCGGGATATTTTCGTTGACGCCGGTGGTGCGGAGGTTGCCGAGTTTACGGGCATCGAAGTCGAAGGCGTCTGTGATGACGGCGTCGACTGGGATGAGGAGTTTGACGTTCCGTTCCCGTGCTTTGTCGATGGCGGCCTGGGCGATCGGTTCCCATTCTGGTTTGTAGAGGCTTTTTCCGAGGGTGATGCCCTGAAGGATTTTGCGGAAGGTGTAGGCCATGCCGCCGCCGATGATGATGGTATCGGCCTTTTCGAGGAGGCGGTTGATGACGGCGATCTTGTCACTGACCTTGGCGCCGCCGAGGATGACGACGAACGGGCGTTCCGGGTTTTCGAGTTCGTCGTGGAGGTAGGCGAGTTCCTTTTCCATGAGGAGGCCGGAGACGGCGGGGAGGTGATCGGCGACGCCGGCTGTGGAGCTGTGGGCGCGGTGGGCTGAGCCGAAGGCATCGTTCACGAAGACATCGGCGAGCCGGGCGAGGCCGGCGGCGAGGGCGGGATCGTTGGTTTCCTCGCCGGCGTGGAAGCGGGTATTTTCGAGGAGGAGGACGCTGCCGGGGGCGAGGGCCGCGGCCATGGTTTCGGTTTCCGCGCCGACGCAGTCGGGTGCGAATGCGACGGGTTGGCCGAGCATGGCGGAGAGTGCTGGGGCGACTGGGGCGAGTGATTGTTTCGGGTCGCGTGAGCCTTTCGGGCGGCCGAGGTGGCTGCAGAGAATGACTTTGGCTCCGGCGTCGGTGAGGGCCTTGAGGGTGGGGAGGGTTTCACGGATGCGGGTTTCGTCCGTGATGACCATGGAGCCATCCTTTTCTTCGAGGGGGACATTGAAATCGACGCGGACGAGGACGCGTTTTCCGGCGAGGTCGAGGTCACGAATGGTTTTTTTGGGCATAAAGCGTGGGGGCGTTCCGGGGTCGTGGGGAACGCGGGTGCGGGGCGCATACCCCGTGAGTTCCGGAAAAGCAAACGCTTCGCGGGTGGGAGCCGGGGTGGGTGCGGGTGGGTGGAAACGCATCTTTCCGCTGGCTCCGGGGCGCGGGCCGCATTAGCGATTGCTCCTTGAAACTCAAATCCTGCACCAATCCCATGACCTTCCGCCAGATTTCCGTGATGGCAGCCGCCGCCCTGCTTGTTTCCTGTGCCACTACTCCCAAGGCTACGCCTTTTGACATCGGTGATGCCAATGGCAATGGGACCCTGTCCAAGGAAGAGTTCGAGGCCCTCATGTCGTCGTGGACCTTCAAGCGTTATGATGCGAACAGGGATGGCAAGGTAACGTTTGACGAATGGAAGGCGGCTGATCCGACGGCGGACATGGCGACATTCAGGAAGCTTGATGCGAACGGAGCTGGCTTTGTGACCCTTGAGGAAGGACTGGCGGCGGTGCGCCGTGCGGGGACCTTCAACGAGTTGTTTGATGCGATCGACACCAACAAGGACGGGGTCATTGATCAGGCCGAGGCCAAGGCTTATGGGCAGGTGTTCAGCGAGAGTTCGACGAACAACTTCCCTGGTCTGAAGCGCAAGTGAGGCTGGTTATGAGAATTCTTCTGATGGCCTGCGGTGTTCTGGGGACGGTGTCGTGTTCGCTGACGCCTCCGGTGGAGTCGCGTGAGAATTTCGAAGCGAGGCTGGACCGGCAGAATGCGAACTATGAGGAACGCATGGAGCGCCGCAAGATGCGGCAGGCTGCCCAGGACGAACGCTACGACCTCTGGTGGAACAAAATCATGGGCCGCTGAGAGTCCTGCCCGGGGTGCCTTGGTATTCCGGCTGACATGAAATCAACAAAAACCTGCAACGACTGAAATCCGATGAAAGCACTGATGATGATTCCGCTGATGACTGGTCTGGGACTGGTCCGAGTGATGGCCCAGGATGCTCCGGCTCCGGCGGCGGTTCCTGCTGATGCGGTGGCTGCGGAACAGGCGGCTCCTGCTGATGCAGCGGCGGCGGCAGCGGTGGCTGCGCTCGACCGTCAGATTGCGGCCCGCCAGGAACGGGTGACAGCGGTAGTAAATCAGATTGTCGAGCTGGATGCGGCCATTGAGTCGGCGATCAATGATGTGCAGGAGATGCTGAAGCGGGTGACGGACAGCAAGGAATCGAAGACCGCGGTGGCGCGGCTCAAGCGTGACGTCATGCAGAAGCTTGAGAAGGCGGCGCTGTATTATGATCAGAAGCGGGCGACCGTGCAGGAGACCCTGCGGACCTCGAAGAACAAGTTTGAGCGTACGGACCTTTTCAAGGACCGTTCGGCCTTTGATGACCGGATCGGGAAGCGGATTGAAGGGATCATTGATCTCGCGCTGAGCATGGACACGCATCAGGAGTACGAGCAGTACCTTCATGAGAGCAACAGCTGGAACGGCTATGGATGGGGTGGCGTGAACAACACGACGATCCGCCGGAATCCCGATTATGATCAGAACAAGCGGGCTACGCGGCAGACTGATGCGGTTACGAAGGAAGTGACGCAGGGCATTGAGAAGTCGCTGGCGAGGCTGGACGTGCAGGACCGGGAGCTGAAGAACAAGCTGGCGGCGGCGAAGAGTGATGACGAGAAGAAGACCGTGACGGCTGAGCAGGAGAGGATCCGTCAGCTCAAGCAGCAGCGGTATGAACAGCTGGAGGAACTGAATACTGGGCGCGGGGCTGCGGCGACGCCGATCAGCCGCAAGGAAGCGCAGCGCATGGAAGATCTGATCAACGACATGGCGGCGAATGCGCGCCGTGATTTTCAGTCGCTTTTTGCGCGCTACAACGAGTTGAAGTCCGAGCGGGCGGCGCTGGCGCGGCTTGAGCTGCGGCGCGAAGCCATTCAGAATCCGGTGGCGGAGGAAGGGGCGAAGTAAGTTGTCCGTGCCTGCGGGGCGGAAGACTGCTTGAGTGGAGCCGAGGTTTTGTCAGTCTGCGTTCATGATCCGGACGACGATTCTGATGCTGGCGGCGGCCGTGGTGGCTGCTGCGGAGGGACCCCGCATGGCAGCGCAGCTGCAGGAAGCGGATGGGGCGGTGTCGGTCACGATTGATGGTCAGCCCTTCACGCGGCTCGTTTACCGTGGGCAGGCCAAGCCTGTGTTGTATCCGATCATTGGTCCGGGAGGCGTGGCGATGACGCGGCACTGGCCGATGGCGGAAGCGGCGGCGGGTGAAGAGAAGGATCATCCGCATCACAAATCGCTTTGGTTTACGCATGGGGATGTGAACGGCGTGGATTTCTGGGCTGAGAAGAAGGAAGCGGGCACGATTGTGGTGAAGGGGAAGCCTGAGACGGCGGTGCGCAGTGATGGGGCGGCGGTGGTGGTGACGTCCGAGGAATGGCTGGCGGCTGGGGGCAAGCGGATCTGTTCCTCGCAGACGACGGTGGCCTGCGGGGTGGAGGCGGGGGCCCGGTTCATTGATTACGCGATTACGATTACGGCCACGGATGGTCCGGTGAAGTTCGGGGACACCAAGGAAGGCACGATGGGGCTGCGGAGCCATCCGGCGCTCAATCTGAAGGGGTCGGTCGCGCGGGGGAAATGTGTGAACAGTGAAGGCGAGATGGGCGGCGCCATTTGGGGCCGGGCTGCCAAGTGGGTGGATTATTCCGGCGAAGTGGAGGGCAAGGTGCTTGGCATTGCGTGTTTCGATCATCCTGGGAATCTGCGGCATCCGACCACGTGGCATGCGCGCGACTACGGACTGATTGCGGCGAATCCGTTTGGGTTGTCCGATTTTCAGAAGAAGCCGAAGGGGGCGGGGGATCATGTGATTCCGGCTGGGGAGAAGCTGACCTTGAGTTACCGCTGGTTATTTCATGAAGGGGATGCGATGGCGGCGGACATTGCCGGGCGCTGGCAGAAGTGGGCTGGGGGGAAGCCGTGATCATGGACGGGCAGGGCGAGCGGCCGGAACTGGTGATTGCGGGGTGTGGCTATGTGGGGAGTGCGCTCGCGCGGCAGGCCATGGCGTCTGGCTGGGGGGTGACGGGGATCAGTCATTCCGAGGCATCGGCGGCGAGGCTGCGTGATGCGGGGATTCGGGCGGTGGCTGCCGATCTTGGTGATGAGGCATCGCTGCGGGCGGTGGCGGCGGCTTTGCCTGCGGGAGTTCTGGTGGTGCATTGTGCGGCCAGTGGGCGGGGTGGCGGGGTTGAGGCGTACCGATCGGTTTATCTGGGTGGGATGCGGGCGTTGCGGTCGGCCTTTCCCGGGGCGCGGCGCCTGCTGTTCACGTCGAGCACGAGTGTCTATGCGGGGATTGACGGAGCGGAGGTGACCGAGGTCAGTCCGGCCGATCCCGAGCGTGAGACCGGGCGCATTCTGCGGCAGACCGAGGATGAAACTCTGGCGGCTGGCGGTGCGGTGGTGCGTCTGGCTGGGATTTACGGTCCGGGGCGTTCCGTGCTGCTGCTGCATTATCTGACGGGGCAGTCCGTCATTGATGTGCGCAGCGAGCCACCGGCGACGCCGGATGGGCGATGGGTGAATCAGATTCACCGTGAGGATGCGGCGGCGGCGATGCTGCATCTGCTGGGGCATCCCGACGATGCCGTGTTCCGTGGTCAGGTGTATAATGCGAGCGATGGCCGGCCCATGCTGCAGCGGGAGATTTACGATGGACTGTCGCTGCGGTTCGGGTGCGGCCTGCCACCCGAGTCGGCGCCGGATGTGGGCCGGAAGCGGGGCTGGACGCACAAGCGGGTGGGCTCGGCCCGGCTGCAGGCGACCGGTTGGAAGCCGCGCTATCCCGGCTGGTTTGCGGCTCTTGACGGCGATCCCGAACTGGTGCCGTCGATTCTGGCGAAGCTCGGCGAGGGAGACCCAGGCGGGGAGGGCTAGGGTCGGGAGCCTGATGAAAAACCGGGCCTGGCAGCGGATCCGGAGTTCACGGTGGTTGGATGGGCGGCTGCGCCGTCGCCTCGGAGATCGATCCCCCTGTGGAATGCGGGCCTTTTCACATGAGGCTTTGTTGCGCCGCAGTCGAAGGTCCCAACCTTCTCCTTGGTTGCGCCTTGCCTCACGGAAAAATTCCTCGCCGCGCTACCGGTCCGGGTTTTTCAACAGACTCTCAGCCCTCTGAATTCCGGCAGGAACCGAGGAGGTCTTTGAGTTCGGCGGTGGTGGTGGGTTCGGTGGCGAAGAGGTTTTTGGATTCGGCGGGGTCGTTGCCGAGGTGGTAGAGTTGCGCGGGGTGGTTATCCTTGCCGCCTTTGGACCATCCACCGCTGCCGGAGCCGTCGATGAATTTCCATGGGCCGCGGCGGATGGCGAACATGCCGCTGATGGAATGGTGGATGAGGTAGGGATGGGTGGGTTGGCTGGGGGTTTTGCCGCGGAGGTGGTCTGCGATGCTGAAGCTGTCCGGGGCTGCGCCGGCTGGCAGCGGGGTGCCGCAGAGGTCAGCGGCGGTGGCGAAGAGGGAATTCAGGGAGATGGGGTCGTGGCAGACCGATCCGGCGGGAGTGTGGCCTGGCCAGCGGGCGAGGAAGGGGACGCGGTGACCACCTTCCCAGATATCGGCTTTGGTGCCGCGCCATGGGCCATGGGAGATGTGGCCGCGGCGGTCGGTTTCCTTGCTGGAGCTGTCCGGGGTGGCTCCGTTGTCGCTTGTGAAGATGACGACGGTGTTTTCTGCCAGTTTGAGGCGGTCGAGCGCATCGAGGATCGATCCGCAGACGGCATCGGTTTCCATGACGAAGTCGCCGTAGGGGCCGATGGGGCTGCGGCCCTGCCATGTGGCTGAGGGGACCACGGGAGTGTGGGGCGAGGGAAGGGCGAGGTAGAGAAAGAACGGCTGGGGATGGCGGGCGCGGTCATCGAGCCATGCGACCGCGGCGCGGTTGAGAGCGGGGAGGACATCGACGGCTTCGAAGTCGGGCGTGGCCGGGCCTTCGCGGATCCATTTCTTGCGGGCGGTGAGTTTGCCTTCGATGAGGCCGTCGCGGATGAAGGCGTAGGGCGGCATGTCGAGCGAAGCACTGATACCGAACCAGTGATCGAAGCCGAGGTCGTCTGGTCCGCCGCGGGCGCGCTGTGTGAAGTCGATGCGGTCCGGGTTGCGGGCGGGTTCGATGCCGTCGCCGAATTCCCTGCTGTCTTGTGACCAGTTCATGCCGAGGTGCCATTTGCCGAGGCAGCCCGTGGCATAGCCTTTGGTCTTCAGAAACGAGGCCACCGTGGGGCGGTCGGGTTCGATGAGAGCCGGCGACCAGCCGCCGAGGACGCCCTTTTTGAGGCGGGATCGCCAGCAGTAGCGTCCGGTGAGAACTCCGTAGCGTGTGGGTGTGCAGACTGCCGAAGCGCTGTGGGCATCGCTGAAGCGCATGCCTGCGGCGGCGAGGCGGTCGAGGTTCGGCGCGCTGATGCGGCTATCGGGGAAATTGGCTTTGAGGTCGCCCCAGCCCATGTCGTCGGCGAGGATGACCACGATGTTCGGAGGGGTGGTGGCGGCCGGGGAGGCGGGCGCGAGGAAGGCGAGCAGGCAAAGGCCGATGAGGAACTTCATGCGTTGGGAGGATGGCAGGGCTGGCGTGCGGCGTGGAGTCCGCATCTGCGGCGGAGGGGGGCGCTTGGTGCTGGTGCGGGAGGGTGTAGCGATGCATGGATGGCCATGATTCTCCGTCGTGATTCGCTGGCAGCGCAGGCGGCTGTGATTCTGCGTGCCGAGATTGAAGCCGGTACGTGGACGGGCATGCTGCCTGGGGAACTGACCCTGTGCCGCCGGCTGCACATCAGCCGCGCGACGGTGCGTGGGGCGCTGGCGAAGCTGGAGGCCGACGGCTTGGTGCGGGGCAGCAAGGGTCGGCGGCGGGAGATTGTGAAGGTGGTGCCGGCTCGGCGGGCGGCCGTGGCTTTGTCCCGCGTGGTGGTGCTCAGCCCTGTGCCGCATGCCGGGCTGACGGTGACCAAGCTGCTCTGGATGGATGCGCTGCGTGGGGAACTGGCGTCGCGTGGCATGGCGATGGACCTTGTGGTGAGTGCGGCGGTGTCGCTGCCGCGGGTGCATCGGGTGCTGCAGGAACTTGTCGGGCAGCATGGCGATGCCGTGTGGATCCTGCTGCGGGCGAGCGGACCGGTGCAGAAGTGGTTTGCGGGTCAGGGATTGCCGTGTGCGGTGGCTGGGTCGATGGTTTCCGGGGTCGCGCTGCCTGCGGTCGACTGGGATTACTTTGCGGCGTGCCGTCATGCGGCCGGGCGTCTCCTTGCGCGCGGGGCGCGGCGGCTGGGTTTGGTCATTCCGCGTTCGGCATTGCCTGGGGACGAGGAAAGCGAGGCTGGATTCCGCGAGGGGGCTGGTCGGCATGGGGTGGCTGTGATCCGGCACGATGGGTCGCCCGATGGTCTGTGCCGGGCGCTGGATGGGGTGATGGGGCAGTCCGGGGCACCGGATGGCTTGCTGGTTTGTCACAGCACGCATACTCTGACCGTGCTCGGTCGGCTGCAGCAGCAGGGGTTCCGGGTGCCTGCGGATGTGCGGGTGGTGGCGCGGGACGATGATCCGATGCTGCTGCATGCGGTGCCCGTGCCGGCGCGGTACGAACTTCCGCCGGGGCGGTATGCGGGCCAGTTGGCGCGGATTGTTTTCCAGTGGGTCGACGGAGAAGTGCCTGCGGCATCAACCGAGCGCTTGCTGCCTTCCTTTGTGAGCGGGGCGAGCATCTGAGGTGGTCGACTTGTCCGCGGACTGGACAGGCGATGGAGGCTGGCAGGAGGCGATTGCCGGGGGCATATTGGGGCATCATGAAACTGTCACTGCTTTGCCTTGGACTTGCGGCCCTTCCTGTTTCGGCGGCTTCGGTATTCATCGATAATACGGCGGCGGCGACCGTTGCCTCGGGTGACCGGGCCAATCTCCGTGCCTTTGCCTTCCGTCCACAGGCGGGAGGCAGTGGACCATCGGCGCCTTTGGAGCAGACCGTTCTGCTGACCTCGCTGACGCTGCATCGGCCTGGGTTCAATGATGTGACGACTCCGCAGTTCGGATCGGCGGCTGGTCAGGTGACGTCGAGTGCGGCGCCTGTCTATCTGAAGGTGTACAGCAGTTTCACGGGAGGCACTGGGGTGGCTGATGTGGGGACCCTGCTGGGAGTGTCCGAGAATGGGATTTCGTGGGATGAAGTGGATGCGATCAACGGGGTGGGAGTGAGCAGTGCGACTGCGGCTCCTTTTGAGGGATTCACGTACAGTTTCCCGTCGGTGTCGCTCGATCGGGACACGACGTACTGGATGGTGTTTTCGGAGACTGGTGATGACTCGGTCGATGTGGCACAGTTCCGGATGATTGTGGAACCTGGGGCGGGTGCGGCGGGGACGGGGTATCTTGCGGACACGGTGCAGGTGCGTACGACGACCGGCGCGGCCCAGGATTGGGGAGTCTATTTCACGGCCAATGTGGAGAGCATCCCTGAGCCGTCGACGGTGGCCAGCCTTGGGCTTGCGGTTCTTGCGGTGGCGCTGCGGCGTCGGCGCTGAGATGGGGCTGCGGGGGTGAAGCCGGGGGCGGGTGCGTCCGGAGGAATCGGCTGGCATCGGTGGCGGGGAATGGTTATGATTCCCTGTGATGAAGGTTCAGACTCTGCCGTTTCCGCTGCTGGTGGCAGTGTTGTTCTGGGGAATGGTGTGGGCACGGGCTGGGGAACTGATGTTGTCGCTGGAAGGAGGGGTGCCTTGGCTGCAGAGCGGCGCATGTGCAGGGCAGAGAATTGTGCTGGAACGCGGGTTGGGGCTTGAGGCTTGGCAGGAAGCGGCGCGGGTGACTGGGCAGCTCTGGCCGTATGCGGACGGAGCGTCGGCTGGCCGGTCTGCGGGGTTCTACCGTTTGCGGTTGAGGCCGGTTACTGCCGAGGATGATTGGTCGAATCAGATGGTGGTGGCGGGGGCTGGGTTGTGGCAGGGGGCCAGCGGCGGGGTTGCTTCCGTGAAGTGGCTACTGGAGCTGGCCGAGCCCGGGAAGGTGTATTTTCAGGACAGCGTGAAGTATCCCTATCATCTGCAGTTTGCGCGGGCGAGAATGCCTGGTTACGGCGGGATGGGTCCAGTCGAGTTCGGGCTGCAGTCGCTTTATCCCGGGGCGGGTCAGCGGATGGTGGTGGGATCCGTGTTCCGCGCTCCGGATGTGGCCGTGCGGGAGGTTGGGATAGAGATTGCGGGGGCGGTGGCCTTTCCGGTGGAGTCCGCGGCTGGGTGGTTTGGTCTGGTGCGGCAGCGTCTTGGTCTGCCGGACGGCTGGAGGGTGTATTACATGCCTTCGCCCGAGCAGCAGGAAGCGACCGAGGCTGCGGGGGCCTGGCTGGCTGCGCAGGGAGTGGAGGTTTCCGGGCTGGATCGCTGGGCGGATGACAATATCTGTTATTCAGAAGGCTGGGCGCTGGGGAAAGTGATGGTACTGCCTGCGGCGGAGATTGCGGCGGCGCTCGGGGATGGGCGGTTGGGGCTGGCGGACATTCTGGTGACCGACCGGGTGCCGTCCGAGCTGCCTGTGCTGGCTGGGTATGTCAGTCTTTCCCCGGCGACGCCGAATTCGCATGTCGTACTCCTTGCGCGGTCGGGACTACTGCCCTTTGCGTATGCCGATGGGGAGGGTCTGCGGGCGGAGCTGGAAGCCCTTGCGGGCCGGGAGGTTCTGCTGGTGGTGGAGAGGGATGGGGAAGGCTGCCGGATCGACGTGCGCGATGTGACGGGTTTGCTGAGTGACGAACGGCGGCAGGAGATTCTTGCGATGAAGCAGGGAGGGCCGCTGCAGGTGACCCCGCGGCAGAACCGTGGCAAGCTAGTGCTGCCCGCGGATGGGCTCACGCCTGCCGACCTTCCGTTCTGCGGGGGCAAGGCGGCGAATTTCGGATTTCTGCGGCGGGCCCTGCCGGACAATTCCCCGCATCCGGCGCTCGCGATCACCTTTGATCTCTGGGATGCCGTCATGAAGCGGCCCGGGCCTGGCGGCGGCAGTCTGGGATCGTATATTGGCGGGCTGCTCTCGCGGCATGTCTATCCACCGGTGATGGCGGCGCTGCGGAGCGATCTCGAATTGATCCGTGCCGCGGTGGCGGCCAGCGAATTCACTCCGGCGGAGCGGGCTGAGGTGATGGCCATGCTTTGGAATGCGGGGCTGTCCGGAGCGAAGATCCGCTTCCGGAGTTCCACGAATCTGGAAGACACCGCGGGATTCAGCGGGGCAGGGTTGTACGACAGCTTCAGTGGCTGTCTTAAGGACGACACTGATGGAGACGCAGGTGGTCCGAGTCATTGTGATCCTGAGGAATCGTCCGAGCGGGGTGTTTTCCGGGCCATCCGGAAAGTGTATGCGGGATTCTACAATGAGAATGCGGTGCTGGAGCGTCTGCGTCTCAGTGTGAATGAATCTGCGGTCGGTATGGCGATGCTTGTGCATTTTTCGGTGCCTGACTCCGAGGAACTGGCGAACGGGGTGGCGACCGTCGAGATTGAGCGCGGGGTGGAGCGGGTGGTGACCGTGCGGATGGTTTCCCAGGTGGGAGCGGATCCCGTGAGCAATCCGGAATCGGGAGCGCGTGCGGAAGTGGTGGTGGGGCAGTTCCGTGGGGACACCGTTGCCGGGGCGACGCTTATCCTGAGCGAGGCCTCGTCGCTGCGTCCGCCTGGGGAGACCGTCATGGAGTGGACCGATGACTACCGGATTCTGCTGGGGCAGCTCAATGCGGCGGCCCTTGCATGGGAGAGCTACTATCCAGGCGAGGCTGCGGTGGAACTGGATCTCGAATACAAGAAGCAGAAGCCCGGGGTGATTGGGCTGAAGCAGATCCGGGCAGTGCCGCGGCCGGTGCCCGTGCCTCCTCCGCAGATTCCCTGACATGATGTGTGCCATGAAACGATTTCTTTTTCCGTGTCTGCTGCTGTTGCTGATGTCGCTGCGGGTGCCGCTGCGGGCGCAGTTGAATGCGCCGCTGCTGCAGCGGGTGCCTGGAGAAGTGACCCTGCAGTGGAGCGGTGGGCGCGGACCCTTTGCTGTGGAGACCAACCGTGGTCAGGGATGGTCGATGCAGAGCGAACTCGAGGCTGGCCGGACGAAGAAGCTGCCGAGTTTCGGGGATCGGGCTTTCTACCGTATCAGTGATCTTGATTCCGCTGGGGTGTTAGGGCCTTTCTTTGGTCTGGTGCAGACGACGCAGGGGGAATTCGGGGAACTGCTGGGGCGGCACCGTCTCAAGTCGAGGTTCTGGTTCTACCGGACCAAGGGGCCGCCGCATACGGCGCCGAGTTTCACGGCGGCCGATTACTTCCGGAAGCTCGTGGTCTTTCATCAGTACCATGAAGACGGCATGGTGCGGCTGTGGAGCGGGGCGCTGGAATCGCTCGGTACCGTGACCGTGCCGACGGCGCAGTCGATGGTGATCAACTGGAGCCGTGGCAGTGGCGGGCGGCGGCAGGATTTTCAGCTGACGCTGCGGTTTCCGTATGCGGTGCAGGCCGTGCGGACGGCGGTCCCGCTGCCGAGTGATCCCGAGTACACGCTGCGCTGCGAGCGGGGATTTCCGGAGCCGGAATTCGATGGCGTCACCGGGATGCTGGTGGGAACGCTGGTGGACAGCGTCACTCTCTCGCAGCTGGATCCAGCCAATCCTCAGCTGACGTTCCCGCAGCCGCAGCAGTTCCGGGTGAGTCATCGCGGGGCGACGCTGGACTTTCATTTTCATGAGGGACTTCCGCTGGTGCGTGGGGAACCGCCCATGATCTGGAAGACTGCGATTCTTGACCGCTGGCTGTCGCCGACCGTGGCCGGGGGGGTGCTGCCGTCGTTCCGGACTGACAGTTATTTTTCGCAGACTCTGCTGCCCGGGCATCATAGTTTCACCGAGACCATGCTGCTGGAGCCGGCGCTTGATTCATCATTGAGCGAGGCGGTGAGGGCCGAGTTGGTGGCCCGCAACATCCGCTGGATTTATGCCTTCAAGGATCTCATGCTTGGGATATCGCCCGATGACATCCGGCTGTGCGGGTTTGACTGGTCTGTCCGGGCACCGTGATCCTGTCCAGTGGGCAGACAGGCAGCCATCCATCGAAATCGTCACGCGCCCCGGCATGAATGTGGCGCAAACGGAACATCAACTCCTGAACTGGGCGAGAGAGCCTCAATGCCATATGAAACACATCCGAAGTGCGAGAGTGCTGCTGCTGGGGCAGATGATGCTGAGTTCCCTTGTGCAGGGAGTGGAAGTGGCGGCGGAGTACTGGGCTGGGGTGGCGGGAAATCCGGCGGCGGCCCCGTCGCCGACCGTGCAGGGCTGGACTGCGGTGAATCCATCGACTGATGTGGCGAACTTCCAGAGTGCCGGGATTTCGCCTGATGGGGCGAGTGGACTGAATGCATGGAGGATGCTCGACAACAGCTCGGCAGCCTCGCAGTTTCTGTACTGGATCCGCCCGCTGACGGCTGGCCAGCTGAGCGATGCCATGGCGAATGGCTGGCGTCTGCTGGGGCACATGCGGCTGGCTGATCCGGTGGCCGGCAATGCGGGAGCCCAGTCTGTGTATCTGTATTTTGCGAACAATGCCGGGAAGCGCTGGATCATATTCTTCGATGTCAATGCGTCCGGACAGATCGTGGCGTCTCTGCAGGGTGGGCCGACGGTGACTCTGAATGGGGTCGATGCTTCGCAGTATCATACCCATGAGATGGTGTATGCTCCCGGCGCGCAGTCGGCCGACTATCTGGTTGATGGGGTCGTGGTGGCCTCGGGGTGGGCCGGGACCTCGGGGATTGCGAATGGGGTGCGCTGGGGGAGTGAATCAAGCGGGGGCCGGGGTGATGGGTATTTCCACCGGGTATCGTTTGTGATCAGTGATCCGCCGCCGCCCCCCGCTCCGGTGGCGACGCTGCAGCCTGTGTCGCGGGCTGTTCCGGCGGGAACGGCAGTGACGCTGACGGCGGGTTTCAGCGGGTCGCCCGGGGAATTTCAATGGTACCGCAACGGAGAGAAGCTGGACGGGGCGAAGTCCGCCAGTCTGGTGATTCCGTCGGCGGGGTTGGCAGATGCGGGTGATTACTGGTGCCGGGCTGCCAATGTGAGCGGGAGTGGCGGGACGGCGACTGCGGCATTGGTGGTGCTGACGGATGGAGCCGGGCTGCGCGTCACGGAATTCGTGGCCGAGAACGACAGTGGGCTGCGGGATGAAGACGGCGAGCAGAGCGACTGGATCGAGCTGGCCAATGTTTCCACGCAGCCCGTGTCGACGGAAGGATGGTCGCTGAGCGATGATCTGGCGCAGCCGCGGAAGTGGATGTTGCCTGCTGTGGTGGTGCCACCGGGCGGATTCGTGCATGTCTGGGCCTCCGGACGGAACCGGATTGATCCGGCGCGTCCGTGGCATGCGAATTTCGCACTGGGGAATGGGGCTGGTGAGGTCCTGCAGTTGGTGCGGCCCGATGGCAGTGTGGCGTCGGATTTCCGCTATCCCGAGCAGTATGCCGACAGCAGTTTCGGAGAGACGGCGCGTGGGGTGGCGAAGTATTTCACGGTGCCGAATCCGGGGGCATGGAATGTGGATGGGCAGACCAGCGTGAAGGATGGACTTGCTTTGGATGTGCCTGCGGTATTCAGCGGGGTGGTGACGGTGGCGGCACCGGCGGAAGTTCCGGGGGCTACGGCACGCTACACGCTTGATGGATCCCTGCCGGAGTTCGATTCCGCGGCAGTCGTGGGTCCACTGGAAGTGAAGGCGAGTGTCAGTCTGCGGATGGCGTACATTTATCCTGGGGAAAGGCATGGAGCGACGGCGTCGCGGGGCATGCTGCGGATGGCTGCGGATGTGCAGTCGTTCCGGTCGCCCTTGCCGCTGGTGATTCTGAGCAATCATGGAGCGGGAGCGGTGCCTGGGGTGAGTGCGCGGGGTCCGAATGGAGATGGGTCTGCGGTGACTGCGGTGCCGATGCAGGCGCATTCGCTTGCGGTTCTTGCGGCAGCGGAAGGGGAGACCGTCATGAGCAGTCCGGTTCTCAACCGGAGCCGGGCGGGGTTGAAAGTGCGCGGGTCGAGTTCGTTCACCTTCGCGGAGAAGAGTTACTCGCTTGAGACCTGGGGAGAACGGGATGGCCGTGAACGCGATGTGGCGCTGGCGGGGCTGCCTGCGGATGCCGACTGGGTGCTCTACGGTCCGGATCCGGCGCAGTTCGACAATACGCTCATTCACAATACGATCACCTTTGAACTGGCGCGCCGCAGCGGTTTTCCGGCTCCGCGGTATCGTTTTGTGGAATTATTTCTCGATTCCGGAGGCGACCTCAGCATGGCCGATCACCGTGGTCTGGCGATACTGCTGGAAAAGCCATCGCGTGGGAAGGACCGGGTGGATTTCCGTCACCTTTCTGCCGACGGTTCGGCGGGTGGCTGGATGATCAATGTGGACCGGATGGATGCGATGACGGAGGACGTGCCGGTGCCGCGGCATTTTCACACAGCGGGTCCCGACCGGCTTCTGCAGACGGCGGACGACAATGCGCGGGGATTTCAGGCGATTCAGAGTCCTGGCGGGACAGGCAGCGGCAGCGGCATTACGCCGGCCAATGACGACATGCCGAACTTCTATCATTCCTTCTTCAACTTCGAGTCGCCGCGGGCGGCGGTGCTGACGGCGGGGCAGCGTGGGGTTATTCAGGGAGAGATGCGGCGGTTTGATGCGGCGCTTTACGGACCGGACTACCGGGATGTGGCGCGGGGGTATGCGCCGCTCATCGATATGGGGAACTGGGCTCATCATCTTGCTCTGCATTGCTACACGAAGAATCAGGATGCGATTGTGCTGAGCAGTTATCTGTACCGCGAAGCGGCCGGCAGTCCGCTGCGCTGGGCGAGTGTTTGGGATTTCGACCGCTCCTTCGACCGCAATACCTCGGGTGGGAGTGCGGCCAGTGCCGCGCTCACGTGGGGGCACGACCGTTTATTCTACCGCCGCATGGTGACCGATCCGGAATTCATGCAGGCCTATGTGGACAAGTGGCAGGAACTGCGGCGCGGGTCGTGGAATACGGCGGCGCTGGGAGCCATGGTGGATGAGCAGGCTGCTGTGATTACGACGGTGGTTGCTGCGCGCAGTGGACTGACCGCGGCAACCTGGAACGCGAATCTCGCCACCATGAAGTCGTGGATGACGGCGCGGGCGGCGGCCATGGACGGGCAGTTCGTGGCCGGGCCCGTGCTCAGTCATCCGGGAGGCAATGTGGAGGCTGGCTATCGTCTGGAGATGACATCGGCGGCTGGCGTCATCCATTACACGGTGGACGGGAGCGACCCCCGGCAGCGGGGCGGGGCTGTTTCTGCGGCGGCGTCGGCCTATGCCGGTCCGCTGGAGATCGTGCGGCCGCTGACTGTCACGGCAAGGGTGCTCAATGGGACGCAATGGAGTGGTCCGGTGCGGGTCAGTTACTTTCCTCCCCAGGACCTTGCGGCACTGCGGCTGACTGAAATACACTACCATCCCGAGGATCAGACCGATCCGTTTGTGGACGGCGGGCAGTTTGAATTCGTGGAGCTCTGCAATACGGGGCTGGTGCCGCTGGATCTGACGGGTTTGTCGTTCACCGACGGGATTGCTTATCAATTTTCGGCGGGAGCGGTGATGGCTCCGGGAGAGTTTCTGGTGCTGGTGTCCGATCCGGTGTCCTTTGCGCGGCGGTTTCCTGGCTGTGTGCCCCGCGGGGTTTTCAGCGGTCGGCTGGCGAATGCCGGGGAGACCCTGACCTTGTCGGGCGGTGGCGGGGTATTGTGGTCTGTGACGTGGGATGACGAATTGCCGTGGCGGCCCGAGGCGGATGGTCTGGGGATGTCGCTGCAGCGGCCGGATCCGTTGGCTCCGGGGAACGATCCGGTCACGTGGACGGCGGCGCAGCCGAGTCCCTGTGCGGGCCTTGCGCTGACTGATTCCGATGCGGATGGGCTCGCCGACTACTGGGAACCACTGTATGGTTTCGTGGTCGGGGTGGCCGATGGCGCTGGGGATGCCGATGGGGATGGGGCCAGCAATGCGGCCGAGTACCTTGCGGGCACCGATCCTCGGGATGCTGGCAGCGTATTCCGGATCTGGGTGGAAGCCGCGCCGGGCGGTCCTGCTGAACTGGTTTTTGCGGCGGTGGCCGGCCGGTCCTACCGGATCGAGCAATCGTCCGATCTGCGTGCCTGGAACGAAGTGCGGCGCATTCCGGCGGCAGTTGGGAACCGGATGGAGCGGATGCCGATGCCGGCAGCGGGATCGACTACCTTTTTCCGGGCTGTAACTCCGTGAATTAGTGAGCATTCGGAATTTGCGCAGTGGGTGATCCTGACTGATGGTGTGCGTTTTCCGCATGGTGCGTGGAAATGCAGACAATGCGGAAAATGATTCCGGGAGCGGTACCGATGATGCGGTGGCCCGCTGCTGGCGGCCGCTGGAGCCGGCCATGCTGGCGACCTTCCGACTGGCTGATGCCATTCCGCAGGAAGCGGTGGAACGTTGGCGGTCCGGGCGGGACGAATGGCTGCGGTCGAGACCGGAGCCATGGGATGAGAACGGGGAGTGGGAATATCACCGGAACGTTTTCGGATCACTGAACCGCTGGCTGGATGCGGGGCGGGGGGAATGCCTGTTCCGGGGTCCGGCGGCGGCGAGTCTGCTTGCCGAATCGCTGCACTTTGGAGATGGCCGGCAATACCGTCAATATGGCTGGGTGGTGATGCCGAATCATGTGCATGTGCTGTTTTCCGTGCTTGGGAAAAACGATCCGGATTGGCAGGTGCGTCAGTGGAAAGGGATTGCGGCGCGGAGGATTCAGCGTTTTCTCGGCGGGCAGCGGAAGATCTGGGAAGACGGCTTTCACGGTCGCATGATCCGTTCTGCCGGGCAGTTTGTCTGGAGTGCCCGGATGATCCGGCGGGAACCGGTGCAGGCCCGCCTGAGGCCAACGGAGTATACTCTTCATGAATGCGATGAACTGGCAGCGCTTGCGTACTGAGTCGGCGGGAACGGGATTCCGCCTGCTGGTGGGGGGTCTGATTTCGCTGCTGGCGATCGTGCCTTGTCGTGGTGGCGCATGGGAACAATTGCCGGCCTTGCCGGAGGCGCTGGGGGTGGCGGCTCCGTTTGCGGGGGTGAGCGGGGGCGTGCTGATGGTGGCCGGCGGGGCGAACTTTCCGGATGGGATGCCATGGGAGGGAGGGAAGAAGGTGTGGCATGAACGGGTTTGGGTCTATGTGCCGGCTGAGGGGAAGTGGCGGGCTGCGGGTCGGCTTCCGCGGCCCCTTGCGTATGGAGTCAGTGTTTCGGTGAACGGTTTGATTCTTGGGATTGGGGGGAGCGATGCGGAGCGGCATCATGCGGGTGTGCTGGCGTGGGAGTGGCGGGGCGGGCAACTGGTGGAAGCGGATGTGACGCCGGGGGACCTTCCGGTGCCGCTGGCGCTGGCTGCTGGGGCGGTGGATGCGGCGCAGAATGTCTATGTGGCGTGCGGGAGCAGCGAACCCGGCGAGCAGAAGGCATCGGCGCGGGTGTTCGTGGCTGGATTTCATGGGTCGCCGCCGCGCTGGAAGGAACTCCCCGCATTGCCCGGTGGTCCGCGCATCCTGCCTGTGGCGGCCGCTGATGGAGAGAACTTCCTTGTCTTCGGGGGAGCGGCGCTCGAGCCGAAGGATGGCAAAGTTGTCCGCCGGTATCTGCGGGATGCGTGGCGCTACCGTCCCGGGAAAGGCTGGGAACGGCTGGCCGATCTCCCGCGTCCGTGCGTGGCGGCGCCGTCGCCTGCGCCCGTCGCCGCCGGTTCCGTGTGGCTGGTGGGGGGCGATGACGGATCGCTCGCGGGATTTCAGCCGCCGGCGTCGCATCCGGGATTTCCGGGGACCGTGCTGCGTTACCGTCTGGCTGAGGGCAACTGGAGCGAGGCCGGCCGGGCTCCGCAGCCGAGGGCGACTTTGCCAGCTGTCCCATGGGATGGTGGATTCGTCCTTCCGAGCGGTGAAGTGCGTCCCGGGGTGCGTTCGCCGGCCGTTCAGATCTTCCGTCCGCAGCCGTGAGGAAGGGGCGGGCTGACTGCCGTGCGGACAGGTTTTTCCGCATTGTGGATGGGGCATTTGTCAGCCAGACGGCACACTCTTTGATTTTCTGCGCATGAATCCGGACCGGCCCCATTGTTCAGCGGACACTGTCCTGCCGCGTTATGCGTGGCTGGTGGTGGCGCTGCTGGCTCCGGTGGCGCTGCTCAATTATCTGGACCGTCAGATGCTGGCGGTCATGAAGACGTCCGTGATGCAGGACCTTCCGGATATCGGGACCGATGCCAACTGGGGCCGGATGCTTGGGCAATTCAAATGGGTGTATGCGTTTCTGAGTCCGGTGGGCGGCTGGATTGCCGACCGTTTCGGGCGTCGCTTCACGATCTGCGGGAGTCTGTTTGCGTGGTCGGCGGTGACGTGGTGGACGGGACAGGTGCAGAGTTACGGGGAACTGCTGTGGGCGCGGTCGCTTATGGGAATCAGTGAAGCCTTCTACATACCGGCGGCGCTGGCGATGATTGCGGATTATCACACGGGGAGGACGCGGTCGCGGGCGGTCAGTCTGCATCAGATGGGGATATACTGCGGGGTGATCATCGGGGGATTTGCGGGGTATGCGGCGGAGGCACCCTCGGTGGGGTGGCGGATGACCTTTGTGGTGTGCGGCGTGGTGGGAATGGTGCTGGCGGTGCCGCTGGCCCTGCTGCTGCGGGACCGTCCGCGTCCTGCGTCGTCGTCGTCGGGATGGTCTGCGGTGCCGGCTCTGCTGGGGAACGGTTCCTTTCTGCTGCTGGTGGCCTATTTCACGCTGCCGGCGCTTGCGGGCTGGGTGGTGCGCGACTGGATGCCTGCCATTCTGAAGACGGAGTTTGGGATTGGTCAGGGGAAGGCTGGGGTTTCAGCGACTCTGTACTGGCAGGTGGCGGCGATTTTCGGGGCATGGTTCGGTGGCTGGATGGCTGACCGGAGGATGGAGCGGACGGATCGTGGGCGGATTCAGGTGAGTGCGCTGGGGATGCTGCTGATCATTCCGGCGATGTTCGGGGTGGGGTTTTCTCCGCAGACGGGGCAGTTGTGGGTGGCGGTGGCCTTTCTGATTCTCTTTGGGGTGGGCTGGGGATTCTTCGATGCGAACAACATGCCGATTCTGTGTCAGGTGGCGCGGCCCGAGCATCGGGCCACTGGCTACGGGCTCATGAATCTGGTGAGCATCAGTGCCGGTGGGTTGGCCGACTGGGGATTCGGTGCCATGAGGATGGCGAAGGTGCCGCTCATGGGGATTTTCAGTATTTTTGCGTCGGCGGCCGCGATTGCCGTGGTGCTGGTTCTGCTGATCCGGCCGCGCGATACTGAGAGCCGGTGAATGAATTGCATGATGATGACGACACATATTCCGCTGCATGGGCTGGTGGCTGCGACCCACACGCCGTTTCATACTGATGGGAGCCTGCATCTGGAGGTGGTGGCTGCGCAGGCGGCGCATCTGGTGCGGAACGGGGTGGGCACGGCCTTCATTGGAGGGAGCACTGGGGAGAGTGCTTCGCTGACGCTGGAGGAGCGGCTGGCCCTTGCGGACCGGTGGTTTGCGGTCGTGGCGGGTCAGCCACTGCGGCTGGTGGTGCATGTGGGTGCCAACTGTCTGGCGGATGCGCGTGCCCTTGCGCGGCATGCGGGCGAGCGCGGGGCGGCGGCGGTGTCGGCGCTGGCTCCTTCCTATTTCAAGCCCCGTTCGCTGGATGTGCTCATTGACTGCTGTGCGGAGATTGCGGCGGCGGCCCCGCGGACGCCATTTTATTATTACGATATTCCGGCGCTCACCGGGATCACCTTTTCGTCTGCCGAGTTCCTTGAGAAGGCCCCTGCGCGGATTCCGAATCTGGCGGGCATCAAGTTCACGAATGCCGATCTGATGACGTATCAGTACTGTCTGCGGAGTGGTTTTGATGTACCGTATGGAATGGACGAGCACATGCTGGGGGCGCTGGCGATGGGGGCGCGTGGAGCGGTGGGGTCGGGTTTCAACTTTGCGGCACCAATCTATCACCGGATGATGGCGGCCTTTGCGGCGGGGGACATGGAGACGGCGCGGGCCGAGCAGTTCCGCGGGGTGGAACTCATCCGTCTGCTGGCGGGGTATGGCTACATGGCGGCGGCGAAGGCGGTCATGGAGATGCTGGGGGTGGCGGTGGGTGCGCCGAGGCTACCGCAGGCACCGCTGCATGCGGCGCAGCGGGAATCGCTGCGGCGTGATCTGGAAGCTCTGGGATTCTTCTCATGGATCCGCTGATGTCAGGGCCGGTGGGAGCCGGTGTGGAGCCGGGGGAGCTGGCGAGGTTCTACCGGGGGGTGCTGCTTGATGATGTCATGCCCTTCTGGCTGCGGCATGGACTTGACCGCGAGAATGGGGGCATGCTGACCTGTCTGGAGCGGGACGGGACGGTCTACGACACTGACAAGAGCGTGTGGTTTCAGGGGCGGGCTGGCTGGATGTTTGCGACGCTGCATCGGACCGTGGAACCGAGGGGGGAATGGCTCGATGCGGCGCGCAGTTGTGTGGAGTTCTCGCTGCGCCATGGGCATCGTCCTGGAGATGGGAAGATGTGGTTCACGGTGAGCCGGGAGGGTCAGCCGCTGCGGATGCGGCGGTATGTGTACAGCGAGGCCTTTGCGGCGATCAGCTACGGGGCGTATGCTGGCATCACCGGCGATGACCGTGTGCGCGCGGCGGCGCTGGCGGCTTGGGAAACCTATCTGCGGTATTCCTTCGAGCCCGGCGTGATGGAGCCCAAGTGCGAGTCCACCCGGCCTGCGAAGGGATTGGGAGCGCTCATGATCGGGATGGTGACTGCCCAGGAACTGCGGGAGAGCGTCGGCGAGGTGGTGGTGCGCGGACGGACCCCGAGCGAATGGATTACGGCCTTTGCGGAAGAGATCGAGAGCGACTTCCTGAAGCCATCCGAGCAGGCCCTGCTGGAGACGGTGGCGCTGGATGGATCGGTGATCGACCACATGGATGGCCGGACCCTGAATCCTGGGCATGCGATTGAGTGTGCGTGGTTTCTGCTGCGGGAGTCGCAGGTCCGCGGGGATGTGGCCATGCGGTCGCTGGGCTGCCGGATTCTCGATTGGATGTGGGAGCGCGGCTGGGATCAGCGCGAGGGAGGACTTCTTTATTTCACGGATCTGCGCGGGCGGCCTGTGCAGGAATACTGGCACGACATGAAGTTCTGGTGGCCGCACTGTGAAGCGGTCATTGCGACCCTGCTGGCCTGGCGGCTCACTGGAGAGGCCCGCTATGCGACGTGGCACCGGGACGTGCACAATTGGAGCTTCCGGCATTTTCCGGATGCGGAGCATGGGGAATGGTTCGGCTATCTGCGGCGGGACGGCAGCGTCACGCAGACTGCCAAGGGTAACCATTTCAAGGGGCCCTTCCATCTGCCGCGCATGCTGTGGTACTGTGCGCAGCTACTGGAGGGAGCCTGAGAATGCCGGGGCGTGCCGCTCTGTGGAATCAGTCGTCGTCGATGGCGTCCCAGCCCTCCGGCATCTTGAGTCCGATTTCCTCGAATTCGCGGCGGGCGTGGGCGGCGCGTTCATCGCGCCATGCGGTGTAGGCATCGCGCTGGTCTGGGCGGAGGACATCCATGATGGCGGCGTTGCGGTCGTTCCCGGGCTCGGCGTCCGTGCTGACGCCTTCGATCTGCATGGAGGGATCGAAATCCTTCGAGCTGCGGGCCATGATGGAGAAGACCTGATCCTGCTGGGCTTCGTCGAGATTGACCGTCTGATGGAGCCGCTGCATGCGCCAGTCTGCTTCCTGCTGGACGCGTTCGGCGCGCTGGTTCATGCGGTCGCGGCGGTAGGCGGTGAGGCGGTCACCATCGAGCTGACCTTCCATGAAGCCATCGATGCCATCGTCCCAGCGCTGGTTTCTGGTGGCTTTGACGAAGTCTTCGAAGCGGGCCCCGTCGGCGAGCACGAGTTGCTGGAAGAGCATGGCATTCTGATCCGAGCGGTTCCGGAGCCATTGTTTGAGTTCCTCCTGCTGTGCCGGCGAGAGGTTGTATTTGCGGGCGTATTCGCCTGACATGCTATCGAAGCGGTGCTGTTCGTCGCGTTTCCGGATGTTATCGAAGAGGGGGAAGAAGTCGCGCAGGAATGGTTTGGCGGCGTGGAAGAGGAGATTCATGTCGACCGGGCGGCCGGCTTTGAGATCGTCGAGTGCCTGGCGCACGCCGCGGCCGAGGGCGCTGGCTCCGTCTTCGCGCGGGCGGGCCTGTGCGGGATCGATTCTGGCGAGCTGGAGTTTGGTTTCGCGGAGGGTGTTTTCGAGTTCGAGGATGCGGGCTTCCTGGGAGCCTCCGGGTGGGGGGAGGCTGCCGCGGAAGAGGGTGGCACCGGCGATGCCGACAGCCGCACCGAGGAGAAGGAAGAGGACAGGGCGCATGAGTGTGATCATCTCACGAAGATTTCCGTTGTCCACCACCGTGCGGGTCGGCATCATTCCGGCTTTCATGACCGCCGCGCCCCCTGCCATCGAGATCCGCAATCTGCGTGTTGATTATGGGGACTTTGTGGCGGTGAACGACCTTACGCTGGAGGTTCCGGCGGGTGAGGTCTTTGGCCTCGTTGGTCCGAATGGGGCAGGCAAGACGAGTACGTTCCGGGTGCTCGCGACGCTGCAGACTCCGACGTATGGAACGGTGCGGCTGGGAGGGGTTGATATCTTTGAACACCCAGAGGAAGCGCGGCGGCTGCTTGGGTACATGCCTGACCTTGCACCGGTGCCATCGGACATGAAGGCGTGGGAATTTCTGGATCTTTCCTGTGAATCGTTTCTGGGCGGCAGTGCTGCCGAGCGGCGTGCGCGCTGGGAAGAATGCCTCGAGCAGGTGCAGTTGGCGGACAAGCGGGAGGCGATGTGTCGTTCGCTGAGCCGCGGGCAGACGCAGCGGCTGGTGCTGGCGCGGACCCTGCTGCACCGGCCGCGCGTGATGGTGCTGGATGAACCGGCGAGCGGGATGGACCCACTGTCGCGCCGCAATCTGCGGCTGACGCTGCGGCGTCTCGCCGAGGGAGGGACCACGGTGATGGTGAGTTCGCACATTCTCAGCGAGTTGGCGGAGATGTGCACGTCGCTCTGTGTGATGGCCCGTGGCCGGCTTCTTTCTTCCGGGACGGCGGATGAAGTGCGGCGCGATCTCGACCGGCGCGACCGGGGTCTGGTGCTTGGGCTGCTGGGCCGGGTGGAAGAAGCGGCCATCTGGCTGCGTGGGCATGCGGAAGTGGGGTTGGTGGAAGTGGCGGGCGAGCGGGTCTCGCTGGTGTTTTCCGGGACGCATGAATCGCAGGCCGACTTGCTGGCGGGGCTGATTGCTGCGGGGTTCCGGGTGACTTCGTGCGAGGAACGGAAGTCGAGTTTCGAGGATCTTCTCATAACTGTAGCCGAGCAGAACACATGAACGAAGCGACCTTTTCCGGCCCGGCCCCGGCATGGCAGCTGTGGCGCAATCCGATTCTGCGGAGGTTTCTGCGCACGAGGCTGCGGCCGCGTCCGCTGGGGGCGTCGCTGCTCATTGTGCTGCTGGTGACCGGCTTCATCTTCACGATCGCGCGGACGATCGGGAAGTCGCAGATCGAGTATCATCAGCGGGTGGCGCAGGCAGCCATGGCCGAGGGACGGCCGGTGCCGGGTGGGCTGACGCTGACGATGGAGTCGGTCGAGCGGATGAGTCTGCTGCCGTTGCTGGCGGTGCAGGGATTTCTGCTCTTTGTGATCGGGACTGGGCAGGTGGCGGGCGGGATGACGTCGGATGCGGATGAGGGGACCATGGATTATATGAGGCTGTCGCCGATGACGCCGCTGGCGAAAGTTCTCGGGTATCTCTTTGGGTTGCCGGTGCGCGAATGGCTGCTGTTTGCGGCGACGCTGCCGTTTACGGTGTGGGGGATCTGGAAGGGGGAAGTGCCGTGGGAGAACTGGGTGCCGGTGTATGCGGTGCTGCTGACGGCGGCAGTGCTCTATCATCTGACTGGTCTGACGGCGGGGACGGTGCTGCGGAACCGTCGCTGGGCCTTTCTGGTGTCGATGGGCGGGGTATTTCTGCTCTACACGGTAATTCCGCAGCTGGCGAATCTGGGGCTCGTTTACTTCGAGTATCTGACGATCATGCCGGTGGTGATGGAGAATCTGCCGGGGTTTCTGCCGCAGTCGGCGGGGATGGCGCTGCGGATGGTGCGGGAACTGGAGCCGGACGTACGGTTCTTCGGGCTGGGGTTGCCCGAGGCGGTGTTCACGGTGTTTTCGCAGCTGGTTCTGTGTTTCACCTTTGGGTTCATGCTGTGGCGGCGGTGGCGGCGGAGTGAATCGCATCTACTGGGCAAGGTGTGGGCGACGGGCTTGGCGGGATGGATTCAGGTGGTGCTGCTGGGGTGTGCGCTGCCGCTGATTTCGCCTGGGCTGCTGTTCATTTCGCGGCGGTTTCTGAGTCAGTTCGGGGGTCGGGTGGGGCGGCTGACGCAGTGGGAACCGTCGCTGTCCGAGGCGGCGGCCATGATTGGATTGTATGGGACGGTGACGGTGCTGGCGGTGGTGCTGCTATCGGTGATGGTATCGCCTTCTCTTGAGACGCAGAAGACTGGGTTGCGGCGGGCGCTGCGGATCACGGGCGGGAAGGTGCCGTTGTTTTCCGATGAAGCCGGGGCCTTGCCGTTTGCGTTGGTGATGTCGCTGGCCGGGGCGGCAGGCTGGTGGCTCTTTGCGCAGCGGATAACGGGGTCGCATTGGTTTCCCGGGGTGGAACTGCCCGGCTGGACGCCGCTGGCTTTCGGGTCGGTGGTGCTGACGGCGTCGCTGCTGGCGGTGCTGCTCTATGAGTTGCGCGGGGCGAAGGGATTGTTTCTGGCGGTGGTGTTTGCTGGGGTGGTGCCGCTGCTGGTGGGAGCGGTCATGGTGGCGGCGGGGCGTGATGTTTCTCCGGCGGCGGTCTGGGTGACTAGTCTGTCACCGCTGGTGGCACCTGCGAATGCGGTGGCTGCGGCGCTGCCATCGGCGGACATTGATCCGACGGACAGCGGGGTGCTGCGGCTGGCGGGGCCGCGGGCCTTTGTTTTCTGGCAGGGCGTGATGATGCTGGCGGTGCTGTGGCTGTGGGCACGGCACCGTGGGGAACGGCGCGCGCGCCGGGCCGAGGCTATGCTTTTGGCGTCTGGTCCTGATTGAAGATGCCGCGGATGCCGCCGAGGGCACCGAGGACGCCGGTGGCTTCGTAGGGGAGGTATACTACCTTGTTGTCCTTGCCGCTGGTGATGTCGCGGAGGGTGTCGACATACTGGCGGGCGATGAGGTAGGCGGCCGGGTCGGTGCTGCTGGAGCCTGCGAGTGCGCTGGTGATTTCGCGGATGGCCTGGGCCTGGGCGAGGGCCATGCGTTCCATGGCCTGGGCTTCCCCTTCTGCGCGGAGGATGGAGGCCTGGCGATCGCCTTCCGCCTTGTTGACGGCGGCCTCCCGGATGCCTTCGGCTTCGAGCACAGCGGCACCCTTGGATCCTTCTGCGGCGAGGATCTGGGCGCGGCGGTCGCGTTCGGCGCGCATCTGTTTTTCCATGGCCTGCTGGACATCGGCGGGCGGGGTGATGTCCTGGAGTTCGACGCGGTTGACCTTGACGCCCCATTTGTTGGTGGCGTCGTCGAGGATGACGCCGAGTTTCTTGTTGATGGTATCGCGGCTGACGAGGCACTGATCGAGGTCGAGTTCTCCGATGATGTTGCGGAGGGTGGTCTGGGTGAGTTTCTCGATGGCGTCGGGGAGGTTGTTGATTTCGTAGACGCTCTTCATGGCGTCGGTGATCTGGAAGTAGACGAGGGCGTTGATGAGGATGGAGACGTTGTCGCGTGTGATGACGTTCTGGCGGGGGAAGTCGTAGACGGCTTCGCGGAGGTCGATGCGGTTGGTGGAGCGGTTCAGGTAGAGAGTGCGTCCTTGGGGTCCGGCTTCGGTGTAGCGCCAGTGAATGGCGCGGGGGCGGTCGATGAAGGGCCAGATGATGTTGAGGCCGCTGCTGAGGGTGCGGTGGTAGCGGCCGAGGCGTTCGATGACCATGGTTTCCGAGTGGCGGACGATGCGCAGCCCGAGGGCTGCGAAGACCACGACAGCGACGATCAGGAACAGGAGAATGAAGGAGAGAGGGTCCATGGGAGAGGCAGTGGGGTTTTGCTGGAATGAAGCACAATCCGGGGTGGCTGCCGACTGAATTCCGGTTCCGGTTTTCCGTTGCCGTGGGGTGGGGGCGTCGCCATGCTCGCGATCCGATTTCAGACTGACTTACCCATGAAAGTTTCCCTCAACTGGCTTGCCATGCATCTTGATCTGACCGGCTGTGATCCGGCTGGGCTGGCGGATCTGCTGACTTTTGCCGGGGTGGAGGTGGAGGCGATGGAGTCGCGCGGCGTGGCGTCCGGGCTGATTGTGGTGGGGAAGGTACTGAGTTTCACGGCGCATCCGAATGCGGACAAGCTGCGGCTTTGCCGGGTGGATGATGGTTCGGGTGAACCTCGGCAGATTGTGTGCGGGGCGAAGAATTTTTCCGAGGGTGACTGTGTGCCGCTGGCCTTGCCGGGGGCGGTGCTGCCCGGGGATTTCACGATCCGGGAGAGTGAACTGCGCGGCGTGCTGAGTCAGGGCATGATGTGCAGCAGCCGGGAACTGGGGATGGGAGACAATCACGAAGGGCTCATGATTCTGCCGCCGGATGCGCCTGTGGGGAAGCCGCTGCGCGATTATCTGGGGAGCGATACACTTATCGAGGTGGAAGTGACGCCCAACCGACCGGATCTGCTGTCGCACCGGGGCATGGCGAGGGAATTGAGTGCGCTGACGGGGCGTGAGCTGCGGCCGGCGGAAGCGGGTGCGGCGGGGGAAGTGCGGGAAGCGCGGGCGGATGAAGTGTCGGTGACGGCGGAGGATGGCTGCCCGTTCTACAGTGCGTGGAGGGTGAGCGGGGTGACGGTCGGTCCGTCGCCCGAGTGGCTGCGGAAGAGGCTGGAGAGTGTGGGGCTGCGTCCGATCAACAATGTGGTCGATGTGACGAATTTTGTGCTCATGGAGACCGGGCAGCCGCTGCATGCATTTGATGCGGGGAAGCTGCGCGGTGGCATCGTGGTGCGGCGGGCTCGGGAAGGCGAGGAATTTGCGGCACTGGATGGCCGGAAGTGTGTGCTTGATGCGGGTGATCTGGTGATTGCCGACGGGAGTGGTCCGGTGGCGCTTGCCGGAGTGATGGGGGGTCTGGAGTCCGGGGTGACGGAAGCGACGACTGATATTCTGCTGGAGTCGGCTTATTTCCATACGGGAACCGTGCGGCGGACGAGCCGTCGCCTGGCGATGCATTCCGACAGCAGTTATCGATTTGAGCGCGGGGTGGATCCGGAGCAGGTGCTGGCGTCGGCCCGGCTGGCGGTGCGTCTGATTCTGGAGACTGCGGGAGGGACTGCATCGGGAGAGGTGCTGGCTGCTGGGGCGGTGCCGCAGCTCACGGGCACGGTGGCACTGGATCCGGAGCGGTGCCGCAAGCTGCTGGGGACGGACATTTCCGATGAAGAGATCGAGAGCATTCTGAGTCGGCTGGGCCTCGGTCGGACAGCGGACGGCTGGAAGGTGCCGTCGTACCGGCAGGATCTGAAGAGGCCGGTGGATCTGATCGAGGAAGTGGCGCGGGTGCATGGCATCGAGAATCTTCCGTCGGGTGGGGCGGCCTTGTTTGCGGAGCAGAGTGCGGCGGATGAGCAGTATGATTTCCGGATGGAGCTGCGGCGGGGCTTGGCGGCGCGCGGGGTTTGGGAGGCGCAGACCATCAAGCTGATTTCTGATGCGCAACTGGCGGATCATCTGGGTACGAATCCGCAGCCTCTGGTGCCATTGCCGCTGCGCAATCCGCTGAGTGACGATCTCACGGTGATGCGTCCGGGGGTTCTGCCGGGACTGCTGGCGGTGGCCGAGCGGAACATCCGGATGGGGCGCAGCGGTCTGCGGTTCTTTGAAGAAGGGACGGTGTTTGCTGCGGCGGCTGATGGGCGGGCGGTTGAGCGTGATGTGCTAGGTGTGCTGCTGTCCGGTCCGGCGGTTCCGGTGGCGTGGACGGAGGGCGATCCGGAGGCTGCTGATCTCTTCGATCTGCGCGGGTTGCTGGAGAGTTTGTTCCCCGGGGCGTCCGTGAAGTGGAAGCCGGGGCGGTTGCCTGCGGTTCTGCTGGCTGGCGGCAGCATTCAGATCAATGGCAAGTCCGTGGGGCAGGGTGGTCGGCTGCATCCATCGCGGGAGCGGGCCATGGGGTCGCGTCATCCGGTTTTCGTGGCTGAGCTGGACACTGGGGCTCTGCAGAAGGCGGTGGTGCGCGAGGTGAAGTTCGATGAACTGCCGCGGTTTCCGTCGGTGAGCCGGGATGTGGCCATGGAGACGGCGGGTGATTTCCCGAACAGCAGGTTCGAGGATTTCTTTGCGGGGCTGAAGGAGCCGTTGTTTGCGGGGGCGGTGATCTTCGATGTTTTCAGTGATCCCGAGGGGGTGAAGCTGGCGCGTGGGCGGAAGTCGGTCGCGTATACGCTGACGTACCGCGACCGTTCGAGGACTCTGGAAGGCAGCGAGGTGGATGCGGTGCATCAGCGGGTTCTCGCGGCGCTCACGAAGGCCCTGCCGGTGACGATCCGCTGAAACCGGGAAGCTCGAGAAGAACAGGGCATGGATTCGCGCAGAAACTCCAGCGAATCGGGACCGGTTACGCGGGAACTGCTCGCGGCGGTTTCGCGTTCCTTTTATCTGAGTCTGCGGGTGCTGCCCGGTCCGGTGCGGCATCCTCTCAGTCTGAGTTATCTGCTAGCGCGGGCGACCGATACGGTGGCGGACACTGCGGAGCGGGCGGCTGACTGGCGGCGGGGTCTGCTGGGCGAATTCCGCGAAGCGCTGGTGGAGGGTGCTGGGCCGGATTTTCTCGGCCGGGCAGCCGCCTGTGCGGAATCGGTCGGGCACCTTGGCGAGCGGGTGCTGCTGCGTCGGTTGCCCGAGTGTTTCCGGGAGTATGAACAACTGCCTGGTGCGCAGCGTCGGCTCGTGCGGACGGTTCTGGGTCACATCATCCGGGGTCAGTCCCTTGATCTGGAGAGGTTTCCCGATGCGGAGCGCCTGCGGGCTTTGCCTGATGCGGCGGCCCTTGAAGAGTACACCTGGCTGGTGGCTGGCTGTGTCGGAGAATTCTGGACGGCGGTGTGTGCCGAAGTCATGCCGGGATTTGCGGCTGTGCCTGCCGGCGGGATGATCCGCTGGGGTGTCCGGTACGGTCAGGGACTTCAGCTGGTCAACATTCTGCGGGATCTTCCCGGCGATGCGGGCATTGGGCGGTGTTATCTTCCCGGGGATGAATTGCGTGCGGCGGGCCTGCGTGGTGAATTGGTGTGGCCGGCTGCCGACTGGGCACCGTGGCATGAGGTCCGCAGCCGCTGGCTTCCGGTGGCGCGGGACTGGCTGGGAAATGGTCGGCCGTATGTGAAGAACCTGCGGTCGTTCCGTCTCCGGTTGGCCGCCGTGCTGCCGATGCTGATTGGCGAAGCGACCCTTGATCTGCTGGAGCAGCAGTCAGGAAGCGGGCCGCCGGTGGCGGCCAAGGTGGACCGTGCGGCCATCCGCGGGCTGCTGCGCCGTGGCATCTGGCTGTCGATGCGTCCGCCGCGGCATTGGTGAGGGCGGTTTAGGAGCCTGTTGAAAAACCGGGCCCGGCAGCGTATCCGGAGTCTGCGGTGGTTGGATGAGCGGCTGCGCCGTGGGCTTTGGGCTGGGATCCCCTGCGGGCGGCGGGCCTTATTTCACAGGGCTTCGTTGCGCCGCAGTCGAAGGTCTCGACCTTTTCCTTTGTTGCGCCTCGCCCTGTGGAAGAATTCCTCGCCGCGCTACCAGTCCGGGTTTTTCAACAGGCTCTTAGTCCGCCTTTGCCTTTTTTGCGGGTTTGGCTGCGGGTTTGCTGGTGGCGGGGGCTGATTCCTTTGCTTGTGCTGGTGCGGGTGAGGAATCCGACCCTCCTCCCGCGGCTGGGGCGGGCGAGGTATCCTGTTTGGCGGCTGCCTTGTAGCCTTCGCTGCGGTAGTCCGTGATATAGAATCCGGAGCCCTTGAAAACGAATCCGGCACCGGCGCCGATCTTGCGCTGGATCTTTCCTTTGCAGCCTTTCTGCGGGCATTTGGTGAGCCGTTTGTCATTCATCGACTGGAAGACTTCGAACTCGTGACCGCACTGGGGGCAGACGTAATCGTACGTGGGCATGGTGGAAGGGCTGGGCTGATTTGCGGGATTCTGGAGGGCGCTATGTTGGCTGAGTGCCTGCGGTTTGCAAGTTCCCCGGGGAAAATCCTCCAGGGTTTGCATTTTGGGGGTGCGCGTGAGCGCCGGATGGATACTGATGCGCTTCCCCTGCTGTCTCCATTTCCGCGTTGTCCGTCCATGAATTCCCTTCAACTCGGCCTGCTGGCCGCCGGCTGTCTCCTTGCTGGCTGGTGGCTGGTCATGCGCATCCGCAAGGCCCTTGGGGTCTGGCGACTGAGGTATTATGCCTTTCCGCGGAAGTGGCTCAAGTACCTGCATGAGTCGGTTCCTCTGTATCATCGGCTGCCATGGGAACTGCGCTCGGAATTTCAGGACCGGGTCCTTTCCTTCATTGATGGCAAGCAGTTCCGCTATGGCGGCATGCTTGAGGAAGTGTCCGAGGAACAGCGCGTCATCATCGCCGCCCAGGCGTGCTTTCTGCTGCTCAACCGCGAGAACGCCAGCTGCTTCGGAGAGATTCTCGGCGTGACTCTCAGCGAGGGGATCAGTCCGCAGAAGGCAATGGAGGTGGCGACGCCGACGCGTCCCTCTTTGCTATGGGATGCGAAGCGGAGAACCGTTCATGATCCGCAGGACCGGGATTACGGGACTGTGCCGGCGATTCTCCGGAAGCTCGGCATCGAGCCTGCCGGACCGCCGGGAGATCCAGATCTGCGGCTGACGCCGTGGGGCCGGGCGCTGGCCGGCGAGCTTCATGATCATCTCGGGTTTGCGGCGAGCGGTGCATGGATGGAGCGCTATGGGGCGGCGGGAGATCCGGCTGACTTCTACGCTGCTGCGACGGAGGCCTTCTTCATGCATCCTCAGGTGCTCCAGAAAACCGACCGTGGACTCTACGATGGGCTCCGGCAATTCTACAAAGTGGACCCTGTCCGGTGGAAAGTCCTGTCGCATTGAGTCCGTCCCAGCCTGCGGTCGAGGGAAGGACGGCCCTCTGCATTCTCTTCTGCATGCATGCGGCTGCCATGGCGGCGTATGCGGTACCGTTTCCGAATGTGCTTGATGCCCATGGCATGCGTGGCTGGCTGTTTCTTGCGGTGAGCACGGGAAGCGTGGCGTCCTTCATTTCTCCGATGGTGGCGGCTTCGCTGGCCGACCGCCGGATGGCTCCGGAGCGGCTCCTTGCCGGCCTGACTTTCCTTGCCGGGATCCTGCTGGCGCTGGTGCATGCGTCGGTGCAGTTCAGCTGGGGTCACCGCTGGTTTCTGGGGCTCATGATGGCTTATGCGCTGGTCAATGCGCCTGGGTTTTCGCTGGTGACCAGCGTGGCGCTGTCGCGTCTTTCCGATCCCCGGAGGGAGTTCGCCCCCATCCGGGTGTGGGCCACATGGGGATGGATGGCGGCGTCCTTTCTGGTGAGCCGGGTCTTTCATCTCGACCGGTCACCGGTGGCTGGCTACGTCGGTGCCGGGATCTTTGTGGCCGAGGCTATTTTCTGTCTGAGTCTGAAGCCGACGCCCCCGCCGCCGGGCCGGGCTCCGCGGCGCTGGCGCGATGTCATGGGGTGGGAGGCGCTGCCCCTGCTGCGGCATCCTGATCACCGGCTGATTTTTCTGACCAGTGCTGCCTTTTCGGCGGTTATGTCGACGCTTTATGTGCATACGGTTCCGCATCTCAAGGCGGGTGGGGATGCGACTCCGGCGGCGACCATGGCGCTGGCGCAGTTGTGCGAAGGGTTGGCCATGCTGGCGGTTTCGGGACTGCTGCTGCGGTTCCGCATCAAGTGGCTGCTGACGGCGGGGCTGCTTCTGGGGGTGGCCCGATATGTCCTGCTGGGAACCGATGCGCGCTGGGCCATGGTGGCGAGCGTGGCCCTGCATGGTCCGCTCTTTGTGCTCTTCTACATGACGAGCCAGATTTATCTTGAGCTGCGCATTGATCCCGGCATCCGGGCGCAGAGTCAGGCCCTGCTTTCACTCATGAACAACGGGATCGGGAATCTGCTGGGTTATCAGGTGATTGATGTCTGGTACCGCGCGTGCAGCCGCGCTGATGGAACCACTGACTGGGTGCGCTTCTGGAACTGGCTGGCGGTAGCGGCGGCGGTGCTCACGGTGGTCTTTCTAATGCTGTACAAGGGGCAGCGTCATGTGCGGGCAGGGCGGGAACCGTCCTGATGTCCTCGACTGCTCCGGAATTCGGCCCCTCAGGTTTTCAGCTTGCGCCTGGGTGGGGTCGGGTGTTTAATTCGATAATGTGTAGTACCTCTTGAGGTACTGTGCGCCTCAGAGCCCTACCTGCTGCCCCCCAATCAAATTCTTCCTATGATGCTCCGCCAGATTGCCCCGATCATTGCTGCTTCCTTCCTCGCTGCGGGGATGGCTTCCGCTCAGACCGCCGTCTCCGAAATGAAGATCGGCATTGTCGACATGAAGCGTGTCTTCCAGGAGTACTACAAGACGAAGGACGCCGAGAAGAAGGTCAACGATGACAAGTCCAAGGCCAAGAAGGAACTCGACGACCGCAGTGCGAAGTACCGGGATCTGATCACGAAGTGGAACGATTCCCAGAAGATCCTTCAGGACAAGCTGGTGAATGAGGAATTGAAGCAGCAGAAGGCCAAGGAAGCCCAGGGCATTGCCACGGAGGCGAAGGCTCTGGAGCGTGAAATTGACGAATTCCGCCGCCGCCGAGAGGCACAGCTGCAGGAACAGGTCATGCGCATGCGCAAGAATCTGCTCGAAGACATCCGTCAGCGTGTTGAGGAGAAGGCCAAGCGTGACAACTACGATCTCGTGTTCGACAAGTCCGGGATGAGTCCTTCCGGGGTGCCGTTCCTGCTGCACAGCAAGGATGCCGTCGATTTCAGCACTGATGTGCTGGCTGAACTGAACAAGGGGGCTCCGGCGGGTGCTGCTGCGGCTCCGCCGACCAAGGGTGGGGCTCTTGATCTTGACGCTCCTGCGGGCGACACCAAGAAGTGAGCGGTGCGGTGTGATTGCCGCGCGCCAATTCATACGGGCAATTGACCTGAAGCGCTTGTGGAGTTGACTCTTGAGCAGGCTGCGGTCCTGGCGGGAGGCTCGATTCTTTCCGGCGACCCCTGCCTCATCCTGCGTGGGTTTGCGGGCCTGCGGGAAGCGTCCGAGGGGGACCTCAGTTTTTTTGCGAACGCGCGGTACATCAATGACCTGCGGAAGACGCGGGCTGGAGCTGTGCTTGTTCCGGAGTCGTTTCCCGATGCGGGCGTCCCGGGGGTGGCGCTGATCCGCTGTGCGAATGCCTCGGCTGCGTTTGCGGAGATTGTGAAGCGCTTTGTGCCGCCGCCGCGGGAATTCCGTCCCGGCATTCATGCCTCTGCGGTGATTGATCCGTCTGCGGTGCTGGATCCCGGCATGGTATCGGTTGGCCCGTGTGCGGTGATTGGCGCGGGGGTGCGGATCGGGAATGGGAGCGTGATTGGTCCTGCGTGTGTGATCGGGGACGATGTGAAGATCGGCAGCGGCTGCCGTCTGGCCGCGCGGGTAACTATCTATGAACGCTGCCAGTTGGGAGACCGGGTGGCCGTGCATTCCGGGTCGGTGATTGGTGCGGATGGATTCGGGTATGAGTTCGTGACGGGGCGGCACCAGAAGATTGATCAGGTCGGAATTGTGCAGATTGACGATGATGTCGAGGTCGGGGCGAACACGACGATTGACCGGGCGCGGTTTGGAAGGACGTGGATCGGAGAGGGTACGAAGATCGACAACCTTGTGATGATTGCGCACAACTGTGTGATTGGGCGGCATGTCATCATTGTGGCGCAGGCGGGCATTGCCGGGAGCACGAGGGTGGCGGATTACACGGTGGTGGCGGCGCAGGTGGGCATTGCGGGGCATCTGGACATAGGAGGACCCGGTGTGACGTTCACGGCGAAGACGGGCGTGACGGCCAACATCCGGACGCCGGGGGCCTATATGGGAACGCCGGCCCAGCCCATGAAGGAGTATCAGCATCAGCTCATCATGGTGAGGAGGCTGCCGGCCATGGCGGAACGGCTCCGCGGTCTTGAGAAAAAAGCGGGCATGGCGGAGAGTCCCGGGTCGGGTGCCGCCGAGGCTCCGGTGGCGGACTGAAAGAGAGGCGGTGGCCCTGCCGTTCCGAAGAAAGGAGGCAGGGTGTGCATTGCCGTTGACGGCACGGGGAGGAAACGCAACCTGCATCCGTTCTAGTATCCATTGAACAAAATCCAAGTATCCATGAAGAAGCTGATTGTCTCTCTGATTGCAGCCCTTGCAGCCACTGGTTCCCTGTTTGCGCAGGACGCGAAACCTGCGGCTGAAGAGGTTACCAAACTCATGCTCGGAGTCGTTCCGAATGTCATGCAGTTCGACAAGAAGGAACTCACCGTGAAGGCCGGGACGAAGGTCATGTTGCTGTTCCGCAACGAGAAATGCCCGCTGCAGCATAATTTCCTGCTTCTGAAGCCGGGCGCCAAGGATGCCGTCGGAGCCCTTGCCGACAAGATGCTCACGGATCCGGAGGCGCTCAAGAAACTCTACCTGCCTGAGAGTGCCGACATTCTCGTGAAGCCGACCAAGCTCATCGGGATTGGCCAGAGTGATCTCATTGAATTCACGGCACCAGCGGAAGCGGGAGACTACCCGTACATCTGCACGTTCCCGGGTCACTGGCGTCTCATGAACGGGGTGCTCAAGGTCACCAAGTGACTGCGCAGCCACCTGATTTCTCCTGATTCATGGGGCGGGGTGCGGGGAATTGACCGCGCCCCGCCCTTTTCCTTGATGACTGATGTCCTCTTCCATGGTGATCCGTGACGCGGCTGCCGCCGACCTTCCGGCGATCAATGCGATCTACAATCATTATGTGCTGCACTCGACCTGCACGTATCAGATTGAGCCGGAGAGTGCGGAAGCGCGGGCGGTGTGGTTTGCGGGCCGCGGGGCCGTGCATCCGGTGCTGGTGGCGGAGGAAGCGGGGGTGGTGCTGGGCTGGGGCAGTCTTTCTCCATTTCACCGCCGTGAGGCCTTTGCGGGTACGGCCGAGAATTCCGTGTACGTGCATCACGGGCATCAGCGGAGGGGGATCGGCAGCCTTCTGCTGGCGGAACTGCTGCAGCGCGGTCGGGAGCAGGGACTGCACACGATTGTGGCGGCGATTTCCGCCGAGCAGGCGGGCAGCATTGCGCTCCATCTGCGGCATGGGTTCCGCGAGACGGGGAGGCTTTTCGAAGCCGGCCGGAAATTCGGTCAGTGGCTTGATGTGGTGTATCTGCAGTATTTTCCGGGAAACGCGGAACGGGCGGAGGGATGATGCCCTGCCGCCCGTTCCGGGATTGACTGAGTCTGGAGCTTTGTCCGCTTACTGCTTGCGGAGCAGGTCTCGGATTTCCGAGAGGAGCTTGATGTCTTCCGGGGGTGGTGGCGGAGTGGCTGGGGTCTCGTCCTGTTTGGCGAGGAGGCGGTTGTAGGCTTTGATGAGAACAAACAAAGCAAAGCCTACCAGCAGGAGGTTGATGAACTGGGTAATGACGGCACCGACCTTGATCCCGCCCGGGTTCCATGTGTCGAAGTTGATGGCGTTTTCCCCCAGACCGACCGTCGAGAGGACCTTACCGATGATCGACATGACGAACTCGGTGAATTTTTCGACGACTTTGCCGAAGGCTCCCCCGATGATGACACCGACGGCGAGGTCGATCATGTTACCTTTCAGAATGAATTTCTTGAATTCGTCCAGCATGGCATGTGTGATGGTTGAGTTGAATGGTGCGTGGCAGAGGCCCGCAGCAGAAAGTCCCTAGCATATATTCCGTGGTCCTTTCAACAGAAAGACGGCTACGGAGCCGTGTACCGCGGCCGCAGGAGCGCGGCCGCAGGAGGATTGCCGGGAAACATGGTTGCCGGCGGGCGGGGTCGGCAGCCTTGCCGGGACGCAGGGCGGGTGCCTCAGGGGCAGAGCCATGTGGCCGCGGAATCCGGGTGGGGAATGGGGCCAACCATGGCTAGGGTGAGATTGCTTGGGCGGAAGAGTTCGGCGGCGAGGTGGTGGACGTCGGCTGGAGTGACGGAGCGGAGGCGCTGGTAATGATCTTCGATGGGGATCCAGCGGCCGTGAAAGAGGAGGCATTCGGCCATGGAGGTCATCTGGGCCCCGGGGGTTTCGAGGGCGAGACGGCTCGAGGCGATGGCGTATTCGCAGGCTTCGGCGAGGGCGCGCGGACTGACGGCTTTGGCGGCCAGTCTAGCGAGTTCGCGGCGGAGGGTGGTGAGGGCGCGCTTGAGTTTGCCGGGGTCGACGCCGGCGAAGATGTGGAGCAGTCCGGTATCATCGAGCGAGGTGAGATCGGAGCCGACATCGTAGCAGAGCCCGTGGTCCTCGCGGAGGGAAGCCCAGAGCCGGGAGCTGGTGTTTTCGCCGAGGAGGACATTGAGGAGCCGGAGAGCGGGCGCCTCGGGATCTTTCCGGCCGGGGGCATGGAGGGCGATGGCGAGCTGGACCTGATCGATTTCGCGGTGTTCGGACACGACGGCTGGCTGATGGCGCTGCGGCTTGCGGAACCGGCGCAAGGGCGGGCGGCGGCCGGTGGGCAAGTGATCCGGGGCGATGTCGTCGAGGAGGCTCTGGACTTCCTTGAGGGTGGTTCGTCCGGCGACGGAGACGATCGTATTGCGGCTGCCGAACCATGAGGCGGCGTGGTGCCGCAGGGAGGTGCTGGTGATGTTGGCGAGGCTTTCCTCCGTACCGGCGATGGGGCGTCCGAGGGGGTGGGAAGGCCATGCGGTGCGCCAGAGGAGTTCTTCGACCTGCTGGGCGGGTTGTTCGCGGTACATGGCGATTTCCTCGGCGATGACTTCGCGTTCCCGTTTCACGTCATCGGCGAGGAAGCGGGAGTGGCGGTAGATATCGAAGAGGACGTCTGCGAAGCGCGGGAGCCGTTCTGCGGGGCCGCGCACGAAGAAGCTGGTATGGTCTTCGCTGGTGTAGGCGTCCATGCTGCCGCCGACGCTTTCAATGTCGCGGTTGAGCTGGCGGGCCGAGCGTCGGCGTGTGCCTTTGAAGAGCATGTGTTCGGCGAAGTGGGCGAGACCGCTTTGATTGGCGGGATCGTGGCGGCCGCCGACGCCGGTCCAGAGGCCGATGCTGATGCTTTCCATCCACGGCATTTCCGCGACGCAGAGGGTGCAGCCGTTGTGGAGTCTTACGAAGCTGTGACTGGTCACGGGAGGAGGGCCGCGGCTGTGGCGAGGTCGCCTGGCAGCGTGATTTTGAGGTTGGGGGAGGGGTTTTCCACGAGCTGGACGGGAATGCCAGCGTGAGTGGCGGCCGAGACTTCGTCGGTTACGGAAAGTGTATCGCGGAAAATCTGCTGGTAGGCCTTGCGGATGAGGGTGGTCTGGAAGACCTGCGGGGTTTCCATGGCCCAGAGGTGAGTGCGGTCGACTGGTCCGGTGGCGATGCCTTCTGGGGTGGCGCGCTGGAGGGTATCGGTGATGCGGTGTGCCGAGGCGGCGGCTCCGGAAGTGCGGGCGGCGGCGAGGCAGCGGGAGATCTGAGCTGGCTGGATGAGGGGTCGGGCCCCGTCGTGAATGGCGACGAGCGTGGTGCTGTCTGGCAGGGCAGAGAGGCCATTCCAGACCGAGAGGTGGCGTTCGGAGCCCCCTGGGATGGTGCCCCTGAATTTCGGGATTGACTGGCCGAGGGCGTCTACGGCTGCGCGGCGGGAGTCGCTGCAGACGATCCAGATGGCATCGATTTCCGGGCAGGCCTCGAATGCTTCGATGGTGCGTTGGAGGACGGGCTGGCCGCCGAGTGGGGCGAGCAGCTTGTCGAAGCCCATGCGGGTGGCCGAGCCAGCGGCGACGATGAGGGCGGCGGTCATGGGTCAGGAGAGGTGCTTCGAGACGAGCTGCGAGAGCACTTTGCCATCGGCGCGTCCGGCGGCGCGTTCCTGGAGGACCTTCATGACCTGGCCCATCTGCTGGCGTGAGGTGGCTCCGAGTTCGCTGATGACGGTGCTGACGAGAGCTTCGGTTTCCTCCGGGCTGAGGGCTGTGGGAAGGAAGCGTTCGAGGACGGCAATTTCCGCGGCTTCCTTGTCGGCGAGGTCGCTGCGGCCGCCGGAGGTGAATTGTTCGAAGGAATCGCGGCGCTGTTTGATCTGCTTGCGGACGACGCTGATGGCGTCGCTGTCTGGAAGTTCGCCATCGGCTCCGATTTTCTCGATGGCTGCGTACTTGAGAGCGGATTTGAGCGCGCGCAGGGTGGTCATGGCGGTCTGGTCCTTGTTTTTCATGGCCTCCTTGAGGTCATGCATGATCTGGTCGCTGATGTTGCTCATGGGAAATGGGGGGGAGGCACTGTGGAGCGTGGGGTGGTGGCGTCAATGGAGAGCGGGGCTTGCGTGGCGAGTGGAACTGGCGACGGTGGACGCATGAAAGTACAGGGTCGCTCATGGAGGACAGTCTGGCAGCCCGGGGATGATCCGGAGGCGGTCTGGATCATTGATCAGAACCGGTTGCCGTGGGAGTTTGCGGTGGTGCGGCTGACGGGAGTTGCGGAGGTGGCTGAGGCCATTGTGGAGATGCGGGTGCGTGGGGCTGGCTGCATCGGTGCGACGGCGGCGTGGGGGATGTGGCTGGCGGCGCGTGAGGCGTGGCAGGGCGGGACATTCCGGAGGGAACTCTTTCTGCGCGCGGCGGATCGGCTCAAGGCGACGCGACCGACGGCGGTGAATCTGGCTTGGGCGGTGGACCGGATGGTGGCGGTGGCGGGCCATGGTGACGGCGGGGTGGAGCGGGCCTGGGCGGAAGCGCAGGCGATTTCGGACGAGGATGCGGCGGCATGTGCTGCGATTGGGCGGCATGGGCTGACCGTGCTGAGGGGTCTGGCCGACGCCAAGCCGCCCGGTGGGGTGCTCAATGTGCTGACGCACTGCAATGCTGGCTGGCTGGCCTTTGTGGATCATGGGTCGGCCCTTGCACCGGTGTATGCGGCGGCGGAGGCCGGCGTGGCGGTGCATGTCTGGGTGGACGAGACCCGGCCGAGGCATCAGGGGTCGCGTCTGACTGCGTGGGAGCTTGGACAGCAGGGGATTGCGCACACGATTGTGGCGGACAATGCGGGGGCGCAGCTCATGCAGGAAGGACTTGTGGATCTGGTGATCACCGGGGCTGACCGGGTGGCGCGGAATGGTGATGTGGCCAACAAGGTGGGCACGTTTCTGAAGGCGCTGGCGGCGCGGCATTTCGGGTTGCCGTTTTATGTGGCCATGCCGTCGTCGACGATTGATGGCGGGCTGGAGGCGGGAGTGGGTTGCATTCCGATCGAGGAACGCGGGGCCGATGAAGTGCTCTGGGTGGCGGGACCGGATGCGGAGGGTGTGGAGCGGCGCGTCCGGGTGGCCTCGCCGGGATCGGGGGCGGCCAATCCTGCCTTTGATGTGACGCCTGCCGGGCTGGTGACGGCATTCATCACCGAGCGGGGCATCTGTGTGCCCGGAGAGCTGGCGGACCGGTTGTCCTGAGGACGGCCAGCGGAGCGCTCAGCGGCTGAGGTCGCCCTGGCGGAGGAGGCGGAAGCCGTGATTCTGCATGACGGCGGCTCCGAAATCGATGTCTTCGAGGTGCAGCACGAGGGCGGAGGAACCTCCTGGGTGGACGAGTAGTGGGTAGGCGAAGTGGATATTGGTTTCTGCCTGAAGGAAGGCGGTGAGGCACTTGCTGAGGCCCTGGGGTCCGTCCTTGAGCTGGACCACGAGGACATCGCTGGAGCCGAAGGGGATGCCGCGTTCCATGAAGAGGGTTTCGACGGCATCGGGATCGCTGACGACGAGCCGGGCCACGGTGACATCGACGGAATCCTGGAGGCTGAGGCCGAGGACCATGACGTGGGCGTCCTCGAGGAGCCGGACCACGCTGAGAAGGGCACCGGCGCGGTTGATGAGAAAGATGGAGAATTGGCGGACGGCGGGGCTGTGGGCGTCGGTTTCGGTTTCCATGGGGCGGTCGTCGGGGAGGGTCTGGAGGAACTGAACCATGTGCTGCGGTCAGCGGCGCGGAGGCGGGATGATGCAGCGGTTCATGATTTCGTTGAGGATTTCGAGGGAGGTGGCGAGACGTTGCGGGCGTTCTGTTTCCTGAGGAGCCTGTGGATCCCAGAGTCGGCTGAGGGAGTTGAGGTGTTTGCGGATGGTGCCGCAGGGTTTCACTTCCGCGTCGGCGAGTGGCGAGGTACGGAGGCGCAGGGCCGCGATCCATTCCGGTTTGCCGAGGGGTTCCGCGGGGAGGTCGGGGTGGTTGCGGCAGAATTGGACGGAGATGGTCCATGCGCGGATCCATTGTCCGATGGACGAAAGGTCGGCGAGGGTCTCGTCGCGGTGGGCGGAAAGCTGGCGGCGGTGCTGGCGGACGAGGCTGCCGATTTCCGGGCGGAGGGTTTTCCATGCGCCCTCGTCGGCGAGGGAGGTGAGTTTCTGTTTGGTGCTTTCCATGCCTTCGGCGATGCCGAGCATGGTTTCGAGAGTGGAGAGATCGACGAGGAGATTACGGAATTTCTGGGAGTCGCGTGCTTCCGTGGCGAGGGAGAGGTCCGCGATGAGGGCACCCATGGAGAGGGCGGCGGCGGCGCGGTCGCGGGGTGCTTCGCCTGAGGGTTCACGGTAATACTGGCGCCACTGGGGTCGGACATTGGCGGCGAGGTCGCCGAAGAAATCGCCGCATTGGTCCGGGAGTCTGGGTGGCTCGGCGGGGACGGCAGGGATTTCCGTCTCCGGGGCGGGCATGGGCAGCTGGGCAGGGCTGTCGGCCGCCATCGCCGTGGCGATGGCGGTGTTGATCCAGAGACAGAGCCGGGCGATGTGCATCATGGCTGCAGTGGGGAGTGGGTGACCACGCTGTCCTGCCAGCGTCCGCGGATGACATCGATGATGCGCGCGCCGGTGGGACCATGTTCCGTGGAGAAGCCGAGGTAGACATTGGCGGAGACCCAGTCGCCGCTGGAAGGGGTGAGTTCGGCGACTGCCTGGGCGGCGCGGCTGCTGTCGGCGACCCATGCGGTGAGCTGGGGTGGACCGGAGCGGTGGCGGACGAGGTAGGGACGGAAACCCGGGGACGCGGGCTGATCCGCGGCGGAGCGGAGGAAGACCCGCATGGCCCGGGGTTCCGGGGACCGCTCCGAGCAGAAGCTGCTCCATGATTGATCTCCGAACGACACGAAGTTTTCCCAGTCGACGAGGCAGCGGTCGTCTGATTCGCTTAGAGCGATGGTGGTCCGGGAGCCGCCTTTGCTTTCAAAGGTCAGGGGAAACCATGGACCGTGGCCGGTGTCTCTGGGTGGGCCGATTTCCCATGTGAGCACTTCGGGGTCGGTTCCCTCGAGCAGACCGTAGAACTGCGTCATGCGCTGCCTGGTGCGGGTGGGGTCGGTCGTGAGGGCGGCGCGTTCGTCCGAGTTGGCGGGTGCGGCGAGGAAGTCGCGGAAGGCACTGCGGGCGCGTTCCATGCGATTGTCCATCGAGAGGGCGGCTGGCGGCGTTTCCCGGGAGGCGGACGACCCTGTGCTTTGCTGCTGGAAGGCACCGAAGAAGCGCCATGCGACAGCGAGTCCGAGGGTGGCGGTGGCGAGGGAGATGGCGGTGACCTTGACCCAGCGGCTGCCGAGAGCGTCGAGCCAGCGGAGGCCTGGGGTTGCGAACAGATTGTCGAGGACGACACCGAGTTTGTCCGGCCGGTAGACCGGTTGGGACTGGCCGGCGATTTTGCCGAAGGTGGCGGGAGACGTGCTATCCGGGTCGATGGCGGGTTCGAGCGGGGACGTCTGGAGAGTTGTCTGGGCGGCGTAGCTGGCCTGCGGGCGGGCGACGACGCGGGTGAAGCTGCGGGCGCCATCGGGCGATTTGCGTTCCGTCCTTGTGGGAGGGCGCAGGCGTGCTTCGGGAGGCTGCGCGTTCGGGCGCGGGGCTGGCGGGGAGGATTCCTGTTTCTGGCGGATGTGGCGGGTGGGTGCCACGGGCGGTCCGGGCTTGGATCGGTCGGGAATTCCGGGGCTGGCCGGTTCCTCGAAGACGGCGTCGTCGATGCTGAAGTCGTCTTCCTTGCGGCTGGGCTGGACGTTCACGAGGTCCGGGGCAAATCCGGGGCCTTCGGCGCTGCCGTGCGTGCGGTCATCGGGAAGAGGCATGATGTCGGGATCCGAACCTTCTGGATTCGCATAGGCCCGGGCACGGAGAAATTCAAGACGGATCGGAATCCGGTGACGGCGGGGTGTGGGCGGGTTCCCGGAGTGGGCGGGTGACTTCCTCCTTGAGGCGGTCGAGCACCCCATTGACGAAGCGGCCGCTGTCCGGTCCGCCGAGCCGCTTGGCGATTTCGATGGCTTCGTTGATGGCTACGATGGGGGGGACTTCGGTGGCGTGGAACATTTCGAAGACGGCGACGCGGAGGATATTGCGGTCGACGGTGGTGAGGCGTTCCATGCTGAAGTTGGCGAGCGTGCCTGCGATGCGCTGATCGATTTCGGCGAGGTGGCCGACGACGCCATCAAAGAGAGAGCGGGCGTGTTTCCGGACGGCGGGCGAGGCTGTGTGCAGCGAGAAGAAGCCCTCGATGTCCGGTGTGGAGCCATCGGAGCAGAAGTCTCTGCTGAAGAGGAGCTGGACGGCCGTTTCGCGGCCTTCGCGTCGTTTACTCATCCTCCTCTTTTCCTTTCGGGCTGGGGTAGGCGGTGTGGAGTTTCTGGAAGAGTTCCGCCATGTTGAGGGCGGCGCGGGCCGCTTCGATGCCGCGGTTGATGGTTGTTCCGAGGCATCGTTCTTCGGCTTCCTTGAGGTTGTTGCAGAGCAGCACCATGTTGATCACGGGGGTCAGGTGGCGGGTGGCCATGGTCTGAAGTTCGTGATTGAGGGAGAGGGTGATCATGTCGGCGTGGCCGGTTTCTCCGCGGATGACGACTCCGAGGGCGATGATGACGTCGGCGTGGGTGTGCTGGAGAACGTATTCGGCGCAGACGGGGATTTCCCACGCGCCCGGGACCCGGTAGAGGGGGATGCTGGCCGTCGGCATGATGGCGAGCAGTTCGCTCTTGGTTGATTCGACGAGGCCGTTCATGCAGGCTTCGTTGTACATGCTGGCGACGATGGCGAAGGTCTTGCGGGGACCGAGGAGCCGGGGTCTGCGGGGAAGGGTCTGATTGGCCATGGTCTGGTTTGGACCGATGCGGTGTTCCGGGAAAGAGTCGAGTGCAACGGAAAGCCGGAAGCAATTCCCTGGTGCGGGCGCGGCACCGTTCTCTTGACGGGGCGAGGTGGCGGGCTGACGGGCTGGCGGGACGGGGTGGGCGGCCGGCATGCGGCTGCGGTCCTTTGCCGGGAGATCCGGGAATTCCATGAAGCGCGCGGGAGCCTATCTGACATATCTGGTGTACCGGTTGGTGGAGACCCTGGCGCGTCTGCTGCCGATGGGGTGGTGCTGGCGGGTGGGGTCGGTGCTGGGGTGGCTGGCGATGTGGATGCTGCCGGGGTACCGGGGGTTGGTGCGGCGGAATCTGACGGTTGCGTTCGGGCGGGAGGTCGATGCGGCGGAGATCCGGCGGATGGTTTCCGGGAATTTCCGGACGCTGGGGGGAAATCTGTTCTGCAGTCTGAAGATGCCGTGGGTTTCGCCCGTTCAGCTGGAGCGGTACCTGCGTGTCGAGGGAATGGAAAACGTGCGGCATGCGATCCGGGAAGGCCGCGGGGCGATTTATGCGCTGCTGCACATGGGGAACTGGGAAGTGCTGTCGCAGGCGGAAGGTGCGACGGTGCAGAAGCCGGCGGCCATGTACCAGCCGCTTTCGAATCCGTGGTTGAACCGTCATGTGCTGCGCTGCCGGGAGCGGACTGGTTGCCGGCTCTTTGACCGCCGGGATGGGTTCAATGGGCCGGTGCGCTGGCTGCGGGAGAATGGCGTGATTGGGATTCTGGTGGATCAGCATGCCGGGGATGCGGGGCAGTGGTCGCCGTTCTTCGGGAGGCTGGCATCCACGACCAATCTGGCGGCGCTGCTGAGCCGGCGGACGGGGGCTCCGGTGCTTCCGGTGGCGGTGGTGACGGATGCTCCGGGGCGCTGGAGGATGGTGATTGGCGAGGCCCTCCCGTCGGGGCTTCCGGTGGGCGAGGCCACGGCGCGCATGAATCTGGAGCTGGAACGGAGGATCCGGATGTCTCCGCTCGACTGGTTCTGGGTGCACAACCGCTGGAAGACGCCGAAACCTGATTTCCTGCTGGCAAAGTACCGCCGGGGCGTCACCCTTCCGGCCGATATGGAAGCTGAAGCGCTGCAATCCTTTCATCTGCTGGTGCGGTCACCGAACTGGCTGGGCGATGCCTGCATGGCGGTGCCTGCGGTGCGTGCGATCAAGCGCGGGCGTCCCGATGCCCGGGTGACGGTGCTGGTGCCCGAAAAGATTGCGTCGGTCTGGCGGCTGGTGAAGGAAGTGGACGAGGTGCTGCCGATTCCTGCGGGAGCCGGGGTGCTGAAGGTGGCGGGTCTGCTGAAGGCAGCGGGTCATGAATGGGATGCCGGCATTCTGCTGCCGAACAGCCTGCGCAGTGCGCTGGAGATGCGGCTTGGTGGTGTCCTGCGGATTGTGGGCTACCGGGGGCACTGGCGCCGCCGTCTGCTGCATCAGATCATTCCCCCGAAGAAGAAGGCCGGTCCGGTGGAGCATCACACGCGCCATTATCTGCGGATTGCCTGGCGGCTTGGGGCGGATGTCGAGGATGTGTCTCTGCATGATCCTGTGCTGCCGCCGGCGCGGCTGAAGGGGCCGGTGGTGCTGGGGCTGTGTGCGGGGGCGGAGTATGGTTCTGCCAAGCGTTGGCCCCTTGTCAGGTATGCGGAGGCGGCGAAGGATGTGGCGGCGGGTGTGGATTGCCGGTGGCTGATTTTCGGCGCTCCGGGCGAGGCGGCCATGGGTGAGGAACTGGCTGGCCTGATTGGGCCTTCGGCCGAGAATCTGGCAGGGCGGACGACTCTTGAGGAACTGGCGCGCAAGCTGCGGGAATGCCGCCTGCTGCTCACCAATGACACGGGGACGATGCATTTTGCGCAGCTGCTGGGTGTGCCGGTGGTGGCCATCTTCGGTTCGACGGATCCGCATGCGACTGGGCCGCGGAGTGCCGACAGTGTGGTGATCAGGAGGCACGTGGAGTGCAGTCCCTGTTTTCTGCGGGAATGCCCGCTGGATTTCCGCTGCATGCTGGAGATTCCGGCATCGTGTGTTTCCGAGACGGTGCAGGGGAGGCTGAGGATGCTGGAGGCCCGGAAAGCGGGGAACTGATCAGAATCCGGCGAGGGCTCGGACGGCGACGGCTGCGAGGGCGAGGCCGAAGGCGGCATTCCACCAGCGTTCGGCAGCGAGGTAGGCCATGCGGACGGGCTGGATCTGGAGGAGCCGGACGAAGAGGCTCCAGAAAACGAGAGCCTGTCCGATGACGATGGCCCAGAAGGCGAGTTTGCGGGATGTGGAGGGTTCCGGGCCGAGCATGGCGGCGAGGACGCTGGCGAGAAAGATGACAGCCTTCGGGTTGAGCAGATTGGTGAGGAAGCCCTGGAGGAACGCGGTGCGGGGGGATGTGGCGGCAGTGCCGTGGGACGGTCTGGCTGCGGAGGAAGACCATGCGCTCCTGAGGAGTCGGAAGGCGAGCCAGCCGAGGTACAGGCCGCCGGCGATGCCGAGGGCGCGGGTGGCCCCGGGCGAATTGCGCAGGAGCAGGGACACGCCGCCGAGGGCGAGGGCGGTATGGATGGCGAGGCCTGTGGCGATTCCGAGCACGGTGCAGAGGGCCGTGCGCAGCGGCAGACTCAGGGCATTGCGCATGAGCAGGAGCATGTCTGGTCCTGGGGAGAACTGCCCGAGCAGCATCACGAGACTGAAGGCTAGGTAGTCCACCGGTTCAGCAGGATTCCTGCGCGAGGAGGCGGTGGGCGAGGGCGATGGCTCCGAGGATGCCGGATCGGGAGCCGAGGCCCGGCGCGCAGATGGCGGTGCCGAGCTGTGAGGTATAGAGTGGATGCTGGAGGTAGCCTGCGAGGCGTGCGGTCATGCCCTCTCTGACTTTATCGAGCAGGCCGGGAACCTGCATGACACCGCCGCCGAGGATGATCCGTTCCGGGCTGAGCGTGCACAGGAATCCCGTGCAGGCTTCAGCGAGGTAATGTGCTTCTGTGTCCCATGCCCTGTGGTCCGGTGGTAGTTTGTCTGCGGGTGATCCCCAGCGGGCCGCGATGGCGGGTCCGCTGGCCATGCCCTCGAGGCAGTCGGCATGCCATGGGCAGTGGCCTTGGAAGGTATCGTCCGGGGCGTGGCGGGTGCGAATGTGACCCATTTCCGGGTGGAGGGCTCCGTGGAGAGGTTTGCCGTCGAGAACGAATCCGCCGCCGATGCCTGTTCCAATGGTCAGGTAGAGTACCGAGCGGCAGCCGCGTCCGGCTCCCCAGAGACATTCCCCGAGGGCGGCGGCATTGACATCGGTATCGAAGGCGACCGGGATCCCGAGTGCCCGCGCAAAGTATCCGGCGACATCGGTATGCTGCCAGTTGGGTTTTGGCGTGGTGGTGATGAAGCCCCAGTCCGCCTGTCCCCAGTGGACCCCTGCGGGGCCGAAGGTGCCGATGCCGAGAGCGGCGAACGGCCCGAATTCCTGCTGCCGGGAAGCGAGCCAGTCGGCGCAGCGGGAAAGGGTTTCCAAGGGTGTGGTGGTGGGAATGGTGACGGTAGCGCGCAGGTCGTCCGGTCCGGATCCGCAGGCGGCCACGAATTTGGTGCCGCCGGCTTCGATGGCAGCGCAGAACGGTGGCGCGGGGTGCTTCATGACGCCTGCAGGCCGAGGCTGGCGTAGATTTCGCGGGTCGCGTTCGACTGATTGAGGGTGTAGAAGTGAAGGCCCGAGACGCCGTGGTGGAGCAGGTCGGCGCATTGTTCCGTGGCGTAGTGGAGACCGACGCGGCGGACGGCATCGGGATTGTCTCCGGCGCGGGCGAGGGCCTTGAGCAGCTTTGCGGGGAAGACGGAACCACCAGAGAGGTCGGCCATGCGGCGCATGCCCTGAGTGGATGTGATGGGCATGATGCCGGCGATGATGGGGATGCGGATTCCGGCGAGTTCGCAGCGCTCGCGGAAATCGTAGAAGTGGTGATTATCGAAGAAGAGCTGAGTGCAGATGTAATCGGCTCCGGCATCGGCCTTGGCCTTGAGATGATCCAGTTCCGCGAGGCGGTTGGGTGTGAGGGGGTGGCCCTCGGGAAAGCCGGCGACTCCGATGCCGAAGCCGCGGGGATCGGGGTGGTACTTGCGGTCGTTGAAGCGGCGGATGTGGCGCACGAGGTCCGCTGCGAAGGGAAACGCTTCGTGACTGCGGTCGTAATCGGCCATCCCTTTTGGCGGGTCGCCGCGCAGGGCGAGGATATTGCTGACGCCCGTTTCTGCGTAGCGTTCGAGGATGGCTGAGATGTCGGTTTCCCCGTGTCCGACGCAGGTGAGGTGCGGAATCGGGTCGAGAGAAGTTTCCTTGCGCAGTCGGACCACGAGATCGTGAGTGACTTCGCGGGTGGATCCCCCGGCACCGTAAGTGACACTGACAAAGTCGGGACGGCAGGTTTCCAACTGGCGGATTGTTTCGAAGAGGGTCTGGCTTCCCTCGGGAGTTTTCGGGGGGAAGAACTCGAAGGAGAAGGTGGTGGTACGGCCGGCGAAGATATCGCTGATATGCATGGGGAAAGTGTTCAGTGGGGGAGACTTCGGAGTGCTGCGATGACTGCAGCGGTGTCGCTGAGGTCATCGAAGAGGAGGGTTGGCTGGTGAGCGGCGAGGTCGTCGCGGTGGTAGGCTCCGGTGGCGACGGCGAGGACATGCGCTCCGCAGGCCCGGGCGCAGGCGATGTCCCGCGGGGTGTCACCGATCACGATGGTGGCGGACGCCGGGAAGTCGCGGCCGGAATGGCTGGCGGCGCGGGCGAGGGCGACGGGGCCGAGTTGGTTGCGGTCGTGGTGGTCGTCCCCGAAGGCTCCGGGAATGAAATAGGAATCGATGCCGAAGCGGCGGAGCTTCATCCACGCGGCCGTCTGGACATTTCCTGTGAGCAGGCTGAGCTGATGAGTTCCCTGCGACTCGAGGGCTGCCAGCAGGCTGCTGACGCCGGGGAGGAGCCGTCCCTGATCCGCGGGCATGGCTGCCAGTTCGCGTTGGAGGTGGGGAGGGTAGCAGTCGAAGAAGCGGGCGATGCGGTCCGTGGAGACCGGGAGCCCGGCGTGGGCAAGGAGGTCGCGGATGATCTGGGAGTCGGTGGAGCCGTGCAGGTGAACTTCCGGCCACGGAGGATCGTGCCCCAGTTCGCCGCGGAAGGATTCGATGAAGGCGCGGTGCAGGGCGGCGACGCCTGCACCTGGTGCTGTTAGGAGCGTGCCGTCGATGTCGAACAGGAGCAGTTGTTCCATGCCTTGGCCTTTGCGTTGCGTCTTACTGCGGGAGGGATTCTCCGGGTGTTTTGCCCTCGCCCGGTGACTCGAGGCCCGGCAGCTTGAGTCCTCCCATGGAGCCGGGGCTGAGATCGAGGTTCTCGATGCCGTATCTGGCGGCGACTTCGCGCAGGCGCACGGCTGCCGTGCCTCCGGCGGTGAGGAGTTTTTTCATCTTGTCGAGGAAGGCCGGGTCCTGGGCCGTCTTGAGGAGGAAGGGGATCATTTCCTCCGGTTTTGAAGGAGCTTCTTTCAGAAAACTGCCTGCGTCACTGAAGGATGAGGTGAAGCCGGTGAAGGCCTCGCGGAGGTCGGCTGGGAGTTTCTCGGTGGGCACCTTGCGGATGCGGTCGCCCAGTTCCCTGATGCTTCCTAGCATGGAGAGCGGGTTTCCGGCGGCTTCCTTTGTCTTTGCGGAGAGCCATTGTTGGATGGAATCGACCTCCTTGCGGAATGAATCGACGGCCACCTTTGTTTCGTCCACGGCGGGAGGAGGAGGTACCACGACCACGGCGGGTTCGTTGCGGTTGCAGGCTGCGAAGGCGAAGGCAGCGGCGGCGACGAGGAGAAAGGGAAAGGCATTCATGAGGGAAGTGGCGGATGAGGTGGCGGAGCAGCGGACGACGGGACAGTGCACTGGAGGATCCGGGGCTGACAAGCCCTCGTTTTCGGGGTGATCCGGGGCCGTGTCGGCTGCGGGACAGTGCCGTGAGATGCAAAATTCACTGGAAATGAACAGATTGCACGGATCAAGGGCGGGTGAAAAACAAGGATAGACAACTTGCGGGGTGGCGCTATCTTCCTATGTGGTCCGGGGAAGGTCGGTCATCAGGACAGGCGACCCGCGGACGTTCACCAGATAAAGTAAGCAACCAAAAGGGAAAGAGGATCCACATGGACTATTATTCGGACTCCTATCAGACGAACGATTCCTATCAGAGCGGCGAAGGCGGTGATGGTTACCGCCGTGGCGGTGGTGATGGGTACCAGCGTCAGAGTGCGCCTCCGCTGATGACGGAGAAGATTGTGACCGAGCGCAAGCAGTTCTTTCTTGATCTCAAGGAGAACAACCGCGGCCGGGTCGTGAAGATCACGGAAGACGTGCGTGGGCGCCGTGACACCATCATGGTGCCCATTGAAGTGCTGCAGGAATTTCATGATGCGCTCGGTCGCATCCTGGATTACGAGCGTGGTCTCTGAAGATGGCGTGCAGTTCCGGGTATGCGGGAACTGATGTTTTGTGATGCACCGCCCGGTCCCGTGAATGGGTTCGCGGGATCGGCGGTTGCCTCCAGAGGAAATCCGGGAGATTTTCGTGACGTCGAGATGAGGAGGAAATGCAGACGATGACTGTATGCTCTGGAATTCTGGCGGGCTGCGCTGGTGGTGGTCACTGGCTGCGGGTGGTTGGGAAGGGGTCGCATGTGAATGGTCCCCTTTTGAAGGCTTACGTGCGTGAGCGGGCGCTGGAGGGGGGCAGTGTGGTCATTGATCTGGCGGAGTGCACGGGGATGGACAGCAGTTTCATGGGTATGCTCGCGGGGTTGGCTGGATGGCTGGAGACGGTGGGTGGACAGCTTCGGGTGGTTAATGCGGGTGGACGGAATGGGGAATTGCTGAGGGGGTTGGGGCTGGACGCGGTATTTCCGGTGCAGGATGGCTGCGGAGAATTCCGGGGTATCAATCCCGAGTGTGTTTCGGTGGAGGGGGATCCCGGCGGGCGGGCGGAGCGGGCGCGGGTTTGTCTGGAGGCGCACGAGGCCCTTGCCCAGGTGGACGAACGGAATGCCGAGAAGTTCCGCGACGTGATTGAACTGATGCGGGCCGAGGTGGCGCGCGAATTGGTGCACTGAGCAGGGTGGCGGAAATTCCGGCGGGGGGAATTGCCTTGCGGGACGTCAGGCTCGGCGGGCGGAGCGGAAGAATCCGCGTTGTTTTTCCGAGATGGGGAGGCCGAGTTTTTCCATGACGGCGAGCATGTCCTCCCATGACTTGCGTTTTTCCGCCAGTTCGGTGTCCGGTCCCTGCTGGGCGCAGCGGAGCAGGTAGGAAGGGTGGACAGTGAGCATGAGGGGGATGCCTGCGAACTCGTGCCATGAACCGCGTTCTCTGGTGATGGAGACCTTGCGGCCTAGGAGGCCTTCTGCGGCGGTGGCTCCAAGGGCGACGATGACTGAGGGTCTGATGATTTCGATCTCGCGGTGGAGGAAGGGGAGGCAGGCGTTCATTTCCGCTGTGGTCGGCGGGCGGTTGCGTGAGCCTTGGCTGGGTCCTTCGAGGGCTGGGCGGAACTTGCAGATGTTGGTGATGTAGACCGTGGAGCGGTCGAATCCCATGGCGCTGAGGATGCGGTCGAGGAGCTGGCCGGCTGGACCGACGAAAGGTTCGCCGCGTTTTTCCTCTTCGGCTCCGGGGGCTTCGCCGACGAGCATGATTGGGCTGTGGGGATTGCCTACGGCGAAGACCATGGTGCTACGGAGCGTGCCGAGGGCGCTGGGGGCGTCGCTGCTGGCTGCGAGGGCACGCACTGCTGCGAGGGCTTCCTCCCGCGACGAGGCTGGACGCGGTACGGTGGCCGCCTCCGTCTGAGCCGGTGCGGCCGCGGTGGGTGCTGGTGCTGAAAGGGACTGTGGAGGCTGTGGAGGAACCGGGGAAGCTGGCAGTGAAGTCCGAGGCGGTGCTTCCGATTGGGGAGTCCGGTCGGTGGGGGCGGCGGGAAAGGGCATTCTGCCGGGTTTCATGCGTACGATTTCGCGGAGGGCGCTGCGCGCATCTGGGCTCATCCAGACCCGCTGCTGGCCGGTGCGCCGGAGGCCTTCGAGGTGTTGCAGGAGGGTCTCGAGGGCGGGAAGGGGATGGAGCGATGAGGGGTCGTCTGCCATGATGGTCAGGACAGCATGCCTTGGGCTGCGGGGCAAGAAGATCCGGAGGTTCGTCAGAGTGGTCTGCGCTGGATGAGGCGGACTGCGTCGAGGCGGAGTTGTGCGTGACGGAAGGCTGCGTCGACGTTTGCGGCGATGGAGCGCAGGTGCGCGGCTTCGCTGGCGGCCGGGTGGTTGGGCCACGAGGCCAGCGCGTCGAGTCGGCTGAGTTCGGCAGCATGGAAGTCGGCGGCGGCCGTGCGGGCTTTGCGGATGAGGCGCTGCATGCGAGTGGCGGCGATGGATTCGGTGGTGGCGAGGAACTGTGCGAGGCGGCCCGAACTGGCGAGGGCGGTGGCGAAGTCGCGCGGGGCCGGAAGAATCTGGAGGGGCAGGCTCAGGAATGAGCGGTCGCGGCTGAGGTCTGTGAACTGATGGTCGACGAGGATGCGGAGCGGTGTCGGAGGGAGGAATTGTTCCAACTGGAGGACTGGTGGGGCGGGGCATGCGACGACGAACCATGCTTCGCAGAAGAGGGCGGGCGGCTGGCCCGGCCACAGAGCGAAGCAGACGTTGCCGGCTTCGCTGCCGAGGATGGCATCGATGGCGGCGCGCCACAGGGGGTGGTCGGTCGTCAGGAAGCCGATGTCTTCGCGTGCGAGGGCGTGGGCGCGGCTGGTGGTGACCGTGATGCCGTCGGCCGGCAGATCCGGCAGTGCGGCAGATGCAACATCGCCTGGGCGGAGCACCCACGCATGGTGTTCGGCTGGTTCGCGGATGATGCCGAAGTGATCCATCATGCGGAGGAAGAAGCCGGCGGCGAGGGAGTCATCGTCGGCAGAGCGGATGAGTTGAAGGGCGGAGCTGGCTTCCTTGGTGCGGAGCGACTGGAGAGCGAGGAGCTGGGAAGTGCCTGCGTGGAAGCGTGCCTCCGTGGCTTCGCGGTGCCGGGCAGCCTTCTGGAGGAGGGCAGACAGTGCCGATCGGTCATTGGGGTGGTGCAGGCAATGCTGAAGGTCCTGCTGAAAGGTTTCGTAGGTACTGAGGGCGGCCGGAGAGTGTCGGCGGAAGGCGTCGAGGGCTTGGTCGTACCATGCGGCGAGGACAGCTTCCGGAGAATCATCCGCGTAGGGGATGTGGATATGGATGGTGCCCTGCTGACCGATGCGGTCGAGTCGTCCGATTCTCTGTTCGAGCAGGCATGGGTCGGGTGGGAGGTTGTGGAGCACGAGGTGCCGGGCGCATTGGAAGTTGCGGCCTTCGCTGCCGATTTCCGAGCAGACGAGGAAGCGGGCCCCATCGGGGTCGGTGAACCATGCGGCGGCGCGGTCGCGTTGGAGCAATGGCATGTTCTCGTGGAAGGCGGCACCTGGGATACCGCTGCGGAGCTTCAGGCTTGCGAGAATGGATTCGGCGGCGGCGGCGGTGGATGTGATGATGAGGATCTTGTCCGGAGCCGTCGTTTTCAGGATCGAGTCGATCCAGTCGAGGCGGTGCGATTCCGAGTCGGGCAGGGGGACTAGGTGACGGATGCGCGGCGGAAAACCGGAGAGGTGTCTGCGCTGATTGCGGAAGACCATGCGTCCGGGGCCGAAGGAATCGAGCAGAGCATCGAGCAGGTCGCGCACTGAGTCTGGCTTATCCCCGGCGAGGTTGCCGGCGAGCGACTCGAGTCTGGGAGAATGGCTGACGATGTCTGCGAGGAGTTCCGGGGGAGGTGCGAGGCCTGCGGCCAGCGCTGAGGCGACTGCGGCGGTCGTTTCGTGGGAAGCCAGTTCGTTCTGGAAGGCGTGGAACGAAGCGAAGCGGCTGGGGTCGAGGAGCTGGAGCCGTGAGAAGTGGCTTGCCATGCCGGCCTGGTCGGGCGTGGCGGTGAGGAGCAGGACAGATGGCGTGGTGGAGGCCAGGGCGGAGGCGAGTTGCCATGCCGGCGAGGGAAGTTCCGGGTCGTGCGTGAGATGGTGGGCTTCGTCGATGACGAGGAGGTCCCATGGAGTGCTCATGCACTGGGAAGCCCGTGCGGGGTCGCTGGCGAGCCATGCGAGGGGGGCGATGACGAGGGAGTCGTCGAGGAAGGGATTGGAATCCGGGTGGTGCCGGGTGGTGGCGACGCAGCGTTCCTCGTCGAGGATCGTGAATTTCAGCTGGAAGCGGCGCAGTAGTTCGACAAACCACTGATTGACCAGCGGTTCCGGGACCAGAACGAGGATGCGGTCTGCCCGTCCGGTGAGGTGGAGTCGGTTTGTGATGAGTCCGGCTTCGATGGTTTTGCCGAGACCGACCTCATCCGCGAGGAGGAGGCGGGGGTGTGGTCGGGAGGCTGCATGGACGGCGATGCCGATCTGGTGGGGCAGCAGGTCGATGCGGGCTCCCGTGAGACCGAGCACAGGAGATTGGCGGATGCGGGCGCGGCGAAGGAGGGCTTCGGCGCGGAGATTGAATATTTCCGGAGAATCGCTTTCGCCGCGGCGGAGGCGGTCGGTGCAGTGAGCGGTGGCGAGGGAATCCGCCAGAAGGTCTTCCGGTGCCGAGCCAGTGGGATGGAAATGGTAGGTGCAGACACCTGCTGATTCCGTGACCGAGGCAACGGTTCTGTTGGAGCCGTCGCGGAGCGCGGCGAGGTCGCCTGCGGCCAGCTGGTAGCGCCGCAGCGGTGCGCCGGGCCACGCGTAGGTGCGTTCCGTGGAGCTGGCAGGGAAAAGGATGGTGACCCTGCCATGGGATGCTGCGGTGACGCTGCCGAGTCCGAGTTCCGGTTCTGCGTCGCTGGTCCAGCGCTGACCGGGTGTGGGTCTGGGGTGGGCGTCTGGAGTCATGCAGCCGTTTGGTATTCTGGGAAGCAAAAAGCGCCGCCGGCTGGTGGGGCCGGCGGCGCTGGGAGGTGATGCGGAATCCTATCCGGTGCGATCAGGGAGTTTTCCTGGCCGCTTCATCCTGTTTGCCGGCGTCCTTGGCGTCAGCGGGAGGAATTTCGACTGAGATCGGCGGGGTGACGGCCTCGATTTTTCCGTTGGCCGGTTTGGTGGCCGGGGTTTGTGTGGCGGGCGGAACAGTACCGGGAATGGCACCGGGTGCAGGGGTGGGGGGCTGGTCCTTGAGGAAGTCGGTGCGCTTCTTCATGATTCCGTCGAGAGTATATTTTGTGACGATGAAGATGCGGTCCTTGTGCGACTGTTCTGCGGCGAGCTTCTCCTTTTTCTTCTTGAGGTCTGCCGCGAAGGCGTCGTCGGCAGCCTTTTTCTGTTCTTCGGTTTCCGTAGGCTTGCCATCCTTGTCTGGTGGAGGCGGAGTACGCTGTTCGGTGAAGGCACCGTCTACGGCGAAGCTCAGGTAGTAGTTTTCGGCGGCTCCGGCTTCCGTGGCGGTGGCGGGAGGGGCTGCTTTGGCTCCGACCTTCACGTTGTAGGTGAGGCCGTCGAAGGTTTCGATGACTGCGGTGTGGGTTGGCTTATCGAGGGCTGCCTTTTCTCGGTCGGTGGCTGGGGCCACATCTTCGAAGGCCGCGTAGGCGAAGGCACCGCCTGGTGCGGCCGCCTTGGTGGCGTCGAATTCCTCGCCGGCCTTGGGGGCATCGAGTTTGAGTTCTCCACCTTCCGATTCGCGGAAGATCTTCCATGATTCTTCCGGGGTGGGACCGGTCACACTGATGGACTTGAGCTTTTCGACTTTGAAGAAGCTTTCCTTGTCGAGCCAGAGTTTCGGCGAGGCGTTGAGGGCGGTGAAGCCCTGCGCGGTCTGGTAGACCGTGCCTTCGACTCCTTTGACGCGGATGAACTGCGGGCGCGGTCCGGCATTGAAGTTGAAGCCGCCGTCGCTTTTCGGTTCCATGGTCTTTCCGGCGAAGAGTGTGAGCGCGTCCTTGCCTGAGGCATCGCGGAACGTGACCATTTTGCCGCGTTCTTCGTCCGGGGTATCGGTCGAGGGTTCGCGGAGTTGGAGTCGGCCCAGCTGGCTTTCGCCGACGTTCTGGACGGAGAGGACCTTGAGTTGCTGGGCGGTGTCGCGCAGTTCATTGACGGCGGTGAGGCTGGCGGGGAAGCCATCGCGGGCCGGGAGGATCCATTTGCCGTCCTTGAAGGCGACTTCTACGGATTCCTTGCCATCGGTGATGGTGAACCCGCCGACGTTTTCCGGCTCGAACGAGCCGAGGATGGGCTTGCCGACCTCCTGGGGTTTCCCGCCGATGGCAGCGCTGCGGGTGCGCATTTTGAGGGCAGCCGTGATGCCTGCGGCGGCGAGGATGGCGACGAGGGTGATGAGTTGCTTGCTCTTCATGGCGTGGGATCAGTGAGCGGCGGTACGGGTTTTGCGGACGAGGAAGACCGCGAGGCCGGCGATGAGCCAGAGGAGGGGCGGGATGAGAAGATTCCGCCATTTGATGCCGAAGATCACCTGATCGTATTCCTTCCGGGCTTCCTTCTGCTTCTGGTAGATGTTCTTGTTCAGGTCCCGCTGTTTCTGCTGCAGTTCGACCATGCCCTTGTAGAGGGCGGCATTGCGTTCCTTGCCGGTTTTCTTGGAGTTGATGTCCTCCTGGATTTTGGCGAGTTCACCCTGCATCTGTTCGACATCCTTCTGGATCTTGGCATTGGCGTCGTCTGCGATCTTCTTGAGGGCCGAGAAGGGGCGGATCGCCGAGCCGCGGCCACGCACCTGCATGAGGTCCGGGTCGCCCGCAGCCTGATCGATCATGTTCATGGCGAGGGCGAAGTCGTGTGAATTGAAGACTGGACCGACCTGATCGAAGAGGATGTCTGAGTCGGCCACGAGGTAGACGACGCCCTCTTTTTTCGATTCCTTGAGCTGGGCTTCGGCGGGTGGGGTCGCGGGAGTGCCCGGGCTGGCGGGTGTGGCCGGGGCGGCAGGATCCGGAGTCACCGGAAGCGGTGCCGGTGCGGCGGAAGGTGTCGCCGGGGTGGTGGGCACTTCGAGAGTGGCCGAGGCGGCGGGTTCTTTGCCGGGAGGGGTGGCTGGATTGGTGACTTCCGGTTTATCCGGTTTGATTTCGATGGCCGGGGTGACCGCGGTGGCTGCGGGGGGCGTGGCTGCAGGGGTAGCAGCTGGCGGGGTTTCCGGGGCGGGTGCGGCGGCCGGAGTTGGCGTCGCCGGTGCCGGTGCTGCGGTTCCGGTATCGCCCTGAGCGCCCTGCGGCCCGCCCGGGATGATGCCCGGGAGTCCGCCGGGCAGACCGCCCGGGAATCCACCGGGTGCGGCACCGCCCTCAGGTTTTGGCGCCGGGGCTGGTTTCCCTTCAGGGAAGGCGGTCTTGAAGTTTCCTTTGAGGCGGAGGGCGAGGAGACGCTGTTTGCCTTCGGGTTTCAGCTTGTAGGCGAGTTCCTGCATTTGCCGGAGGCTTTCCGGCGAGCCTGGGTTGGCATTGGCGTAGCTGACCGGCACCATGGAATGCTTGTCCGTGGTTTTGAGCAGAACGGTTTCGGTGAGGCCGCTGGCTGGGGAACCGCTGAAGGCTCCGGAGTAGATGAAGAAGAAGTTGGTGAGCGATTTGATGACATCGTCGTTCTTGTCGCCGACGGCGTCAGGTCCGATTTCCATGACTACGGGGAAGCTGGTTCCCTGCATGTTCATGCCGTAGGCCGGGTCGGCCACGATGTTGGTGGTATCGAGCGAATAGCCCCATGCTCCGAGGAGTTTGGGGAGATTCGAGGCAGGTTCGACGGCACCTGGGGACATGCCAGGCGGCATGCCGGGCTGCGGGCGTCCCGTGGTGGTGGCGGCGAGGCTGGAAGAATCGAGGAAAGCGACCACGCGACCGCCGTTGAGGAGGTACTGATCGACGGCGAACTGGGTTTCCTCGGTGATGCCAGCCGGGTGGATGAGAACGAGGACATCGAGTGCCGGGTCGATGGTGGTGGCCGTCGCTTCGATGGTTTTGATGTCGTACTGCGACTTGAGGGCCTGGTAGATGGCCCATGGCTGGCTGCCGCCGAAGGGATTTCCCTGAACGGGCAGGGGAGTGAGGAGACCGAGGGTTTTTGCCTTGGTGCGGTTCACCTCGCTGATGGCGCGGGAGAGATTGTATTCGATTTTATCGTCTTCCTTGCCGTCGCTGGAGAGGAGGTCCGGGACCCAGTCGATGAGGGCGGATTTGTCGAGGCTGTTGACCGCGATGCCGAAGTAGAAGCGTCCTCCACGGGGTTCGATGCCGGCGGCCTTGGCGGCTTCTTCCTCGTCGGTGGCTGGTTCGACTTCCTGTTTTTCGATCCGGACGAATTTCGGGTTCAGTTCGCGGTAGCGGGCGAGCCAGCTGTCGGTCTGATCGACGAGAGGGCGGAGGTTGGGAGGTAGCTGGTCCTTGGGGGACACGAAGAACTTGAGGGTGGTATCCGTGTCGACCTTGCCGACGATGTTGCGGGTGCCATCGGTGAGGGTGTGGACCTTGTATTCCGTCCAATCGAGCCGGCTGGAACTGAGTCCGGCGATGATATTGACGGTACCGGCGATGGCGAGGACGAGCAGGGTGCCGCCTGCGGTGAGGAGCCATCCACGGTTTTTCGGGGCAGTGGATTTGTCAGGAGTGCTCATGGGAAGATGCTTGGGCTGGGCTGGGGGTGGTTGCTCAGGAGCGCTTTGAGCGGATGATGACACTGGTCAGGAAGAGGCAGAAGCCGATCACCGAGAGGAAGTAGACGATCGACTGGATGCGCATGAGACCGCGGGAGAGTTCCGTGGCGTGCCAGAGGAGGCTGATGCTGTTGCAGGCGTCTGCGAGGAAGCCGAGTTTTGCTCCGCGGAGGAAGTCGGTGATGGGTCCGAAGCCGATGAGGGTGAGGACGAGGCAGATGGTGACGGCGATGAGGAGGCAGGTGATCTGATTCCTTGTCATGGCCGAGATGGCGCAGGTGATGGCGATGGAGGCGGCACCGACGAGGAAGCTGCCGAGGTAGCCGCTGAAGATGACGCCGCCGTCCGGTTCACCGAGGCGGTAGACCGTCATGACCATGCCGATGGTGGAGAGGAGCGTCACGGCGAGCACGGTGAAGGCCGCGAGAAATTTTCCGGTGATGGCTTCCCATGGAGAGATGGGCATGGTGAGGAGGAGTTCCGTGGTTCCCATGCGGTGTTCTTCCGACCAGAGGCGCATGCCGATGGCGGGTCCGAAGATCATGTAGATCCATGGATGGAAGTAGAAGAAACTGGTGAGGGAGGCATCGCCCCGCTCGATGAATCCGCCGAAGAAGAGGCAGAGGCCGAGGCTGAGGAGGCAGAAGATGATGATGAGAACGTAGGCCAGCGGAGTGGTGAAGTAGCTGGTCAGCTCACGTTTGAATACGATCCAGACGTTGCGCATGGGAGGGGTCGCTGAGGATTGAAGTGATTGGTGAAGGGCGGGACTGGCTCAGGCTTTGTTGCTGCTGGTCAGTTCACGGAACATTTCGTCGAGGCGGCCTGGATCTTCGTGGAGTTCGACGAGTCCGAGGCTGCGGGAGGCGGCGAGGCTGTAGATTTCCGAGGAGAGGGCACCGGAGGGGGTATTGGGCCGTGGGGTGACGAGGGCTTCGAAGTGTTCGCCCGATGAGATGACTTCCAGTCTGGAGGCGTGGCGGAGGCTGGAAAGTTCCCGTTCGATGCCGCTGCCGGTGCCGCCGTTGATGCGCAGGTGCACGGTGCCGGCGCGGCTGGCGCGGCGCTGCAGTTCCTGGGGGGTGCCGTCGGCGACGATGCGGCCCTGATCGATGATGATGGCGCGGCTGCAGCAGGCTTCCACTTCCTCGAGGATGTGGGTGGAGAAGATGATGGCCTTGGTGCGGCCCATTTCCCGGATGAGGTTCCGGACCACGTCCTTCTGGTTGGGGTCGAGACCGTCGGTCGGTTCGTCGAGAATGAGGACTTCCGGGTCGTGGATGATGGCCTGGGCGAGGCAGGTGCGGTGGCGGTAGCCTTTGGAGAGGGTATCGATGGACTGGCTCCGTACCTTCTGGAGGAAGCAGGTATCGATGGCGCGGTTGACGGCCTCGGTTTTGGCGGCCCCTGATCTGCCGCGTAGTTCGGCGGTGAAGCCGAGGAATCCTTCGACGGTCATATCGAGGTAGAGCGGAGCGCTTTCGGGCAGGTAGCCAATGCGTGCTTTGGCGAGATTGGGTTTCTCGAGCATGTCATCGCCTCCGACCGACACCCTCCCGGCGGTGGGGGGGAGGAAGCCGGTGATCATGCGCATGGTGGTGGATTTGCCCGCGCCGTTGGGTCCGAGGAATCCGAGGACTTCGCCTTTACGGACGGAGAGGGACAGATTGTCGACCGCCACTTTGGGGCCGAAATGCTTGGTCAGGTTATTGACTTCGATCATACTGACTGACGGATGGGAGGATTGGTGGGTGGAGTCGGCCCTTGAGAGAATAATCCGGGTGACCCGCCGGAGCGGAAGCGGCAGAGCAAGCCGCCTTTGTCTCAAGAAGCAACATTTTTTTAACGGCGGGGGCCTGGGACAGGGATTCCCTGATCCCGGCGGAAATCGGATTTGCGCGGGAGAGTGTGATCGGAGAACCTGCGGTGAGATGAAGAACGACCGCCGACGATTTCTTTCTGCTGCACCGGTGCTTCCGGCGGTGCTGGCGTCCTGTGGAACTGCTGCCGCGCAGGAGGGAGGGGAATGGTACCGGATCCGGAATGGGCGAATCAGGCAGTCCGTGGTGCACTGGTGCTTCAAGCCGATGACGGTGGAAGCTCTGGCAGAAGCTGCTGTGAAGATGGGGATTGGCTCGGTGGAGCTTGTGGGTCCGGAGCACTGGCCGGTGCTGAAGAAGCACGGGCTGAGTTGTGCGATCGGGGGGAGTCATGGCTTTGCGAAGGGATTTGCGCATGAGGAAGAGCATGAGGAATGCGTGGCCGTTTTGCGGAAGAGCATTGATGCGGCAGCGGAGCATGGGGTGCCCAGTGTGATTACCTTTTCCGGGTTCCGGAGAGGTTTGGAGGATGCGGAGGCGAGGCGGAACATGGTTGCTGGATTGCGGAAGATCGTGCCGTATGCCGAGGAGAAGAAAGTGACCCTTTGCCTTGAGATGCTGAACAGTCGGGTTGCCGAGGAGATGAAGGGGCATCCGGACTACTGGTGCGACCGGATTGGTCTGGCTCTGGACATCTGCCGGGAGATCGGGAGCGAGAGGATGAAGATGCTTTTCGACATTTATCACGTGCAGATCATGGACGGCGATGTGATCCGGCGGTACCGGGAGTGTGCCCCGTATGTCGGGCACATTCATACCGCGGGCAATCCTGGACGGCATGAGCTTGATGATCAGCAGGAAATCAATTATCCCCCGATCATGCGGGCGATAGCCGAGAGCGGTTACCGGGGGTATGTCGGGCAGGAGTTCATTCCGCGGGGCAAGGATCCGCTGGCTTCTCTGAGTGAAGCGGTGCGGATTTGTGACGTGTGATTCATGCTGGTTCCCGCCGGCAGGGATTGAACGTATGATCCCGTGGTTGACGCCGGAGGCAAAGAACCTAGGTTCTGGCTGTTTCCGGCCGACCACGGGCATGGAGCCTGCTGCTGAGGCATGCGGATGCCTCTGAGTGCCACCCCTGAACCACATACCCTGCCAACGCCTTGGACCTCAAAGAAATCAGACAGATCATCGAGTTGATGAAGCGCAACGACCTGTCGCTCTTCTCACTTGAGCGGGAAGGATTTAAGATCAAGCTCCGGAAAGGTGTCGATTTCGACGCGGTTCCGGCGGCTCCAGCGGCGGTGGCAGCCCCGGTGGTGGCGGCTCCGGCGGCCCCTGCGGTGGCCAAAGCGGCGGAACCGGCCGCTGCGGCGGCTTCTGCGGGAACGTTCATCACTTCACCGATGGTGGGGACCTTCTACCGGTCGCCCGGGCCGGGAGAAAAGGTGTTTGTGAGCATTGGCGATACCGTCGATGAGAACACCACGGTTTGCATCATTGAGGCGATGAAGGTGATGAACGAGATCAAGGCCGAGAAGAGCGGAGTGATCACGCGCATTATGGTGGATGACGCGTCGGCGGTGCAGTTTGACAGCCCGCTTTTTGAGATTCGGCCGGCCTGATTTCCGCGCGACCATGATCAATAAAATCCTGATTGCGAACCGTGGTGAGATTGCGCTGCGGGTGATACGGGCCTGCAAGGAGCTGGGAATCCGGACAGTGGCGGTTTACTCGAAGGCGGACGAGCGATCGATGCATGTGCAGCTTGCGGATGACGCCATCTGCATTGGGCCGGGGCCGAGTTCGATGAGTTATCTGATGATCGACCGGATCATTGCGGCTGCGGAGATTGCCAATGTGGATGCGATTCATCCGGGGTATGGCTTTCTTTCGGAGAATGCGAAGTTTGCGAGGATCTGCGAGAGCTGCAAGATCAAGTTCATCGGGCCCAGTGCGGAGGTCATTGAGATGATGGGGGACAAGAACATGGCGCGGGCGACGGCGAAGCGTTTCAAGGTTCCGATCATTCCCGGGACGGATGGGATTCTGCGGACGGACCGGGAGGCCCTTGAGGCGGCTGCGGCGATTGGTTATCCGGTGATGCTGAAGGCGGCGGCGGGTGGCGGCGGGCGGGGCATGCGACCAGTTCACAATGAGGCGGCAATTTCCGCGGCATTTTCCAGTGCGAAGGCTGAGTCGGAGAAGTGTTTCGGGAATGGGGACATGTACATGGAGAAGCTCATTCTTAATCCGCATCACATTGAGATTCAGGTGATTGGGGATGCGAAGGGGAATGTCGTGGCTCTGGGTGAGCGGGATTGTTCACTGCAGCGGCGGAACCAGAAGATCATTGAGGAATGTCCCTCGCCGTTCATCAGTGAGCGGCTCCGGAAGAAGATGTGTGCGGCTTCCGTGAAGCTGTGTGAAGAGATCGGGTATGTGAATGCGGGGACGATCGAGTATCTCGTGGATGACCAGGAGAACTTTTACTTCATGGAGATGAACACGCGGATCCAGGTGGAGCATCCGGTGACGGAAGAAGTCTATGGGGTTGATCTGATCAAGGAGCAGATCCGGGTGGCGGCGGGGCAGCCGTTATCCGAGCATGTGCGCAAGGGGGTCCCGCGGGGTCATGCGATCGAGTGCCGGATCAACGCGGAAGATCCCTATGCGAATTTCGCTCCGTCTCCTGGAAAGATCCGGGAGTACTATGCGCCGGGCGGGCGCGGGGTGCGGATTGATTCGCACATTTATTCCGGGTACGAGGTGCCACCTTACTATGATTCGATGATTGCGAAGCTGATTGTGACGGGCAACACGCGGGATATTGCGATTGCCCGGATGAAGCGTGCGCTCATGGAGTTCAAGATCGAGGGGATCAAGACGACGATTCCGTTTCAGCATGCGATTCTTGACAATTCGGACTTCAAGTCCGGGCGGTACAACATCGGCTGGGTGGAGCAATTCCTGCAGAAGCGTCCCAAGCCCTGAGGGGACGGTGGGGTTCCGGAGGGCTCTGCGGTGGGGACGGCTGGTCCGAATCCGGGCGATTCTGTGTGGCAGCCCTTGTTGTGCCTTTGCATCAGCGGGGGGCGCGCAGGGAATCGGCGAGGTCGCGGAGGCGGTCGAGGTCGATGCCTTCGGGTTGGTGTTCGAGGAACCAGCTGATGTCGGCGAGGGCGGCTTCGCGGCGGTTGGAGCGCGCGTGCAGGAGGAGTCGCTGGAGTCTGGGGGTGGGGCTGGCTGGGTCGATGGTGAGGGCGGTCTGGAGGTAGCGGAGGAGCGCTGGCTCGCTGGCTGGGTCGGTGGAAGCGGCGAGGTTATTGAGCATGCGGAGGATGATGGCGCGCGGGGTGGCTGGCTGCCATGCGTCGGTTCCGGGGAGTTCTCCGGTGAAGTCGAGGATGAAGGCGGAGGCTTCGTCCGGGGTGAGGATGCGGCCGTCGTCGAAGGCATCAATGACGGGGCCGGTGGCGTGGTCCTTGTCTTCTGTGCGGAGGCGGTTCATGAATCGGCCTGGGAAGCTGACGCCGACGATATCGAGGCCGATGCGGCGACCGAATTCGCGGTGGAGGATGGAGAGGGTGATGGGGAGGCCTTCGCGGTCGTCGATGACTTCGTTGAGGTAGCTGTTGGAGCGGCTTTCGAGTTCGTCGCGGCTGCCATGGAAGCCATTGGTCTGGAACATCCAGCGGTTGAGGGCCTGCAGTTTTGCTTCCGGGCTGGAGTGGTCTTCGGTGGTGAGGGAGGCTTCGAGTTCGGCGGCTAGGCGGTCGATTTCCGCGATGGTGGCATCCGGGTTGAGTTCCGGGTTGTCGAGGCAGGCGAGGAGGAGAGCCGCGCGGGGGAGGTCGCTGGGGGATTCGGATGGTTTTGCGAGGAGGGCGGCGAGGTCGCTGGCGATGCGGTTGGCGTGGGCCTCGCTGGCAGCGCTGCGGAGGCTGGCGGCGCGTTTTTCGAGGGCGGCGGCTTCGCGTTCTGCGAGTTGGCGGGTGGTGGCTGGTTCGTTGGCGAGGATGCGTTGGTCCTCTGGAGAGAGCGGGGTGCCTTCGGCGAGCCGGGCGATGGCGGTGGCGGCGGGGGAATCGTCGATGGGTTTCTCCGAGAGATCGGAGCCCATGAGGAAGTCTTTGAATTCCGCTTCGGTGTCGCGGAATTTGCAGAGTCCTGCCAGTCCGGAGCGCAGTGACGTGTCGGTCGAACTGATGACTTCGCGTCCGTTGAGGAAGCAGATGATGCGTCCGGGTTCGATGCGGACGCGGAGGTGGTTCCATGAGCCGGGGAGGTAGGCATCGGAATTGATCTGGGCGAGGATGGTCCATGAGTAGACATCCGGTCCGTCGAATCGGGTGAGGCGGAGGCCTCCGCTGCTGGGGTAGAAGCCGTAGTGGCGGTCCTTGCCATCGGCGCAGAAGATGAGTCCGGCGGCTCCTGATTCGTCGTTCAGGCGGACGCGGACGGCGATTTCGCAGGGGAGTTCAGGTGGGTTCGCCTGGTGCAGGCAGAGGGTGCGGCCACCGAAGGAATCGGGCTGGCGGCCACGTGCCTTGATGGTTCCGGCGCGCTGGGACCATTGGCCGCCGTTTGGTTTCCAGAGTTTCGGGTTGAGGGCACCGATTCTGAGCCATGCGGACATGGCGACGGGGGTGGGGCGGTCGAGGAGGGTTTTGAGCTGCGAGGAAGGGGCGGCGAATCCGAGGTTTTCGGTGAGGGTGCTCTTGAGGGCGACGACGCCGATGACCTGGCCGTCGCGGTTGAAGACGGGGCCACCGCTGTTGCCCCGCTCGATGGGCATGGAGAGCTGAAGCATGGGGCGGTCGTCGACATCCTGGCGGGCGGAGACCAATCCCTCGACCATGCTGAAGCGGAGGCCGAGAGGGTTTCCCATGGCGGCGGCATAGTCGCCCTGCTGGACCTGGTCGGAGTCGGCGATTGTTAGTGCCGGGAGTCCGGAGGCATTGACGCGCACGATGGCGAGGTCGGTGCGGCGGTCCCATGCGTGGATGCCGGTGACTTCGAGTGATTGGCCGTCCGTGGTTTCGACGGTGAGGGCGCGGCCTTCGCCGATGACGTGGAAGCTGGTGGCGATGAGGCCGTCCGGGGAGATGATGAAGCCGGAGCCGATGCCTGAGGCTTCTCCGTTGCGGCCGGCTGGCTGGATGGCGACGAGGGAACTGCGGATGTTTCTGGCGAGCGCGGAGGGGTCCGGGCGGGCAGAAGCGTCGGAGGCGGGCGACTGTTGGTGCTGTAATATCAGGAGGGCGGACAGGAGGAGAAAGGCAGCACGCATGGACGGAATGGTAGCTCTGCTGCGGCGGGGTGTCACTGGGGAAACCGCGGGTGGTCTCCCGGGATGTTGGTCTGCAAAGCAGAAACGCCGACCCGAGGAGTTCCGGGGTCGGCGTTCTGAAAGGAGAGGGCGCGCTGCAGCGCGGTCTTGCTCAGGCGATTTCGTTGATGGCAAGCACCTTGCGGCCGCGGTAGGTTCCGCAGGACGGGCAGGCGATGTGACCGGGCACGGCACTGCCGCACTCAGGACAGGTTTTGAGGAGGGGGGCTTTCCATGCCTTGGAAGCGGCGCGGATCTTCTGCTTGCTGCGGGATGAGCGGCGTTTTGGTACGGCCATGGAGGGGAGTGGTTGGGAGTGAAGAGAGTTATGATTGGGAAGCCTCGCCGCGATCCTGATCCGGTTGGAGTTGGTTCAGGGCCTGCCATGGATCAGGCCGGGAGGAATCTGGCGTTTCATCGTCCGGGAGTGCAGTGAATTCACTTTCCGGAACGAACCGGCCTGCTGCTGGGCAGGCGCGGGGTTCCACGTTTGATTCCTCGCAGCGGGGGTGACCCGGGAGGGCGAGCAGAGTATGTTCGCGGAGAAGCTCTGTCAAGTCGAGTGTGGAGGCACCGTCTCTGGGGTCTTCCGAGTGGAAGTGGTCTGATCCTGCTTCGAAGGGGAAGCACTGGCCGCAGCGGACGCAGAGGAGGTTGAAGCGTGCGGAGACGGAGCCATCGACGACGATGGCGGGGCCGTCGATTTGGACGCAAACGGAGAAGGTGAGGGGTGGGAGGAAGCGCGGGGCGTCCGGTCCAGTGAGAGCAAAGGGATCGGTCCGGATTTCGCCGTCAAAGATGCGGCCTTCCGGGGGCAGTTCGTTGAGGTGAATGTTATGGAACATGCTACTGGCGGGACAGGTGGGGGGGAATCGACCGGGAGGCAAGGTGGAAGTGGGAGGGGGGGCGGTTGGATTCTGCGGCTTGCCTCGATGGATGGGAGGGGCATGGTAGGGCCATTGTGCTGCAGACATCGCTGACCAATCTGATCATTTTCAATCTGACGGCGCTGCTGGCGGTGCTGGGGTTGGTGTGGGTGGGCCGGGTGGTGGTGGACCGATTATCCGAGCGCCGGCGCAACCGGCATCGGGTGGTGTGTGCGGTGTGCGGTAATGTGTTCCGGGATCCGGCGCGGACCCCGGTGGTGAGTTGTCCGGCGTGCAGCCGTCGGGTGGAGCGGCAGGAGGTTCTGGATATCTGAGGGTGGTGCGGGGCGGGGGATCAGGGGAAGAGAATGAGGCGGAGGGCGGCGAGGGTGGCGAGGGAGAGGACGACGAACTGGAAGCGATCCTGAGGGAGTTTCTTAACGATCCAGCGTCCGGCGAAGAGTCCGGCGGCTACGGTGGGGAGGAGGAGGAGATTGAGCTGGAGGGAAGGCCCGGTGATTAGTCCCATGGACCAGCTGAAGGGGACCTTGATGAGGTTCACGAAGAGGAAGAGCCATGCCATGGTGGCGATGAATTCCTTTTTGGGCAATCCCATGAGGAGGAGGTAGATGGTGGCGACTGGTCCGGCTGCATTGGCGATCATGGTGGAGATGCCGGTGAGGAGTCCGGCGAACCAGAGGAAGCCGGTGCTGTGGGGGAGGCGTGCGGAGAAGGCGGGGTGAGATTGGCGGATGATCTGGAGGGAGAGCATGCCGAGGACCATCCAGCCGATGACGGGTTTGAATGAGGAGTCGGGCATGGCGGCGAGGATGGCGCAGCCGCTGATGATGCCGGCGAGGATGGGCCATGCGAGTCTGAGGATCTGGTTCCAGAGGATCTGCTGGCGGAACAGGGCGGCGGCCATGAGGTCGGCGGCGATGAGAAGAGGAAGCACGGTACCGCTTGATGCTTTGCCAGGGATGATCTGGGCCATGAGAACCACGGTCATGATGCCGATGCCGGAGAGTCCGGCCTTGCCCATGCCGCAGCAGAAGCCGGCGAGCAGGAGCAGGGCCCATTGGGAGAGGGAGAAATCGCCCATGGGGATTGCGGTGGGGCGGGCTTACTGATGTTCGAATTCGCGGGCGACTTCGTCCAGGTAGCGGGAGATGGGATCGCTGCGGCGCGGGGGTGGGCTGGTGAGTTCGTCTTCGGCGCGGAAGTAGTCGCGGAAGGCGTCGCCTGGCTGTTCCTGCTGGGTGGCTTCGTACCAGTCGAGGTAATCTTCGATGCGGCTGAGGTCGCTGCGGATGCCGCTGAGGGTTTTATCTAGCTGGGCGAGTCTGGAATCGGTTTCGCGGAGGCGGCGGTTGGCGCTGAGGTCGCGGATGAGGGCGAGGTAGTCGTTGATGATGGGCCGGTAGATTGGGTGGGCGCGCACGGACAGTCTGGTGAGAGCGAGGGCGGAGCGTTCGAGAATGGCGGTGCGGTCAGGTAGGCTGGAGAGTTCCTGCCACTTGGCGAGGGGGAGGGATCGGGGTTCCGTGGCTGGGGTGGTTGCGCTGGGGGCGGGCGGTGGAGTCTTTGGGCGGGAGAAGATGCGTTTGAGGCGGCTGGGCGGCTTTCCCGGGGAAACCGTGGTGGGTTTGGCGGGTTCCGGTTCGATCTGGAGGGTAATTGCCCTGAGGAGAGCGGTTTCCGTGTCGCGGGGTGGGAGGATTTCGTCGGCTCCTGGCTGGGACATGGCCGCCAGCTGGAGGGCCCACCATTTGGAGAGGCTGTTTCCGGAAGCGGTGAGAGCCGGGAAGCAGCGGGCAATGGCGGTGGAGGGATCGGAGTTGGGTGATGCGAGCGAGGGCAGGAGTGCGGACATGCTGGCGGCCCCTGACGGCTGGTCGAGGAGCATCTGGAGTAGGCCGCAGCAGGAAGCGCGGTAGATGCTGCGGGAAACGGAGTCCATGCGGCTGGGGTCTGCCTGGAAGATGTCGTCGAGGGGGAGGACGTGGCCGAGCTGGAAGACGCGGGCGAAGGCTTCGCTTGGGCGGCCGGTGGCCTGGTAGATGAGCATTTCGAGAGTTCCGTGGAGGAGCCAGTCGGGTGGTGGCGATTCGGTACCGGACAGGCCGCTGTCGGCGCGGCTGCGGAGAATCGTTTCGGCGAGGAGGCAGCGGACGACCTCCTGGCGCCAGAGGTCTCCGGGGACGACGCCTTGCTCGGGGGCGACATTGATTTCGAAGCGGAAGCCGCCGGGCACTTCGGTGATTTCCGACCACACGGGGCTGGCGCTGGTGCGCAGGGAGCCGGGGTCGCGGATCTGGATGACGATGGGGTGCTGAAAGGCGGGCGGCTGGCGCAGGGCGGTAAGGACGAGCCGCTGGGTTTCCGTGGCGGAATTGAGCAGGAGAGTGCGGTGACTCCGGTCGCGTCCCCAGACGTGGAACTGTCCACCGCGCACGGAGGATTCCTCCATGGGAGGCCGGGAAGACATGCGGACCCGGTCGGGTTCACCGGGTCTGGGGGGACGGGCGGGTTTGCTGCCGAAGCGGGTGCGGGGGAGCTGGGAGCCGGGTTGGGCTGGCGGAGAGGGCGCTGGAAAATCCGCGGCGGGGGCGTCCTGGGCACGACCGGAGGTGCCGAGGCCAGGGACCAGCAGAGCGAGTGTTGCTGCCGGGAGGTAGTACCGCAGAGACGAGGCCCAGGCCTTCATGAGCCCCGGGAGCACGGAAGTTCAGGGAATGGCATCGCCGGTGGCGACGGCTTCATTGCCGCGTTCTCCGGTCCGGATGCGGACGGCTTCTTCCACAGGCAGGACGAAGATCTTGCCATCGCCGATTTTGCCCGTGTTGGCGGTTTTGGCGATGCTGTGGACGACCTGATCGCAGCGGGCGTCGTCGATGACGATTTCCAGTTTCACTTTGGGGACAAAGTCGACGGTGTATTCGCTGCCGCGGTAGATTTCCGTGTGACCTTTCTGGCGGCCGAAACCACGGACTTCCGTCACGGTCATGCCCTGGACACCAATCTCGGAGAGGGCGGCTTTGACGTCCTCGAGTTTGAAGGGCTTGATGATGGCTTCGATTTTCTTCATGGGTGTGGATGCGAGGGGGAACGGTGCAGACTATTGACGGGCCTTGAGCTCTTCAAGTTCTTTCTCCAGGCGGGTTATCAGCTCCGAGGCTTTGCGGAGCCTTGCGGCGAGGACGCGGGAGATGAATCCGTAGAAGGCAGCGTAGTAGCTCGCGTTGTCTTCTTCCGGTTTGAGTTCGCGGAGGAACTGCTGATCGATGACGAGGCAGAGGGTATTGGAGCGTGCGACGACGGAGGCGATGCGTTTTTCGTCGCCGAGGACGGACATTTCTCCGAAGATTTCGCCTGGCTTGCTGATGACGGCGAGGGTTTCGCCATCCTTGCGGACTTCGAGTTCTCCGGTGAGGAGGATGAAGATTCTGGTATCGTCCTGTCCCTGGCTGATGACTTCGTCTCCGGGGTCGGCCTGGAGGAAGTAGCTGGAGTAGAGGATATCGTTGAGGTGCCCGCTCTGGAAGGATTCGAAGAAGGCGATGCGGTTGAGAGGTTCCGGGAGGGTGCCTTCCTCGTGGATGTAGGCGAACTCTTTCATGGCTGCTGGGATGCTTCTACCACGATGCGGGGTTGTGCGCCATGAGGATTCGCGGAGAAAAATAGGGAGGTAGTTCAGTTCTGGCGGGAAGCCAGGAGCCAACCCAGCCATGCGGCGGCGGGACCGGCGGTGATGCTGGCGGCGGCATTGGCGAAGGCGGCGAGTGGCCGACCTGACTGGATGAGCTGAAAGGTATCCCATCCGAAAGTGGAGAAGGTGGTGTAGCCGCCGAGGAGACCGGTGAGAAGGGCGAGGCGCCATGCCTCGTGGCGGGCGAGGCAGAAGCCGTGGAGGAGCCCGAAGGCGAAGCAGCCGCTGACATTGATCAGAAAGATCATGCCGGGGGCGGCGAGACCGATGTGTCTGGCGGCGATGGTGGCCGCCCAGCGGAGGAGGGTGCCGGAGGCTCCGCCGGCCGCCACGAGCAGGGCGTCGCGCCAGGTGTTCACGGTGAAGAATCTCTTGTGAGGGCGTCGAGCCGATGCGACCGCTGCAGTTGCTGGGCTTCCGATCTGCGGAATTCCGTGAGGCTGATGATGCGGCGGCAGGCATCGCGGAGATTGCTGCCGGAGAGGTGGAGGGTGGCCTTGCCGGTTTCGACGCCGGGGATGGAGGCGAGTGGTTCTGGGTTGGTGAGGGTGATGACGAGGCGTGGATTCCAGAAGAGCAGGGTACGCTCGAATGCGACGGCATCGACCGACTCGTAGGGGATCTTCACGGTGCGGGGGCCTTCGTCGCGGAAGACGTTGTGGCGGTATTCCCAGAAGATGAGGAGGTGTTCTTCGCCTGCGACGACGCGCCCTCCGATATGTTCCCGGCCAAGCGGGTCACGGGCCGGGTTCTCGAAATTGACGGCTGGCTGATCTGTAAACATCGAAGCGCTCACGCGGGAAGCGTAGAGAAGATCATGCCGGTGTGCAAGGCTGTGACGCGAGCGATCCTGCGCGGGCATCGGCTTGTTAGGAGAATCAGTCAGGGTGTGTCAGGAAGAGGCAGTGTTGTAAGGTTCGGAACGGCGTTAGGCATCGCCTCTCAGAAAATCTCCGGAATCATTAATAATTTTCTTGACCGAAATACTAAGTACGTAGTAGAGACGCCCGCGATTGAGTTCATCGTAGTTCCGGCGCGCAGCGCTGCGGACCATTTCCATGAGAACTGCCCGTCCATCCCAACTTGAGCTTCAGGTACTGTCCGTGCTGTGGTCCGCAGGCGAGGCGACTGTGCATGAGGTTCTGTCGGCGATGCCTGATGGCAAAAGGCGGGCATACACGACGGTGCTGACGGTGCTGCAGAAGCTGGAGAGCAAGGGATTGGTGAGGAAGACGCTGAGTGGGCGTCAGAATTTATATTTCGCGACGAAGACGCGTGGGGTGATGGTGGGTGGAGTGATTCGGGATCTGGTATCCCGGGTGTTTCACGGGCGGGCGGCGGACTTCGTGCATCAGATTCTCTCCGAGGTCAGTCTGACTGCGGGGGAAGCCAAGGCTGCTGCGGGTGTGCTGCTGCGACGGAGACGGCGCGGGCATGCTGCGGTGGCACCAACCAAACCAACAAACCAACCGACCAATACTATGGCAGTTAAGAAGAAAGCAGCGAAGAAGGCCGCTCCGGCCAAGAAGGCCGCGCCAGCGAAGAAGGCCGCCCCCGCCAAGAAAGCTCCGGCCAAGAAGGCTGCTGCGAAGAAGGCCCCGGCCAAGAAGACCGTGGCCAAGGCCGCGAAGAAGAAGGCCCCTGCGAAGAAGGTGGCCACGAAGAAGGCCGGCAAGAAGTGATTGGTTCCATTTGGAACTGATGAACCGAGGAACCGCCCAGCGCGCTGCGGTTCTGTTCAAGCAAGCGCCGGGTCACACTGAAGAGTCTGATACCGACAAGAAGCCCGGAGGGAAATGTTCCTTCCGGGCTTTTTGTTGGGGAGTGTGCGGGTGCGCCGCAGGCTCTCCGGGCGGGGAATGTCAGCTGGGCAGGGATTCTCCCTGGATCAGGGCAGGGGGAAGTTTCGGTTGAGGGCGACGACGCGTTCCCGGATGGAATGGAGGGCGGTTGGATTATCACGCTGGGTGAGGGCTTCGTGGATGAAGCCGGCGATGAGTTCCATTTCCGGTTCCTTCATGCCGCGGGTGGTGACGGCTGGTGTACCGAGGCGGATGCCTGAAGGTTTGAAGGGGCTGGCGGTGTCGAACGGGATACTATTTTTGTTTACGGTGATGCCGGCTTCGTCGAGGCATTCCTGGGCGATTTTGCCGTCGAGACCCTGGGGTCGGAGGTCGACGAGCATGAGGTGGTTTTCGGTTCCGCCGCTGGCGAGGGAGTAGCCGCGGGTGAGGAGACCGGCGGCGAGGGCCTGTGCGTTGCTGACGATCTGGGCTTGGTATTCGCGGAATCCTGGCTGGAGGGCTTCGGCGAGGCAGACTGCTTTGGCGGCGATCACGTGCATGAGGGGGCCACCCTGGACGCCGGGGAAGACCATGGCGTCGATTTTCTTTGCATGTTCGGCGCGGCAGAGGATGAGACCGCCGCGGGGGCCGCGGAGGCTTTTGTGAGTGGTGGTGGTGACGAAGTCGGCGTGGGGTATGGGGCTCGGGTGGGCACCGCCGGCCACGAGTCCGGCGATGTGGGCCATGTCGACGAAGAGGAGGGCTCCGACGCTGCGGGCGATTTCGGCCATGCGGGCGAAGTCGATGACGCGGGGGTAGGCGCTGGCTCCGGCGGTGATCATTTTTGGTTTCACTTCCTGGGCGCGGGCGGCGAGGGCATCGTAGTCGATGCGGCCGTCGGTTTCGCTGACGCCGTAGGCATGGATCGTGTAGAACTTTCCGGAGAAGTTGGCGGGGTTGCCGTGGGTGAGGTGACCTCCGTGGGCGAGGTTCATGGCGAGGATGGGGTCGCCGTGGTTGAGGAAGGCGAAGTAGACCGCGGCATTGGCCTGGCTACCGGAGTGGGGTTGCACGTTGGCGTGTTCGGCCCCGAAGAGTTCCCTTGCGCGGTCGATGGCGAGTTGCTCGGCACGGTCAACGTTTTCGCAGCCGCCGTACCAGCGTTTGCCGGGGTAGCCTTCGGCGTATTTGTTGGTGAGGACGGAGCCTTGGGCTTCGCGGACGGCGCGGCTGGCGAAGTTTTCGCTGGCGATGAGTTCGATATTGTTCTGCTGGCGGATTTCCTCGTCGCGGATGATGCTGGCGATGGCTGGGTCGGTGGAGGCGAGGCCTTGGTTCATGAGATTGACGCGTCGTTCGTGGCGGCCGCCTTCGCTTGCGGTTCTGAGGAATGTTTCGGCGGTGGCGCAGGCGGTGGCGTCCGGGGTATCGCTGGAGAAGACCATGACATTGGAATGGTTGTGGCGGCGGGTCATTTCTGCGGTGTGTTCGTCGCGGACGAGAGCGGCCATGATGCCTGGGAAGCGGTTGGCGGCGATGCTCATGCCGATGCCGGTGGTGCAGACGAGGAGGCCGACATCGGCTGACTGGCTGAGGATGGCCCGGGAGACGGTTTCGGCGTAGGAGGGGTAGTCGACGCTGGTGCTGTCGTGGGTTCCGAGGTCATCGACGGCGTAGCCGAGGCTGCGGAGGTGGGCCACGAGGACGTTTTTGAGTCGCAGGCCGCCGTGGTCGGCTCCGGCGGCGATTCTGATGGCTGAGGGATGGCTTGTGTCGGCAGCGGGAGACTGTTGCATGGAATTGGGGAAAGGTCAGTCGGAGGAGGGTGGTGGGGCACCCTTCCATGTCTGGTCGACGTACGCGAGGATGCTGGGGAGGGCGCGCTGGAGAGTTCGGAAGGTTTCCTCGTAGGCGGCCCGGCCGAGTCCGATGGGGTCGGGGATGTCGCTGCCGCGCAGGTTGTCGTCGGGACTGAATTCGCAGACGAGGTAGGTTTTCTCGGCGGCCTCCGGGAAGAGCATTTCGACTCCCTGGCGGTGGCCGCGGGTCATGCAGAAGATGTGGGTGGCTGTGCGGACGGCCTCTCTGGTGAGCATGCTGCTGCGGAAGCGCGAGAGGTCGATGCCTTTGGTGCGGAGAAGGTCGGTAGTGTGGGCGCTGGCGCGCTGGCCGTCCATGGCGTTGAGGCCTGCGCTGGCGACGAGGAAGTCGTCGCGGTTCCGGACCATGGCCGCAAAGAGGCCTTCTGCCATGGGGCTGCGGCAGATATTACCGGTGCAGACGAAAAGGATGTGCTTCACGGAAGCGCAGTTGGTCGGGTCGCGGGTCTAGGGATGAGGACACGGTGCCGTGGTTATGTCAAGCAGGGGCGGGCGGGTTCAGTGGGCCTTCGTGGGTGGGTCATCCGGGTTGGCGCGGCTCTGACGGCGGGGAGGTTTGCTGCGTGGTTGGCGGCCCGCTTCCTGACCGAGGCGGGTGATTTCGTCCGGGCGGAGGACGCGCCATTTGCCTGGTTTAAGGTTTTCGATGGTGAGGCTGCCGATGCGTGAGCGGATGAGGCGTTCCACGGAGAAGCCGAGGCTGTCGAACATGCGGCGGATCTGGCGGTTGAGGCCCTGCTGGAGGACGACCACATGGCGGCGCGGGGAGATGGTGTGGACGGCGACGGCGCGGGCGAGTCCTTCCTCGAGGGGGATGCCGACGAGGAGTTTCTCGATCATTTCGCGGCGGAAGGGGCGGTCGGTGGTGACTATGTATTCCTTGTCGACCTTGTGGCTGGGATGGGTCAGTTTCTGGGTGAGGTTCCCGTCATTGGTCATGACGATGAGGCCTTCGCTGTCGTTGTCGAGACGTCCGACGTAATGGAGGTGGCGGTAATGCGGTGGGAGGAGGTCGTAGAGGGTGAGTCTTCCCTGGGGATCGGATTTCGTGCTGAGGACCTTGGGAGGTTTGTAGAGGACGAGGGTGATGTGCTGGGCGGCGCTGACTTCGCGGCCGTCGACGGTGACGTGATCGCCGTCCTCGATGGTGGTGGCGAGGGAGGTGATGGGGCGGCCGTTGACGCGGATCTGGCCACTGGAGATGAGGGCTTCGCAGGCGCGGCGGGAACCGAGGCCACAGAGTGCGAGATAGCGGTTCAGGCGCATGGCGGGGAAACAGAACCGGGCTGGCGCAGCAGGTGCGGCCAGCCCGGGGAAACTGCTGAAGGGGAGATTGGCGGGGTGATCAGATGTCCGGGGTGATCTTGGGGAGGCCGATGGCGCTGCGGCCGTCCTTCCAGAGGCCGCGCTTTTTCATGAGTTTGACGCGTTCGAAGCGTTTGAGGACGCTGCGTTTGGCACCGATGGCGGCTCCGCCTGACTTGAGACTGCTGTGCTGGGACATGGGACGATACTGGGAAAGGTTCGTTAGTTTACTGAAAACCGGGGCTTGGTGGTTACTGGCAGCGTGGGGGCAATGCAACGGAAAATTCCTGGGGGATGAGATTCCGCGGATGGCCGTGTGCCGGCGGGGTGGGCTGGGGTCAGGAAGGAATGAGTTCCTTGACGGCGTCGCGTTCCTCCTGGAGTTCCGTGATCGTGGCCTTGATGCGGGCGAGGGCGAAGTCGTTGTGGGTGAGGCCCTGAACGATTTCCCAGCGCTGGCCGTGGGTGCGGATGGGGAATCCGGTGATGAGACCTTTTTCGATGCCGTAGGAGCCATCCGAGGCGACGCAGACGCTGGTCCAGTCGTTTTCCGGGGTGGGGGAGGTCAGGCTGCGGACGGTGTCGATGACGCCATTGGCGGCGCTGGCGGCCGAGCTGAGGCCGCGGGCCTTGATGATGGCGGCTCCGCGCTGCTGAACGGTGCTGATGAAGTCGCCGTGGAGCCAGTCGTGGTCGGAGATGACTTCGGTGGCGGGTTTTCCGGCGATGCGTGCGTGGAAGAAGTCGGGGTACTGGGTGCTGCTGTGATTGCCCCAGATGGCCATGTTGGTGATGGTGCTGACGTGGTGGCCGGATTTGGCGGCCAGTTGGCTTTTGGCGCGGTTTTCGTCGAGGCGGGTCATGGCGAACCATCTGTCTGTGGGGATATCGCGGGCATTGTTCATGGCGATGAGGCAGTTGGTGTTGCAGGGGTTGCCGACGACGAGGATGCGGACGTCTGGGGCGGCAGAGCGCTGGATGGCCTGGCCCTGGCCGATGAAGATGCGGCCATTGATATTGAGGAGGTCCTTGCGTTCCATGCCTTGTTTGCGGGGGACTGAGCCGACGAGGAGGGCCCAGTTCACGCCGCGGAAGGCTTCGTCGAGGCTGGCGGTGGCGACGATGCCGTGGAGGAGAGGGAAGGCGCAGTCGTCGAGTTCCATGACGACGCCATGGAGGGCTGGGAGGGCGGCTTCGATTTCGAGGAGTTGGAGGATGACGGGCTGGTCGGGTCCGAACATGGCTCCGGAGGCGATGCGGAAGAGGAGGGAGTAGCCGATTTGGCCGGCTGCGCCGGTGACGGCGACGCGGATGGGTTGTTTCATGTGGATGGGGTAGTTGGGAAAGTCGGAGAGGGGCGGTAGCACGGAGGGACCGTGCGGCAAGTGGTGGATTGGGCGTTTGGTCCTGGATCAGGGAGGGGAGGGGCAGGCCATGAATTCCTGGATGGCCTGAGCGGGGTGACCGCTGCGCATGAGGGCTTCGCCGACGAGGATGGCATTGGCACCCCATGAGTGGACGCGGCGGGCGTCTTCGGTGGTGCGGATACCGCTTTCGCTGACGAGGATGATGTCGTCGGGGACATCTTCGCTGAGTTCGGCGGTGGTTTCGAGGTGGACTTCGAAGGTACGGAGGTTGCGGTTGTTGATGCCGATGATGCGGGCGTCGGTTTCGAGGGCGCGTTCCAGTTCCGGGCGGTCGTGGACTTCGACGAGGGCGTCGAGCTGGCAGGCAGCGGCTGTTTCGAGCAGGTGTTTGAGCTGGTCCTGGGAGAGGGCGGCGACGATGAGGAGGATGGCGTCGGCTCCGGCCACGGAAGCTTCCCAGATCTGGAGGTCATCGATGATGAAGTCCTTGCGGAGGAGGGGGATGGAGGTGACGGCGCGGATTTTCGGGAGGAAGCTAAGGTGGCCCTGGAAGTACTTTTCGTCGGTGAGGACGGAGATGGCCGAGGCCCCGGCGCGGTCGTAGGTGGTGGCGACGGCGACGGCGTCGAAATCCGGCGCGATGATGCCTGCGGAGGGGGAAGCTTTCTTGACTTCCGCGATGACTCCGAGGGACGCGTCCTCCGGGCGGAGGGCGGCTTCGAAGCTGCGGAATTCGTTGCGGTCGAGGGCCGCGTGGCGGAGCTTGTCGGCGAGGGGGCGGATTTTTGCCACCTCGAGGTGTTTCTGGGCGATGATTTCGGCTAGTTTGTTCATGCGGTGGGGGCCGGGTTGTGCAGGAAATTGAAAAAGCGGCTTGCGCAAAGCGCGAAATCGCTAATTGTCCTCACGCCTCACAATCTGTGATGGTTTTGAGATGCGGGTGTAGCTCAGGGGTAGAGCGCAACCTTGCCAAGGTTGATGTCGGGCGTTCGAATCGCCTCACCCGCTCCACCCATTACCCCGGGTGGAGCTAGGTCGGAGTAAAGCTTGGAAATACCGGAAATTCCGGAAGAGGAGGGGCGGGTTGAAAATGTGGACCGCTGGACGCTGCCGGGAGTACGATTCCGCGTCTTTGGCTGGCTGGGCGGACCCGTTGGAATGTTCACGGGGCATGCGACCGGGCATTTTTCTCCTGTTCAGGGATCAGTCTGCGTTTGTGATGAGAGGGTGGGTTTCGTGGGTCCAGACTTCGGTTCCGGCGGTACGGTGGATTGTTTCAAGGACGGTGGCGGAATGGGCTGAGGTACTGAGGACGGCGAAGATGGTGGACCCGGAGCCGGACATGAGGGCGGCGGTGACGCCGGGGGTGGCGAGCAGTTCTGCTTTGAGCAGGCCAAGGATGGGGAAGCGGGCGAAGACTGGGCGTTCGAGAGAGTTGACGAAGGTTTCGCCGGCGTGCTGCTGCGGTCCGTAGGGGAGACCGTCGATGGTGGTGGAGGAGGCCCAATGCTGATAGGCCCATGGGGTGGGCACGCTGAATGGGAGTTTCACGAGCAGGATCCGGAGAGGGATCTGCCATGCGGGGAGTGGGGTGACGATTTCTCCCCGTCCGGAGACATCGCAGGCGCACTGGTGGAGGAAGAAGGGAACATCCGAGCCGATGCCTGCGGCGGCGGCGTGGAGTTGGTCGGGGCTTATGGGAAGTTTGAGGAGACTGCGGAGGCCCATGAGGACCGAGGCGGCGTCGCTGCTTCCGCCGCCGAGGCCGGCTCCGTGCGGAATGTGTTTTTCGAGATGGATGGCCAGGGCTGGAAGCGGGCCGCAGAGTGCGGCGAGGCTGTGGACGGCTTTGATGGCGAGGTTGGAGCCGTCGGCGGGCAGGGATTGATCTGTGCAGGAAAAATTTACAGATCCGGCGGGCAGTTCTGGGAGCAGGGAGATGGTGAGGCGGTCGCTCAGGAAGAGCGGGACCATGCGGCTGGAGATCTCGTGGAATCCGTCTGGGCGGCGGCCGTGGATGGTCAGGGAGAGATTGATTTTCGCTGGAGCGTTCAGCTGGAGGCGGTCAGGCATGAGGGGGAGGCCTTGGCCGGAAGGTTGGCTGGTCTTCTGTCAGGACTGCTGGCGCATTTCCTGAGCGAGGCGGCAGAGTTTTTCGATCTGCGGCTTGGGGAGGTCATCGATCTGGATGACGTGGTCGGCGCGGTCGAGCATGCTGAAGGTGGTCCCCATGAGGTTTTCGCGCATTTCGACGCTGAGGATATCCTTCCACTGGTGGTCTTCGGTGCGGCTGCCGCTGAGGCCGTGGCGGGTGATGATGATGCGTTCGTTGGTGACGACCACGGAATCCGGCTTCTGGCGGAGCATGCGGGGTTTCTGGTGGGCGATGTAGAAGATCTGTTCGTGGCTGCTGATGAGGCCGCTGGCTTCTGTGAAGATTTCGGCGACGAGGGATGGTTCCTGGCCTTCGTCCATGGAGTGGGTGAGGGCTTCTTCGACATCGAAGATCTGGTCGAGCGGGGTCCAGTCCATCATGCCTTCGTAGAAGACGAGATCGGATCGGGAGATGGCACCGTCGCGGAGGAGTTCGAGGAGTTGGTCCTCGTTGTAGGGGCCGTGGGATTGCTGATCTTTGAGAACGAGGATGTCCATGGCGGGGAGGGGTGAGGTATTTACAATGTAAATCTACCACAGAGGCACCCGCTTTGACAGTGAAATCCTCATCCCGGCGTTGGCGAGGGTGGGGATTCCGGGGCTTGGCGTTGGTGGTGGGATCAGCCTGCGATGTCGGCCAGGGAGGAATTGCGGAAGTCGCGGTTCATCTGGCGGATGTAGTCGGCGCTGATGGATTTCGGGCAGACGGCTTCGCATTCGTACTGATTGGTGCAGTTGCCGAATCCTTCTGCGTCCATGGCGCGGACCATGGCGAGGGAGCGTTTGCGGGCCTCTGGTTTTCCCTGGGGGAGGAGGTTGAGGTGGGTGATTTTGGCGGAGACGAAGAGCATGGCGCTGGCATTTTTGCAGGCGGCGACGCAGGCCCCGCAGCCGATGCAGGCGGCTGCGGCGAAAGCGGCATCGGCGTCTGATTTCGGGACGGGGAGGCCATTGGCTTCGGGTGCTGAGCCGGTGCGGACGGAGACGTAGCCTCCGGCCTGGACGATGCGGTCGAAGGCGCGGCGGTCCACGGCGAGGTCGCGGATGACGGGGAAGGCATTGGCGCGGAACGGTTCGATCCAGATGGTGTCGCCTGAGCGGAAGCTGCGCATGTGGAGCTGGCAGGTGGTGACGCCGCGGTTGGGGCCGTGTGGCATGCCATTGATGACGAGAGAGCACATGCCGCAGATGCCTTCGCGGCAGTCGTGGTCGAACGCGATGGGGTCGCCCCCGTCGGTGATGATGCGTTCGTTGACGATGTCGAGCATTTCGAGGAACGAGGCTGAGTCGGGGATGCCTTTGGCGTCGTAGGTTTCGAATCGTCCGGGGGCATCCGGGCCGGCCTGGCGCCAGACTTTGAGGGTGAGATCGAGCGAGGATTTCTGAGCAGCCATGGGATGGGAGAGATAGGGTTGGTGGGGCGCGCGGTCTCTGGGGAATTAGCGGTAGGAACGGGTGGAGAAGTGGACTTCCTCGTATTCGAGCCATTCCCTGTGGAGGGAGGGTTTGGCGAGGTCGCCGGTGAATTCCCAGGCCGCGACGTAGGAGAATTCGTCGTCGTGGCGGCGGGCTTCGCCTTCGTCCTGGTGTTCCACGCGGAAGTGGCCGCCGCAGCTTTCCTCGCGGTGGAGGGCGTCGCGGCAGAGGAGTTCACCGAATTCGAGGAAGTCGGCGACGCGGCCGGCGAGTTCGAGTTGCTGATTGAACTGGGTACCGCTGCCGGGGACGCGGACATTCTGCCAGAATTCCTCGCGGAGGGCTGGGATTTTCTGGAGGGCTTCGGCGAGGCCTGCGCGGGTGCGGGCCATTCCGCACTTATCCCAGATGAGGAGGCCGAGTTCGCGGTGGAAGCTGTCGGGGCTGCGTTTTCCGTTGATGGAAAGGATCTGGCTGGTGCGGCTGGAGACTTCTGCTTCTGCGCGGCGGCATTCCGGGTGGTCATCGGAGACTGTGCCGGGTTTCTGGGTGGCGAGGTAATTGGGGAGGGTGGCTGGGATGACGAAGTAGCCATCGGCGAGGCCCTGCATGAGGGCGCTGGCACCGAGGCGGTTGGCTCCGTGGTCCGAGAAGTTGGCTTCGCCGAGGACGTGGAGTCCGGGGAGGTTGCTCATGAGGTTGTAGTCGACCCAGAGGCCGCCCATGGTGTAGTGGACGGCGGGGTAGATGCGCATGGGGACCTCGTAGGCGTTTTCGCCCGTGATCTGTTCGTACATCTGGAAGAGGTTGCCGTAGCGTTCCTCGATGGCGTTCCGGCCGAGGCGTTTGATGGAGTCCGAGAAGTCGAGATAGACGCCGAGGCCGCCGGGTCCGACGCCGCGGCCGTCGTCGCATTGTTCCTTGGCGGCGCGGCTGGCGATGTCGCGGGGGGCGAGGTTGCCGAAGCTGGGGTATTTGCGTTCGAGGTAGTAGTCGCGGTCTTGCTCCGGGATGCTGCCGGGTGGTTTACCGCAGTCCTCCTTGCGTTTGGGGACCCAGCAGCGGCCGTCGTTGCGGAGGGATTCCGACATGAGGGTGAGTTTGCTCTGGTAGGAACCGCTGACGGGGATGCAGGTGGGGTGGATCTGGGTGTAGCAGGGATTGGCGAACCATGCTCCCTTCTTGTGGGCGCGCCATGTGGCGGTCACGTTGCAGCCTTTGGCGTTCGTGGAGAGGTAGAAGACGTTGCCGTAACCACCGGTGCAGAGGAGGACGGCGTCGCCGGCGTGGGAGGAGATTTTCCCGGTGACCATGTCGCGGACGATGATGCCTTTGGCGTGGCCGTCGACGACGACGAGGTCGAGCATTTCCGTGCGGGGGAACATTTTGACGCCGCCTCGGGAGATTTCCTTGGAGAGGGCCTGGTAGGCACCGAGGAGGAGTTGCTGGCCGGTCTGTCCGGCGGCGTAGAAGGTTCGGCTGACCTGGGTGCCCCCGAAGGAGCGGTTGGCGAGGAGGCCGCTGTATTCACGGGCGAAGGGGACGCCCTGGGCGACGCATTGGTCGATGATGGCGGTGCTGACTTCGGCGAGGCGGTGGACGTTGGCTTCGCGGGCGCGGAAGTCGCCACCCTTGATGGTGTCGTAGAAGAGGCGGTAGACGCTATCGCCGTCGTTCTGGTAGTTCTTGGCGGCATTGATGCCGCCCTGGGCGGCGATGCTGTGGGCGCGGCGGGGGGTGTCCTGGTAGCAGAAGCATTTGACGTTGTAGCCCTGTTCCGAGAGGGTGGCGGCGGCTGCGGCTCCGGCAAGGCCGCTGCCGACGACGATGATCGTGTATTTCCGGCGGTTGGCGGGATTGATCAGTTTCGACGTGTCCTTATGGCGGGTCCATTTCGAGGCGAGCGGGCCGGAGGGGGCTCCGTCCGGAGGGGTGTCACTGCTGCGTCGCGAGGTGGTGGTGCGGGCTTCGGCGTCGGTGTCGGAGAACATAATCGGTGATTCCTTAGGGAGGGCGCGTGCGGGATGCAAGGGAACTACGTGCCGCTCCGTTGGTGGGAGACAGTCTGCCGTGCGGGTGCGGGTGCGAAAAATTCGCGAAATTTCCGGGGGCAGATGTGCGGGAAGCGTTTAGGGTGGCGTTCTGCGCATTTCCCCGGGGTCGGGGAGTGCGGATTCTGCTGCAACCTCTTCAACTGATTCTGCCAAGGAATGAACCGTCGTCCCAATGCTGTTCCGGCTGTGCCTGTGCCTGCCCCGATTGTCCCCGCTGCTCCGTGGGGTGTTGATGATTCGCGGGATCTGTATGGCTTCGAGTCATGGGGTCATGGGTTTTTCGGGGTGAACCGCGATGGGGAAGCCACCGTGCGGCTGGAGAGCAACGGTGACTATGCCGAGGTGAGTCTGATGCAGATCATCAAGGGCCTGCTGAAGAAGAACCGGAATTTCCATCTGCCGGCGCTCTTCCGGTTTCCGGATCTGCTGTATGCGCGCATCCGGGAACTGAACGAGACCTTCCGGGAGGAGATGCGGAACCAGGGGTACAAGGGGCGGTACCGTGGGGTTTATCCGATCAAGGTCAACCAGCAGCAGCAGGTCGTGAAGGAGGTTACCGAGTATGGTAGGCAGTATCATTATGGTCTGGAAGTGGGCAGCAAGCCCGAGTTGCTGGCGGCGCTGGCGTTCATGCATGACCGCGAGGCGCTGCTAATCTGCAATGGCTACAAGGATGCCGAGTTCATTGATCTGGCGCTGCAGGCCAAGCAGCTGGGATTGAATGTGGTGCTGGTGCTGGAGATGCCGCCTGAGCTGGAGCTGGTGATGGAGCGGAGCAAGGCGCTGGGGATTGATCCGGTGCTGGGGCTCCGCATCAAGCTCTCCACGAAGGGGAGCGGGCATTGGAGCGAGAGTGCGGGTGACCGTAGTCCCTTCGGACTGAATTTCTCGCAGACCATCGAGGTGCTGGATGCGCTCAAGAAGGCGAACAAGCTGAAGTGTCTGCGGATGCTGCATTACCATCAGGGATCGCAGATTCCGAAGATTTCGACGATCCGGCTGGCGGCGCAGGAAGCGGCGCGGGTGTATGTGAATCTGGTCAAGGAGGGCGCTCCGATGGGGCTGCTCAATCTCGGGGGTGGGCTGGCGGTGGATTATTCCGGGCGGCGCATGGCCGACGAGAACAGCATGAACTACACGCTGCGGGAGTACTGTGCTGACCTTGTGGAGGCGGTGCAGAAGGTGATGGACGAGGCGGATGTACCGCATCCGGACATTGTCACGGAGTCGGGCCGGGCCATTGTTTCGTATTACAGCGTGCTGGTGTTTGACATTCTGGATGTGAACCGGATGGCGCACGAGGATCAGCTGCCGAAGCTGCCGCGGGGGTGTTCCGACACCTTGAAGAGCATGATGGAGGTGGTTCAGAACATGGACAAGCTGGCGATCCGGGAGACGTACCATGACATTCTGTTCTACCGGGAGGAACTGCTGACCCTGTTCCGGACCGGGCAGGTGTCGCTGCGTGAGCGTGCGCAGGGGGATCAGATCTACTGGAATGTGCTGACCAAGGTGGCGCGCCGGGCTGATGGGGTGGAGGAACTTGATGGCCTGCGGACGCGGCTGGCGGATTTCTACTATGGGAATTTCTCGATGTTCCAGAGTCTGCCGGACGTTTGGGCGATCGGGCAGTTTTTCCCGGTGGCTCCGATTCACCGGCTGGAAGAGCAGCCGACGCGGGACGCGGTGATTTCGGATGTGACGTGTGACTGCGAGGGAGTGCTCAACAGTTTCATCAGTGAGGATGGCAAGCGGTCGACGATTCCGCTGCATCCGCTGAAGCCGAATGAGCCCTACATGATGGGGGTGTTTCTGGTGGGAGCGTATCAGGAAACGCTGGGTGATCTGCACAATCTGCTGGGGGACACCAGTGTGGTGACGGTGCGGATCAAGGGAGGCAAGATCAGCTATAGCCGGCAGTTGGAGGGGGACACGGCGGCCGAGGTGCTGTCGTATCTGGAGTATGTGCCGAGGGATCTGCTGCGGAGGTTCCGGAATCTGACGGAGGATCCGGCGACGGCGAAGCGGGTGGATCCCGAGAAGGCCGATGCGATTTACCGGAATTACCGGAGGAATCTGAAATCGTACACGTATTTTCGCGAGTGAAGCAGACTAGCCTGAGTGAATCATGAGTGCGTCGGAAGAACTTCCAGTATTGTATGTGAAGCCTGGGTGTCCGTGGTGTGAGGAGGTGGAGGAATGGCTGGCGGCGCGGCGCATTGCGGTGCGGCGGGTGGTGGTGAGCGGGAACCGTGAGGCGATGGACGAGATGGTGGCGCTGTCTGGTCAGAGGAAGGCACCGACGATGGACTGGCATGGGGAGGTGCTGGCGGACTTCGGGGTGGCGGAACTGGTGCCGTTTCTGCGGGCGAGAGTGCCCGGGTTGCCGTGAAGCTGGTGGTGGAGGCGGGGTTGCTGGTGGGATTGATTGTTCTGCGGTTGGCTGGGTTGGCGGATGCGGCGGGTGAGCAGGGTCGGCCGGAGCATCCGGATGGGCGGGAACTGGTGCGGAGGATTCATGCGAAGATGGTGGCGCGGGCGGCTGGGGAGAAGGGGTCGGTGGAGGGGTATGAGGAGGTGGTGCCGGGGGCGGGCGGGGTGAAATTCCGGATGGTGCCGGTGGCTGCGGGAACGTTCCGGATGGGGAGTCCGGCGGGGGAGCGGGGGCGGCGGGACGACGAGGGCCCGGTTGGTGAAGTGAAGGTAAGTGCCTTCTGGATGGGGTCGCATGAAGTGACGTGGGATTTGTTCATGCCGTGGCTGAAGGCACCTGTCCCGCGGTATCGGGATGGGTCGGTGCGTGGGAATGTGGGTGGGAGCAGTGATGCCGATGCGGTGAGTGGGCCGACTTCGCCCTATATGGATCCGACGTGGGGGATGGGGGAGCAGGGGTATCCGGTGGTGGGGATGACGGATCATGCGGCTCTGAAGTTCTGTCAGTGGCTGAGTGCGCAGACGGGGCATTGCTATCGTTTGCCGACGGAGGCCGAGTGGGAGTATGCGGCGCGTGCGGGGTCGGTGACGGCGTGGAGTTTTGGGGATGACGAAGCGGAACTCGGGGAGCATGCGTGGTTTTACGGGAACAGTGCGGTGGAAGGGGTGGAGACGACGCATCCGGTGGGGCGGAAGAAGCCGAATGTGTGGGGACTGTTCGACATGCACGGGAATGTGGCCGAGTGGACGATGGACGAGTATGTGCCCGGGGGGTATCCGGGGGACGGTGGGGTGCGGGAGGATCCGTGGCGGGTACCGCGGGGAAGGTACTGGCGGGTGGTGCGCGGGGGATCGTGGGATGACGATCCGCGGGACACGCGCAGTGCGGCGCGGCGGGCGAGCCGGGCTTCCTGGAAGGCGCAGGATCCGCAGTTGCCGAAGAGCCTCTGGTATCTGACCAATGCGACTTTTGTCGGTTTCCGGCTGGTGCGGCCGGTCGCGATTCCGTCGGTGGAGGAACTCGAGAGGATCTGGAATCTGGGTTCCATGGGCGAGGACCGCGATGATGCCCGGCCGGCGGAACGCTGAGATGCCCGGGCGCGGGTTAGCGGGCGGCGCGGGGTGGAAACACAGAACCCACTCCGGTCGGGTGATCCGGAGTGGGTCTGGGGTGTCTGCGGACCGGGTGACTCCGGATGGTTAGTCTTCCGGAGGGCCGCAAAGGGTTTTGGGACGCTTACTGGGCGACGTCGAAGCGGTCGAGGTTCATGACCTTTGTCCATGCGGCCGCGAAGTCCCGCACGAACTTTTCCTGGGCGTCTGCGCTGCCGTAGACTTCGGCGATGGCGCGGAGTTGGGAATTCGATCCGAAGACGAGGTCGACGGAGGAAGCCGTCCAGCGGACCTTGCCGGTGGCGCGGTCGCGGCCTTCGAAGAAGTGTTCGCAGGCTTCCGACTTCTTCCATTCCGTGTTCATGCTGAGGAGGTTGACGAAGAAGTCATTGGTCAGCGAGCCGCGGCGGTCGGTGAGGACGCCGAGGTCCGGGTGGAGCGTATTCGTGCCTATGACGCGCATCCCTCCGACGAGCACAGCCATTTCCGGAGCGGAGAGCGTGAGGAGTTGGGCGCGGTCGACGAGCGTTTCCGGGCCGGGCCGGTCGAGTTCCTTGCCGAGGTAGTTGCGGAAGCCGTCCTGTTTCGGTTCGAGTACGGCGAAGGATGCGGTGTCCGTCATTTCCTGGGTGGCGTCCGTGCGGCCTGGCTGGAATGGCAGGGTCAGCGAGTGACCGGCCTTCTTGGCAGCTGATTCGATGGCGGCGCAGCCACCGAGAACGATGAGGTCGGCGAGGGAGACGCGTTTCTTGCCGGTCTGGGCGGCATTGAACTCCTTCTGGACCTTTTCGAGGGCGGCGATGACCTTGGCGAGCTGTTTCGGCTGGTTGACTTCCCAATCCTTCTGCGGGGCGAGGCGGATGCGGGCACCGTTGGCACCGCCGCGTTTGTCGCTGCCGCGGAAGGTGGCGGCCGAGGCCCATGCGGTGGAGACGAGTTCCTGAACCGTGAGGCCCGAGGCGAGGATGGCGGTCTTGAGCTGGTCGGTGTCGGCTGGTCCGATCAGTTCGTGGTCGACGGCTGGGAGGGGGTCCTGCCAGATGAGGGATTCCCTGGGCACTTCCGGTCCGAGGTAGCGGGAGACCGGGCCGAGGTCGCGGTGGGTCAGTTTGAACCATGCCTTGGCGAAGGCCTCTTCGAATTCCTTGGGATTCTCGAGGAAGCGCTTGGTGATTTTCCCGTAGGCCGGGTCCATCCGGAGCGCGAGGTCCGTGGTGAACATGATGGGGACGTGGGTCTTCTTCGGGTCGTGGGCGTCCGGCACGGTGCCTTTACCGGCTCCGTCTTTGGGAATCCACTGCTGCGCACCGGCTGGGCTTTTGGTGAGGACCCAGTCGTAGGCGTAGAGGTTGGTGAGGTACATGTGGGTCCAGCGGGCGGGGGCACCGGTCCATGCGCCTTCGAGGCCGCTGGTGATGGTGTCGCCGGCGTTTCCTTTGCCGAACTTGTTCTTCCAGCCGAGGCCTTGTTCCTCGAGCGGGGCTCCTTCCGGTTCGGGGCCGACATTATCCTTCGGGCTGGCGGCGCCGTGGGCTTTGCCGAAGGTATGACCGCCGGCGATGAGGGCGACGGTTTCCTCGTCGTTCATGGCCATGCGGGCGAAGGTTTCGCGGATGTCCTTCGCTGCGGCGAGGGGGTCGGGCTTGCCGTTGGGGCCTTCCGGGTTGACGTAGATGAGGCCCATCTGAACGGCGGCGAGGGGGTTCTGGAGTTTGCGGCCGTCCTCGTAGCGTTTGTCGCCGAGCCATTCGCCTTCGGGTCCCCAGTAGATGTCTTCCTGGGGTTCCCAGACGTCGGCGCGGCCTCCTGCGAAGCCGAAGGTTTTGAAGCCCATGGATTCGAGGGCGACGTTGCCTGTCAGGACCATGAGGTCGGCCCATGAGATGCTTTTGCCGTACTTCTGCTTGATGGGCCAGAGGAGGCGGCGGGCCTTGTCGAGGTTGGCGTTATCGGGCCAGCTGTTGAGCGGAGCGAAGCGCTGTGTGCCGTAGCCGGCACCGCCGCGGCCGTCTGTGACGCGGTAGGTTCCGGCGCTGTGCCATGCCATGCGGATGAAGAGGGGGCCGTAGTGGCCGTAGTCGGCGGGCCACCAGTCCTGCGGGGTGGTCATGAGCTTGGCGAGGTCTTCCTTGAGCGCCTTGAGGTCGAGCTTCTTGAATTCCTCCGCGTAGTTGAAGGAGCCGTCCATGGGATTCCCGTGCGGGGAATTCTGGTGCAGGATGCGGAGGTTGAGCTGATTGGGCCACCAGTCGGCTGTGGTCATGGCACCGGCGGCGGTGTGACGTCCGGGGCCGGCGACGTCTCCCATGACCGGGCATTTGGCGGCGTTTTCGGCGGCTGCGGGTTTGGTTCCCTCCTTGGATTGCTGCGCGTGAGTCCAGGTGAGGGGAGTGAGCACGAGAGTCGCGAGGAGCGACGTGCGGTTGAGGAGTCGGATGGATTTCATGCGTGTGGTGGGGTTGTGATTGGTCGGGGGGAGCGACTTCCACATTCAAAGCGCGGCGGTTCCATGCATCCAATGCATTGTTTTCATGGTTGCGATGCGTTTTGTGAATGATAAAAGGGAAAAGAAGTGAAGAGGACCCTTGAATTGACCTTGCTGGAGCAGTTTCTGGTGGTGGCGCGGACGGGGAACATGACGCGTGCGGCTGGGGAGTTGCATCTTTCGCAGTCGGCGCTGAGCCGGTCGCTGCAGCGCTTGGAAGAACAAGTTGGGCAGGCTCTGTTTGTGAGGCAGCCGCGGGCGATGGTGCTGACTGAGACTGGGGAGTTGCTGGTGGGGAGGGCCCGGGAGATTCTGAAGCTGGTGGAAGAGACTTGTGTGGAAGTGGCGGAGGTGGGGCGGCGCGGGAGGGTGCGGCTGGGGGCGATTCCGACGATTGCGCCTTATTTTCTCCCGCGGGTGCTGGCGTCCTTTGCGGCGGCGCGGCCTGAGGTGGCGGTCACGGTGCAGGAAGACACGACTGATCAGCTGATGCGGCGGTGTCTGCATGGCGAGGTGGATCTGGCGGTGGTGGCGCTGCCGATTGCGGGGAGGGGGCTGGAGGTCGAGCCCCTGTTCTCGGAGGAACTGTATCTGGTGGTGCCGCCGGGGCATCCGCTTGCGGAGGCCGAGGATGTGACGGCGGGGGTGGTGGGGGGCTATCCCTTTGTGATGCTGAACGAGGCGCATTGTCTTTCCGAGAGCATTGCCTCGTTCTGCCGCCGGCAGCTGGTTCAGCCCGTGGCAGTGGAGCGGACGAGTCAGCTGACGACCGTGCAGGAACTGGTGGCCCTTGACCATGGGGTCTCGATGGTGCCGGCCATGGCGCGGGAGGTGGACCGGACCGAGCGGCGGATTTACCGTTCGTTCAGTGGGGAGCGGCCGAGCCGGACGGTGGCGGTGATGTGGAATGCCGGCCGGATTCAGGGTCGGGCGGTGCGTCAGCTGCGGGAGCATCTGCGGGGGGAGTCGCAGCGTGGCGAGTGGGGAATCCCGGTGAATCCGTGAAATTCCCCGCGACAAGTGTCAGGGAGACGGTGTATGATGCGGACTTTCCAAACAATGAAGATTTCATTTCTTTCCACTGCTGCTGCCGCGGTTCTCTGCACTGCGGTTTCTGTTTCTGCTGAAGCCACCCTGAAGATCGGGGATGCGGCACCTGCGCTGAAGACCGGCAAATGGGTGCAGGGCGAACCGGTCAAGGGATTCGAGAAGGACACTGTGTATGTGGTGGAATTCTGGGCGACGTGGTGTGGCCCGTGCCGAGCCACCATTCCGCATCTGGACGAACTGCATGAGGAGTGGAAGGAGAAGGGCGTTGTCTTCATTGGCCAGGACTGCTGGGAGCGTGAAGAGGACAAGGTGGAACCCTTTGTGAAGGAGATGGGGGAGAAGATGTCCTACCGGGTGGCACTTGATGACAAGAGCGAGGTGGAGAAGGGGTACATGGCGGTGAACTGGATGCAGGCGGCTGGGCAGAACGGGATTCCGAGTGCCTTTGTGGTCGGCAAGGATGGGAAGATTGCGTGGATCGGCCATCCGGCTGGACTGAAGAGCGAGACACTCGGGGAAATCGTGGCTGGAACCTTTGACGTGGCGAAGTATCAGGCTGAGAAAGCCAAGGAGGACGAGGGGCGGGCGCGCATGCAGAAGCACATGACGGCGATCAACGAAGCGGCGCGTGCGAAGGACTGGGACAAGGTGACGACGGAGCTGGATGCGATGGAGAAGGAAGATCCGGCGATGGCTGAGCGACTGATGGGGATGCGGCTGCAGGTGGCGGTGGACAAGGGAGATGCCGAGGCGGCCCTCAAGCACGCCGGAAAGCTGGCTGAATCTCCGATGGGCAAGAATGGACAGTACCTTGCGTCGGTGGCGCGCCAGCTTATCGGAATGAAGGATGCGCCGAAGGAAGTGGTCACGAAGGCATCCGAGCTGGTTGATCAGGCCATGGAGCTGACCAAGGGAGAGGATGCGATGACGCTGGAGGCAGCGGCGCGGATCAAATTTGTATCCGGCAGCAAGGACGAGGCGGTCGTGCTGGCGGAGAAGGCGCTCGACAAGGCACCGGAGCAGGTCAAGCCGGTGCTGGAGCGGACGCTCAATGCGCTCAAGGAAGGCAAGCTGCCTTCGCTGCGCTGAGCGGATGGGATGGAGTAATCTGGAACCGGCCGCGGGGGGTGACTTCCGCGGTCGGTTCTTTTTTCTGACGGGGAATTTGCTGACAGAGAGGAGTTGTCGTGGCGTACGAGAAGGGAGGTCTGGGAGGAGCGTGCGGGAAGATCGGGACGACGTGCCTGGGCTGATTGAGAAGCATTGTGAATCATGGACATGACAGCAGAGCGAGCACAGCGGGTGGTGGCGGTTGACTATGGGGAAGCGCGCATGGGTCTGGCGGGAACGGATGCCCTTGGGCTGCTGGCGCATCCGATTCAGACGATTCCGGCGCGTCCGTGGCTGGTGGCAGCCGAGAAGATTGCGGAGGTGGTAGCTGCGCGCGGGGCGGGGACGGTGGTGATTGGTTTGCCCGTGCGAATGGATGGGACCGAGGGGACGGTGGCGGCGAAGGTGCGGAGGTTTGCGGCGGAGTTGGCGCAGCAGTTGCCGGCCGGGGTGGAGATTGTGTTTCAGGACGAGTATGGATCGACCATGGCGGCTGCCGAGCAGCTGCGGGTATCGGGTCGCCGCAGCCGGAGTCACCGTCCGGTCATTGATCAGGCTGCCGCGGTGGTCATTCTCGAGGAATGGTTGGCGGCCCGCGGTGGTGCTGTTGGCGGCATTTGAATCCTTGGGAGACAAAGCGATTGCGGGCGGGGCTGAGGAGGCGCTACGCGTAGGGAGAAATCTTATGCCGGAGCTGATGATCCATGCCTTCAGTCAGGTGACCAGCGAGTGGATTGCGGGGGCGATCCTCGTGGCTGTTTTTGCGTCGTTCGTGATGGAGCGGATTCCGCCCGAGGTGACGGCGCTTGGGGGGATGGTGGCGATGGTGCTGACGGGGATTCTGCCGGTGGAGAAGGCGCTGGCGGCGTTTTCGAATGAGGCGGTGGTGATGGTGGCGGCGATGCTGGTGGTGTGCATGTCACTGGAGCGGGCGGGTGTGCTGCAGCGGGTGGGATCGTTCTACGAACGGGTTGCGGGGGGGAGTCAGCGGCGCGGCTTGTGGGTGCTCATGCTCGTGTGCGGGGGGTTGTCGGCGGTGCTGAACAACACATCGATTGTGATCATTTTTCTGCCGATTGTGATGTCGGTGTGCCGTCGGCAGGCGGTGCCGGCTTCGCGGGTGCTGATTCCGCTGTCGTTTGCGACGGTGGCAGGCGGGATGGTGACGCTGGTGGGGACCTCGACGAATCTGGTGACTGCGGGCATTGCGAAGGCGGAAGGTGTGACGTTCAGCATGTTTGAGATTGCGCCGCTGGGACTGGCGGTGATGGCTGTGACGCTGCTTTATCTGGCGGTGGCGTCGCCGCGGCTGCTGCCTGACCGGATGGCGCTGTCGCAACTGATTGAGGAGACGCAGTCGCGCGAGTATCTGACGAGGGCCTTTGTGTCGGAGGGTCCGGCCCTTGCGGGCAGGCTGTATGCGGAGACGCCTCTGGCGCGGCTGCGGGGGATCCGGCTGATTGATGTGATCCGCGGGGGAGCGCTGCTGGATGTGCCGCTGGGGGAACTGCGGCTGGAGGTGGGGGATCAGTTGATTCTGAAGGGGCGGTTGGAGGATGTGATGACGGTGCGGTCGACTGACGGGCTGGCGCTGACGCGGGATGACGGGGCCCTGGGGCTGGAGCAGATCAAGACGGAGAAGGCGGTTCTGATGGAGGCGGTGCTGGGTCCGGGTTCGACACTGCTGCACAAGAGCATCCGGCAGCTGAATTTCCGGCAGCGGTACGGGGTCATCATTCTGGCGGTGCACCGGATGGGAGTGAATCTGCGGGAGCGCTTTGAGGATATGAGGTTTCTGATGGGGGACACCCTGCTGCTGGAGGGGCCTGCCGAGCAGATGAATCAGTTGTTCCGGGAGCGTGGCTTCATCAATCTGACGAAGCCGAAGGACACGCGGCCGCGGCGCAACAAGGCTTGGCTGGCTGGATTGATCATGGCGTGCGTGTGTCTGGCCGGGGCACTGGCGGAGACTGAGGTGAGCGATGGTCTGCCTGATGGGAATCCGGGTCCGGTGGCGGCGGCGGTGAGTGGGCCGCTGCAGGAGGCGCTGGCGGCGCAGGGGTTGGATGCTGCTGGCGAGGCCGAAGTGAATCGGGCGGTGCGGCCGTTGGTGGAGAGGGAGCGGGAGACGATGCTGACGCGGCTGGGTTTTCCGGCGCTGGGATTTGGACTGGTGGCGCTCGCCGGGGCGCTGCTCTGTGTGTTTTTCCGCTGCATTGACATGGCTGAGGTTTACGAGGCGATGGAGTGGCGGATACTGCTGATGATTGTGGGGACGGTGGGGATTGGGGCGGGGCTCAAGGAATGCGGGGTGGCCGACACCCTGGCGTCGGGCATTGTGCGGAGTTTTCAGTCGATGGGTCCGTGGGTGGTGCTTTCGGTGGTGTATCTGATCTCGGTGGTGCTGACGGAGTTTCTGAGCAACGCGGCGGTGGCGGCGATTCTGACGCCGATTGCGATTCAGACGGCGCTGCAATTGGGGGTGGATCCCAAGCCGTTTGCGGTAGCGGCGATGTTTGGTTCGACGCTGGCGTTTTCCACGCCGATTGGGTATCAGACGAACCTTTTGGTGTACAATGCGGCCGGGTACCGTTTCGGGGACTTTGCGAAGATTGGGATTCCGCTGACAATTCTGCTTTGGATTCTGTGCTCGGTGCTGATACCAGTGATCTGGCCGCTCACGCCCCTGCGCTGACGGCCGAGCCAAGAATTTCAATCCGAACACATCCCCTGAACCGCATGGAACTGCTGCAGAACGCCTGGTATTTTGTGACGCATCTGAAGGAATCGCTCGCCGAGTGGACCGGGGCGTATGGCAATCTTGTCTATGGGATTCTGTTTCTGATCGTGTTCTGCGAGACTGGCTTGGTGCTGATGCCGTTTCTGCCTGGCGATTCGCTGCTGTTCACGGCCGGGGCTCTGTGTGCGCCGGCTGGGGGAGGCAATCTGAGTCTGCTGTGGATCTGTGTGCTGCTGCCGACGGCGGCGGTGCTGGGAGATACGGTGAACTACTGGGTCGGGCGGTTCCTTGGTCCGAAGGTTTTCTCGCGGGAGAAGTCGATGCTGTTCAACACGGATGTGCTGCACAAGACGCAGTCGTATTACGACCGGCACGGGAAGAAGACCGTGATTCTGGCGAGGTTCATTCCGCTGGTGCGGACCTTTGCGCCCTTCGTGGCGGGGGTCGGGAAGATGCACTATCCGACGTTTCTGGCGTATGGGATTTTCGGGGCCTTTTTCTGGGTAATTGTCTGTGCCGGGGCCGGCTATCTGTTCGGCAATCTGCCCTTTGTGACGAAGCATTTCGAGCTGATCATTCTGGCGGTGATCGGCGTGAGTCTGGCACCGGCGGTGATTGCGTGGCTCAGTGCGCGAGCGGAGGCGAAGCGGGCGTTGGCGCAACTGGACCGGAAGGACGAAGCTGGGCGCTGAAGGGTGATTGTGCTGTCACGCTTGCGCGGCATGATGGCTGTGTTGGCCCGTGGGGATGATCAGAACAGGTCCATCTGGGCCTGCTGGGTAGTGGGGCCGTCGATTTCCGATGCGGTGGGGCTGCGGCGTGGGCGGCGGCGTGCGTGGGCGTTGTCTTCGCTGCTGACGGAGGTGACTGGATCGGGCTGGGGGCTGCCTTGTTCGAGGTGGGCGAGGATTTCGCGGGCGCGGTTGATGATGGGCTGGGGGAGACCGGCGAGGCGGGCGACCTGGATGCCGTAGCTTTTGTCGGCGGCTCCGGGGATGATTTTGCGGAGGAAGATGATGCGGTCGTTCCATTCGCGGACGGCTACGTTGGCATTGCGGACGCAGGGTCTGCGGGAGGCGAGGGCGGTGAGTTCGTGGTAGTGGGTTGCGAAGATGGTGCGGCATTGGATTTCGTCGCAGAGGTGTTCTGCGACTGACCATGCGATGGCGAGGCCGTCGAAGGTGGCGGTGCCGCGGCCGATTTCGTCGAGGATGACGAGGCTGCGGCTGGTGGCGTTGTTGAGGATGGCGGCGGTTTCGTTCATTTCGACCATGAAGGTCGACTGGCCGCGGGAGAGGTCGTCGCTGGCGCCGACGCGGGTGAAGATGCGGTCGACGAGGCCGATTTCGGCGTGGGCGGCGGGGATGAAGCTGCCGGTCTGGGCCATCAGGGTGAGGAGTGCGATCTGGCGGATGTAGGTGGATTTGCCTGCCATGTTGGGGCCTGTGAGGATGATGAGGCGGTTTTCGGCGGGCTCGAGGAGGACGTCATTGGGGACGAATTTTTCTTCGGTGAGGTTCTGGTCGAGCACGGGGTGGCGGCCGTCCTTGATGTAGAGGTTCTGGGAGAGGTTGAGGAGGGGGCGGCAGTAATGGAAGAGCCGGGCGGTTTCGGCGAGGCTGGCGAGGACATCGGTAACGGCGAGGGCGGCGGCGGCGTTCTGGATGGCATCGATGTGCTGGAGGATGCGGCTGCGGATGGCCTGGAATTCCTCGTATTCGAGGCGTTTGGCCCGTTCGTCGGCTCCGAGGATGCGGTCCTCCATCTGTTTGAGTTCCGGGGTGATGAAGCGTTCGCCGGTGGCCGTGGTCTGCTTGCGGGTGTAGTCGTCCGGGACTTTGGCGAGGTTGGCTTTTGTGATTTCGATGAAGTAGCCGAAGACGGCATTGAAGCGGACTTTGAGGCTGCTGATGCCGGTGCGTTCGATTTCGCGGGCCTGGAGGTCGGCGATCCACTGTTTGCCATCGGAGCTGGCGCGGCGGAGTTCGTCCAGTTCCGGGAGCCAGCCGTCGCGGATCATATTGCCGTCGCGGGTGGAGAGGGGGGGCTCGTCGGTGATGGAGCGGGCGATGAGGTCGTTGAGTTCCGGGAAGTCGGCGAGGGCGGGTTTGAGTTCCTCGGCCAGCGGGAGGGCGGAGCCGAGGGCTTCGAGTTGGTGGCGTATGGAGGGGACTTCGCGGAGGGAGGAACCGAGCACCTGGATGTCGCGGGCATTGCCTGACTGATTGAGTCTGGCGAGGGTGCGTTCGATGTCGCGGATTTCGCGGAGGGTTTCCCGGGTTTTGGAGAGGATGAAGGGATGGGCGATGAAGGCAGCGATCATGTCCTGCCTTGCGGTGAGGGGTTCCAGTTGCCGGAGGGGGTGGAGGATCCACGTGCGGAGGCGGCGGGCTCCCATGGGGGTGGCGGTGCGGTCGAGAGCAGCGAGGAGGCTGTGTTCCGGTGATGAGCGGTGCGAGACGAGGTCGAGGTTGGCGCGGCTGGCGGAATCGATGATGACGGTGTCTTCACTGGCGGCGCGCTGCAGTCGGCGGAGGTGGCTCACGCTGCGGCGGAGGACATCCTTGAGGTAATGGATGATGGCCCCGGCGGCGGAGGTGGCGGCGTGGCAGTCGGCAAGACCGAAGCCATCGAGTGACTGGACCTTGAAGTGGTCGAGGAGGACATGGCGGGCCTGATCCGGGAGGAAGGGCCATGGTTCCAGCGGGGTGGCGGCGGGGAGGTGACCGAATTCAGCTGACTGGTCCGAGCTGTGGAGGAGTTCGGCGGGCTGGAGGCGGTTGATTTCGTCGAGGAGGTCGGTGGGGGAGGTGAACTCGGTGGCGCGGAATTCGCCGGTGGTGTGGTCGGTGAAGGCGAGGCCGAGGGATTTGGCTCCGGCGCGGAAGACGGCGGCGAGAAAGTTGTTCTGGCGGCTTTCGAGGAGGGACAGGTCGATGATGGAGCCTGCCGAGATGACCTGGGAGATTTCGCGTTCGACGAGTTTGCCTGGGATGGCTTCGGCGGTTTGTTCGGCGATGGCGACGCGTTTCCCGGATTTGACGAGTTTTCCGATGTATCCTTCGGCGGCGTGGAAGGGGACGCCGCACATGGGGATATCGTTGCGGCGGGTGAGGGCGAGGTTGAGGATGGCGGCGGCGGTTTTGGCGTCGTCGAAGAACATTTCGTAGAAGTCGCCGAGCCGGAAGAGGAGGATGACGTCGGGGGGCAGGGATCGCCGCATGGCGAGGTACTGCTTCATCATGGGAGTTTGACCGGCGTCTGGCATGGGGCCGGAGCAGAGCAGGTTGTGAGGGAAAAATCAACCTGTGGCGCTGATTACGGGCTTGCCCGGAGGATTCAGAACGCCACGATGGGATTCATGTTTCTGCGGACCTGGTTTCCGGCGCTCGCGGTCGTGGCCACGGTGGCGGCGGCCTTGGTATTCTCGTGGGAGCGCGGGACGGTCCCTGCGATGATGGAGGGGGCGAACGAGGAACTGCTGGCGGATCTGCGGGATGCGGTGGAGGAGCGGGCGAAGAGCATTGCGGCCGGGGCGGTGCTGCCTGCCGAGGGTGAGCCTGACGGGGTGATGGATCCGTTGCCGGCTGTGGGGGATCCGGACCGGTTTCTGATGCAGATGATTCGCCGGAAGGATGCAGTGACTGGGGAACTGCTGGTGGATGGATATTTTGCGGGGCGTTCGGCCAATCCGCGGAACAACCGCTTTCTGGATGCCTACGGCCGGGAGATCCGGCATGAGGTTGTGGAAGGGCGGTACCGTGCCGTCAGTGCCGGGCTGGATGGGGTTTTCGGGACGGCTGACGACCGGACGTCCGACGGGGCGAGGTCACGTTTTCAGGAGAAGCTGAAGGAGCCGAAGAAGAAGAAGGCCGCGGTCGGCCCGGAGAAAGCGGTCGAGGAGAAGAGTGCGGGTGGGGAAGCGGCGGGCGAGGCTGCTCCGGTACGGGAATGAATTATGAAGCAGTATCATGATTTGCTGAGGCACGTGCTGGAGCATGGCAAGCGGCGCAGCGACCGGACCGGGACGGGCACGGTGTCTGCGTTCGGGGCGCAGGCGCGGTATCGTCTGGGCGACGGGTTTCCTCTGGTGACGACGAAGAAGGTGCACGTGCGTTCGATCATTCACGAGCTGCTGTGGTTTGTGGCGGGCGACACGAACATTCGGTATCTGCGGGAGAACGGGGTGCGCATCTGGGATGAGTGGGCGGATGCGGATGGGGAACTGGGGCCGGTGTATGGCAAGCAGTGGCGGTGCTGGGAAGGGCCGGAGGGAAGTGTGATTGATCAGCTGGCGGGGGTGGTGCGGGACATCCGCGAGCGGCCTGACAGCCGTCGGCTGATGGTGAGTGCCTGGAATCCGGCGGATGTGCCGAAGATGGCGCTGCCTCCGTGTCACACGCTATTTCAGTTTTATGTCGACACCGAAGAGAAGACGCTGAGCTGTCAGTTGTATCAGCGGAGTGCCGATCTTTTTCTGGGCGTGCCCTTCAACATTGCGAGCTATGCATTGCTGACAATGATGGTGGCGCAGGTCACGGGGCTGCGGCCTGGTGATTTCGTGCATACCTTCGGTGATCTGCATATTTATGTGAATCATCTGGAGCAGGTGCGGGAACAGCTGAGCCGTGAGCCGCGGTCGCTGCCGGTGATGCGGCTGAATCCGGAGCGGCGGGAGCTGGAGGAATTCCGCTATGATGATTTTGTGCTGGAGGGATATGATCCATGGCCGGCGATCAAGGGGGAGGTATCGGTATGAAGGCGCGGTGGCATGCGATTGCGGCGATGGCGTCGAACCGTGTGATTGGGCGGGGTGGGGTGATGCCGTGGCATCTGCCGGACGACCTAAAATTCTTCAAGCAGACCACGCTGGGTTGTCCGGTGGTGATGGGGCGGAAGACGTGGGAATCGCTGGGGCGGCCGCTGCCGGGGCGGCGGAACATTGTGCTGAGCCGCGGGCTGGGGGATGTGGCGGGGGCGGAAGTCGTGGATTCGGTGGAAGCGCTGGATGGACTTGGGCTGGAGGGTGATGTGTTTGTGATCGGTGGGGCCGAGATTTACCGGCTGCTGCTGGAGCGTTGCGTGAGCGTGTATCTGACGGTGCTGGCCGGGCCTGCCGAGGGGGATGCGTTCATGCCTGCGTTCGAGGAAGCGTTTCCGGTGGTGGCGGTGATCGGGCGGCAGCCGGGGGTGGCGGAGTGGCGGCGGTATGAACGGAAGCGGACACTGGTGCCGTAGAGGGGAGCATGAAGACGACTGCTGTATTTTTTGCCGGGTGGCTGGTGCTTTCCGCGCGGGGTGAAGAGGTGCCGCTGGTGGGTGAGTGGAAGCCGGTGGCGGCGGGTGTGAGCCGCGGGAGTTTTGCGCTCAGGGAACCTCGCTTGATTCGTGCGGAGGTGCTGCGGGTTGACCTGACGGCACCGGGTTTGTCATTGGTGACGACGGGCGACAACGGTGAGAAGCCTGAGGAGACTGATGCGGTGGTGACGAGCGAGTTTCTGCGGAAGGAGAGCTGTGTGGCAGCGGTCAATGCGGCTCCCTTCAGTCATGTGTACAAGGAACCGGGAGGGCCGGAGGATGTGCATGGATTGATGGTGCGGGAAGGCCGGGTGATTTCTCCGGCGGACGGACGGCCGTGTCTGGCATTTGACCGTGAGAACCGTGGGTCGGTTCGCGATGTGGATCATGAGGTGGCGAAGACGGTGGTGACGGCGGTATCGGGATTTGCCGTGATTCTGCGGGACGGTGAGGTGGTGGGGCGGGACCGGAAGCTGCATCCGAGGACGGGTGCCGGGGTTTCTGCGGATGGCCGGACCCTCTGGCTGCTGGTGGTGGATGGGCGGCAGAAGATGTGGAGCGGGGGCTGCACGACGCCCGAAATGGCAGTCTGGCTGAAGAGGCTGGGGGCTGATGACGCCATCAACCTAGATGGCGGGGGGACGACCACGATGGTGGTGGCTGGGCAGGATGGGAAAGTGGAAGTGGTGAATCGCCCGATTCATCTGGGCATCCCCGGGCGCGAGCGGCCGTCGGGCAGTCATCTGGGGATCCGGGTGAAGCCGTCCGGTCCCTGAGGCGTGGTCGCTTTTGCTTTCCTGGAAACCGTTGGCTGGTGGGATGGTGGGGATCAGTCCGTGTGGGCGAGGATCCATGATTTCCAGCGCTGGCCGAAGGCAGTGATGGTGAACTCCGAGAGGTAGCGCTGGCGGTTGGCGGAGCCCATGTTCTCGCGGAGCTGCGGGTTGTGGGCGAGCTGGAGGATGGCATCGGCGAGGGCGTCTGCGTTTCGCGGCGGCACGATGAAGCCACCTGAGCCGTGGGAGAAGGCGTCGGGAATGCCGCCGACGTCGGTGGCGACGATGGGTAGGCTGGCTGCCATGGCTTCGAGGATCGAGAGTGGGAAGGCCTCGTGGTACGAGGGAAAGGCGAAGAGGTCGGCGTCGGCGAGGGCCTGCCATTTGGTGGTGTCGTAGACTGGGCCGGCGAAGCGGATGCGGCCGGTGGCGTCATCGCTGCCGATCGTGCGGTGGATGTCGTCGTCGCTCAGTCCGAAGGCGGGACGGCCATGGAAGATGAATTCGATGGTCGGGTGCTGGCGGCAGACGCGGCGGGCGGCGTCGAGGAGCGTCTGCCAGCCTTTGGCTTCCTCGAGATTGCTCAGGTAGAGTACGCGGAGAGGAGCGTCGGCCGGGCGCTGGCGGGACTGGATGGGTGCGGGAATGCCATTGGGAAGGGCGTCGGTCCGGTCGGCTTCGATCCACGGTGGCAGAAAGGATTTGAGCCGCGGGGAAACCACGAGGAAGCGCCGGCAGCGGCGGAGCGTGGTGCGGGCGAACCAGCGGGCGGGTGCGGAGAGGGCATCGTAGTGCATGGCGCGGAAATCCATGTGCAGCCATGCGTCCGGTGGTTTCCGGAGGACGAGGGAGCACCACCAGATGAAGATGGCGTCCTTGAGGAAGGGTTTGAAATGGAATGTCGGGGTGAGGACGATGGCGTCGAGACCGCCTGCGAGGCGGTGGCGCAGCATGGCGAGGCAGTAGCGGGGGATGCGGAGGAGCTTCGAGAGCCGGAACTTCTGCATGTCTGCGAGGCTGGCAGCGAAGCGGGAATCGACGTGCAGGACCGCGAGCGACGGATCCTTCGCGGTTTCGTCGAGCAGGTACTGCATGGCGAGGGCTCCGCCGTGGACGGGCGGAGGCACCGGGGCCACGAAGAGGACGCATTTCCGGCCCGTGCGCATGAGGACTGGGCTTGGGCGACTCAGTCTTCCGATCGCCAGAGCAGAGCCGAGGCTGGGGGAACCTGATCGGTTTCGAGAGTCCGTTTGCGGAGGCCGGTGAACGAAGGCCGGTTGGTCGAGT
>JBDKER010000014.1:0-107666 GCA_039795165.1 Verrucomicrobiota bacterium | reverse complement strand
GAATACGGACTGGCCGACGATGCTGCGGCGCGCGCCTTCCCCGGCAATCCAGTCGATCAGGCTGCGGCCCTCGCCGCCGCGCGGATTCCGGTGCTGGCCGTGTGCGGCGATGCCGACGACGTGGTCCCCCTCGACGAAAATGCAGGATTGCTGCGCGACCGCTGTGCGGCCGCCGGCTGGGCCATCGAACTGATCGTCAAGCCCGGGGTCGGGCACCATCCTCACAGTCTGCGCGAGCCGGGGCCGATCGTCGACTTTGTCCTGAAGCACACGAAGCCGTGAGGGCGCCCCGGTTTTTGTCATTGCGTGGCGGGATCCCGCGCGGCTAAGCCGTGGGGGTGAATCCATCCGGTCGAACCACCCTCGCGGGCGCTGTGGCGCTCGTGGCAGGCAACATGATTGGGACCGGGGTTTTCGGAGCGCTGGGCTATCAGGTCGCTGGGCTGCCTTCCGGATTTGCCGTCGTCCTGCTCTGGCTCGTGGGCGGCGTCCTCGCCTTCTGCGGAGCGGTCAATTACGCTGAACTGAGCGCCGCCATGCCGCGCTCGGGCGGCGAATACACGCTACTGTCCGGACTGTACCACCCGGGCGTGGGATTCGTAAGCGGCTGGATTTCGCTGACCGCCGGATTTCCCGCCCCGGTCGCTTCCGCTGCCCTCCTGTTCTCATCCCATGTCACCGCAGCCCTCAATCTGAGCTGGCCCATGGGAGAAAAATTCCTCGCAGCAGGACTCGTGACCCTCCTCACCGGGGCGCACCTGATCTCCGTGCGGACATCCGGACGGTTCCAGTTGGTCATGACCCTCGCGAAAGTCGTGCTGATTGGAGGGTTGATCGCCGTGGGAATGGTGGCCGGGCGACAGGAAGTAAGCTTTCTGCCAGCCGTCGGCGATGGGAAGCTCGTGGGCAGTCCGGCCTTCGTAATTTCTCTCTTCTATGTGCTCTTTGCATATGCCGGATGGAATGCCGCCTGCTACGTGGCCGGTGAAGTCGAACATCCTCAGCGGAATGTACCGCGCGCCCTGCTGATTGGAACCGGCCTCGTCATGCTCCTCTACACCTTTCTCAATGCCGTCATGCTGAAGGCGGCTCCCATCGCGGAACTGGCGGGCCGATCCGATCCTGCCGCGGTCGCTGCCGGACATTGGTTCGGTCCGGCTGGTCGGACAACCGTGGGCCTGCTCGTGGCGGCGGGACTGGTCTCGACCGTGAGTGCCATGACGTGGGCGGGCCCGCGGGTGGCTCAGGCCATGGGGCGCGACCACCCCGTGCTGGGCTTTCTCGGGAAGTCGAATGCGTCCGGCGTGCCGCAGACTGCCGTCCTGCTCCAGTACGGCCTTGTGCTCCTCCTGATCTTCTCGAGCACCGTGGAACAACTGATGGTGCGCACGGAATTCGTGCTCCAGGTCTTTCTGCTGCTGACCGTCTGGGGAGTGATCCGGCTGCGGCGGTCCGACCCCCTGCTGGAACGTCCCTACCGCGCATGGGGGTATCCTTTTACGACCGTGCTCTTCCTCGCCGCGACCGGGATGGTCATGGGCATCATGATTTTCGAACGCCCTGCCGAAGCCCGCTGGGGTGCCGGACTCGTGCTGCTGGGAACCCTGATCTATGTCTTCACCCGCCCGCCCGGCGCCGGAAAGGAGAACCGATGAGCAGGGAACGGCAGGAATATCCGGATCGCCGCCGCACCTGCAAGGCAGTGGCCGGATACATGGAACTCGGACTTCCCGACCTCGCCCTCGAAGAACTCAGTCAACTGCATCCGGCCGACCTCGCCATCGTTTCCGTGCGCGAACTGCGGCTGGCCGTGCTCATCCAGATGAAGCGCTGGGACGAGGCCGTCGTCACCGGTCATGTGCTCTGTGCCGATGCCCCCGAATGCCGCGGGGCATGGCTGCATACCGCCTTTGCACTCCACGAACTCGGGCGCACCCGCGACGCATGTTCCCTCATGCTGGGGGTTGCCGATCTCATGAGCAGCGATCCGCTCTACCATTACAATCTGGGATGCTACCTCGCCGTGCTGGGAGATCATCAGAACGCGGAAGTGAGCCTGCGGACCGCCTTCGCAGCTCGTCCGGGCCTCCGGGAATATGCCCGGAACGACCGCGATCTGGCATCGCTCGGTCCCCTCGACCACCTGTGATCGCGGCAGGAATTCTGCTGGCCAGAGCCCCGCGGAATGGGCATAGGAAGCTTCGTATGCGGACAATCACGGGAATACTCTGGACATCACTGGCGGCAGCAGCGGCAGCAGCAGCCCCGCCGGTCGATTTCTCACACGAAGTCGTACCCATCCTCAAAAAGCACTGCGTGGAATGTCACACGGGCGCAAAGAAGAAGGGGGGATTCTCCATGAATACCCGGGACGAATGGCTCGCCGGAAGCGAAAATGGTCCAGTCGTGAAGCCCCACACTGCCGAAGGAAGCCGTCTCCTCGCCGTGGTGACATCGTCCGATTCCGATGAACGCATGCCGCCGAAGGGCGATCCGCTCAGCGCGGCCCAGATCGAGGTGCTGCGGCGCTGGGTCGACGCCGGCTTGCCATGGGAAGAAGGTTTCGCCTTCGAAAAACCTGCATGGGAACCACCGCTGCAGCCGCGGAGACCGGAATTGCCGGCCGCACGCGAGGGCCGCGACCATCCGGTCGACCGTCTGCTTAATGCATGGATGGCGGAACGGAAAACCGAGGCCACCGCTCCCCTGAGCGATGAAGCCTTCCTGCGCCGGGTGAGCATGGACATCACCGGATTGCTGCCCAGCACCGAGGCCCGTGCCGCCTTTCTGAAGGATGCCTCGCCGGGCAAACGCACCGCCCTCATCGATGCCCTTCTCGCCGACCGCGAAGCGTATGCGGGTCACTGGATGACGTTCTGGAACGACCTCCTGCGCAACGATTACGCCGGCACCGGCTACATCGATGGCGGACGGCGGCAGATCACGTCGTGGCTCTACCGCGCCCTCCGGGAAAACAAGCCATACGACGTCTTCGCCCGGGAACTGATCGCTCCCGCGGGGGACAGCGAGGGATTTTCCCGCGGCATCAAGTGGCGCGGCGTCGTCAGTGCCGGACAAACGGTTCCCGTCCAGTTCGCTCAGAGCGTGGGTCAGGTTTTCCTCGGCATCAATCTGAAGTGCGCTTCGTGTCACGACAGCTTCATCGACCGATGGAAGCTCTCCGACGCGTACGGTCTGGCCGCGGTCTTTGCAGACGAACCTCTGGAACTGCACCGCTGCGACGTGGCCACCGGAAAAATGGCTTCCCCGGCATGGCTCTTTCCGGAAATGGGGACCATCGATGCCGCCAAACCACGGGCGGAACGGCTCCAGCAGCTCGCTGGCCTGATGACCCACCCGGACAATGGCCGCTTCTCCCGCACCATGGTCAACCGCCTCTGGCACCGCCTCATGGGCACAGGCATCGTCCACCCAGTCGATGCCATGCAGTCGCCTCCATGGCACGCCGATCTCCTCGACTGGCTGGCATCCGAATTCGTGGCCATGGGCTACGATCTGCAGAAAATGATCCGCCTCATCTGCACCTCGCAGGCCTACCAATCGAAGGCCGTGGCCCTCCGCGATGGCGAAGGCGCAGAATGGCGGGGACCGCGCGCACGGCGCATGACCGCAGAACAATTCGTCGACGCAGTCTGGCAAATCACGGGAACCGGCCCGGGCCGCATCGATGCAGACGTGCCACGCGATGCCGGGCAGGGAACGGCCGCGGCGCAATGGGTGTGGTCGCACGACGGTGTGGCCCGACCGCATGCAGCCGGCGATGCCATTGCTCTGCGGCACCGCTTCACGCTCGCGGAGGAACCGACCGAAGCCACCGGCGTGGTGACCTGCGACAATGAATTCGTACTCTACGTGAACGGACAGAAGGCAGCGGAGAGCGACAACTGGGAAGCCCCGGTTTCACTCGACGGTGCGCCATGGCGGAAGGGAGAAAACGAAATCCTCGTGGTGGCACGCAATGGCGGCAGCGGTCCGAATCCGGCCGGCTTCTATCTCGCGGCCAAACTGGGCAAGGGCAAAGCCCAGCAGGACATCCTGAGCGGACCCGGCTGGGAATGGACCGCGGAACTTCCCGATGCAGCCGGACGCTGGGCTCAGTCCCCCAGCAAATGGCAGACCGTGGTTCCCTACGGTCGCCAGGAAACATGGGGTCGGCTCTCCGACCGTCTCGCCGAGATCATGAACGGAAATGGCGGGCTCCGCGTGCGGGCTTCCCTCATGAAAAGCGATTTCCTCATGCGGGCACTCGGGCGGCCGAACCGCGAACAGATTGTGTCGACCCGCCCAGCCGAACTGACGACGCTGGAAGCCATGGATCTCAACAACGGAGCGATTCTCAACGATCTCCTAGGACGCGGCGCGGCGAAGATTCTTGGCACCTGGCAGGGGTCGCCTGCAGACCTTGCCGACTGGCTCTACGCGGCTTCCCTGTGCCGAACCCCAGCCCCGGACGAACGGGCCGTGGCCCTCGAAATGCTGGGCCCGAAACCGGACGCCGCGGGCCTCCAGGACCTGCTCTGGGCCATCTTCATGCTGCCGGAATTCCAGCTCGTGCGCTGAACGGCCCCGCCTGAATCGTTACTCCTACCGAATCCAAAACGTATCTCCTGTATGTCTGCTCCGCTCCCTCTCGATCCAGAGAATAGCCGCCGCGATTTTCTGCGTAAACTCGCGGCGGCCTCGCTGGCCGCATGGTCCGCTCCCGCGGTGCGCGCGTCCGGCGACGCCCCCGTCGTCCAGCCGAAAGCAACCGCCGACGCCTGCATCGTGCTGTGGATGGGTGGCGGCATGGCGGCCCCGGATACCTTCGATCCAAAACGCTATCAGCCCTTCGAGAAAGGTGTCGAAATATCGAAGGTGCTGAGCACATTCCCCTCGATCCCCACCGCAGTCGACGGCGTGAGGATCTGCGAGGGACTCGGCCAGATCGCCTCGGTCATGGACCGCGCCACCCTCATCCGATCCGCCGTGCAGCCGGACCTCGGCAGCATCCTGCACTCGCGGCATCAATACCATTGGCACACCGGCTATGTGCCGCCACAGACCGTGGCCGCCCCGCACATCGGAGCATGGATGTCGAAAGTGCTCGGCCCACGCAACCCCGTCATGCCCGCCTTCATCAACATCGGTCAGAGACTCGAAGGACATGGCGAAAGCGAAGAACTGAAGGCCTTCACCCAAGGCGGCTTCTTCGGTGCCGAATACGGCCCCATGAATCTGCCATTCCCCAGCGAAGCCGCCCAAGCCGTGCGGCCCCCCGGCGGGATGAATGCCGGACGCTTCGAGAACCGTCACGCACTCTACCGGAAACTCATCGACCGAAGTCCGCAGCGGGAATACCTGAGCGATTTCCAGCAGGAAAGCATGCTGCGGAGCATGGACAACGCCCACCGCCTCCTCATGGCGAAGGAACGCGCTGCCTTCGATCTCTCCCTCGAATCAAAGGAAACCGCCGCCAAATACGGCGACAGCAATTTCGGCCAGGGCTGCCTGCTGGCCCGCAGACTCGTCGAAAACGGGGCCCGCTTCGTGGAAGTAACCACCGAATACGTTCCCTTCCTCCACTGGGATACCCACGCCGACGGCCACAGCACCGTTGACCGCATGCACCGCGAAATCGATGCCCCCGTGGCTCAACTGATCCGCGACCTCGAGGAACGCGGTTTGCTCGACCGCACCCTCGTGGTGCTGGCATCCGAATTCAGCCGCGATGCCATGATTGAAGGCGTCCCCGGTTCCTCCGCGACCGATCAGGCCACCGTCGGTGGCGACCGACTCGAAACCCCCAAGCACTACGGCCTCCACCGCCACTTCACCGGCGGTACCAGTGTCCTCATGTTCGGCGGCGGCCTCCGCAAAGGCTTCGTCTACGGCCAGACGGCCGACGAACGACCCCTCGTCGCCGTGAAGAATCCTGTCACCATCCCCGACCTCCACGCCACCATCTTCACCGCCATGGGCATCAGCCCGAAAACCGCCTTCGATATCGAACAGCGACCCTTTTACGCCACCATCGATGGCAAAGGCATCCCCGTGAAGGATCTCTTCGCCTGACCTCCCCACCCTCGCCACGCAGCATCTCTCCGCCCACAGCCCTCAGCGCCAACGGCGCGCTCCATACCAGCCTGGGCCATCGGCCCAGGTCACCGACGCACCAATCCCGAAGCCCTTCAGGGGCGCGCCATTCCGGACCGATGGAACGGGCCTTCAGCCCTTCTGAAATGACGCAATCCGGCAACCTGGGCCGTTGGCCCTCGAACGGCAGAAGGCCGGATCACAGGGCATGTGATTTCAGGCGTGGGCTTCGAACCAGCTGTGGCCGGAGCCCATTTCGACGACGATGGGTACTTCGAGTGGGAGGGCGGAGCGCATGATGTCGCCGGCGAGGCTGCGAAGGGTATCGAGTTCTTCGGCTGGGCATTCGAAGAGGAGTTCGTCGTGCACCTGCAGGATCATGCGGCTGCGGAGGTCTGCGGTGCGGAGGGCCTCGTCCATGTGGACCATGGCGAGTTTGATCATGTCGGCGGCTGAGCCCTGGATGGGGGTGTTGGTGGCGGTGCGTTCGGCGGCCTTGCGGACGGTGGCGTTGGCGCTGCGGATGTCGCGCAGGGGTCGGCGGCGTCCGGTCATGGTGGTGACCCAGCCTTTGTCTTTGGCGTCGGCGATGGTGCGGTCGATGAATTCCTTTACGCCGGGGTACTGGAGGAAATATTCGTCGATGAGCCGGGCTCCTTCGCTGCGGGGGATGCCGAGGCGTTGGGAGAGGCCGAAGGCACTGATGCCGTAGATGATTCCGAAATTGACCATTTTGGCGGTGCGGCGCATGTCGGCGGTGACCTCGCTACCGGGGACACCGTAGACGCGGGCGGCGGTGTCGCGGTGGATGTCCTCGCCGCGGCGGAAGGCGTCCATCATGGCGGGGTCGCGGCTGAGCGAGGCCATGACGCGCAGTTCGATCTGGCTGTAGTCGGCGCTGAGGAAGAGATGGTCGGGCGATTGCGGAACGAAGGCGCGGCGGATGGCGCGTCCCTGTTCGCTGCGGATGGGGATGTTCTGGAGGTTCGGGTGATTGGAAGCGAGGCGTCCGGTGCTGGTGCTGGCCTGCAGGAATGTAGTGTGGATGCGTCCGGTGCGGGGTGAAACCTCGCTGGGGAGGGCATCGACGTAGGTGCTTTTGAGTTTGCTGGCTTCGCGCCAGTCGAGCAGGTCGGCGGCGATGCGGTGTTCTGCGGCGAGTTCCTGGAGGACCTCTTCGCCGGTGACATACTGGCCGGTTTTGGTCTTCTTTGGTTTCTCGAGGAGCCTGAGGTGATCGAAGAGGACTTGGCCGAGCTGACGTGGGGAATTGAGATTGAAGCGGGTGCCGGCTGCTGCAAAGACGGCTTCCTCGAGTTCGCGGATGCGGGCTTCGAGGATGCCGCTGGAGGCGCGCAGGACATTCGTGTCGACGCGGATGCCGGCCGCTTCCATGCGGGCCAGCACGGGCAGCAAGGGCATTTCGATGCCGAAGAAGACGCGTTCAAGGCCGAGCGACGTGAGTTTCGGGCGCAGCTGGGCGGCTACCTGCAGGGACACATCGGCACGTTCCATGGCGGCATCGGCGCGCGCTCCGGCATCGCCTTCCTCGAGGCCCGCCATGAGCAGCTGTCCGCTGGCTTCGCTCTGACGCGCTGCTCCCGGCGTGTAGCCGAGCAGGGCTTCGCTCAGGTACGTCAGCGACTGACGCTGTTCGGGATCGCTGACCGCCTGAGCGAGCATGGCATCGAAGCAGCTAACCGCGCAGGGCAGGCCCTCGAGGGCGAGCATCTGGAGAGCCGGCTTGAGATCGTAACCGGTCAGCAGAACGCCGGGAAGTGCGCCCGCGAGTTCGCGCAGCAGTTCCGCATGCGGGGCACCGGTCAGATACACTGCTTCCGCGGGCGCAAACGAAAGGGCCAAGCCGCGGACTGCCGCATCGCGCGGGTCCTTGCCATCCCAGTCGAGCCAGAAACCTGCTTCGCGTTGCCGTTCCAGTTGCTCGTATGTCTTGCGGCGGGCGTCGGCCGTGGTGGCCACCACGTATTGATGCGGGGTGTCGGCGAGTGTCCGCAGGTGCGCAGCCGCCGGGGCAGGGGATTCCGCGGCCGCCGCAAAAAGGTCGTCGCCTCCCTCCGTCCCGCCATTGCCCGCGGCGGCTTCTCCGGCCCGCCGGTGAAAACCCCGGCCCGCCCGGAAATCATCGCCGAACAACCGCTTTCCAATGGCCGTGAATTCAAACTCCACGAGCAGAGCGCGCACCGCCTCGTCGTCCATCTCGCGCACTACGAGATCTTCGAGTCCCACCTCGAGCGGACAATCAGTCCAGATGGTGGCCAGCCGACGGCAGAGCCGCGCCTGTTCTGCATAGGTGACTAGGTTTTCCTTCTGCCGTCCCTTCAGCTTGTCGGTATTGGCGAGGATGTTATCGATGCTGCCCCATTGCTGGATGAGGGCCTTGGCGGTCTTCTCGCCAATCCCCGGAACCCCGGGGAAATTGTCCACGGAATCGCCCCAGAGACCAAGGACATCGATCACCTGCGCGGGACGTTCGACCTGCCACTGTGCCTGCACTTCCGGCACCCCGATGATTTCGTGTCCGCTGCCCTGACGGCCCGGCTTCCAGATGAAGGTCCGGTTGTCCACCAGTTGCGCAAAATCCTTGTCGGCCGTCACCATGAAGGTCGTGAAGCCAGCCTCCTCCGCTCGCCGCGCGAGGGTGCCAATCAGATCGTCAGCCTCATAGCCATCCTTGCTGATCACGGGAATCCGGAAGGCTTCAATGATTCTCTTCATGTGCGGCAGCGCCCGGCTCAAATCCTCTGGCATCTCCTCCCGCTGCGCCTTGTACGCCGGATATTCCTCATGCCGCGCCGTCGGAGCCGAGGTATCGAAAACCACCGCCATGTGACTCGGCCGCTCGTTCCGCAGCAGATCCAGAATGACACTCGTGAACCCATACAGCGCCGACGCATTCAATCCATAACTCGTCACAATCGGCCGCGCCACGAACGCAAAATGGGCCCGGTAGATCAATGCCATCCCATCCAGAAGAAAAAGCCGTTTATCAGTCGCCATCACCCACCACTGGAACCCATCCCGCGCCCCATGGCAAAAGAAATAGCATCACCGCCATGCCACCGTGGCTGCGGTTGCGCGTGGGGCAGGGAAGTTTCAGGTGCGGGGCATGGGACCGCGGATTTCTGTTCTGACGACGCTCTTCAATTGCCGTCGCTTCATTGGCGAGGCGGTTGGGAGTGTGCTGGGTCAGTCGCTGCGTGATCTTGAGGTGGTGGTGTGCGATGATGGATCGACGGATGGATCGGCGGAGATTGTGGCGGAACTGGCGGCGGTGGATGCCCGGGTGCGGTTGGTGCGGCATCCGGTGAATCTGGGTGGGACGGCAGCGCTGCGGACGTGTGTGCGCGAGGCCCGCGGGCGGTACCTTGCGGTTCTGGAAAGTGACGATGTGGCCTTGCCCGGGCGGTTGGCCCGGCAGGCGGACTGGCTCGATGCACATCCGGAATGCGATGCGGTTTTCGGTGGGGTGCAGTTGATTGGGGAAAGCGGGGCGCCCCTCGATGCATCCGATCCATTCCACGGGGTCTTTGCGGTGGAGGACCGGAGCCGGGGGGATTGGCTGAGGCATTTCTTCCGCGAGGGCAATTGCCTGTGCTGGTCGTCAGTGATGTACCGGCCGGAAATGTACGACCGGATTGGCCCGGAACGCCCGGCCTTCCAGTTCCTGCCTGATTTCGATCTGTGGGTGCGGCTGGCTCTCGATGGAACCTTCCGGCTCCTGCCGGAACCAGTGACCGCCTACCGCCGGTTGTCCGGTCAGGGGAACCTGTCGGCTGTCACTCCGGAACGGCTTGCAGCCATTGCCATGGAGCAATCGGTGATTCTCCGGCACTTTGATCGGCCCGACGCCATGGAAGCAATCACGGGCCTTTCCGGCGGAGATGCGGCGGCGCGGCTGGCTCTGGCGCGGGAGGCTCTGGCGGTGCCGTCGCAGGCGCATCGGTATTTTGCGATGCAGATGCTGCTCGAAACCGGGGTCGATGCCATGCCGTCCGGTGCTCCGGACGCTGATTTTCTGGTAGCCGCACGACCTCTGCTGCGGGACGCCGATGTGTTCCAGAAACTCAAGGTCGCCCGCCTCCGGGCCGAGCGCGACAAGTACCGGGAACGGGCGGAAGCCAGCCGCCGGAGCAAGCCGTCACCGTGAATCCGAACGGTCCTTGCGATGTCTTCGATTTCGGCGTGATCGATGAAAATGCCGACTGGATTGTCGTGGACAAGCCCGCTCCGCTGCAGGTCCATCCCTCGAAACCCGGCGGGCCGCCGACCCTCTGGCACGGTCTGCGCGCCCTGCTCGCCTGCGATCTCGTGGACGGCGACCACCTTTCCATCATCAACCGGCTCGACCGCGAAACAAGCGGACTGACGATCGTGGCCAAGCGCCGGGAAGCAGCGCGCCGACTGCACAAGGCCATGATGCGGCGCCAGATTCACAAGGAATACACCGCCATCGTCTGGGGCTGGCCCGACTGGGATGCCCTCGAAATCGATGCCCCCATCCTGCGCCGGGGCGACGTCATGGATTCGGATATCTACCTGATGCAGACCGTGCATCCCGATGGGGCCGCGTGCCGGACTTCCTGCCGCGTCGTGCGGCGCTTCGCCCGCGAAACCAGCAATGGCGCGCGCTTCAGCATCATCGCGGCCACCCCTCACACCGGAAGAATGCACCAGATCCGCGTCCATCTCGCCCATGCCGGCTTCCCGCTGGTCGGCGACAAACTCTACGGTCCTTCCCCCCAGTGGTACCTTCGGCAGATCGAACACGGATGGACCCCGGAAGCCGCCGCCGCCCTCCTCCTCCCGCGCCACGCACTCCATTCCTCCTTCCTCGCCCTCGCCGATGAGGAACACGCCATCGCATGGCACGCCCCGCTCCCGCCCGACCTCGCCGGATTCACCGGACCCGGGACACCACGCGCGCCGCACGAGGCTCCATCCTGAGCCCGTCGGGGACCGTCTCCAAAGGTTCCATGATCCGCCCGCAGGATCCCTGTAAATACCGTAAAAACCGGAAGCGGGAAACCCTGCAGATCCTTGATTTATCAAGCCTTTCAGCCGCTTGTGAAAAATTTCACAAATAGGCCTTGCGCCAGTTGCGCCGCTGGCATAAAACCGCCGGACTTTCCCCGGGACGATTGTGTGGTGCTCCCCGTACCCGTCTTCCGGCGATTTCTTTTCTGAGTCATGACGGCTGAACCTGCCTTCCTTGCTTCCTTTATTTCCATACTTTCCGAGGCCGCTGCGGCACACGGAGGAGACTCCCATGGCGGTGGACATGGAGCCCATCACGGGGTCGACGCAGCAGCCAAGCCGCTGATTGGGGATTCATCAATTTTTTCCTACTTTACGAATTCCCTGTTCGTCGGGTTGCTGGTAGTCGGTCTGATCCTCTGGTTCGTGCGCGGGGCCATGAAGAATGTGAAATCGGTTCCGGGGAAGAAGCAGAACTTCGTGGAACTGGTCATCGAATTCCTCTATCAGCAGGTGGAGAACATCGTGGGGCCGAAGATTGCCCCGAAGGCCTTCCCCCTGCTCGCCACCATTTTCCTTTTCGTAACGGTCTCGAACTGGTTTGGCCTGCTCCCCGGAGTTGGATCGATCTTCATGCTCGGCAAAGACCACAGCGCGGTGCCGCTCCTGCGTCCGGCCACGGCTGACATGAACATGACGATCGCGATTGCCCTGATTTCGCTGGTTGCCTGGTTCGTCATCACCATCAGGGAAATGGGCGTCGGCGGATTCCTGCACCACACCTTCGGAACCAAAGGCGGACTCAAGGGAGCCCTCAAGTACGGCCTCATGCCGATCTTCATCATCGTCGGCGTGATCGAAGTGATTTCGATCCTCTTCCGTCCCATGACGCTGTCGCTGCGGTTGTACGGAAACGTGTTCGCCGGGGAAAATTTGCTGCACACCATGGCGACGCTTGTGCAGACGGGCATCCCCGCCATTGATTTCACCTGCAGTGTGCTCCTGCGCATTCCCTTCTTCTTCCTCGAAATTCTCGTCGGTGTGCTCCAGGGCATGGTCTTTGCCCTCCTGAATGCCGTCTTCATCAAGCTCTCGACCACCCATGACGAAGAACATGGGGACGAAGCTCATCATTGATTCTCAGACACTTCTGCTGCCGGGACCGTGGCCCGTCTGCGGGCGGCAGCACGCCACACAAAAACCAACCATAGCAAAGACAATACCATGACAATGGACCTCATCTCCATGCTGCAGGAAGCTGCCGCCAATGCCACCGAAGTCGCCAAGGCTTCCAATGTGAACGGTTCCTTCACCCTCGGGGTGGCAGGTGCCGGAGCAGGCATCGCCATCGGTCTGACCGGCTTCGCGGCCGCCCAGGCTGTGGGCCGCAACCCCGGAGCCTTCGGCAACATTCTCGTCATCGCCATTATCGGCATGGCGCTCGCCGAAGCTATCGCGATTTACGCCTTCATTCTCGCTCTCCAGGGCCGCTAAACCCTTTCCGCCGCGAACCGGCAGCCGCGCGGGCGGTTGCCGGTTCCGGCCGCTTTATTCCGCACGAATTTTCCCGCACCCTTTTCTTCCGCCTAACCGGCTGCTCTTCCCATGGTTGAGATCTTCCACAAACTCGGCATCGACACTCCGAACATCATCGCGCAGATGCTTGTGTTCGGCATCGTCTACGCGATCCTTTCCAAGTACGCCTTTGGACCGGTCACGGCCCTCCTCGAGGAACGCCGCCGCCGCATTGCCGAGGGCGAAGACAACCTTAAGAAGATCCGCGAAAACCTCGCGAGTTCCGAATCGCAGGCTGCCGACATCGTTGCCAAGGCTAATACCGAAGCCGACCGCATGATCCGTGAAGCCCGGGAGGCCGCCGCTTCCGCAGGCGAAGCCGAACGCCAGAAGGCCGTGGCCGAAGCCACCAGCATCGTTGTCAAGGCGCGCGAAGCCAGCGAAATGGAACGCAACCGCATCCTCGGCGACCTCAAGCGCGACTTCAGCCGCCTTGTGCTCGACGCCACGGCGAAGGCGACCGGCAAGGTGCTCACCCCCGAGGACCACGCCCGCCTCAACCGCGATTCCCTTTCCCAGATTGCCAACAACTGAGCGGTTCGTTCCGTTCACGTTTCCGAAACGCGATGAAAGTCAGTAAAGAAGCTCTCCGCACGGCCCGCCAGCTGCTCCGTCTCAGCATGAAGGACGGCAGGATCGACGCGGACGCCTCCCGCCGCATCGCTGCTGCTGTCATCAAGGCCAAGCCCCGGCATTACATTGCCACCCTCGAGGCCTATCAGCGCATGCTGCGCCTCGAACTCGAGAAACGGCATGCCATTGTGGAAACAGCCGTGGCTCTCAGCGACAGCGAGCGCGAATCCGTGCTGAGCGACCTCAAGGGCCGCCTTGGTGCCGACATCACGGCGGACTTCCGCGACGTTCCCGAACTCCTCGGCGGCATGCGCGTCAAACTTGGCAGCACCGTCTGGGACAGCAGCATCAAGGCCCGCCTCGATGGTCTGTCCCGCACTATTCAATCCTGATCCGTTCAACTTCCCAATCTCTCTTCCCATCTTTCCGCCATGAGCAACATTCTTCAGGAACTCGAATCCCAGATCGCCGGACTCAAGACCGCAGCGACGCGGTCCAATGTCGGCGTGGTCCGCGAAATCGGTGACGGCGCCGCCCGTATCGAAGGTCTCTCGGACGTCATGCTGAACGAAATGATCGAATTCCCCGGCGGGGTCTTCGGTCTGGCGCTCAACCTCGAAGAAACCGAGGTTGGCTGCGTTCTGCTCGGCGAGGGCGGTCACATCAGAGCCGGCGACGAAGTCAAGACCACGGGCCGCCTCCTTTCGGTTCCCGTCGGCAAGGGCCTCCTCGGCCGCGTCATCAATACGCTCGGCGAGCCAATCGATGGCAAAGGCCCCATTCAGGCCAGTGCCCAGTACCCGGTCGAAAAGATCGCTCCAGGGATCATCACGCGGAAATCGGTTTCGGTTCCGGTGCAGACCGGGATTCTTCCGATCGACGCCATGATTCCGATTGGCCGTGGCCAGCGGGAACTGATCATTGGTGACCGTTCGACCGGCAAGACAACCATCGCGGTCGACACGATCATTGCCCAGGCGCATCAGAACCGCCTCGCGGAGCAGGGAAAACTGAAGGATCACAAGCCCCTCTACTGCATCTACGTGGCCGTTGGCCAGAAGCAGTCGAACGTGGCCCGCGTCATCAAGACACTCGAGGATGCCGGAGCCATGGATTACACGGTCGTCATTTCCGCGGCGGCTTCCGACTCCGCGGTGTCGCAGTACCTCGCTCCGTACTCGGGTTGTGCGGTCGGCGAATGGTTCATGGATCAGGGCATGGACGCCCTCATCGTGTTCGATGACCTTTCCAAGCAGGCGGTCGCCTACCGTCAGGTTTCCCTCATTCTGAAGCGTCCCTCCGGCCGGGAAGCGTATCCGGGCGACGTTTTCTATCTCCACAGCCGTCTCCTCGAGCGTTCCGCCCGGGTCAATGAGAACTATGGTGGTGGATCGCTGACCGCCCTCCCGATCATTGAGACGCAGGCCGGTGACGTTTCGGCGTACATTCCAACGAACGTGATTTCGATCACGGACGGTCAGATCTTCCTTGAAACCGACCTCTTCTACCAGGGGATCCGCCCGGCCATTTCGGTCGGTCTCTCGGTTTCCCGGGTCGGTTCGGCAGCGCAGACGAAGGCGATCAAGAAGGTGGCTGGCACGACCAAGCTCGACCTCGCTCAGTTCCGCGAACTGGCGGCTTTCGCGCAATTCGGTTCGGACCTCGACGCTGCCACGAAGGCGAAGCTCGACCGCGGTGGCCGCATCGTGGAACTCTTCAAGCAGCAGCAGTATCAGCCGAAGAGCCTCCCCCTCATGGTGGCCTCGCTGTATTCGATGCAGAAGGGGTACTTCGATGACGTGCCAGTCAACCGCATCCGCGAATGCCAGGCGAAACTCGAGGAATTCCTGACCACTCGTAAGGAAGCCCTCCTGCAGAAAATCTACGACGAGAAGTCGCTCGAAAACACCGAGGCTGACCTCAAGCAGGCCATCGAAGACTTCAAGAGTTCCTGGAAATGATCCCGGTCGCTGCGGCCGGATCCCGGATCAGCAGCCTCCCGGGGTTGCCGTTCGCAGGGAAAAAGACCGCAGTCCCCGCCGGATCCTAAGCCCATCCCATTCCCATGCCCTCCACGAGAGACATCCGCCGCCGCATCAAGTCGGTCAAGAACACCGCCCAGATCACCAAGGCGATGCAGCTGGTCGCGGCTGCCAAAATGAAGAAGGCGCAGGACGCTGCCACCAATGGCCGTCCTTACGCCGACCTCATGAACAAGGTGCTGGTGAGTCTCAAGGACGGTGCCGAGGAAGGATCCCATCCCTTCTTCAGTGAAGGGAAGGGGAGCAAGGAACTCATCGTGGTCATTTCCACAGACAAAGGACTCTGCGGCGCCCTCAATACGAACCTCATCAAGAAGGTCATCTCCACGATCACCACCGAAGATGCGGATTACGTGACGATTGGCCGCAAGGGAGCCCAGCAACTGGCCCGTCTGCGCCGCCATCTCCTCGCGGACTTCCCCATCAAGGACCCGGCCCGCTTTGCGGAACTGCGTTCGGTCGGCAATTTCGTCCAGCAGAAGTTTCTCACCGGTGATTACCGCTGCGTGCGCGTCGCCTTCACGAACTTCGTGAACACGGTGACCACGATTCCTTCGGTGGAAAAACTCCTGCCGGTGGATCTGGTCACGCTCGGTGGAAAGCGTTCCTTCGAAGGAGGATCGGGCATGGGTGAAATCAAGGATGCTGTCGCTCAGGGCGCTCCGGATTACGCTTTCGAGCCATCGGTGAAGGAAGTGTTTGCTTCCGTCCTCCCTCAGTACGTGAACAACACGCTCTTCCAGATGCTTCTCGAAGCCCGCGCTTCGGAACATTCCAGCCGGATGGTGGCCATGAAGAATGCCACGGACAATGCCAAGCAGCTCATCAAGGACCTCACCCTCGAATACAACAAGGTCCGTCAGGCTGCCATCACCAACGAACTGCTCGAAATCACCACGGCCAAGATGGCCCTCGAATAATCTCATTCCCCGCTTTTCAGAAATCTCAAATCTCCACGCCCCATGAGCAACATCGGCAAAATCGTTCAAATCATCGGCCCGGTCGTCGACGTCGACTTCTCCGCAACCGGCAAGCTCCCCGCCATCTACAATGCCGTGGAAATCAATTACGAAGTCAATGGCAAGGCCACGCGTCTCGTGTGCGAAGTGCAGCAGCACCTTGGTGACGGCTGGGTGCGCGCCGTGGCCATGAGCGGTACGGAAGGACTCAAGCGCGGCATGCCTGCCAGCGATACCGGGGCTCCCATCACGGTACCCGTGGGTGAAAACGTGCTCGGCCGGATCTTCAATGTGACGGGTGACCCGGTGGATGACCAACCGGCTCCGAAAACGGAAAAGCGCTACCCGATTCACCGGGCGGCCCCCAAGCTGGTCGACCAGAATCCTTCCGCTCAGATCCTCGAAACGGGGATCAAGGTCATCGACCTGATCTGTCCCTTCACGAAGGGTGGCAAGGTGGGAGCGTTCGGTGGTGCAGGAGTCGGCAAGACGGTCGTCATCATGGAACTGATCAATAACATCGCCAAGGCGCACGGGGGATACTCGGTGTTCGCCGGGGTGGGTGAACGGACCCGGGAAGGAAATGACCTTTACTGGGAAATGATCGAATCCGGAGTCATCGCGACAGAACGTGACGAGAAGGGTCATCCGAAGAAGGATGCTTCGGGTCGTCCGGTGCTCGCCGAGGGTTCGAAGGTGGCCCTGATCTACGGTCAGATGAACGAGCCCCCCGGAGCGCGTCTCCGCGTGGCCCTTTCCGCCCTTTCCATGGCGGAGTACTTCCGCGATGAGAAGAATCAGGACGTACTCATGTTCGTGGACAATGTCTTCCGCTTCTCGCAGGCGGGATCGGAAGTTTCCGCGCTCCTCGGACGGACTCCGTCAGCCGTCGGTTACCAGCCGACCCTCGCTGCGGAAATGGGTGCCATGCAGGAACGGATTACTTCGACCAAGACGGGATCCATCACTTCCTTCCAGGCGGTCTACGTTCCGGCGGACGACCTTACGGATCCGGCTCCGGCCAATACCTTTGCTCACCTCGACTCCACGGTCGTGCTGGAACGTTCGCTCGCGGAACTCGGGATCTATCCGGCCGTCGATCCTCTGGCTTCGGTCTCGAAGGCGCTCGCTCCGGAAATCGTCGGCGAGGAACACTATCGCGTCGCCCGGGGCGTCCAGCGTGTGCTGCAGCGCTACAAGGACCTTCAGGACATCATCGCGATTCTCGGGATGGACGAACTGAACGACGAAGACAAACTGACCGTCTTCCGCGCCCGGAAAATCCAGCGCTTCCTCAGCCAGCCGTTTGCGGTCGCTCAGGTCTTCACCGGCGTGGAAGGTGTCTACGTTCCCGTTAAGGACACGGTGAAGGGCTTTGCGGAAATCCTTGATGGCAAGCACGACGACGTGCCGGAAGCCAACTTCTACATGAAGGGCGGCATCGACACGGTCAAGAAGTCGTGATAATGATCCCGGACGACCCACGCGCAGCCAGCACGGCTCCGCGGGTCGGCCCAACCTCTGATTCCCTCCTTATTCCATGGCATTCCGACTCGAAATCGTGACTCCGGAAGGCAAAGCCTTCGCTGACGACATTACTGGCGTGGTGCTGCCTGGTGCCCTCGGAGAAATGGGGGTGCTGCCGTCCCACGCAAACCTCGTCTCGACCCTCGAACCGGGTGAACTGCGCTACACCCGCGATGGTCAGACCCACGAACTGGCGGTCGGCGCGGGCTTTGTCGAAATCACCGGCAGCCACGTCAATGTCCTGACGGATATGGCCATCGGTGCCGACCGCATCGACGAAACGGTCGTCGAACAGGCCCTCGCCCGCGCCCAGGAACGCCTCAAGGCCGGCTCCAGCGACCTCACCGACGAAGAAGTGGCTGCCACCGAGGCCTCCATCCTCAACAGCCTCGCCCAGCTCAAGCTCAAACGGAAGCGCCGGACGATCTGAGGAAAAATCCTCCACCGGAACATTCACAGCAGGCCCTGCGGCACCTACCGCACGGGCCTGTTCTGTTTTCCAGAAGGAGACGCCAATCATCCCGAAAACGGGCATAAAACGGTGCAGCAATCACCGCCGATTCCACTCCGCCGCAGGGTCCCGCAGTGACTGCTGCCGCAGGGCAAACACCTTCCATGAAATCACATGCGGAAACCCGCGAATTCGGGAGTTTCCCTTGCGGAATGAGGCAGAGCGGTGAATTCCCTCCGGCATGGCACTGGAAAAAATTGTCAAGGTCAGCGGCACCGCGGTTCACATACCGGGATCAGATATCGATACCGACCGGATCATTCCGGCGCGCTTCATGAAGTGCGTGACATTCGATGGTCTGGGAGAATACCTGTTTTATGATGTTAGAAAGCATGCCGATGGCAGCGACAAGGAACATCCCCTCAATGACGCACGCTTCAAAGGGGCGTCGATCCTGCTGGCGGGCGTGAATTTCGGCTGCGGCAGCTCGCGCGAGCACGCCCCGCAGGCCATCTACCGCTACGGATTCCGCGCGGTCATCGCGGAAAGCTTCGCGGAGATTTTCTTTGGAAACTGCACGACGCTCGGGATTCCCTGCGCCGTGGCGACCGCGGGCGATCTCGCGGATCTGCGGGCCGCCGTGGAAGCTGATCCCACCGTGACCGTGACCATTGATGTGGATGCCTGCCGCGTGCATTGCGGCGACCGCAGCTTCCCGGTCCATATCCCCGATACGGCGCGCGAAGCCCTCATTTCCGGCCACTGGGACGCCATCGCGGACCTCATCGAAGGCATCCCTTCCGTGGAAGCCACCGCGGCTCAGCTACCGTACATGAGGAAGTAACGGCGCTGGCTTTTCCGTCGGAAATCTTCACTTTCTGAATCATGGCATTTTTCCGGAAATTTTCTCTCAAGAACTTCGGCGAGAAGAAAAAGGACATGCCCGAGGGGCAATGGCAGCAATGTCCGAAATGCAAGGCCATGCTGCATGAGATCGAACTGACCGCGAATCTGCGCGTCTGTCCGAAGTGCGCGCACCACCAACCGCTCGACAGCGCCGCACGCATCGCCTCGCTCATCGACGAAGGCACATGGCAGCCCATGGACGAGGATCTGCGCACGGAAAATCCGCTCGGCTTCAAGGCATATACAGAAAAAGTGGAGGCCAACCGCAAGAAGACAGGCGTCAACGAAGCCGTCGTGACGGGCCGCGGCACCATCAAGGATCATCCAGTGTCCCTCGCCGTGATGGACTTCCGCTTCCAGGGAGCCAGCATGGGCAGCGTGGTCGGGGAAAAGGTGACGCGCGCCATCGAGGCAGCCACCGCGGAACGACGGGCCTGCATCATTGTGTCGGCTTCCGGCGGAGCCCGCATGCACGAAGGCATTCTCAGCCTCATGCAGATGGCCAAAACGAGCGGCGCCCTCGCGCTGCATCACGAAGCCGGACTGCCGTTCATCTCGGTCCTCACCCATCCGACCTTCGGCGGAACCACCGCTTCGTTCGCCACCCTCGGCGACATCATCCTCGCCGAACCCGGCAGCATCATCGGCTTCGCCGGACCGGTCGTCGTCCGCGAGACAACTCATCAGAAACTCCCCCCGGGATTCCAGACCGCGGAATTCATGCTCGAGCACGGCCTCGTCGACCGCATCGTCGACCGCCATGCCATGCGCGACACCCTCGCGGAATTGCTCGGCTACCTGATGCCGGAACGGGCGGCAGTGGGGGCTTCCTGAGAGCGCGGCCAGAGCCGTGAAGGCGAGATTTCCTCCCTTGGTGGTTTTGCGGCAGAAGGGACGGAAGGGACGGAAGGGACGGAAAGGACGGAAGGTGTAAAGGACCAGACCAGTCCCTCGTGTCGCCGTGATGAGGTTCCGTTCTTCAGCGGAGCTGGACTTTGGCCCGGAGGTAGAGTTTGGTGGAAGGCCGGAGGGCGTCGGGGATGCGGAAGGTGAGGGTGGTGGCGGTGGAGCCGATGAATTCGGCAGGTGACCATGAGGCGAGGGTCGGGCTGACTTCGCCGGTGATGGCGGCGTCGTCGGCTCCCGGGATTCTGGGGATGGAGAAGGTGGTGCCGTCCGGGCTGAGGATGATGGTGGGCTGCGGGTTGGGGCCGAGGGCGTATTCGAGGAGGTTGTTCCAGCCATCGGCATCGTCGTCGCTGGAGGGATTCCCTGTAAACGGAATGCTGTCAGCGGTGCCTGGGCTGCCATTGAGGGAAGTGCTGGGCCTCCAGTTCTGCGGGAGGTTGTGATCCGGGTTCGCGGTGGGCTGGATGAGGACGAGCGAGGGACCGCTTCCGTCTGGTTCCGTGGGCCATGGGGCTTTGTCGCTGTAGGAGACACTGCGGATGGGCGTGCCGCCCGGGGCTGACAGAGTGAGCGTTTCCCCGGCATTGCTGAGGGCAGTGGCCTCGAGGAAGGCCGAGGCGGGAATGACGAGCCGGGCCAGCGGAGCCATGAGCGAATTGGGCGGGAAGTCGTAGCGGATCCCATCGATGAACGAGCATCCCGAGAGGTCGACGGTGGCGGTTGCCGAGATATTCATGAGTTCGACAAACTCGCCCGCCGGAGCGACCGGGTTGTAGTGGATCTTCGAGATCGCGAGGTTTGCCGCGCTGGCCGGGACGATCGCCGAGGTATTGGTGATGCGGATGGTGTCGTTGCCGACGGTTTTGCCCGAGAGGTCGGTGGCGGTGAGGGTGATGACATTCTCTCCGGCGGCGAGGGGGACCGAGATGCGCCATGAATTATTGTCCGTCCATGTGACCGGGAGGGACGCCGGCGAGTTATTGAGAAGGATGCTGCGGACATCGACCCAGCCATCGCCTTCAATGACCGTACTGGGGGCATCCGTGGAGAAGTCGTTTCCGCCATTGGTGGTGATGGTGAAGGCGACCGGGGCGATCTGGGCATTGATCTGGCTGCGGACGTAGCTGACCCGGCTGGTGATGTTGGTGGCGTAGCCCGTGTACGATTCGCCCGTGACTTCGCTGTAGTGAGCGAGCCATGGATTGAGGTAGGTGGCATTGAAGGCCGTGTCGGCGAGGTGCTTGAGGTGGCCGAGGAAGAGGCGGCGGAAGCGCGGGCGGTTGATGACCTTCTGAATGTTCTTGTCGCCGGTGAGCGGAGCGGTGGCTGCCTGGGAGAACACGAAATTCCAGTCCCATGGGATGGCGCTGATGCGGCCGTCCGGGGTTGGGGGCATGTAGAAATTGAGATTATGCGGATTACTGATGTTCGAGACCGTGCCCGGTGGCTGCGAATAGACATCGCCGATGCCGAAGAGCGACATCATGGCGAACACACGCATCCATTCGTCCACATCCATGAGGGGTTCGATGGCGCGTTCGAAGGCGAGGGCCTGATCCGCCGTGCCCACCGGGAGGCTCAGGGTGCGGCAGAGCTGGACAAAGCGGGCATTGTCATTGCGCGAGAAATTATTGAGCCAGCGGAAGCCATGGCGGTACTGTCCGCCGTCCGTGCCGAGGTCGGCGAGGTCGAGCTGCACGACCCAGCCCATGCCATTGGTGGTGAGATTCTTGATGCCTTCCGGGTTCCCTGCTGGGATGGTGCCGTTGGCGAAGGTGAGGGTGGGGACGCGGATGCCCTCGAGCTTGAATTGCGTGCCGTCCGATCCCTCCGGATAGAATTCGTCGAGCCAGCTGTTGCTGAAGCGTTCCATTTCCATGCGGGCTGGGCCGACGCTGTCGCTGCGGAAGCTGACGATATTGATGATGTCGTTGTAGTTGTCCGGGAGGCCGCCCGCGCTGTTGATGGTGTGCTTGACGAGGATTTCATTCATCCCAGAGCGCCGCACCGAGACCGTGCGCTGGGTGCCGCGGAAGAGTTTGTCGGCCGGGAAGGTGATGCTTTGTCCGGCCGTGGCGGTGCCGCTGCGGCTGTACATGGATCCCCGGAGCCGGATCTTCCCATTATAGAAGATTTCCTTTTCGTTGTGAATGATGGTGCAGCCGCGGCGGCGGTTGCTCATCATATTGACCTGCGAAGCGAGTTCCGCGGCGTCTGCGGCCGTGGTGATGATGCGGAGGTTCTGTTTCGACGGAGTGGCTCCGCCCTCGTTCACCTTGACGAGGGCGCGGGCCTCGCGGCCATCGGCGGGCCATGTGGACGTGGACGACGTGGGCGCTGCGTCCGTGGCTTCGCAGTAGAAATGGACGATCGCCCCGGCTGCCTGGCCCGGAATGGTGGCGCGGTAGAGGCCATCCGGCGAAGCCGCGAGCGGGAGTTGGCTGAAGGCGGCAGCTCCATTGACGCTGTAGAAGATCCGGGCGGAAGCGACGCCCTCGGGGTCGCTGATGGCCGTGGTGAACGTGATGGGTTCACCGGCTTCCGGGACGGCCGGGGCGTGGATCTGCAGCGAGAAGGTGGGGCCGGGATTCTCCGTGTAGACCGAGTTGCGGGCCCCGGGAGTGCCACTGGCCGCAGGCAGGTCGAGCAGGATGGATTTGGAAACTTTGTTGTAATAGAATTCCGTGTGCAGCCATGGGCAGCCGCGCAGCCATTTGGCGCGGAGCGAGACCGTGTATTCCCGGTTATTGACGACCGGGACGACCGCCGTGCCATTCTTGAAGGTCGTTTCGAGCAGATTGTGCATGTAGAGGAGGGGACCCGAAGCGCGCAGGTGGAGCGCAGGATTTCCTCCCGCATCCGTGATGGCCGAAGTCTCGTGATTGCCGAGCACGCGCCAGACCGGGCGGAGGGGATTCGAGAACGAGCCATTCTGAATGAGTTCGATGGTCGGCGACGTCGTGATTTCGCGGACCGAGACATCATCCACGAGCACCTCGCCTTCCTCGAGAAGGCCCATGCGGAGTTCGTGGAAGGCCGTCGTTCCCGACGTCGTGATGGTCGGCGAGTAGATGGGAGTGCGGGCCGTCGCGGTGTAGCTGTAGGTTTTCCATTCCGAGCGCGCCGATTCGTCGCTCGCCGCCCAGCTTTCGGGGATGGAATTATCCGCATGCGGGTTGCGCAGTTCGAGGCTGCTGCCGAGGCCGTCCGTGTAGAGCGGCCATGGTTCCTTGTCGCGGTAGAAGACCGTATCGACCGCATTGCCGAGGCCGTCGCGCAGAATGATCCGTTCGCCCCGGTTTGAGAGGCCGCCCGAGAAATTCCCGGCGACAGGGACGCCCGGGTTGGCCGTGGTGAAGGCAGCCGCGTCATTGGCGATGCAGAGGTAGGCACCGGCAGCGAGCGTGGTGTTCGGCGGAAACGTGAAGCCAATGGCGTCGTCGATGGTCCAGCCACTCAGGTCGACATCACGGAGGGATTTGTTATGGAGTTCGATCCATTCCTCCGGGTTCTCCATGTACGGGAGGAACTGGGGACGGCGGTGGTACATGATTTCATTGATGACGACGCCTGATTCCAGCGAGATGCGGTTGGGTGCTCCCGGTGTGATGTCGTCCGCCGTGACGGCGGCGAGGAATTCGCCCGGGCCAGTGCCGGGACCGGCGGGGCGGCGCAGTTGGTGTTTGCGGGTTTTCTGGCGGACTGCGTCAATGATCGTGCGCCGGTCGCGTCCGTAGAGCGTGATCAGGTCGCCATCCGCCGGGCGGAAGGCCGTGAGGGATTCGCCAGCCACAAGGTAGCTGCCCGCAGTCAGTGTGGCACCCGCCGGGAAGGTGTAGGCCGGGCCACTGGAGGAAGCGATGACGCAGCCTGCGAGATCGATGGGGGAAGCGCCGTGGTTGTGGAGTTCGAGCCACCATGACGCGGTGTCCGCGGGAGTCAGTTCACTGATGACGAGGGCAGGGGGGAGAGGTTTGCCGGAATTGCCGCCGCCTGGCAGAGCTGTGCCGAAGACCTCGATTTCATTGAGGCCGACACTGCCCGCGTAGGCAGACGAAAGGGCTTCGAAGACGAGGTAGCGGGCTGTGGCCGGACTGAGGCCATTGGCTGCCGTGAAGACATCGGCGGGAATGGGCGTCGATGGGGGCAGGGGAGCCGCCACCGTGCGGGTCGTGAGCGTCCCCGTGAGAATGGGCGTGGGATCAATGGGACGGCTGGCGGCGTCCACTTCCTTCGCCGCGAGAACGCGGAAGGCCGCCGTGCCGCGGTCGTTGAACTGCGCGTGGTGCGTATTGCGGAGGAGAATCGAGGAAATTTCGACCGGATTGCCGAGGTCGAGCACGAAGTTCTCCGGCGTGATGCCATCGCGGCCGAGCCAGTAGGTCGATCCCGCGACATCGCCGGCCGAGCCGTCCGTGACATTGGCTGCCGAAAAATCGTTGAGGCCGGCCGTGCCATTGAAGGGAAGGTCCGGGAAGGCACCGGAGCCCGCAATGACGCTGCGTCCGAGGGCGAGATTCGTGAGGGCTGGATCTGCGGGAAGCCGGAAGCCTGTGGCGAGGTGACCAACTTGCGATGCGTCCATGGCACCGTGCCAGATCGCGAGTTCATCGATGCGGCCGTCCCAGAAGGTGGCGCTGTTCGAGTTGGATCCGATCATCCAGCGGGTACCGCCCGTCCAGAGGGCGGAGACGCCGAGGGTTGAGCCTTCCTGGACGCCATTCACGAAGAGCCGCATGTCGCCTCCGTTGCGGGCCATGATGGCCACGTGGTACCATTGGCCCGCCATCGCCACCGTGGTGCCGATCACCGATTTCGAAGCACCGTCGAAGGTATAGTGTTCAAAGCGGCCCGTGCTGGTCATGCGCAACTGGTGAGACCATGCCGTCGTCGGTCCGCTGCCATCGGTGCGGACTATGATGGATTGGGCGCGGATGACATCGGGTCGCACCCATGCGGCGATGGTGTAGGCCTGCGGATGGGTGGGGTCGTTGACATTGATGAACTGGTTCGAGCCACTCAGTTCGAGGCATTGGCCCGACTGAGCGAGGGGCGGAACGTCCGGGCTGTAGGTGACGGCACCCGAGGCTGTGCCCGTGAGATTGTTGCCCGAGGCGTCCGTGGCATTGCCCTCGAAGCGGTAATGGCGCCGGAGCGGGCCCGGATTGCCGGCGGTCTGGATGGTGCCGCCGTTCTTCTGTTCCGTGAAGTTGTACGAACCGGGGGTGCCGCCTGATTCGAAGCTGGCGCGCCAGTTTTCCGGCAGTTCACTGTTCTGGAGTTCGTTGCGCTTGGCGAGGGTGGCACCGGACCCATCCGCGGCGTCCGGCCATGGCTGGCGGTCCGTGAACTCGATTTCGTCCATGCGGCGGCCATTGTTGTTCTTCAGAGTGATGCGTTCGCCTGTATTGTTGATGGCATTGCGGAGTGGACCGAGCACGCCGGTGACACCCGAGGCCGCTGTGAGGGCCGCGGGATTCGCCGCCACCACAAGAAATTGTCCCGCCCGGATCACCGTGCCCGCCGGAAAATCGAAGTCGACCCCGCCGTCGATGCGCCAGCCCGACAGGTCGACATCGACCGAGTTCTGGTTCTTCAGTTCGATCCATTCGCCCGACGTCTGGCCATCGGCGGGGTGGTAGTGGATTTCGTTAAAGGTGACGACCGAATCGACGCCGGCCGTGGCGGGGCAGGCGAAAGCGGCGGCAGTGGCGAGCAGAAAGGGCAGACGCATGGAGAAGAGGGGTGGCTTCAGGGCGCAATTCTGCGCAATGCGGCCGCGAAAGTCCCGAAAATTCGTGAACGGCGGGCGGGGGAAACGCGATTGCGCCCCCATGGCCGGTTGGAATGGGTGCGGCTTGTTGATGAAAGCGAGCAGCGAGACAGTTGTGGCGGAACCAGAGGTGCGCTGGCTGGGTCGGATCGCGTACGGGGAAGGCCTGCGTCTGCAGGAGGAAATCGTGCGCGCCCTGCTCGGCGGATGCGGCCCGGAAGTTCTCCTTCTGCTCGAGCACGATCCCGTGTTCACGATCGGACGCACGCAGGACCGCAGCAGCCTCGGCGATCCGTCAAATCTCCCTGCGCCCCTCGTTGAAATCGGCAGGGGAGGCAAGGCCACGTGGCATGGGCCTGGCCAGTTGGTCGGCTATCCCATGCTCCGGCTGGCTGGATATGGTCAGGACCTGCATGCCTACCTCCGCAGTCTCGAACAGGGCCTCATCGATGGCTGCCGGGCGCTCGGCGTGCCGGCGGATCGCAGTGAAGGATTGACCGGCGTCTGGGTCGGCGGACGCAAACTCGCCAGCATCGGGGTCGGGGCACGCCAGTGGATTTCCATGCACGGTTTCGCCATCAACATTGCCGGAGCGCTTGATGGATTCGCTGCCATCACCCCGTGCGGCATCGATGGCGTCAGCATGACATCACTCGAACGCGAAGGCGTCAGCGGCATGGACGTCGAGGCGGCTGCGCAACATTTTGCGCCGTATCTCCTCGGCTCGCTGCGGGCCCTCCGGCGGGCGGGAACATCCGGCTGATGCCGTTGCGTTTCTGCCCGTCCTGTCTTCCGTTCCCACTTTCCAGCAACATGACACCGAAAATCGATCCCGCCCTGCATCAGGACAAAAAGCCTTCGTGGATCAAGGTCCGGCTGCCCAGCAATCCGGTCTTCTGGTCAACGAAGGCACTCGTTTCCGATCTCAAGCTGCACACGGTCTGCGAGGAAGCCCAGTGCCCGAACCGCTGGGAATGCTGGAGCCAAGGAACCGCCACCTTCATGATTGCCGGGGACCGCTGCACCCGAGCCTGCGGATTCTGCGCCGTCAAAACCGCCAAACCCTTCGCCCTCGAAGCCGACGAACCCGACCGCGTCGCTGAAGCCACCAAACGGATGAAGCTCAATCATGTGGTCATCACCGCAGTCGCACGCGATGACGTGCAGGACGGCGGAGCCGAACACTTTGCACGGACCATCGAGGCCGTGCGCCGCGAAAATCCGGGCATCGTCATCGAAATTCTCGTGCCCGACTTCAATGGCAAGGACGACGCCCTCGCCACCGTCATGGCGGCCCGGCCCCACATATTCAATCACAATCTCGAAACCGTGGAACGCCTCACCCCGCTCGTGCGCAGCCGGGCCCAGTACCACCGCAGCCTCCATGTCCTCAAACGCGCCGGAGAAATGAGCGAAGGCCGCGTCGCCACCAAAAGCGGCATCATGCTCGGCCTCGGCGAAACCGAGACCGAAATCTTCCAGGCCATGGACGACCTCCGCGAAGCCGGCGTCACCGTGCTCACCATGGGCCAGTACCTGCGCCCGTCCGAAAAGCATCTCCCTGTCGTCGAGTACGTCCATCCCGACCGCTTCGCGTTTCTCAAGGAACTCGCCGAACGCAAAGGATTCCGTCACGTGGCATCCGGCCCGCTCGTCCGCAGTTCGTATCATGCGGCCGACTTCAAACCGGAACTCGACCTCCAGCGCGACGACTGAACGGCTCGTGGAACAAGACTGGGGGGCGGCAAACGCGGATGCGGCAACCGCTTGCGGTCGGCGTTCCGCGTGATTTCCTGAGTCACTATGAAACTGCGTACCCTTCTCGTTTCCCTCGTGCTGGCTGGATCTGCGGTGGCTGACACCGATTACGTGATTGATGTGAGCGGCATGTCCTGCGCCGGTTGCCGGGCCAAGGTTAAGGAATCCTTTGCCAAACTGGAAGGCGTGAAGGCTGACAGCATCCGCGTGGAAGCATCGAAGAAGAAGGAAGGCGTCAATGTGATCACGTTCCGTTCGGCGAGCGACAAGCTCACGAAGGAACTGGCGGTTGGCAGCCTTGGTGACGCGGCGAAGCTCTACAAGGTCGAGCAATTCGCGAAGGCTGCGGCCGCCAAGCCCTGATTTTCCGGGCCTGCGAGGCTGCGCGGTCATCCGCGAGTCCGGATGAGGGAGTCGCTGGGAATGGTTGGACTGTCCGGCGAGGGTATCGGCATGAACCGATCGAACCGCAGGCAGTTTCTGAGCCGGGCCACCGCCACGCTGGGGTTGCCGGGCACGTTGTCGTATCTGAGCGGCCTGCCGGTGGTGGGAGCGGAGGATGCGCGTCCGGACGGACCGGTGAGGTTCAGCGCCGAGATGGAGCCACTGGTGCGTCTGCTCGAGGACACACCGCGCGAGCGACTGCTTGAGGAAGTCGGGCAGCGGATCCGTCAGGGTGTGCCGTACCGTCAATGGCTGGCGGCCCTGCTGCTGGCGGGGGTGCGGAACATTCAGCCCCGGCCGGTGGGCTTCAAGTTCCATGCGGTGCTCGTGGTTCATTCGGCGCATCTGGCGAGTCTCAATGCGCCGGATGGGGACCGCTGGCTGCCATTGTTCTGGGCGCTCGATCAATTCAAGGCGTCGCAGGTTCGGGATGTGCAGGAAGGGAATTGGACCATGGCAGCGGTTGATGAAAAGGCGGTGCCAACGGCGGAACGGGCGCGCGGGGCCTTCGACGAAGCGATGACGCGCTGGGACGAAGGCGCGGCGGATGCAGCCGTGGCTGGATTGGCGCGCGGGGCATGGGCGCAGGAAATCTTCGAGGCCTTCTGCCGCTTCGGGGCGCGCGACTTCCGCGACATCGGGCACAAGGCAATCTATGTGGCCAACAGCTGGCGTACCCTGCAGACGATTGGATGGCAGCATGCCGAACCCGTCCTGCGTTCGCTGGCCTATGCCCTCCTCGAACATGAAGGCGGCAATCCCGCCGACCGCGACGAGGAAGCCGACCGCCCGGGCCGGATCAACGCGGAGAGGGCGCGGGAAATCAAGGCGGGCTGGCAACTCGGCACTTCCGATGCCGCCACGGGAGCGTCGCACGAAATGCTCGAGGCCGTGCGCGGCGCGAACTGGGACGAATCATCGGCGCGGGCCGTGCAGCTCCTCAACCGCGGGGCTGGTGCCCAGGCCCTCTGGGACGGGATTTTCCAGGGAGCGGCCGAAATGCTCATGCGCAAGCCCGGGATCATCACGCTTCACGCGGTGACCACGGCCAACGCCCTCCATTACGCTTTCGGTCAGTCCGGCAGCGACGAAACCCGGCGCTTCCTCCTGCTCCAGGCGGCTTCGTTTCTCCCCATGTTCCGGGGCCGCGGCGGCGTCGATGGAGGACCCGACCTCACGGCGCTCGAACCAAGTGCCGGAGGCACAAGTGTCGATGCCGTCTTTGCAGCGGTCAGTGCCGACCGCATGCAGGGAGCGCAGCAGCTGCTCCGCTATCTTCATGACGGCGGCGATGCCGCGGCCCTCATTGCGGCGGCCCAGCGCCAGATCTATCTCAAGGGAACGGATTCCCACGACTACAAGTTCAGTTCCGCTGTCTTCGAGGATTACCGCCATGTGTCACCGGGCATCCGCGACCGCTTTCTGGCCGCTTCTGCCTTCTGGCTGAAGGGCAGTGGAGGACCGGATAATCCGCTGGCCGCCCGGGCCCGCGCCGCTTTTTCCTGACAATTCCCATGATTGCGCGACGACAATTCCTCCGCTGGTCCACGGCCGCCCTGCCATGCATTGGCCGGGCCAGCGAGACCCCTTCCGGCCCTGCCACTTCGTTCTTCGTGGTGAGCGACACGCATTACTTTGCGAATGAGGAAAGCCATGGCGAGCTGGACGTGCGCAGCGTCGAGCGGATGCAGAGACTCATCGACTGGCTCAACCGTCTCCCGGGATCACCGATTCCTTCCGAGGCCGGGGGCGGCATGGTGCCGGAACCAGCCGGCGTCATCCATGCAGGCGACATCATCGACAGCGGCGATAAGAATGGAGCGAAATACGAACGGATGCAGCAGACCGAACTCGAAGCCTTCGGTCGCGACTTCGGCATCGAAGGCAATGACGGCCGGCTGCGCTGGCCCGTGCGCGAAGTGCACGGGAATCACGACAGCCCGCAAGGGAAAGGTCAGGCCATCGACTTGCTCATCGAACGGAACCGGAAGCGGAAGCACCTCGTAGGCCTTTCTGAAAATGGCCTGCACAGCGCATGGGATTGGGGCGGTGTGCATTTCTTCAATCTCGGCATCGTCGTCGGCGAGGTGGCCACGCCCGCGCGGCGCCGACGCTACGCCCCCATGGGCAGTCTCGATTTTCTGAAGGCACAACTGGCCACCGTCCCCGCGGATCGCCCCATCGTGATCACGCACCATATCGACATGATGCGCTACGCTGCAGAGGTCGAGGAAGCCAAGGTGCTGCATCACGAATGGGATTTCGCCGATGTGCGTGCCTACTGGGACGCCATCCGGGAACGGAAGATTGCGCTCGTGCTGTACGGTCATACCCATGCCCGCAATGTCTTCCGCTGGAATGGCGGAAACCGTCCGGCTCCCGATGGCGAGCGCGCCGTCCCGGCCTTCAACGCGGACAATTCCGGCCACTTCAAGGATCGGAAACAGACACTCAATCTCGTGACCGTCGATGCAGCGGGCACACTCATCCGGGAATTCGCGACGGCGGACGCATGGGAAACCGGAACATGGACGCCGCAGCTCTGGCGCTTTCCGGCCTGACATTCCGAGACCTTCGACTGCGGCGCAACGAAGCCTTGTGGAATAGGGCCCGCCGCCCGCAGGGGATCCCTCCCCCAAACCCACGGCGCAGCCGCTCATCCAACCACCATGGACTCCGGCTCCGCTGCCGGGCCCGGTTTTTCAACAGGCTCCTAAGGGTGCTCGCGGGTTGCGGTGACCAAGGGCATGCGGTAACCATGAGGCATGCCGCCCACCGTTTCTCATCTGCGCGCCGGAGTCATTGGCACCGGTTTCATCGGCCCCGTCCACATCGAAGCCCTCAAGCGCCTCGGCGTTCAGGTGACCGCCGTCTGCGGATCAAGTCGCGGTGCGCAGGCGACCGCTGACTACTGGGGCATTCCCCATGTCTTCGGCGACTACGATTACCGCGCCCTGCTCGCCTGCCCGGAGGTCGATGTCGTCCACATTGCTTCGCCGAATCACGAACACGTGCCGCAGTCGATTGCCGCACTCAAGGCGGGCAAGCACGTGATCTGTGAAAAGCCGCTCGGGATGACAAGCCGCGAAACGGCCCGGGTGGTCAAGGCAGCCGCGGCTTCGGAACGGGTTTTCGCGGTGAATTACATGTGCCGCTTCTTCCCGGCAGTCCTCCAGATGCGTGCCATGGTGCAGCGTGGCGACCTCGGCCGCATCATTCATGTCCAGGGCCACTTCTTCCAGGATTGGCTGCTCCAGGAAACCGATTACAACTGGCGCATTCTGTCATCGGAAGGCGGCAAGCTGCGGGCGGTGGGCGACATCGGAACGCATTGGGTCGACGCCGTTTCCTTCGTGCTCGGCGCAAAACCGGAACGCGTCATGGCCACCCTCGAGACCTTTCACAAGACGCGGCAGCGCCCGCGGGGCCAAGTCCAGACCTTCGCCAAAGTGAACCCGGCGGACATGGAATCATACGACGTCGATACCGAGGACTTTGCCAGTGTCCTGCTGCAGTTCGGCGACGCCCCGCATGGCTTCGCCAACGGGGTGCATGCCAATGCCGCCATTTCCCAGGTGGCGGCTGGCTGGAAGTGCAGTCTGTCCGTCGGCATCTACGGGACCGAAGGCAGCGTCCGCTGGGACCTCCAGCAACCGAACGAAATCCATGTCGGTCGCCGCGATGAACCGAATCAGATCCTCCAGCGGGGCACCGCAGGATTCATGGAGGATGTGGCCGGATACACGGACTACCCAGGCGGCCATGCGGAAGGATTCAGCGATGCCCATAAAATGCACTACCGCGCGGTCTACGAACACATCGCCAGCGGCGGCGGCAGCACCGCTCTATTCGCCTCGGCCCAGGACGGACACGAGGAAGTGAAACTCTGCGAGGCAGTCCTCCGCAGCCATGCCAAACAAGGCTGGGTCGCCGTCTGAGCAATCCATGAAACCGTTTCCCTTCCGGCGTCGCCGCCTCCTGCGCTGGCTGAGCGGTACCGCCCTCGGAGCCGGAGCCCTCGTTGTCGGCCGCGACGAATGGCTGAGCGCCGGTCCCGGCTGGCGCGGCGCTCCCTCGGATCATTTCAACGGCCGCACGTTCTTCAATCCATGGAACCGCGTCCACAAAACCAGCGCCGACGCATGGAAATGGAGGTTCACCCGGAAACCTGTGCCATGGCCCGACCACGCCGATGGCATGGAACAACCACGCCCCGTAAAGGGACCGGAAGCCGCGGCCACCTTCATCGGCCACGCCACATGGCTGCTCCAGCTCGGCGGCATCAATATCCTCACCGATCCCGTGTGGTCACCCCGCTGCAGCCCGGTCAGCTGGGCCGGACCCAAACGCGTGCGCCCACCAGCCCTCGCCCTCGGCGACCTCCCCCCAATCCACCTCATCGTCCTTTCGCATAACCATTACGACCACCTCGACCTCTGGACGCTCCGCGAACTGCAGCGACGCTGGGGCCCCGCCATCGTGACTGGTCTCGGAAACCGCGCTTTCCTCGCCTCCAAGGGCATCGGCGGTGCCGTGGAACTTGACTGGTGGCAGCAATGCACGGCGGCCGGAGCCGATCTCACCTTCACCCCGGCACAGCATTGGTCCAACCGCGGCGGTCACGGCCTCAACGCCACCCTCTGGGGCGGTTTCCACATCCGCGCCGGCGGCCGCAGCGTCTACTTCGCCGGCGATACCGGCTACGCCCCCTTCTTCACCGAAATCCGCGACCGCTGCGGCGCTCCCCACCTCGCCCTCCTCCCCATCGGAGCCTACGAACCACGGTGGTTCATGGCCGCCATGCACATGAACCCAGCCGAAGCCGTCCAGGCCCACCGCGAACTCAATGCCCAGCAGTCTCTCGGCATGCACTTCGGTACATGGCAACTCACCGACGAAGGCATCGACGATCCCTCCCGTGACCTCGCCTCCGCCCTCGCCGCCGAAAACCTCGACAGCAAAACCTTCCAGCCAGGCTCCTTCGGCCGCACCATCACCCTCCCAGCCTGATCTCCCACCACCGGAAATCACAGGCGCGCCATTCCGGAACGATGGGACGGGCCTTCAGCCCTCTCGGAATGAATCAAACCGGCAACCTGGGCCGTTGGCCCAGGCTGGTATAGTTCCGGGCCGTTGGCCCTCGAAACCACAGAAGGCCAGACCTTTTCGCATCGCTTCGCACGCCGCGGCCGATCCTTGCCTAGGCATGTGAAACGATGCGAGTTGGAAAACCCGCGCTCCGTTCCTCTCATCTGGCGAACGGCAAATGCCAGGACCTGCCCGCATCGACCGCAATCTGGGAATCTGGTCCGTTGGCCCTCGGGCCACCAAAGGCCGGACCGTTTGAGCAGGGAACGGAGCGGGGACATTCCTGTCCCCGGACTCACTCAGGCACGATGATCAGAACCGATGCCTTGATGGCCCGCTCGGTGATTGCCGAGGCATCGCCCTTCCGGATTTCGGGAATCGGCTGTCTGCGGAGCGAGGCCACCGCGTCCGGGGTTGCCTGCACAAACGGGTAGAGTTGGTCTCCTTTGAGGGCGTAGCTGACGGACTGGGTAATCCGTCCGCTGGAGCCGCGGTCAAGCCGCATGCTCATGACACCGACGACCCAGCCCGTGCTGTAGTCGATCATGGCTCCTCCCGAATTACCTGGCTGAACGGGGATGCTCGTCTGGTAGTACCGCTGGTCGTCATTCAGACCCGATTGACTGCTGATTTTGCCATCGGTGTATTTCGGTTCCAATCCCTGCTGGATGGGGTCGGGGAAGCCGATGGTGAAGACCATGGTGCCGAGATTCATTTCCTTTTCCGCCCGCGAGACTGGTAGCCATGCCGCCGGAACCATGTTGTCTGCCTTGAGGATGGCGAGGTCATTCACTTCATCCGTGCGGACGACCCGTGCGGGAATGACCTTCTGATCGCCAAGGTGGAGTTCGACGGTTTTGCTCGATGAGACGACGTGCTCATTGGTGATGAGCCATCCGTCTGCCGTGATCCAGAAGCCGGTTCCGAAACCGCGTTTTCCCTGAAGGACGGGAGGGATTCCGCTCATGCCGGCGAGTTCCCGGCTGGCTGCCGCGGGATTGACGAGGATGCGGGCAATCTGCTCCGGTGGGCCGCTGAGGGCGTCGGTGATCAGTTTGCTGGCGCGGATGCGTTCGAGGAGACGCTTTTCCATGACCTCGAATTCCGTGCCCGGTTTGGGTTCGTTGTCAGGTATGCCATCGGAATGGGTCTTCCAGACTTCCTCCGCGGCGGCCCGCAATTCCCGGGCGAGGGCTTCGGCGGCGCGCTGATTGCCGCTGCAGAACGATGCCCGGATTACCCCCACCAGTTTTTGCTCCTCGAGAGCGAGTTGTTCTTCCTTCAGTTGCTCTGCCCTTGCGATTCTTTCCTGTTCTCTGCGGACGTCCTCGGGATTCACTTTAACGGTGTCCTCGTCGGGAACCTTCGGGATGGTGAACTCGGCTTTTCCCGGGCTACTTGTTTTCTTCTCCACTGATTTCTTCGAGATCTGCTGCCCTGCGAAGAAGATGACAGCAAAGGCGGCCACACTGCCTCCAACGAGATAGGTGAGTTTCATCCGGTCTGCTTCCTCCCTTGCCTTCTGTTCACGGCGCTGCTGATCGCGGGGGGAAAGGGGAGGCGGGCCAGCCGGCACGGCCCGGACTTCCGGCAGCCGATGGATTCCCGTGTCCACTGCGAAGCGCTGGTGGCACTGCGGGCATGCCACTTCGATCTTTGCTGCCGTGCCTTCGCCCTGCAGGGAACTATGACAAAACGGGCATTGGAAATTCAGCTTCATTCATGCTTTTATCATAAAGCATCAGATCGCCGCCACCGGAAAATAGTGCCGATGCCTTTCGCGTCATGCGTGGTGGCTGCTGGGGCAGCTCCAGTGTTTTGCGGATGTCGGGGCTCCGTTCGCCTTGCATCCTGAGGTTCCTGAGGCATCGGACCGATGGCTGGAGAGTCCCTGCTCCGGAGTTTCCGGGGATGAAAAGAGCGCTTTTCTGGCTGGGGAGGGTGGGGCAGAGGGATGGGGAAACATGCTGATTTCGGAGATTTTCTACAGTTTGCAGGGGGAGGGGGTACTCACGGGGGTGCCGTCGGTTTTTTTGCGGACGAGCGGCTGCAATCTGCGGTGCCGTTGGTGTGATACGCCGTATGCGTCGTGGGATCCCGAGGGGGATGAGATGGGAGTGGAGGAGATCCTGGGGGTGGTGGCGCAGTGGCCGGTGGCGCGGCATGTGGTGATTACGGGCGGCGAGCCCATGGTGGCGCGTGGGGTGAGGGAACTGGCCGCGGCGCTGCGGGGGAAGGGGTATCATATTACCATTGAGACCGCGGGGACCATTGAGCCCGCTGGGATTGCCTGCGATCTGGCGTCGCTTAGTCCCAAACTGGCGCATTCCGTGCCGCGGGAAGGGGAAGCCGAGCCCGGTTGGATCCGGCGGCATGAGGAAGCGAGGTTTAGGCCCGAGGTCCTGCGTTCGTGGCATGGGCATGCGGCATGCCAATGGAAGTTTGTGATTTCCGACCGTGACGACCTTGGGGAGATGCAGCGGATGATGGCAGAGGTGGGGTGTGCGGTGGAGCCCAGTGAGATTCTGCTCATGCCCGAGGGGCGCAGTGCTGAGGAACTGGCTGTGCGCAGTGCATGGCTGAGCGATGTCTGCCTCGAGACCGGGCATCGCTTCTGTCAGCGACTGCACATTGCCCTTTATGGGAACCGGCGCGGCACCTGAGGACGGGTGGGGGACTGTGGATTCGTGGGGTTCGGGCATTGACTGAGCCGCCTCAAATCTGGCAGCATGACCCGAGGGCAGCGGTTCTGCGGAAAGGCGGGCTGGCGGCTCTCATTTCCTCCCCTTTTTGAATTTTCATGAACCGAATCTCCAAGCAAGCAACGATGGCGGGTTGGATCCGCCGCTGGATGGTCCTGATGATGCTCGTGATGGCCGGGAAGCTGTGCGCCTTCGACAGCGTGGTCAGTTTCAATGAAATCAGCTACAATCCGCCGGGGGCTGGCGAGACAGGCGAATGGATTGAACTGGCGAATCTGAATGGGGTGAATGTGGATGTATCCGGCTGGCGGATCAGTGGCGGGGTTAATTTCACGTTTCCGGGGGGCACGGTGATTCCTGGTAAAGGGTATCTGCTGGTGGCCGCCAATCCTGCTGCGGCCGGGCTCGCGGGAGCGCTGGGTCCGTGGCGGGGTTCGCTTTCCAATGCAGGCGAAGAGGTGCTGCTGCGTGACAACAACGACCGCATCATGGATGCCGTGTCGTATCAGGACAAAGGCGAGTGGCCGGTCGCGCCCGATGGCTCCGGGGCCACCCTTGTGAAGCGCCGGGGCGAGGGAGCGTCGCGCGAGGCGTCCTCATGGACATTCAGTCAGGAATCCGGCGGCACACCCGGCGCTGTGAATTTCCCGCTGCCGCCGGGTCCGGTGACCGTGAGTGCGGCGGCCTATGATTCCGATTGGCGGTACCGTCAGGGTGAGCAGGAACCTGGGAATGGCTGGACTGCGGTGGGTTTCGATGATGCCGGCTGGACGGTTGGGAAGAGTGGCTTTGTGCATGGGGACGTGAGGTTGTACATGGAGAGTCCGCCGGTGGTTTCCGGGGGGTACTGGGCCGCGCAGCGCTGGACCTCGAATGCCGACAGCGGAATTGCCTCCGCCAATGTCTACACGCACCGGATCTGTCTGAACCGTGCCACCGCCGTCGCTGCGATCAATGGCGTCACCTTTGTATCGCCGGGGCTGGCCGCGACTTCCGGGAGCAACTGGCGGCTGCTCGGAGCCACCGTCGGTTTCAACAATAATGGCAACGGAGCCGGCGCGAACAGCCTGCCCGCCGGGACCGGAAGCCGACAGCTCTGTGAAGACTTTCTCTATGGCGCAGGCCACACCGGCGGTGTCTCGAGACTGGAACTGAGCGGGCTCACGGCCGGGAAGCATTACATCACGACCCTCTACAGTACCGGGTTTGGTGGACTGGAAGCCCGGCGCATGCAGATCACGCCATCCGATACCCGGACGCCTGTCATCATTGATCAGAATGCCGCCAATTCGGGACTGGGGATGACCGTGCGCTATCATTTCAAGTGTCCCGACAACGGCGGCATCGCTTTCGATTTTCTTCCGCTCAGCGCCGGAGCCACGTGGCATCATTATGCCTTCAGCAATCATGAAGCCCCCGCTTTTCCCGACGAAATTCCGGTCAGTGGCAATGTGAGTATCGCCGATCTTTCCTCCGAGCTGACCACTGGGTTTTCGCGCGCCGCCGTCAATGTGGTCAACGGGACTGGGCTTGCTGCGGTGGGTGGGGTGCATGGCACGACTGCCGACGGCACGATGTGGCTATCGGCCGGGACCCTCAATGGCGGGACCGACCCTCTGCCGGCGCAGATCACCTTCGATCTGGGGACAGTCGGCGAAGTTTCCTCGATGCGTGTGTGGAACTACAACGAGGCCGGCCTGACCACGCGCGGGGCGAATCTGGTGGAGATTCTGGCGGCCAGCGAGCCCGGCGGGCCATTCACTACGGTATCGACGGTGAATTTCGGGCGCGCGTTCGGGGTGACCTCCGAGATCGGGCAGCGGGTGCCGCTCAATCTGGCGCGGGCGAGGTATGTGCGGCTCAACATTCTGACCACACACGGCGGGGACAATCAGCTGGCGGGTCTGAGCGAAGTGAGATTCTTCCGTGCCGGAACTCCCGGGGCACCCGTGCCGGTGGCGCTGCGGGTTCCCGTGACCAGCGTGTGGAATTCCGGTGTGGGAGATGACGGACGACCGCTTCCGCCCGGGGCACCGGACCCCCATTATGTGAATCTGGCTGACAATCAGCCGGCGGTCGCGATGTCGCCGAATGCTGCGTGGCTGCAGGACGATGGCGTGTCGCGCTTCATTGGCTTCAGTGGTTCGGGGAACGACAATGCGCCTGCGGGTACCTTCAGTTACCGCATGAAATTCCGGCTCGATGGCTATGTGGCCGGGACCGAGCGGATTGATCTCTTTGCGGCGGCGGACAACTCGCTCGACAGCGTGCGGATCAATGGCGGGGAGCCGCTGCCGGGGGCGGTGAGTGGAGGATTTGCTTCATTTGCTGGGCCATTCCGGCTGCCGGGGCCATTTGCGCCGGGCGAGCACACCGTGGATTTCACATGGAGCAATGCCGGGCCGGGAGCGAATCCGGGTGGCCTGCGGATCCGGTGGGAAGCGACCGCCGAGCCCGCGTGGGGCCGCACCGTGCTGCCTGCCAACCCGCTCATCAGCCGATTCCGGAGGAGCTTCACTCTGCCGGGTGGAGAGGGAACTTCGTACACGGCTGTCCTGCAGCATGCGGTCGATGACGGAGCCGTCTTCTATCTGAATGGACAGGAAGTGCACCGGTTCAACCTGCCCGCCGGACCGCTGGGGGCAGACACCGCGGCCCTGAGCGACGTCCGTTATCCCATGATCAGTGCGCGCATTCCGCTTGATGGCAGCATGCTGCGGCCCGGGAATAATGTGCTCGCGGTGGAACTGCGCGGAGCCAGCGCGGGGGCCGCGGATGCATGGTTCATGGCGTCGCTTGAAGTCACCGGAGTGACCCCGCCCGCCACAGTGGCCGGACTGCGGCTCGATAAGCTGAGTGGCGCTTCCGCTGCTCCCTTCGTGGTCGATCTGATCAATCCGACCGGAGCGGCCTTTGATCTTTCCAGTGTGCTGCTGCGTGGGTCGGGTGGTCAGGAAGTGAGATTGACTGGATCCCTTGCGGCGGGGGCCCGGCTGTCGCTCAGCGAGAGCGTGCTGGGATTCCGGCCACTTGATGGCGACAAGCTTTTCCTGCTGGGGACGGGCGGGCAGAGGATCTTCGATGGTCAGGTGGTCAAGCAGCGGGCCCAGGCGCGGCTGGCGGATGGAACGTGGGCGACGCCTTCGGTTTTCAATGCCGACGGGTCGGCGCAGTTCGCGATTCCGGATCAGATCGTCGTCAACGAAATCATGTACCATCATCAGCCCGTGACGCAGGCGACCGGGATTTTGGAGGATCCGGAGGAATGGGTGGAATTGCACAACCGGGGCAGCGTTTCGGTGCCCCTTGCCGGCTGGAAAGTGCGCGGCGGCATTTCCTTTGATTTCGGGCCTGCCGACGTCCTGCCGGCGGGAGGATACCTTGTGGTGGCGAAGGATCCGGCAGCCTTGCGGGCAAGGTTTCCGGGCATTGCCGTGACCGGACCGTTCAGCGGGACACTTTCCAACCGGGGCGACACCATAGTGCTGGAAGATCCATCCGACAACGTGGCTGACCGCGTCAGTTACCGGACCGGTGGCCGCTGGGATGGGCGCGCTGACGGCGGAGGCGCGAGCCTCGAACTGCGCGATCCCGATGCCGACAATGCCGTGGCGGAATCGTGGGCCGCGAGTGACGAGGCAGCGCGGAGTCAGTGGCAGACCTTCAGTTTCACGGGGACCGGCGCGCCCTTTGCGGGCACCAACGACCCCACGCAGTTCCACGAACTCATTCTCGGCCTCCTCAATGGCGGGGAATGCCTCATTGATGACATCAGCGTGAAGGAAGTGAGCGCCGGAAACCGGGAACTGATCCAGAATGGCAACTTCACCGGCGGCACCAATGCGTGGCGGCTCATTGGGAATCACGGAAGCCATGGCCGCACTGTGGTCGCCGACGATCCCTCGAATCCCGGTAATCCCGTCCTGCGCATGGTGGCCACCGGGTCGACCGAGCACATGCACAACCAATGCTCGACTACCCTCAAGAGCGGCAGCAGCTACGTGAGTCTGAGTAATGCCGCCACGTATCAGGTCAGCTTCCGGGCGCGCTGGCTGAGTGGTTCGCCGCGGCTGCTGAGCCGTCTCTATTTCAATCGGCTGGCGCGTCAGGCCATTCTGCCGGTGCCCGTGGCCACGGGAACGCCGGGAACCGTCAACAGCCGCCGGATTGCCAATCTCGGGCCGAGCCTCACCGGGCTGCAGCATGCGCCCGTGGTGCCGCTGGCCGACCAGGTGGCTTCCGTGCGCGTGCGGGCCGCCGATCCGGATGGCGTTTCCTCCGTGGTGCTGCGCTGGCGGCTTGATGGAGCCAGTGCCTTTGCATCGCTTCCCATGAATGGCGGGCCGGAATACTCGGCATCGCTGCCTGCGCAGGCGGCTGGATCGCTCGTGGAATTCTTTGTGGAAGCGACCGACGCGGCCGGGGCGATTTCGCGCTATCCGGCCAATGGGGCGTTGGTGCGGTGGAATGACGGCACGGTGCCGCAGGGGCCTGGCCATGGTCTGCGTGTGCTCATGACGGCGGCCAATGCCGACTTCATGCATCTTCCGACCAACGTGATGAGCAACGACATGATTCCATGCACGGTGGTCTATCAGGAAAGCGAAGTCTTCTATAATGCGGGCTGCCGCCTCAAGAGCAGTCAGCGCGGACGGCTGGCCGACATCCGTCTCGGTTTCGCCATCGAGTTCGATCCCGAGCAGCCATTCCGCGGGGTCATGACGACAGTGAACCTCGACCGCTCCGGCTACGGACGCGGCACACCCGGCAGCGGCTACGGCCACAGTGAAATCATCAATTGGCACTTCTTCAGCCGGGCCGGCGGCCTTCCGTCGATGTACAACGACATGGTTTATCTGATTTCACCGCGGGCGGCGCATACGGGCAGCGCGGTCCTCACCATGGCGGAATTCAACGATGCCTATCTTGATGGGCAATGGAATAACGGAGCCGATACGCCCACCTTCAAATACGAATTGATCTACTGGCCGACGACCACGCAGGGAGGAGTGGAAGGACTGAAACTGCCGCAGCCGGACAATGTCAATGCCGTCACCACCAGTCAGATCAGCAGTCTGGACAAGGAAGCGTACCGTTGGAATTTCCTCATCGGGAATGCCCGCAACCGGGACGATTATTCGCGCATTGTGAACCTAAGCAGCACCTTCCGCCTCAGTGGAACGGCCTACACCGCGGCCCTGCCGGGAGCCATCGATGTGGACCAATGGCTGCGCTGCTTCGCGGCGTATGCGCTGGCTGGACCAGGCGACCACTACACGACCTCGACCGGGGGCTGGCACAATCTCAAGCTGTATCACCGGAACGACGGACGCATTCTCTTCCTGCCATGGGATGGCGATTTCCTGACGCAGGCATCGAATGCCGCCCTCGTGATTGCGCCCGATCTTTCCAAAATGATTGCGTCGAGTCCGGCCAACCACCGTGCCTATTACGGCCACCTCAACGACATCATGAACCGCTCGTTCCGGGCCGACTACCTTGGCACGTGGGCGGATCACTACAGCCGCTACAGCACGACGGGTGGCAACTGGGGAGAGATCACGACCTACGTAGCCGAACGGGTGGCCTTTGTGCGCACGCAGCTCAATACGCTTTATCCGGCGCTCAGCTTTGCGGTGAGCACGAATGGCGGGGCCGACTTCAGCACGCCAGATCCGCAGGTGGTGCTCGGTGGCAGTGCCGGACTCGATGTCCGCGCCATCCGCATCAATGGCGGCGAGGAAACCGTGCCCGTGACATGGCCCACGCGCAATACATGGAGCATCACGCTTCCGGTCGTCGCGGGGGCCAATCCTTTCCTCATCGAAGCCATCGGTTTCGGCGGCGACGTGGTCGGCAGCGATACGATCACGGTGACGGGAACCGGTGCCGTCGAACCCGCAGGGCCAGGGAATCTCGTGATTTCCGAATTGCAGTACCATCCGGCCGACCCCGTGGCCGCCGAAGCTCCCTTCATGGATGCGGAGGACTTCGAATTCATCGAACTGCAGAACATCGGGAAAGCGGTCGTTTCGCTCAATGGCGTGCGCTTCACGGCAGGCATCACATGGACGGCCCCGGCCACCGCGACCATTCCGCCCGGCGGACGTGTGGTCATTCCGCGGCGGACAGCCGCCTTTTCCCTGCGCTATCCAGGAGTGGCGACCCTGCCGGAATACTATCAAGCCGGCGGCAATGTTCTCTCCAATGCAGGCGAAGAAATCGCCCTCGTCGACGGCAGCGGGTCCGACATCCGGCGCTTCCGCTACAGCGACAGTGCGCCGTGGCCCAGCGTCGCCGACGGCGGTGGTCCGTCGCTCGTCCTCATCGCTCCCGCACTGAATCCCGATCATGCCGACCCGCTGAACTGGCGCGCCAGTCTGGCCGCGGGCGGTCAGCCGGGTGGATCCGATGCGATTCCACCGCCCGGTGATCCCTCCGGCGATAGCGACGGCGATGGAATCTCGAACCTTCTGGAATATGCGACCGGGGGCAGCCGCCCGGAATTCCAGGTCGCCGCCGACGGCAGCAGCTTCGCCGTCGATTTCGTGAGGGCACGCGGCGTGGAGGCCGTCCCGGGAGTCGAGTTGTCAGGAAACCTGCAGTCGTGGCAGACGCAGGCGGCGGAACTGGTCGACCGGTCGTTCCTCGTCGATGGATCCGAACGGATCACGCTGCGGGTGGCCGTGCCCGCGGGTTCGTCCTCGCATTTTGCCCGGCTTATTTTCCGTGTGCCATGAAGGTTCCCGCTTTCCTCCTCTGGCTGACGCTCGGCTGGGCGTTGGCTGGCGACCGTGTGGAGTCGCTCATTCCGCAGCCGAAATCGGTGGTGCGGCTGGACGGAAGTGTGGCGCTGACCACTGGGTCGCGGGTGCTTTGCCGTGATGATTCCCTGCGCGGAGTCGCCAGGACGTTTGCCGAGGACGTGCGGCGCGCGTTCGGGATCGAGCTTCCGGTGCTCACGGGAGACGGGGAAGCGCGTCCCGGTGATCTGACCGTCGCCTTGCTCGCAGGTGGCAAGCCCGGGCACTATGAATTGTCGGTCGGTCCGGGCGATGCGGCGGTCTTGCAGGCCACCAATGCGCCTGCGGCGGGCTGCGCCCTCGTGACGCTGCTGCAGTTGATTGAGCGCGGGGACGGTGGGCTGCGGGTGCCGCGAGTGACGGTGCTGGACCATGCGGACCGATCCTTCCGGGCGCTGCAGGTTTCGGTGCGCGGGGGCTACCATGCACCGCAGTGGGTCTGCCGGGTCATTGATGCCGCCCGGCTTTTCCATATACGAATCGTACAACTGCACACCACGGAATCGCTCTGGGTCGGCAGCACGCTGGCGTCGAGCGACCGTGCTTCGCCCGATTTTCTGCGGAAGCATGCGGCGTGGAGTCGGCGTGAGATGGAGATGGTGCTTGATTACGCGGTGCAGCGCGGGGTTTCTGTGCTACCGCACAATGAGATGCGGCCGAACGATCCGTTCTGGAAGGCAGCACTCGAGGAAGATCCGGATCCGGCCGACCAATTGGCTGGCTTCATGGACGAAGTCGATGGCATGGGTGCGTTCAAGGTGGGCGAGAGATTGGGCGAGGATGCGCGTTTCTGGGCCTTTCTGCGCGAGGTGGTGCGGCGGTCGTGCGCGCAGTTTGCGCGGACGTGGCCGGGCGGAAAACTTCCGTACTATCACATTGGTCCGGTCTACGGGGAAGGGGGCTGCAGCGGTCGCGACGCCGTCCGCATGCATGGGATTCTCAAGGAATGGGATCCTGGAGTGCGCATGATGTACTGGAATGGTCCCGCTGATAATGATCCCGATCTCGGGCCGCTGCACCGCGACGTGGCCGTGGCGTTCTACAGTGCCCATTGGGGCGGAACGCCGGAAGGTCAGCTCGCCGCCGGATTCGGGCTCGTCAATGTTTCGTGGCGTCCACTCTACGTTCAGCCCGGGACACGCCGGAAGGCGCAGCGGCAGGCCCGCTGGATCGCAGAACAGTTTCACGTGGCGCGCTTCGGCGACGAAGGCCCGTTCGGAGCCGCCATTGCCGCGCGCGATCTCACCCCGCGTCAGGACGCGATCCTTGGAGCCATGCTGGCGAGCTGGGATTTCGGCTCGGCAGATCAGGAGGAAGGTCACCTTGAAATGCTGCTGCCCTGCCTCCCGGTCTTCGGTGAACGCATCTGGAATGTCCGTCCATGGCCGTATGCGGACAGTGACGAAGTCATGCGGCGCACAGCGGCTCAGCAGGCCCTGCTGCACAGTCTCGTGCGCGAGCCCACCGCTCCCTCGGTGCCCGGTGAGGTCACGGCCACCCAGGGCACCCGGCCTGATGCCGTCGATGTCCTCTGGGGCGACAGCCGGAATTTTCCGCAGAGTTATCAGGTCTTCCGGGGTTCCACCTCCGATCCAGCAGCCGCGATGCCCATTTCCCCACTGCTTCCCGCCAGCGATGTGACTAAGCTGAATTCGTTCCGCGACACCGACGCGCCGAGCGGAGCGAAGCGGTTTTATTTCGTGAAGGCGGTCAGCGCGGCGGGGGAGTCGGCGTTTTCCGTGGCCGCCGAAGGATGGAGCGGCGCGGGCGTAGCCCTCCCGGAAGCGGAGGAATCGTTCGATTACCCAGCCGGAACCCGCGTGGACGGACTGGCCGGAGGCAGGGGCTTCAGCGGAGCATGGAAGGTCGTGGAGGAAAATGCCCCGCTTGTGATGGCCGCCGAGGGACTCAGCTACCCGGGGCTGAGATCAGCTGGACGCGCCCTCCGCGTGGCCGCTGACGACGCCGATGAAACCAACCGGCGGCGCCCACCGCACGTCAGGATCGAACGACCGCTCGCCGAAGCGTTCGGCCGCGACGGCACGGAAATCTGGAGCAGTTTTCTCGTGCGGGCGGAACGCGATCCCGCGATTGGCGACCTCCACTGCAATCTCATGCGGACCAATGTCGGCAAAGGCTGGGGCCGGAGCTTCGGAATCTACACATCGCAGGCCGGCATCGAAATGGAACCCAACCGTACCTACCTGCTCGTCGTGCGCACCGTCTTCCACCGCGGCCACGACATCATGCAGCTCTGGGTCAATCCCGCCCCAGGTCGGCAGCCCGCCGACGCCGAAGCCAACGTCGTCAGCCGCGCCTTCGATAATCCCGAAGACCGCAGCATCGTCATCGGCATGCAGCCATACGGCAAAGGTGCCTACCTCATCGACGAATTCCGCTGCGGTCCACACTGGCATAGCGTCCTCCCCGCCACTCCCTGAACTCGGGCCGTGAAGGTGCCCGGGGCCGCGCCGCAAGAACAGGCATTGACCACGGCCGCCGACCTCAGTCTCGCGTCGCCGGGGAATGCGCGGCATGAAGAACGGATGAGTTCCATGCCACCGCGGGCCGCTGCAGATTCCGGGTCGGCTAGGCTCAAGAATTTTGGAATCTGCTGAGAATGAGATAATTGGAAAAATTCTGGGCGCTGAGGGATTGAAACTAGGATCCTAGTTCCAGAGTACTAGTAATAGGATTCTAGTCTGCGGTTACAAAACCGGACACGAAATAACTAGAATCTTAAGAAAAATAACAGTGATTAATTGGAATTAGTTGCAGATACGCTACTTTCCGTGTTCTCCGTACATACCCGAGTTCGCCAAATCCGACCCCATCCGTTCAAAAACTCCGCACATCTCAACGCCATGACGACCTCGGAATTTTACAAAATCAGCTCAGCCGATGCTGTAAGGGCAACGACCCTTTCTTTCCTGATACTTTCTCTCGTGACCGGGTTGGAAGCGGCGGAGATCACCGGAGTCGGCAACAAGCGGTTTGGTCAGGGCCTCACTCAGGAGTCGCCGGACACGGGGGTTTCTGTGGTGGCTGGTTGGGAATTCAACGCGGTCCTGAGCCCAGGCGGATCGGTGAATGTGTGGGGACGCATGGACGAGGAAGCGGTGCTTTCGGGGGCGGTGCAGGTTTCTGCCGGGATGCGTCACGTGCTTGGGGTGACTTCTGAAGGCAAGGTCGTCGCATGGGGAAGCGATCTGAATGGAATCACTTCGGTGCCGGACGATCTTCCGCCCGCCATGGGGGTGGCTGCTGGTGCATTTCACAGCGTGGCTCTTCTGCGTGATGGCACCGTCAAGGCATGGGGCTTTGCGGGAGATGGTCGCACCAATCCGCCTGCCGGTCTCCGCAATGTCATCGCGGTGGCTGCCGGGCGCGACCACACGCTGGCTCTGAAGTCGGATGGCACTGTGACCGCATGGGGCGGTGACAGCCATGGTCAGTGCAAGGTGCCCAGTGCCCTTTCCGGTGTGATCGCCATTGCCGCGGGTGGATTTCACAGCCTCGCGCTCAAGTCAGACGGAACAGTGACCGCATGGGGCAGCGATGAATACGGACAGATCAGCGTGCCCGCCGGACTCAGCGGGGTGACCGCGATCGCCGCAGGACTGGATCACGGCCTCGCCCTGAAGGCTGATGGCACCGTGACTGGATGGGGCAACAATTCCTCGGGTCAGCTCAATCTGAGCGGTGGTGGCTACACGGCGATCTCGGCTGGCTACCGGCATTCGGTCGGTCTCCGCGGCGGCCCCGTGCTCGATGCACAGCCGCAGGGCGGTCTCTTCTACGGAGGCTCTGAAGTCACGCTCTCGGCCGGCACTCAGGCTGACGGAGCCTCCTTCCAGTGGCTCCTCAATGGACGCGAGATCTCCGGGGCGACCGGACGCACGCTCAATCTTCAGAATCTCACCGCCAGCCACGCGGGCCTGTATTCCGTCCGCGTCTCCACCGCAGCCGGCAGCACCATCAGCCACGTGACCCCGCTCGTCGTCCGTGGCCGCGCCCGCACCGCCCTCGAACTGACAGACGATGGCACCCCGCTCGTCACCGTCACCGACGAGTTCCAGCAGCCCATCACCCCAGCCCTCGCCGAAGGTTACCACCTCGAGGTCTCCGATAACCTCACCGACTGGCGCCGTTCCACCAGCCGCCCGGTAAATCAAAACGACGGATCGCTCCAGTTCACCGACACCCGCGACCCGAACGCATCAGCCCGCTTCTTCCGCATCACCCAGGATTGATCACCCGGAATCCTGACAATCCACCAGCCCAATCCATCAAAGCTCAATTCCATACTTCCACATCATGAGAAGTCTATTTTCCCAACGATTCCGAAGCATCAAGGCCGCCGTGGCATTGGCGGCAGTCTTCACTGGCATCGGTTCGGTGCAGGCCGCTGTCAGCGTGACCACGAACCCGGCTGCCGTGTCCAAGACCCCTAATGATGACAGCTACTCCACGGTTGGTGCCGTCGCCTTCGGGTCGGGCAACAAAAACGACTGGGCCTCCGGTGTCGCTCCTCGTACGTACGAACTGGCAGCTCCTGCCAACTGGCAATTCCTTAATTCGGGAGTATCCGCCTCCGGAGCCGTGCTCTCGGGTGCTCCTGCCTATGTGGCAAATGTCGACGGCGACATCACCATCCTCCGCTGGAGTATCAGTACAGGCGTAAACTCTCCCGGAACTAATACGATTTCGGGGATTCAGATCCGCCCGATCCCAGGCAAAGCGGTCGCTGGCTCCTCGGGAAGCATGACCCTGAGTGGCATCTCCGCTCCCACCAGCCTAGCGGCGGGCACATTTACGGTGACTCAGCCAGCCGTAGCTCTGCGTTTTGTGCAGAACGTCGCGGCCACGGTTCAGAATGGTGTGGCGATCACGCCTGCGGTCACGGTGGAGGTGATTAATTCCAGCAACGCCCGGGTCACGGGGCTGCCGAACTACACCATTTCGCTGGCGGGCACGGGACTGACCCTGGGCAATGCCACGGCGACAACTGCCAGTGGGTTGGCTACCTTCACGGGCCTCACGGTGACTGGCCTGCAGGGTGCTGGAAAGACATTGACGGCGACGGGACTGACATCCGCGAATTCCTCGGCCTTCACGCTGACGACGGGAACGCCGAACAAGCTTGGCTTCGTTGTGCAGCCTGGACCGGTGGCGGTGGGCGGCAGTTTCTCCCCAAGTGTTCAGGTTGCTGTTCAGGATGCTGGTGGGAATACGGTGACCACGGCGACCAATCAGATTGGGCTCGCGGGCACCGGCGTTTCCCTTGCCGGGACCACATCCGTGACACCGGTGAATGGAGTTGCCACCTTTGCGGGCGTTACCGTGAGCGGTACGGCTGGATCTGGCAAATCGCTGCGTGCAACATCGACTGGCCTGACTCTGGCGGACTCGTCCGCCTTCGTTCTGAGTCCGGGAGCGGCGGCCACGCTGTCGTTCACCCAGCAACCTTCCAACGTATAGAAGTTTCTGAATTTCAATCCTCCTGTCCGGGTGGCTTTCCTCGACAGTTCTGGCAATGTGGCCACCGGGTCATCGGGATTGATCTCGCTGGCTCCCACGGCGGGTCAGGGTGTCAGTCTCAACGGTACGTTCCAGAACGTGGCTGCGGTGAATGGGGAGGCCACCTTTAGTTCCCTTACTGTGAGCGGGACATCGGGCCCGGGTAAAACCCTGACGGCGTCCTCCGCTGGTCTCGCGACCGTCACCTCCACACAGTATTCCATTGATGCCTTCTCGCTGTCGTCCCCGACGAATCAATGGAAAACCCTTCTGCGTGGACCGGCCTTTGACTTCATCAATGACCAGCAGGCCACCGCCACAGACCTTGAATTGGTGGGTGACCAGAATCATCCGGTGCTGTACAGTCAATGCGACGACGGTGGAACTCCGGGGACAGCCAACGAATCCGACGATACCGTTTACTTCCGGGTTCGCCTGAGTGGCTCCAAGTCGACGGGATCCTCGGCGTTCTCATCGGGTTACCTTTTCCTTGGCTGCGACGTGAACCTTGACGGTGCGATCGATTTTTTCATTAGCGTTACCAAGCGGACAACCAAGGAAAGCCGCGTTTCGATCTGGAGCACTGGATCGGGACTGAACAATTCACCCAGCACCACTACGATCACTGGAGAGATTCCGCTCTATGGTCTGCTGACCGAGCCCGGGCTATCGCGCTTCAGTTTTGTGCCGGTGACCTCGGTGCTTGATCCGACGGTGAGCGACCTCAACCTGAACACGCCGGCTGCGGAACTTTCCGGGCTGACGCTTGTGCAGCAGGATCACTTCCTGAGCATTGCGATTCCGTTCTCGAACACGACACCGGCCATCGACAGCTACAAGGAAGCAGCGGCTGCCAAGGGCTACAACGTCAACAAGGACACTCCTCTCAACATTCTGCTGGCGACTTCGACTCAGTCGAACTCGATGAACAGCGACATCAATGGATACCAGGGTGGTACCAAGTCCGCCATCAGCTTCAAGGATCAGGGTGCCTTTGTGCCGACCCGGACTTTCCCGAATGCCCTGCCGATCATCACCAGCGACGGAGGTGGCGATGTGGGTGGCGTGATCTACGATGGTTCCAATCCGGTGACCACGGTGACAGCCACCGATGCGGACAACGATGCGCTGGTTTACGAGATCAGCGGTGGTGGTAACGCGGGCCTCTTCAGCATCGATCCGGCCACGGGCGTCCTTTCTTTCAGCGATGGGGGCTTCAGCACAGCCGGATCCTACGAGGTCAGAGTGCGTGCTTATGACCTTGACTCCTCCAATGGAACCCGCCGTGGCAGCTACGATGAACAGCAGTTGTTCATTACGATTGCCAATCCTCTGGACAATGTGAGTCCGACGGTGCTTTCGGTGACATCGGCCAAGCCGAATGGGCAGTACAAGGCCGGCGAGGTTGTGCCCGTCTCGGTCACGTTCAGTGAGGCTGTTCAGGTGAGCGGCACTCCGCGGCTCACGTTGGCCACTGCAGGTGTCGCCAACCAGCAGGTCAACTATACATCCGGTTCCGGATCGCCGGTACTGGTCTTCAATTACACGGTGCAGTCGGGCGACGTTTCTCCGGATCTCGACTATCTCTCCATCAATGCGCTTGCACTGAATGGCGGCACCATTCGTGATGCCAAAGGAAATGGTGCTGTGCTGATCCTGCCTGTGCCGGGTGCCGCCGGATCACTGGGAGCCAGTAAATCTCTGGTCATTGATACTCTCGCTCCGGTGTTCAATCTCGGTGGGAGTTCTGCGCAAGGGGCGTCTGTAACCCTTGCCTTCACCGATGTGAACGGACTCGATGATGCCAACCTCCCCCTGCTTTCCCAGTTCACTGTGGAGGTTGATCCTGACGGCGAGGGCGGTTCTCCATTCACCGCTGCCACACCGGTTGGGTGCACCGTTCAGTCGGCGGCCAAAACCGTGACGCTGGCGTTGGCGGCGGGAGTTCCTGCGGCCGGCCGGGTGAGGGTGACATTCAACGATCCCACTGACGGGGTGGACGATGGGATTACCCTGCAGGACCGAGCTGGCAATGATGTGGCTGACTTCGGCCCCGCAGTTATCAATGCCAGCCTCGACACGACCAAACCACGGGTCCTCAACATCACGGCGTACTCGCCTGACGAAAACGGTGTGCCCGTCTACCAGAATGGCCACTTCGCCGCTGGCACCGTAATTCCAATCAAAGTGGAGTGGAGCGAGCCGGTACAGCTGAACCAAGGCGTGATTCCTGGTGACCGGATTCCGATTCACATTCACCTGAACAACGGGGATTTCGGGCACTACCACGCCGGATCAGGCACGGCCGTGTGGACATTTGAGTACATTGTCAGGGAGTCTGTTCCTTCGGGAGGCAGTTACAATCCTAACTACGAGCGGGCGCTGCTTGATTATGAGGCGATCAATTCGCTGATGATTCACTCCGACACGGTTACCGACCTCGCCGGTAACCAACCCGACCTCGTGGGCAGTGGTGGCGGTACGGGTGTCGACATTGCGGTTCCGGGTGCGCCCGGCTCGCTGGCAGCGAACAACGAGATCACCATCGACACCATCAAACCGGTCTACGTTAACGAGTTCCTGACCGACGAAGCCGTGGGCTCGCGGATCACCATGACGTTTTCCGATACCAATCTGCTGGACGCGGCCAATCCGCCTGCAACGGCCCGCTTCGTCGTCACCTACGGAGAAGCGAATACCGTGGCTACCATCACCGGAGTTTCCGTGAGCGCGGCTGCCCGTCAGGTGCTGATTAACATCAGTGAAGACCTGACAGCATCCACAACCAACGTTAGAGTTTCCTATACCCCTGAAACGGCCAATGACGAAAACGCGATTCAGGACCTTGCCGGCAATGACGCGCTGCCTCTGGTGAACGCGGACGTCACCAATCTGATCGACAACAGCACGCCTCCTTTGCTGACATCCGTGTCACACAACCGTCAGGGCCAGGGTGCCATTTTCACGGGCGATCCCATTGAGTACACCTTCACTTTCAGCAAGGATATCGATTTGTCGACCATCGCGCCGTTTGATTTCCTCAATGAAACGGGAATCAATCCTGCGGGCTTTACGATTGAATCCATTGTGGAACTAGGGCTTACGGGAACGTATCGCGTCACCGTGATTCCGACCAGTACGGGATTCATTGATTTCCGGATCGCGCAGGGTTCTGACATCCGTGACCATTCTGGACTGGCGCTGGTGACCTCTGGCGGAAACCTCGGAGCCTTCGGGACCAACCCGGCCATTGAGATCCTCAACCGTAGCCAGACGATCACGTTTGCTCAGCCGATTTCGATTGTTTTTGGGATCAGTCCTGGCATTGCCCTCGGGGCGACGGCCTCATCCGGCCTTCCTGTCAGCTACACGCTGAACTATGGACCGGTGACGCTCACGGACGGTTTTGTGACGCCGACCGGGGTTGGCGAGGTGAGCATTACTGCCACGCAGGCTGGCAACGAGGACTTCACGACTGCGGCTCCGGTCACTAGGGTCTTCAATATCCTCATCCTTGGTCAGGGTACCGCGCCCCGCATGAACGTGCGGAGTGGCGGGGTGTCGATCCGTGCCGGGGAGACACGGTTCCAGACGAAGGACAACACAGACTTCGAGCAGTATACATTTGGCGAGGATGTTCCGGTGACCAACGTTTACACCATCGAGAATCTTGGGGATAAAACATTGGTCCTGAATGATGTGGAGCAGCCGGTGCGCCTTACGGCGATCAGTGGTCCGGCAGCTTTCCGGGTTGTGCAGCCGAACTTCACATCAGTGCTGGGTGGCAGCCGTCAGAATGCGGCGACCCAGACCTTCAGCATCGTGTTTGAGCCCACCGGGGTGGGCGTGTCCATCGCCGAGGTGTCCATCCAGAACAGCGATGTGGACCGCAATCCTTACACATTCCGGATCCGGGGTGAAGGGGTTTCCAGCAAGGCACCCACGGGACTGACGCTCATCAACAATCGGGTTATCCACAACATTCCGGCTCCCGTCGGGGGTACCCTTGCGGGCCTGCTCTCGCCAGTTCCGGACTTCGGGATCAGCTACACTTACGAGGTCGTGGCTTCGCCGCCGGAAGGGAAGGGGTTGGACAATGCTCTCTTTACGATTCCCGTGGGCACGAATCAGCTCCGCCTCAATGAAGGCCAGATTCCTGACGTTATCAACAAACCAAGGTACTCGCTCTATCTCAAGGTAAGCAATGCTTTCGGCGAGTTCTCGGGAGACTTCGAAGTGCTGGTGATGACCATCCTGTCCAAGGATGGAGACTTCGTCATCAATGACCGTGGGCCGAGCGACTCGGGAGAGGGCACGACAGGAACCGGACAGATCCTGCTGGTGTCGCGGGATGGGCAGGTGAAGCAGACATACGATTCCTTCATCCGGGATCCGTATGAGATTGCTATCGATGGCAATGGGGACTTCCTCATCGCCAACTACGAACACTTGCTCAATACGCTGGAGCTGAAGCCGGACGGCGGCATCTACAAGATTAACCGACTCTCTGCGGTACGCAGCAAGGTCACCGGCAATGGCCCGGTGGAGACGGATACGGTGCAGTTGCGCACGCCGCTGGGTGTGGAGGTGGAGAGCGACGGCAATCTGCTGGTGGCTGACGCCGACTACAGCCCAGCTGAGGGTTCCTATACGGGCGGTGTGATCCGGGTGAACCCGTCGAATGGGGCCAAGTCGCTGATTACGGCAGGTGAAAACCTTGAGTACGTGCAGGGCATCGCTTTGAATCCTGACAGCGGAGAGATCTACATCTCAAACATCCGGTTCCCGCTGACCCGTGGGGGGCAGATCATCCGCGTGAATAAGACGACTGGAGCTCAGACAATTTTGTCTCCGGCTAATGGGGTCAATCTGCTGCGGTTCCCGGTGGGGCTCGCATGCGAAGCCGACGGAAAGTCTCTGGTGGTGGCTGATGCCTTTGCACAGCGCCTCATTTCGATTGATCTGACGAGCGGAAACCAGCGGTATCTTTCCGCTGATCCCGCGACGATCAGCGACGCCAGCGGGGAGCCTAAACTGGACTTCCCGACGCATGTGGCCATCGAGGCTGATGGCAATTACATTGTCACGGATGGCCGCAATACCGGGCGGGCGCGCCGTCTCCTCCGTATCGACAAGGGGACGGGAGTCGCGCAGGCCATTGTCCTCGACACTGGAGTCACCACGTTCGACCAGCCGCGCGGCGTGCGGGTGACGCGGTAACGATCTGGTTCCGAGGCCCATCCGGTTAAATTATAGGCAGCGAACAAACATTCAGCAAAAGCAGTTCATGAAGAAACTCACAAAGTCATTATTGGAATCTCGGCGGGACGATCTGAAGCGCCGGAAGTTCATTCAGAACGCCCCTGTGGTGGTGGCCTTCCTGCTGGCGGCAGGGGCGACTCCGGTTCACGCGACTGAAGAGATTCCGGGTGCGGAGTCTGAAAGCATTGATCCGGTGTGATTGGTCCTGCCGACGACTTTTCCCGGCAGGGTTGGCCTCGTCTGGCGGTCTGTCTGATGGTCCGGAACGAGGCAGATCTTCTGCGGAGGGCGATTGGCAGTTTAGCTAGCGAGTACGATGCGCTGTACGTCACGGACACTGGGTCGGAAGACGATTCGGTGTCCGTGGCGGAAGCGGTTGGTGCGGTCGTGAGGCGTTTTCCGTGGGTTGGGCATTTTGGCGAGGCGAGGAATGCGAGTATCGCGGGGGTCTGCGGGGACTGGATTCTGATCCTTGATGCGGACGACGAGTTTCCGGAGGGGGAGGCTCATCGGCTGCGGGCGATGCTGCGCGGCATTGATCCCGGGGTGCTGGCTGGAACGATATCGTACGAATGCCATCGGGATCATACGGCAATGAGAGCGATGCGTCTGCTGCGGAATGTTCCGGGTCTGCGCTATCGCGGCCGGATCCATGAATATCCGGATTTCGGGGAGCCGTTGCGGGCGTCTCAGGTGCGGCATTTTCCGGTGCGGCTGGTGCATTGGGGGGAGATGCCTGGGGATGCGGCTGGCAACAAAGACCGGCGGAATCTACCGTTACTGCTGGCGGAATGGGAGGACGTGCAGGAATCGGGCGATGGCGGGCGGCGCATGGAGATTGGTTCCTGTCTTGCGCAGACCCAGATGTCGCTGGGCGAGATGGATGCGGCCGATGCTCTTTTGGGGGAACTACTGCGGCCGTTTGTGGGTGGAACCGGTCACGGGATTCCGGTCGCAACGATGCTGAGGGCGTGGGTGCGGCGCCTGCACGTGCTTGGGATGAAGGATGGAGCGGGTGCCGTCCTGAGTGCGGCGCGCGATGCGGAGGCCGCCCTTGGGGGTACGGTGGTCTACGCTCTGCACCGGGGACTGGCCGAGATTGCGGCGGGACGGATGCCCGAAGCGCTGCCGTGGCTGGAGAGTTTTGCGCAGCGGCTGGGACGTGCGGAGATTCCGGTGCCGCTGAACTGCCTTGGTCCGCGTCTTGAACTTATGCTGGCTAGTTGTCATGCGGCGGCGGGCCACCGGGATCGTGTGGCGCATCACTGCGGAAAAGCCATGGAGGCCGCTCCGGATGATTTTGAAACCCGTCTGAGGGCCCGTCTGCTGACAGGGGGAACAACCATTTATGCCTGAATCTGAATCAATTGACCTTTTGGCGGTTCCTGAGCTGGTGGATGGGTTTCTCTGGGAGGAACTCGACGACGGCTGTGTGCTTTATCATGAAGCGACCGGCCGGATGGTGACGCTCAATGGATCGGCGGAGGCTGTGCTGAGCTGCTGTGGCGGAGGCGTGACGGCTGAAGACGTGCTGCGGCAGGCGGAAGGGGAATTTGGACTTGGCGGGGACGATTGCATGGCGGGATTGCGTCTGCTGGTGAAGGAGGGTGTGATCCGTCTGGTGCTGGCGACATGAGTGTGCTCCTGACGTTCCGGAAGCTGGGGATGGATTGCCGTCTGCGGGTGGATGATCCGGAGATGGAGCCGCTGGCGCTGCGGGTGCAGACAGCGGCGCGCACGGAGGTGCGGGCATGCAGCCCGGAGGAGACGGCCGATTTGGTGTGGGTGCCTGCGGGAGCCGGGCAGTGGCGGATTTTCCTCCATGGGGAACCATGGGAGGGCGTCTTCCATGGGGAAGCGAATCTGTATTTTCAGACCGATCATCTCCTTGATGGACTGGCCCGCCGGAGGTGGCCGGACGGTTTGTTTCTGCATGCTGGCGCAGCGGTCCCGGGGGGAGGAAAGGCGGTGCTGTTCTGCGGGTCGTCCGGGGCGGGCAAGACCTCCCTTGTGACGTCGTGCATCCTTTCCGGTTGGTCGTGGCTGACGGATGAACTGTTGCTGATTGATCCAGGCGATGCCTGGCGCATCCGGGGATCGCGGCGGAATTTCAATCTGAAGGAACGCTCGTTCGGGAATTTTCCGGAAACCGCTCCCGGCGTCTGGGAGACGGCCACCGGGGATCGCCGGGGAAGGATCCGGTTCTTTGATCCCGATCAGCTGGGCGGTGGTCCATGGTGTGAATCAGCTTCGGTGGGATGCCTTGTGTTTCCGGAGTATGCAGCCGAGGCGGACGAACCGGTCGTGGAACGCATGGGAAGCCGGGAAGCGCTGGGCAGGCTGGGACCGGAGATTGTGTCGTCGGGTGGTGCGCCCGCCGTGGCCATGCTGGTTTCCGGAATTGGCAGGATCCCGTCGTACCGGTTGAGCTACCGTGATCCGCGGAAGGCAGTGGGTCTGCTTGAGGAGCTGGTGAGGGAGGCCGCATGATGTCCGCACCGCTGGTTCCTCATGGGATGACCGCGCGGCATCTGCTGCTGGTGCGTGCCGCCTGCAGTCCGGTGCCGATGGCGAGAGAAGCATGGGCGGAGTGGCGTCGGCAGTCGATACCTGAGAAAGCGGATCCGGAGGAATGGCCCCTGCTACCCTGGCTTTCGTCGCGGGCCCGAGAACTGAACATGAGCGAGGAGGACCGGAACCTGCTGCTTTCGATGAAGCAATATGTGTGGCTGCAGAACCAGTTGCATCTCACTGCGGCGGCGGAGCTGTGCACGGTGCTTTTGGAGGAGGGTATGCGTCCTCTGTTTGTGAAAGGTCTGCCGCTGCTGCTGACAGTTTATGGCGAAGCCGGACTGTGCCGTTTGTCCGATGTGGACTGGCAGCTGCCGGTGGATCAGGTGGAACCCGCGGTCCGGTTGCTGCAGAGCCGTGGCTGGCGGCTTGAAAAGAAGGTGAGGGAGACCGGGGATCCAGTGCTTGATCCGAGGAAATTCGAAGGGATTCATGCGGTGCATCATGCGCTGCGCCGCCCGGGTGGAGGAAGTTCCTGCGAGCTGCACTGGAACCTGCTGCGGTTTCCGGTGGCCGACGTTGATGAGGCCCCGCTTTTTGCGGAGGCCCTCGCGATGCCTGTGCGGCGGGCGGAAGGTCTGCGGCCGTGTCCGGCTGATCTGCTGCTGCAGGTCATGGTGCGGGGGTATTCGTGGGAACGGAGTTTTCACACGCTGCGCTGGGTGGTTGATTCCTGCCTGCTGGTGCAGCGGGCGGGGATTGACTGGGAACGCTTCGAGGCTGAGGCGCGTCGGCGGGGCGTGTCATTGCTGCTGGCGGATGCGGGTGATTTCCTCAATCAGATAGCACCGGGCACCTTTGATGAGGTTCTGCTGGCGAGGCTCAGGAAGGGAACTGCGGATGCCCGCATGCGTGGCGTTCACCTGCATCTCTCCGGAGACTGGCGGCTGGCCGCGAGGCGAGGCTACCTTGGATCCTTTGTGGCCCTGCGCCTTGAAGACTGGAAGCGCCGCATGAGGGCGCGCCGACTCATGGGACTCACCGTGAATCCGCTGGTCATCCTTGGGGCCAAGGCGCGGCGCGGCCTGAGCGCATGGTGGTCCCGAAGGCAGTCCGGTCACCGCTGAGCCAATCCGATGAATCTTATGAAAACAAAAGTAATAGCCATGGCCGCCGTCGTGACCGCAGTCTTCCTCGCCGGATTCCTTCTGAGGGGCGGCGGAGCAGCCACTGGAGTGAAGCCACCGTACGAAGTCGCCAAGCCATTTCCGGGACCGGTGGAATCGGCGTCTGCCGTCTCCGGTGCCGTGCCGGGGCAGGCCCCCACGGATGCCATGTCTGCCCCGGCGGCCGCCGGAGCACTGGAATTGTCCGAGGAGGAAAAGAAGCGCCTCATCGAATTCGAGAAGTCGATCGACATGATCGACACTCCGTCGGGCAAGCGTCCGCGGCGGCCGTTCTGAGCCCAGATGTCAGCGCTGGCCGCTGGTGACGGGTACGGAGCGTGGGGATTCCGGGAAAAAGCGGCGGCGGAGGCGGTCGAGGAACGAGCGTCCGCGCTGACGCTGGGGTGGCGTGAGGACGGGGTCGAGTTGTTTCTCGACGTTGGCGATCACGCCCGAGACGCGTTCACGGCGGGCGGTTTCGGCGGCTTCGAGTTCCGGCCGGGCGGCTTCGAGGAGGGAATGAAGTTTTTCCTTCTGATCGACATTGAGCTGGAGTTCCGAACTCATGGCGGCTGCGGCCGAGCGGGTGATGCCCTCCGAGGGGGCGCGGCTGAGGGCTGCGAGGCGGTCGCGTTCCATTTTCACGCCGAAGAAGGCACCTGTGAGGATGCCCATGAGAAACACGGCGATGATTGAGAAGAACGTGAACCATTTCATGGCAGCAGAGTGGCAGGGGTCAGCGGAACAGGGAGTCGTTCCAGAGGGTGGCACCGCTGTCCCAGAATCCGGCGAGGGCGTCCTCGCGGTCACGGATCTGGGCGGTGCTCATGGCGAAGGCGGCGGTAATGCCGGCGAGGGTGGCGGTGGCGGCGGCGGCGGTGGCCCAATAGCGGAGGAGTTGGACCGGGCGGAGGTCCGGGGCGGTGGTCGCCGCGATCTGGTGCATCCTTGTGGCGAAGCCGTATTCTTCCCGGGAAAAATCAAGGCGTGCGGCAGCTCGTCGGGCATTGCGCAGGAGGCTATTGAATTCGCTGTCGTTCATGGCGGAAGCGTCAGGGATCGGGTTCATCGGGGAGGGATTCGAGGATGGTGCGGAGGCGGAGGCGGGCGCGGTGGGCGCGGACCTTGACATTCGCTTCGCTCCAGCCCGTGAGTGCGGCGGTTTCGCGGACGGAACGGTCCTCCAGTTCGATAAGGTTCAGAATGAGCTGGTCTTTCGCGTGAAGGCGGTCCATGGCGCGGCGGACGCGGAGGAGAGCGTAGGATTCCTCGACCTGCTGGGGATGCGGGGTGGAGGGAATGAGGTTGCGGACTTCGAGGGCGAGGGAATCGCTCGAGACTTCCTTTTCGCGGCGCAGGCGGTGGCGGCGGAGGAAGTCGTAGCAGGCACGGATGGCGACGCGGCCGAGCCAGTGGCCGAAGGGGGCGGAGGCCCGCCATGAGGGGAGGCCGCGCCAGATGCGGATGAAGATATCCTGGGCGAGGTCTTCGAGTTCGTGGTGATTGCGGGCGTATTTCGACGCCATGGAGAAGACGCGGCGCTGGTGGAGGGTGACGAGTTCCGCGAAGGCGGCGCTGCTGCCGGCGGCGGCGGAGCGGGCGAGGGCGTTGATGTGTTCGCAGGAGGCCTCCGATCCGGCCTCGGCGGCCGGATCCGCGGGGCGGTGCCGGTCGGGTGCGGGAGGATCGAGAGGCATGCAGACGGTCAGTGTCACTTAGGGGGAGGACGGGGCAGGCCGTTGGCATGTTACACGGAAGTGGCTGCGGAAAATTTACCGCTGGCGCGGGGCGAGCCCGGTGCATTATACCGACCCGCCTTTTTTTCAAATTCCCGTGGACGATTCCTACAAGGTCAAGCTCGACATCTTTGAAGGTCCCCTCGACCTTCTGCTGTATCTCATCAAGAAGGATGAGGTGGACATTCTTGATGTGAACATCGAGAGGATCACGCGGCAGTACATTGCGTACATCGATACGTTCAAGATGCTGAACATCGATCTTGCGGGTGAGTTCATTGTGATGGCGGCGACGCTGATGTATCTGAAGAGCCGGATGCTGATTCCGAAGCCTGTGCAGCCGCCTGAGGAGGAGGGGGAGGAAGAAGATCCGCGCTGGGAACTGATCCGGCAGCTCATTGAGTACAAGAAGTTCAAGGATGCGGCGTCGTTTCTGCAGAAGCGGCAGATGCAGATGGAGCATGTGTATCCGGCGACGCCCGAGGTTCCGGATCTGCAGAAGGTGGCCGAGCCGTCGTCCGGGTTGCCCGAGCTGGGGATTTTTGATCTCATCCGGGCCTTCCAGAAGGTGCTGGCGCGGTTCGAGAAGGAGGATCTGCGGGAGATTGCCGACGACCGTTTTACGGTGGCGGACAAGATCGAGTATCTTCTGCAGACGGTGCCGCCGGGGGAACAGGTGGCGTTTCTCAGTCTTTTTGCGGAGGCTTCGTCGCGCGATGAAGTAATTGTGACCTTCGTGGCCATGCTGGAACTCATCAAGCTGCGTCAGTTCCGGGTGACGCAGGACCATCTGCTGGGAGAGATCACGCTGTTCCGGAACGAGAATACCTAGTCCTGCCAACCTGCCGACAAAGCCATGACGACTGAGCTGGAAAGTATCGTGGAAGCCCTCGTGTTTGCGTCGCCTGAAGGGGCGTCGACGAAGGAACTGGCCCGCTGTGTGCGTGCGGCGGTGGCGACGGCACGGGAGGCGGAAGGGGAAAATGCGCCGGAATCCGTGACGCGGCATGCCGCCGTGACGGAGGAAGACATTGCTGCCGCCATCAGCCGGCTCAATCTGCACTACATTGAGTCGGGCCGGGCCTTTCAGCTGGTCGAGCGACCGGCTGGGTGGCGCATTGTGAGCCGGCCCGACTGGGCGCAGTGGGTCCGCGAGCTGTTTCCGGACAAGAAGCCGCAGCGGCTTACGCCGAGTGCGCTCGAGACCTTGGCGATCATTGCGTACCGTCAGCCCATGACGAAAAGTTCGATTGAGGCGGTGCGGGGGGTCAGTGTGGATGGTCCGCTGCAGACGCTCATGGACCGGAATGTGGTGCGGATTGCCGGGCGGGCGGACCTGCCGGGTCGACCACTGCTTTACGAGACCACGGAATTGTTCCTCGAGCATTTCGGAGTGCGGTCGGTCGACGACCTGCCGAATGCCGCTGAACTGCGGGCTGTGAAGCTGCCTGAACCGGAAGAGGAAAAGACGGCCGAGGACAGTGGTCAGGCTGAATTGCCGCTCGAGGGAGGCGATGGTGCGCCTGCGGTGAAGCCGAAGAAGGGGAGGGCGAGGAAGGAAAAGCCGGCGGTGGAAGCGGCAGCGGCGGAACCGGAACAGCCCGCGGCCGAGCCGGAACAAGCCCTGGCGGAACCGGAAAGTGCTGCGGTGGAACCGGAAGAGGAAGAAACCGTGGTTTTCCTTGGGGGTGATGCCGAGGATGAGGCGGATGCTGGCGGAGTCGGAGAGGCTGAGGCCGTGGATGAATCAGGCGACGGTGAGCGTGGTTGATCCCGTGAGGTTCAGCCGAGCGAAGCGAGGGCGGAGGGACTGGCGAAGCGGAGGCCGCTGAGGCTGGGGGACCATGGCTCGCTGCCGGGATTTCTCGTGAGGACGAGGACATGGAAGGAGCGTCCAAGGTGGCCTGGGTGCGTGAGGCTCTGGAACTGGCGTCGCCATGAGGCGGCGGCCGGGGATTGATCGCCATCGAGGGCGGGCAGGGAAGGAGCGGCCGCTCCCGTGAGGAAGCGGGCCTGATCGAGAAAGGCGGCGACGTGGCATCCGGCGGCGCGGGCGGCTGTGGCGGCGAAGGAAAAATCGACGTGGGCCGTGATGTCGGTGGAGCCGATCGCATCGAACGGATTTTCGTGGGTCTGGTGACTGCGGAAGCAGCGGAAGGTGCCGGTGCGGCGTGCGGGATCGTAGTAATCGGCTGCGCAGAAACCGTAATCGATGAAGAAGAGGGCACCGTGAGCGATGGTGGCGGCGGCGAGGCGCACTTCGCTGCCCACGGCGGGGGCGACTTCTGTTTCGTAGCCCTCCGGGAAGTCGTCGCCCAGCTGAGCGAGCCGGGCCTTGCTGGTGCGGTCGAGCAGCGGGGCGTCCGTCCATGTGAATTGTCCATCCGGGCTGAGTCCGACGCAGCGTTCCATCCATGTGCTGTCGCGGCGGACGACGCGGCGGAAAGGCACGGCGTCGAGCAGTTCGTTGGCGAAGAAGACGCCGGTGGCTCCCTGGGGGGCTCCGTGCCGCCAGCGTCCGGGAAAATCCGCGAGGGTTTCCGACTGCCGTGCTGCAAGGGCGGGCATGGGTTCGTCGATCCAGTACCTCAGGGATTCATGAAAGGCGGGGTCGTGCCGGCGCGACCACGAGAGCACATCGGCGGCGAAGGTGCCGTCATTGGCTCCGCGTTCCACGATGGCGAAATCCGCCGGTTTTCCGAGTTGCTGCCAGACTTCGCGGAATTGTCCGGCCATGAGTTCGCCGAAGACCGGCCCTGTGCTCACGCTGGTGTAGAAATCTCCGCCGCGTCCGATCCGGCCGGGTTTGGTGTAGTAGCCATCGGTGCGGTCGTAGAGGGCGGCGGCCATGAACGACGCGAAGGGCATGGGTCCGGAGGCCCGGATGGCGGCCGCGAGGCGGTCGGCTAAGGATTCCATGAAGCTCTGTGCGGGGGGCTGTGGAAATCGGCAACCGGAAGCGGGGGGCTTGCGGTTTCCGTGTGCCCGACTATGGAATCCGCACGCGTGTCATTACCTCCTCCCAGCCAGCAGGGCGACATCTGGGTCGCTTTTCTCAGCATTCTCTTTGAAGGGATTCCATTCATCCTGATTGGGTCCATTGTTTCCGGGCTGATTGATGCCTATCTGCCGGCTCGGCTGATGGATCGGATGCTTCCGAAGCGGGGGATTCCGGCGGTCCTGGCGAGCGGGTTGCTGGGGATCATTTTTCCGGTGTGTGAATGTGCGATTGTGCCGGTGATCCGGAGGCTGGTGCAGAAGGGATTGCCGCTGGGCTGTGCCATGACGTACATGCTGGCGGCACCGATTGTGAATCCGATTGTGGCGCTGAGTACCTATTCGGCGTTTCAGGGTCGGGAACCGGCCATGATGACGGCGTCGCGTGTGCTGTTGGGTTATGCCATTGCGGTGGTGGCGGGTCTTGTGCTGTCGCGTGCGGGTGCGGGCCGGGTGCTGCAGCCGAGGGTGCTGCAGGGCATGGCAGGTGGTGCGGCTGACGCGGCGGATGCGGGTCGTGCTCCCGGCGATGGGATTGTGCGGGCCATGCGGACGGCGCAGCAGGACTTCATGGACACGGTCCTGTATTTTGTGATCGGGGTGGGCATTGCTTCGGTGGCGCAGACGCAGTTGTTCTACCGTCCTGGGCTGCAGGATGGCATTCAGAGTCTGGCCGCGAACCACTGGCTGGCTGCTCCCGTGCTCATGGTGGCTGCCTTTGTGCTCAGTCTCTGCAGCACGACCGATGCCTTCATCATTGCGGCGGATTCGCTATTTGCGGCGACTGCCAAGCTGGCCTTCCTCGTGTTCGGCCCGATGTTCGACATGAAGCTGATTTTCCTGTATTCCACGGTGCTGCGGCCGAAGGCGGTCTTCTGGCTCGCCATCGGTCTCTTTGTGGCCGTCTACCTTGCCACCCTCGGCCTCCAACCGATCCTCGAACCCGTTCCTGTCCCGAAGTAATTCCGCCATGAAATCGAAACCAATCGCTCCCGCTCAGGAATCGTGCGGCCACGGCTGCGGATGTCATCATGATCACCCGGCCGAGGCAGCGGCGACCGCTGGAGTGGCTGCGGAGGCTGCCGTTCATGAGCATGCGCATGATGCGGAAGGGGACGACAGTGAATGGCTGCGGAAATTCCTGCTGCTCCTTGAGATGCTTGTCCTTGTGATGATCGGTGGGGTGATCTGCTATTTCATTGCGAGCGGACGGATTGACGGGGCGGCCCCGAATATGCCGTATCTGCAGGGTGGATTCAAAGTCCTTGCGCTGGTGGGCGGACTGGCTCTCGCGGTGATGGGGATCTTCAATTTCCTCATGCGCGGCCGCGTGGTCGGCTGCGGGCACGATCATGAACATGCACACGAGCCTGGGCACGATCACGGACCCGCGGAGAAGCATGGGCATAAGCATGATGGGGCGTGCTGCGGGCACGGGCACGAACACGGGCACGAACATCATGCTCATGGGGATGGCTGCTGTGGTCATGAGCATGGCAGTGCGGGGCATGAGCATCATCATCATGGGAGTCCGACGGGGCGGGCGGTTTCGCTGCTGTTTTTGTCGGGATCGATTGCTGGGGCGGCCCTGCTGACGCCGGATGAGTTTTCGCCGGGGTACATGGAGCAGAAGGCGCGGGCGCTCATGAACCGGAGTTCTGGTGGGGCTCCGGCGGGGGCGGCCCCGGTGCCATCGAAGGCGGTGGCCGAGGCCAATGCCAGCGGCACTGGGCTCACCCTGGAGTTGGTCGAGAAGTATCAGCCGCGGAACAAGGAAGGCAGTTTTGAACTGGGTGTGATGCAGCTTTACTACAGCGGCTCGGATGAGGAATATGCCCGGGTCATGAAGGGTCAGCCCGTGGAAACGATCGGGCAGGTGGTCAAGGACGAGGTGGCTCCAGGGGCGGGGCGGCTGCGGGTGTTTGTGCTGCAGGTGACCTGCTGTGCGGCGGATGCGCGACCGTATTCCATTCCGGTGGAGTTCGAGGGCGGGCTACCGGAGCATCAGGAAATGGGGTGGTACAAGATCAAGGGAACCGTGGAATACGCCGAGGAACGGGGCGTGCGCACGGCGGTCATCAAGGCGAAGGGCATCGAGCCGTCGCTGCGGCCGAAGGATCTGCGGGCCACCTTCTGAGGAGCGCTGCCGCTGTCAGCGGGTGACCGTGACCGGGGTGCCGCGGTAGACCCATTCGTAGAAGAAGCGGGCTGGATTGCCTTCGTTCAGCGGCACGCGGATGCAGCCGTGCGAGGCCGGGTAATTGGGAACCGAGGTGAAGCCGTGGACGAAGATGTGGCCATTGATCTGAACGCTCCATGGCATGGGGGCGTTGTGGTAGCGCGAGGAATAATGCTGCCGGGCCTTGTACGGACCGGCGCGGAATTTTCCTGCCGGGGTGCGGCCCTGACGGCCTGAGCTGACGCGGCTTTCGAAGACGAGACGGTCGCCCTGCCAGCCACGCAGTTTCTGCTCGCGCAGGCTCACTTCGGCCCGCTGGATGGCGGGTGTGAGGCGCAGGCGGTGGCGGCCGTGACGGAACACCACGGGGCCTTGTTTGTCGGGAGGAAGGAAGAGACGTTCCGCGCCCGCAGCGGCGAGGGCGTCATCCGAGACGAGCAAGCCACCGTCCGGAAGTGTCCGGCAGAGCGACGCCGGAATTGTGACTCCGTTGAGGACGGGTGATTTGCTGGCGCTGTCCCATGCAGGTTGCCAGCGGAAGGCTGCGAGTGCTTCCTCCATGGGGACGTAGACCTTGCCCGGGCTGGCATCGAAGGTGATCGCTTCCCGGACCGTTTCCCGTCCCTGAATGGTTCCGCTGGTGAGAAGCAGAGCGAAGAGGCGGGCGGCGAGGCGGAAGCGGGAAGGCATGGTCGGGCGGGATGGTAGAGGGATTCCTACGGGCTGAGCGATGCGGTATCCGTCATTTTTGGTGGCGGCAGCAGGCTTGCCTGTTTGCGGCGGGCCCATTCGGCGTCGAAGAGAATGAGTTGCGATGGCAGGACGCGGCGGTTCCGGCCGCGTTCGTCCATGAGGATGATGCGTTCGGCGCGGTAATCGACGAGTTTGGCGAAGAGGGTGGAACCAGCGCGGCTGGTCCAGAGGCGGTAGCCCTGGCGGGTGAGGGATTCGCGGGCCGTGTGTTCGCGCTGCTGGCGGTCCTGATTGCGTTTCACGGCGTCCTTGAGTCGCTGCATGACGACGTGGGCGGTGCTGAAGGTTCCGGTTTCCTTGATCTCCTTGCCGACGCGGCCATATTTTTTGAGGCGGGAGTAGCCTTTGATGCGTTCCAGTTCGCGTCCGTGTTCGTCGAGGAGGATGACGGTGGGAAAGCTCTGGACCTTGAAGTACTGCTTGAATCGTTCAATGGCTGCGAGCCGTTCGCGGCTGAACGAGGCCGGCGGACTCCCGACCGGCTGAAATACCGTTGTGAGGACCATGGAATCGGCCGCAAAATCGCTGAAATCGCTCTGGCTGAAGAGGTCGTCGACGAGATCGACAGCGGGGCACTGGCCATCCCATTTGGAAGCGAAGAAGATGAGGAGCGGTCGTGCCTGTTCGATGGAGATGCGGCGCGCCGCGATCGGACTGGGGTGCCAGTAGGCTTTTTTGGCCATCTCCATTTCTGGGATCTCGGGAATCGGATCCTGCGATGGAGGCACCGGAATCGGTTCCGCGGGCTCGCCGGGCGTACCGGGTTCCACGGGAACATTCCGTGCCGTCCGCTGCCGGGGAGCCACCAGACCGGGTGCGCTCGGCAGAGCCGGCATGGCCTCACCATCGGCAGGCAGGCCAAGCGGCGGGAGTTCTGGCATCTGGTCGTAGACCGGAGCGTCGGGAATCGGGGGATCGGGTGGCGGCAGGGGATCGAGTTCCGGGTGATCCGTCCGGCTTTCGTTGGGTGCTTCCCCGGTGAGGGGGAGCATTTCGAAGGCTTCGCCCAGCGGAGCGGGATCCTCTTCTCCGGGCAGGGGTGGTTCCGGCAGGGCAGGTGGACGCGCCACTGCCGTGGCAGCCGCCATCATAAACACACAGAGCACCTCCTTCATTGGGGGCCTCTCATAGCGGATGATCCCCGCGCAGGCCAGCAGGAATTCTGGACAGGGAACTGCCAGGAGAAGACCGGAGCGACGGGGAATTCGGAATCAGAAAGGAACGGTAAAAGAAGAAGCGGCACCGGCGGAAAAGAATCCGCGGGTGCCGCTTCGGGAGAGGGAGGGAGAAGCTCAGCGGTTGGAGATGGCTTCCTTGACCTGGACGGCTTCCTTGCCGAGGCGGTCGCGCAGGTAGTGGAGACGGGCGCGGCGGACGCGGCCCCGCTTTACGATTTCGACCTTGGCGATTTTCGGGGTATGGACTGGGAAGACGCGTTCGACGCCTTCGCCGTAGCTGAGTTTACGGACGGTGAAGGAGTGGCCGACGCCGTGGCCTTTCATGGCGATGATGATGCCTGCGAAGATCTGGATGCGTTCCTTGCCGCCTTCGACGACGCGGGTGTGGACTTTGACCGTGTCGCCGACCTTGAAGTCGACTGGGTCCTTTTTCATCTGTTCGCGTTGAATCTGTTCCAGCTTGTTCATGGGAGTAGGGAAGGTGAGGAAATGGAGGACCTTTCCGGGAACCGCCATGAAATTGACCGTTGAGGAGGAAGATCCACCGGTCCGGGAAGGAGGCGGGAGCTAAGCGTAGACTCGGGCCGCCGCAACGGAAATTTTCGGATTGCTGAAGGGAATCGCGGGTTTCCCGGGTGGTGGCGGATCAGGGGGTGAGGACGAGGCACGACAGCATGTGGTCGTTTTCGAAGTGGAAGAAGCCGCGGAAGGGAGTGCGGGAGGTGAGGTGGTGGAACCAGTGGATGTCATCGGCCCACATTTCGTGGAAGGGGATATGTGCGGTGGGGGTCCAGAGGGGGATGGCTTCGTCTGTTTCGGTGGGGGAACCGGAGAATTGGTCTGCGCGGAAGACGTCGCATTCGAGGGCGAGGCCGTCGGAAAACTGGAAGTGGAGGAGACCCGCGTGTTCTGGATGGTGGGCTTCAACGAGGAGTTCCTCCCTGGTTTCGCGGATGGCGCATTCGGCCGGGGATTCTCCGGGGTCGATTTTCCCGCCTGGGCCATTGATTTTTCCGGCTCCCAGTCCGCGTTTTTTGCGGATGAGGAGGACCTCATGGTCACGGAAGATGAACATGAGGGTGGCGCGGAGGGTGGGAGTCCATGATTCCCAGCCGGCCGGTCTGGCGAGTGGGGATGGGGTCATGAGAAGGGGAGGTCGTCGCCGATGATCTGGACTTCGGTTTCCAGTTCGAGTCCGCGTTCTGTGCGGGCTTTGGCGCGGATGAGGTCGATGAGGGCGAGGACATGGGCGGCCGAGGCTCCGCCGTCATTGACGATGAAGTTGCCGTGGATGGGGGAGACGCGGGCGGGGCCGACGGAGACGTTCTTGAGGCCGAGTTCGTCGATGAGGCGGCCGGCGGGGCAGGGTCCGGGGTTTTTGAAGATGCAGCCGGCGCTTGCGGCGATGGGCTGGGAGGATTTGCGTTTGTCGATGCTCAGCTGGGTCTGGGCGTCGATTTCGGTGACGGGGGCCGGGGAACCTTTGAAGACGGCGCTGAGGCAGTAGTGGTCGATGAATTCGGGGACGCTGCGGTATTTGACGGTGAACTGCTCGCGGGATTTTTCGCGGATGGTGCCGGTGGCGTCGAGGTAGCGTACGGAGACGACCTGATCGAACGTTTCTGTGCCCATGGCACCTGCGTTCATGCGGAGGCCGCCACCGACGGATCCGGGGATGCCTTCCATCCATTCGAATCCGGCGAGTCCAGCTGAGCGGGCGGCTGCGGCGAGCCGTTTGAAGCGGACGCCGGATCCTGCGCGGATGGTGTTTCCGGAGACGGAGATTTCGTCGAATTCGCCGCCGCTGGGGTGGATGACGGCTCCTTTGATGCCGCCGTCGCGGATGAGGAGGTTTGATCCCCGGCCGACGATGCGGGTGGGGATGCCGTGTTCCCGGCAGAAGCGGACGAGGCGGGAGAAGCTTTCGGCGGTGGTGGGTTCGATCCAGAACTGGGCGGGGCCACCGATTTTCATGGTGGTGTGCCGGGTCATGGGTTCGTAGAGCCGGAGGGTGGCATCCGGGTCGGCGAGGGCCTCGGTCATTTGTGCGAGGGTGGCGATGTCTTCGGCGAGGCGGCTACCGATTTCGTGGACATTGCCGGCGCCGAGCGTGATGAGGAGGTCGCCTGGGCGGAGGAAGTTTCCGGCGGCGGCGCGGGCTTCGTGGTGGGAAGGCGTGGAGAAGACGCGGACTTTGTCGCCTTCATGGGCCTTGACGGCGTCGGCGATGGTCTGGCCGGAGATTCCCGGGATGGGGAGTTCGGACGCGGCGTAGACATCGAGGACGAAGAGGGCATCGCAATGCGAGAAGGCCGCCGCGAACTGGTCGCGGAGGAGCTGGGTGCGGGTGTAGCGGTGGGGCTGGAAGATGCAGAGGACGCGACCCTGAGTAAAGCGGCGGGCGGTTTCGAGGGTGGCGGCGACTTCGGTGGGGTGGTGACCGTAGTCGTCGACGATGGTGTAGTGCGGGGAACGCAGTTTGACATCGAAGCGGCGCTTGGCTCCGCGGAAGGTGCTGAGCGCCCATGCGATTCGTTCGAAGGGGACGTTGAGGTCCGTGGCGAGGGCGATGACGGCGAGGGCATTGAGGACGTTGTGGCGTCCGGGAATGTTGAGAATGATGTGGCCGAGGGCGTCGGTACCGCGGAAGACGGTGAAGCCCGTGCTTTGGCCCATGATTTCGACCTGCTGGGCGGAGAAGTCGCAGGAATGGTCCCAGCCGTAGCTGCGGGTGCGGGGACGGCCTGCGCAGAGGCTGCGGGCTCCGGGGTCGGCGGCGCAGAAGTAGCTGGTGCCGGTGGTCTGGTCGAGGAGCTGGCGGTAGACTGAATTGATGTGATCGAGGTCGCGGTAGAAGTCGAGGTGTTCCTCTTCGATGTTGAGGACGATGGCGTGGGTGGGGTGGTAGAGCGCGAGGGTGCCATCGCTTTCATCGCCTTCGGCCACCATGTGAGCGCCTTCGTGGTCCCAGCGGGCATTGGTGCCGAGCAGGGGGATTTCTGCGCCGACGTAGTGGCTGGGGTGCAGGCCAGCTTCGCGGAGCACGTGGGCCGCCATGGACGAAGTGGTGGTTTTCCCGTGCATCCCGGCGATCACGATGCCCTTCTTGCGTTTGAGAATGGAGGCGAGGGCTTCGGCGCGGCGGAAAAGGGGAATGCCGGCGGCGGCGGCGGCATCGTAGGCGACATTGCGGCCCGGGCGGACGGCCGAGGAATAGACCACGGCGGCGGCTCCGGCGACACTTTCCGCGGTGTGCGGGCAGAAGAATTCGAGTCCAGCGTTCTGGAGTCGTTCCGTTTCCACGGTGGTGCTTTTATCCGAGCCACTGACCTTGTAGCCGAGGTCGAGGAGAAGGGCGGCGATCCCGCTCATGCCGCTGCCGGCGACCCCGATGAGGTGGATTCGGGCGGGCTTGGCGGCATCGGCGGCGCTGAGAAAATCGGCTTCCATATTGGGGCGGTGAAAGTGGCGACGCTAGCGGCGCGGTGACGGGCGTCAAACGCGGGAGGCAGGCGAGAACGAGTGCTGACGGGGGCTGCCATCAGTGCCGGCTGGCAGGCGCGGCGGCGCTGGCTTCCTCCATGAGTTCCATGAAGATTGGTTCGAGACCGTCCTTGCCTGCGCGGCTGCGGAGTTCGTTCATCGATCCGAGGGCGACGAGTTTGCCGCTGTGGATGATGCCGATGCGGTCGGCCAGTTCCTCCGCGACGTTGAGGAGGTGGGTGGACATGAAGATGGTGACTCCTCTGCGGCTGCGTTCCTTGAGTTCTTCCTTGACGATGCGCATGTGGACGGGGTCGAGACCGACCATGGGTTCGTCGATGATGATGATTTTGGGGTCGTGGAGGAGGGCTGAGGCGATGGCGAGGCGTTGTCTGGTGCCGTGGCTGAGGTGTTCGATGCGTTCGTGGGCGTAGGGATTGAGGGCGAACTGATCGAAGAGCGAACCGGTCAGGGAGATGGCCACTTTGGGAGGGACTTCGAAGACATCGGCGATGAAGGCCATGAATTCGAGGGCGGTGAGCTTGTCATAGAAGACCGCGACATCCGGGATGAAGCCGAGGAGGCGCTTGGCTGCGCGGGCCTCGTGCTGGATGTGGTGGCCGCAGAGCCATGCGTCGCCGGAAGTCGCCTGGAGGAGGCCCGTGAGGAGCCGGATGGTCGTCGTTTTGCCCGCGGCATTCGCTCCGAGGAACGCGAAGAATTCGCCCTGTGGGATCTCAAGCGAGAGACGGTCGAGCGCACAGAGACTCCCGTAGTGCATGGAGAGATCGCGGGTCAGGATCATGGTCGGCGGGGGGACGAGGGCGAATCGAAGGTGGGGACGGGGATGCCCGGGGCGCGGAGGTCATCGCTCAGGAGTTCGAATCCGGCAGGCGTTTCGATGCGGAGGAGTTCGCCTGTGGCGGCTAACGAGATGCGGAAGGCAGCGGGCTGGGAAGGGTGGCTGAGCGAAACGATATAGCCATCGAGGGAGCGGTCCGCGACCGTAATGCGGCCGCCGCGGGCCGAGATGGTGGCCGGGGTCGTGTCGGGAGCGGAAAGGTCAGCCGTGATGCCCGAGGCCGAGAGGATGAGGTCGAGCAGCGATTGTGTGGCGGCGTCCGGTTTGGCTCCTGAGTTTGACTGAAAAAGAGTGGTCGTTCCCCGTGTGAGGGTGATGGCGGGCCATGGCTGATTGTTCTGCTGGATGACGCGGAGGTCGATGGGGGGATCCGCCTTGAGGAGGCGGAGACTGATGTCGTAATTGCTGACTTCGCCGGTGGAGGCGACATTGAGCCGGCTGCTCAGGCTGAGTTGGCCGTACTGGGCGAAGGGGCCGCGGAGGAGGAGGGTGCCATTGATGGCGAAGCGGAGGGAATCGAGTCGCCGATCGGGGTTGGGGGGGCCGGTCAAGGGGGTGATGCGGGCACGGCCTGTGATGGTGGGGCCTTCGTAGACATCCATATCCGAGCCTTCACTGCGGGAGGCGAAGAGTTCGAAGATGGCCGCCGGAGATGCCTCCGCGAGCCGGCTTTCTTCCGGGAAGTAGATGCTGCGCACCAGCAGGGTCGTCATCGTGCCGCAGAAGGCAAAGATGGCAGCCGTGGGCAGAACGAATCCCCAATTCATGGCTAACGGGATTCGGGGGAAGGGAGTCGGGGCAGAAAACAGACAGGGCGGCGGAAGAATCCGCCGCCCTGTGTGGAATGGGAATGACCCGGGGAATGACCCGGATTGCGTTACCGCAGGCGATTAGAGCGCGCGGAAGGCGTTCGTGCCGAGGTACGGAGCCACGTTGACGCGGCCGCCGTAGACGCGGATGCGGACGCGGCTTTCGAGTTTGCCACCGTCGCCGCGGTTGATGACCGTGGTGGTGATGGAACCGTTGGTGGGCGGGTCGACTGGGAGAGCCGGAGGAGTCGGGGTATCGAAGTCACCGGTGGCCGACGAGATTGTCGTGGTGGTCGAGCTGTTGCCCTCGCCGAGGAAGCTGGCCTCGCCCTTGCCATTGAAGCGGGGGACGGGGCGGGTCTTCGTCAGTTTGCCGCGCCATGAGGCATTGACGATGGAGCGCTTGGAGGCTGGGCTGGTGCCGTCGAAGACGCCACCGAAGAGAGGATTGCCGATGCCGTAGCGGACGCCATTGAAGACGCCCCATGTGGTACCGGTGGCGGAGCGCCAGAGGGATTGGGGATTGTTGTCGGCACCGGAGGCGGAGGCATTGATGATGCCATCGACCTTTTTGGAGGCGAAGTCGACGAAGCCGTAGGATTCGCCGTAGTAAGTGGTGCCTTTGTAGTAGATCACCGAGTCACCGAATTCCGAGTTGTAGGAGGAACTGAGGTTCTGGGAGAAGCGGGACATGCCGGAGGTGCGGCTGCCGCGGATGGTGTATTGGAAGATGCCTCCATCGATCCCGTCAGCGGTATTGTTGCTGTAGGGGCCACCGACCCATGCGAAGGCGGTGGACTGGAGGAACATGGCTGCGAGGGCAAAGCTGGCGCTGAATTTTTTCATGGCGATGGTTGGGAACATGGCGGAGGGACGGGTGTGCGGCAAGAAGAAAATGGGAAGGCGGCGAAATTTTCGGGTTTCCGAGTCTTTCCGGGTTGAGTGGGTGGGCCGTGGATGGGTGGTGGGGAAGCGGAAACCCGCCGGACTGGCTGGGCAGACCGGCGGGTTTCGGAATTTCCAGCGGTTGGCTGGGGCAGGCGGAGGTGACTCCGCGGTCACCTTACTTGACCTTGGCCATGTGCTTCTTGGGGTCCTTGTCGAACTCGGCTTTGCATTTTTCGCAGCAGAAGGCGACGGTGATTTTGGCATCGGCGGCGGTTTCGGCCTTGGCGGGCTTGCTGCTGATGGGGCATTCCTTGTTGGCTGGTTTCTCGGTGCTGCCGACGTACTTCTTGACGGCTTCGAGCTTCATTTTGGCGTCGCCCGAGAACTTGGCCTGGCACTTTTCGCAGCAGAGGCCGATGTTCACGGAGACGTCGGATTTCTGGGCGGCGTCGACGTCCTTGCCGGAGAGTGGGCATTTGGTATTGACGGCGTCGGCGGCGGCGAGGCCGGTGAGGGCGAGGCAGGCAGCGAGGATGGCGAAGATGGACTTCATGGATTTGCTGTGGGTTTTGGGTTTGGTTTGTGGATACGGCAGGCGGTGGGCCAGCGTGAGCATGACGATGGAGGGATTGCGTGGGTCGTCAAGAATTTGCGGAACCTGTCGTGCGTATGGGATGGATGTCGCGGGCATGTGACGGTTTCTCCTGTTTCGTGGTGGCGGGGGTGTGTCATGGTGGGTGTCATGAAGCGGGCAAAGATCTGGCTGATGGTGGTTGGGTGGGCGGCCCTTGGCACTTGGCATGGTCTGGCGGGGGTGCCGGAGGTGGTGCGGGTGGCGACATTCAATGCGTCGCTCAACCGGGGGACGTTTGGGCAATTGTTTACGGATCTGGTATCGCCCGGGGCGGGGACGGCGGGCGTGCAGCAGGCGCGGAGGATTGCGGAGATTGTGCAGCGGAATGCGCCTGACATTCTGCTGGTCAACGAGTTCGATTGGGATCCGCGGGTGGACGGGCGTGGTCGGACCGTGTGGGATCTGTTTCACGACAACTACCTTGCGGTGCCGCAGAACGGTCAGGCGGCGCTGTCGTTTCCCCATCGTTACGCGGCAGAGCCGAACACTGGGTTTTCGCCGTATGATCTGGATGAGGATGGGGTGGCCGAGGTACCGGTGCCGCCAGTGGGATCTCCTGGGTTTCTGGATTTCGACAATTCCGGGACGGCGGTGACGGCACCGGGGAGTCAGGCGTATGGCAATGACTGTTATGGATTTGGGGAATTCCGGGGACGGTATGGCATGGTGGTTTATTCGCGGTATCCGGTGGTGCGGTCGGGCATCCGGACCTTCCGGAAGCTGCTGTGGCGGGACATGCCGGGGGCGAGGCTGCCTGATGATGCGGGGCGGCCTGGGTTGGCTGATTGGTATTCGGAGGGTGAGTTGGCGGTTGTCCGGCTGTCATCGAAGAGTCATTGGGACATTCCGGTGGATCTGGGGAATGGGGTGGTGGTGCATGTGCTGGTGTCGCATCCGACCCCCCCGGTTTTCGATGGGGCGGAGGACCGCAACGGGAAGCGGAATGCTGATGAGATCCGGTTCTGGGCAGATTACATTGATCCGGCGAGGTCTGCGTGGGTGGTGGACGATGCTGGGTTGCGGGGAGGGTTGCGTGGGGGGGAGCGGTTTGTGGTGATGGGCGACTGCAATGCCGATCCGGCGAAGGGGGACAGTGTGCCCGGGGCTGCGCAGCAGCTTACGGGTCATGGGCTGGTGAATGCGCAGCTGGTGCCATCGGCGCAGCGTTATGGGAACAGCACGACGAATACGGCGGACTTTGCGCAGGATCTGAGGGTGGACTATGTGCTGCCGTCGCGGGCTGGCTGGCAGGTGCTTGATGGGGCGGTCTACTGGCCGGTGGGGACGCATCCACAGGCGGCGCTGGTGACGAATGCGAATGCGAGTGATCACCGGCTGGTGTGGCTGGACGTGCGACCTGTGGTATCGCTGGAGGAAGCCGTGGTCGGACTTGAGGCCCGCTGGACCGGGTCGGCCGTGCGTCTGACGTGGCGTGGGTCGGGTGGCTATCGTTATGCGGTCGAGGAAGCGGCGGTGCTGGCCGAGGGGAACTGGACGCCTGTGGCGGGGGCAGTGGTGAGTGGGTCGGCCGACGCGGGATTTTCCGTCGATTTGGAGCCTGGTGCTGGTGGTCGCAGGTATTACCGGCTACGGGTTTCGTTTTCGGAAGGTGGTTGAATTGCGGCGCGGCGTGCCGGAGGAGCGGTGGATGATCGACCGGAGGATATTTCTGTCATTGGTGCTGGGGAGCCGTGTGTGGGCGGAGGGAAGCCGGACTGTGGAAGAGAAGTGGGCCGACGAGCTGAAGCGGTTTGCGGAGGCTGACCGGAAGACTCCACCGAAGTCCGGGCAGATTGTTTTTGCGGGGTCGTCTTCGATCCGGCTGTGGAAGCTCGAGCAGAGTTTTCCGGATCTCGGGGTGGTGAACCGCGGGTTCGGGGGGTCGACGATCCCTGAGAACGAAGCGCTGGCGGACCGGTTGATTCTTCCGCTCAAGCCGAAGGCCATAGTCTTTTATGCGGGCGACAACGATCTGGCGGCCAAGGGTGCCGAGGCGGGGAAGACCGTGGAGGATTTCCGGAAATTCCTTGCGGCCCTTGAGCGTGGGGGCTTGCTCGTTCCGTTTATCTACATTGCCATCAAGCCGAGCATCAGCCGCTGGAAACTGCGGTCGATGCAGCAGGTAGCCAACCGGGCCATTGCGGCGATCTGTGCGGAGCGGAAGGAAACCATGCGGTTTGTCGATCTGGATCGCGTCATGCTGGGGAGCGGAGGGGAACCGGATCCGGCGCTCTTTGAGAAGGATGGGCTGCATGTGAATGCGGCTGGCTATGAACGCTGGACACCGCTGGTGCGGCAGGCGCTGCGCGAGTTGCTGCCCGGGGAGATTCCCTGAGCCGGAGATGGTTCCGGCGTTTCCCGGACTCCGTCACGGGGCTGCGGCCGCGCTCACCGCCTTCAGTTCGTCGAGGAACTGGGACACTTTTGAGCGCCAAGGTTCCGGGATGCGGTCGCGGTCGCTTGCCGTGCCGCAGGGACCGGAGAACTGGAGTTTTCCGGTGTGGTCGAGGATTTCGACCGACTGTTTTCCGTTGAGGGAATCGATGCGGAGTTTGCCCGAGGCGTCCTCCTTGGTGGCTGAGGTACCGTGGGTTTCGAGGGCGAGGGGGCCGGGGAGTGGCCCTTGCGCGTCATCCGGGGAACCACCGAGCATGCGGTGGACGGCTGAGGTGGTGGCCGGGTCTGCGGCGAGCCTGCGGAAGATTTCCTCGAGTCGCTGCAGGTGTTCGGGAGAATCCGGCTGAGCCTGGGGCGGGGCCGGGAGGATGATGGATGCGAGGGTGACCGACGCCTTCATTTCGGCACCGCGGCGGAGCCATGTCAGTTCGAGGGAATCGCCTTCCTTCCGGTTGGTGACGGCCTTGCGGATGTCGTCGTCTGATTTGAGGTCCGAGCCATTGCAGCGGAAGAGGAGGTCGTTGGCGGCGATGCCTGCGGTGGCGGCGGGGCTGCCGGGGACGACGCGGGCGACGAGGAGGCCAACGCCATCCGGCAAGGGGGTCTGGGCGCGGACGTCCGAGCGGAGCGGGGCGACGAGGATGCCGAGGGCGACGCGGCTGACGGCCTGCGGGGAAGTGGCGGCGGCGGGTTCCGCGATCGGTTCCGTGGCGACCGTGAGCGGCAGGCAGTGGAGGGTGGCGAAGGCGAGGTGAGTTCCGAACCACCGGGACGATGCGGTAGCCATGGTGCGGGTCAGGGCTGGGGCTGGCGGGGAGGAAGCGTCAGCGGTAGGCTGCGGGGAGGAGCACGCGCTGCTGACTGGGGATGGTCATGCGGATGAGGGAATTATCCTGCGGGTTGCGCCATTCGCGGTGTTCCGTCTGTTCGATTTGGTATTCCAGCATGGGGGTGGCCTCGCTGAGGATGAGGAATCCCTGGTCATTGAGGATGCGGAATTCCCGGCGGGCCGGCATGGGGACCCAGTTGATGGCGGGTGCGGTCGTGGCGGCGGTGGTGCTGCGTGCCGGGGCGGGGGGATTTGCGGGAGGTTTAGGCTGGGGCTGGCTAGCCGGTGGGATGGCGAAGACGACCGCGGCGGCTGCGGCGGCGGGGACGGCCATGCGGCGCCATGGGAAGTGACCGGGGGCCGACTGATTCCGCGGTGTCGTGTCGATGGGGTGTGCGGCTTCCGATTGGGAATCGGAGATGGCGGCGGCGAGGACGTCCTCGAGGTGGCGGGGTGTGCTGGCTGGCGTGAGCGAGCGGAGTTCGCGTTCGAGCTGGAGCAGGCCGGTGTCCATGGGGTCTTGAAACTCGTGGTTCATGACAGCTTGGCTGGGGTGAGAGAGCGGCGGAGGCGTTCCAGCGCGTAGCGGTAGCGGCTGGCGGCGGTATTCATCGGGATGTCGAGGGTTTCCGCGATCTGTTCGAAGGTGAGGTCGCCCCAGATCTTGAGAATGATGACTTCCTTGTAGTAGTCGGGCAGGGACTGGATGGCTTTTTCGATCTGCTGGGAACGTTCGTCCTGTTCGAGGCTGTCCTGGAACCAGACGATGTGGCCGGGTTCGTCCATTTCCATGGCACGGGTTTCGCGGTTGGCGCGGCGGATATTCTTGCGGGCCTGGTCGATGGCGGCGCGGCGGATCTGGGTGAAGGCACCGGCGAGGCAGGGTTCGCTTGATCCGTCATCCGAGAGGTCGGTCATGCCGCTTTTCCAGAGTCGGACCATGGCTTCCTGGAGCACGTCTTCGGCGTCCTGTTCCGTGCGGGTCTGCTGGCGGGCGAAGAGGAGGAGTCGTTGCCCGTGCTGGGCGAACCACTGTTTCCAGCGGGACGGTGGCGGAGAGGTGTCGGCAGGCATGGCTGGCGGGTTGGTCGGTTTGGCTTTACGCTACACGAGAGAAGGCGAGTCGTCATGCCGCTTTTGTCTCGCCTTTTGCGGGGGGGAGATGCGGGATTGCCATGGGCGGGAGGCTCTGGCATGGTGTGGGGAAATGAAGTGCATGAAACTGCTGACTGTTTATTCCGTGGGGTCGCTGCTGGCGGCTCTGGTGTCGTCTGGCTGGGCTCAGGACGCGGCTGCGGCGGGTGGTGGCATTGTGGGGGAGACGCAGCGGCGCAGTTATGCGCTGGGGAATTTTCTGGCGAGCCGTGACAAGCAGGAACTGTCGATGTCCGGCAGTATGGAGAAGCCTGACATGGCGCAGGTCATGGAAGGCTTGAAGGCGGTCATGGAAGGACGGCACAGCACGGATTATGCGAAGGGAGCGCAGATGGGCATGCAGCTGAAGAAGCTGGGGATTGAGCTGGATGCGGCGATGGTGGCTGAGGGGCTTGCCGATGTGATGGCCAATCGGCTTCCGAAGATGGCTCCGGTGGATGTGCAGGGAGTGATGCGGGAAGTTCAGACCGACCTGCAGGCGAAGGCTGGGGCGAAGCGGGCGGAGGAACTGAAGCAGGCGCTGGCGGTGGCCCAGGAATTCCTGGCGAAGAATGGGAAGGCTGAGGGGGTGAAGGTGACGGAGAGCGGGCTGCAGTATGTGATGCAGAGTGGCGGCGAAGGGCGCAGTCCACAGGAAGGAGACATTGTCACTGTGAACATCCGGGGCACGCTCGCGGATGGCACGGAATTCGAGAAGAGTCAGGAAGGCGTGCCGGCGCGGCGGGCCATGCGGGCGCTTTGTCCGGGGCTGGGAGAAGGCATCCGCATGCTCAAGCCTGGTGGCAAGGCGACCTTCTTCATTCCTCCGGCGCTTGGTTTCGGGGAAGCGGGAAGACCGCCGCTGATCCGTGGCAATGCGGTGGTGCGGTACGATGTGGAGCTGCTGGCGTCCGAGGCGGCTCCCGTGCCTGCGGCGGGACCCGGCCGGGATCCGGTGACGGCGGTCACGCCGCCGGTTGCCGTCGAAATTCCCGGTGCTCCGAAGTCTGCCGAGCAACCGCAGCCGGCCCAGCCGAACCAAAAGCCCTGAGGGATTGGAACCGACGGGTGGGAGCATGCGGACATTTGCCTCGGAACTCGAGCAGCTGGAATCTCAGCATCTGAGGCGTCGTCTGGAGTCGTTTCAGGCCGCGGGCGGCGTTGGTCTGCGGGCGGGCGATGGGAATGAACTGACTGGATTTGCGTCCAACGATTACCTTGGGTTTGCGGGGTCGGATCGGCTGCGCGGATTGCTGCGGGAAGCGGTGGAGCGCTGGCCCGTGGGGGCCGGAGCCTCCCGGCTGGTGACGGGAACCCATGGGGCGCACGGGGAACTGGAAGCCGCGCTGGCGGCCGTCAAGGGAACCGAAGCGGCGGTCGCCTTCTCGTCTGGTTATGCGGCTGCGGTGGGCACGATGTCTGCGGTGCTGCGGGCTGGCGACGTGGTCATTCTGGACAAGCTGTGTCATGCCAGTCTGATTGACGGGGCGCGGTTGAGTGGGGCCACGCTGCGGGTTTTTCCGCACAATGACATGGAGCGGCTGGCGAAGCATCTGGCGTGGGCCCGCCGGTCTGCCGGCGATGAAGCGCGGGTGATGGTGGTGACGGAGAGTGTTTTCAGCATGGATGGAGACCGGGCCCCGCTTGATGAAATCGTGCGGCTCAAGCAGGCGCATGGGGCGATGCTGCTGCTGGATGAAGCGCATGCCTTCGGAGTGATCGGTCCCGGCGGCCGCGGGCTGGCTCATGAAGTCGGTGTTGCTGCAGAGATCGATATTTCGCTGGGAACGCTGAGCAAGGCTGTGGGCATGCAGGGAGGGTTTGTGGCTGGGAGCCGGGAACTGGCTGAGCTGCTGGTGAACCGGGCGCGGAGTTTTCTGTATTCGACGGCGGTGCTGCCGCCGGTGGCGGTGGTGGCGGCGGAAATGGTGCGCTGTGTGATTCCGGGAAGCGAGGGTGAGTCGGCCCGGGGGATGCTGCAGGGCAATCTCCGGCGGTGGGCGGAACTGAGCGGTGGTCCTGTGCCGGCGAGTCCGGTGATTCCCGTGATTCTGGGAAGCGAGGAAAACGCCCTCGCGGCGGCGGCTCAGCTGCGGCGGGACGGTCTCCTTGTGCCGGCGATCCGGTATCCGACCGTGGCGCGGGGGCGGGCAAGGCTTCGTGTCAGCGTGACGGCCGCGCATTCCGAAGCCGACCTCCGGAAGCTGGCTGATGCGCTGCGGCGGCTGGGTGTGCTGGGGTCAGCGGGCGGCGGTGACTGGCTGGAGGAGGACCGAGCGGAGGTCCCAGAGTGAAGCCTGGGATCCATCCGTGGCGAGGGACTGCACGGCGATGGAGAGATCGAGTCCCGGGGCGGGAATCCGCACGGTTCCGGTCTGCGTGACCATGCGGCGGTTCCATGAATCACCTGGCGCAATCGCGATGGGAATCTTCTCGCGTCCTGCGGTGATGAGCGCCGCGCCGCCGCCGTCCGGCCCGCATTGGTAGCGCAGCACAATCGTGTAATCGCCCGGGGTCAGCCCGGAAATGGTCCATGAGGCCGTCGCTTCGCGGCTGCTCCAGTAGGATCGTCCGGCCGACGAGGCACCGTAGGGAAGGAGGTTGCGTTTGAGGCTCGCCTTTTCGATTTTGAGGAGTCGGGCGCGGGCCTGGCCAAGGGGAGCCATGCCATCCGTGGCGGCTTCTTCCGGGAGATCTTCGGGATTGAGGGACGCCGCAAAGGCCTCCAACCGATCGTCGAGCGACGGCCCGCGGGGCAGACCATCCGGTGGTTCCGGTTCGGGCTGTGCCTTGAGCAACTGGAGCACGCGGGCTAGTTCGAGGGCGACCGATTCCGCGTCCCGCGGGCGATTGGCGGACGCCAGCGAGGCCTGCAGCGCGGTGAGTTCGTCTGCGTAGAGCGAGAGTCTTGTGCGCAGCAGACGGCGGCGTGATTCCGTGTGCCGGGCCTTGAGGCTGCGGATTTCGGGATCCTCCGGAGCCTTGCTGTCCTGCGCGGCAAGGGGAAGCAGGAACAATGCGGGGATGGTCAGCACAAGGCGCGGCATCATGGCGGGGCTGGCGAAAGTTCGAGCGACACGAGGTCGCAGAGCGATCCGTCTTCGTGGGTCAGTCCCGTAATTCGCAGGGCGATGGTTTCCGCCTGACGCGTCAGTTCGAGTGTGCCGGCGTCGATTTCCTGAGTCCGTACGGCGGGAGGGTCTGCGTTCGACTGGGCTGACTTGAGTCGTTCTTCCGGCGACTGGCTGGGTTTGATGGCGAGGGCGAGGGGGTTGCCGAGCGGAGCATTGGCGGCGGCGAGGACGGTCAGTTCCGCCGAGCCCCCGGAGAGCGGGCCGGTTTTCGTGTGAAGCTTCACCTTCCAGCGGCCGGCGGGCACATTGTAGGAACGGAGTTTCCAGAAGATTTCCGCGGATCCTGCCGGGCGGAGATTCGTTAGGAGGTCGCGGGCATTGCTGAGCCGCATGTCGCCGCGCCAGCGGCAGCCAAGGGCGTCGCCCACCGCGAGGATGAGTGGCTGCTGTGCGGGAGCCGAGACCGCTGCTGTGAGGAGGGAAGGATCGGGCGCGTGGGCGAGCCGCAGACGTTCCTGACGGACGCGGGCGACTCCGTCGGCATCGCGCAGTCGTTCGTAGGCCGATTCGATGGCGGCGAGATCGCGGCGGTAGCGTTCGGTGGCGCTGGCGGCCTGTTCTGCGAAGGCCTTGCGGTAGCGGGCCCGGGCATCCGCGAGTTGGCTGGGCAGTTCGCTGCTGCTGTCTTCGTCCGGCAGATCCGGGATGGGGACCAGATCGATGCGGGCGAGATTCATGATGCCATCGCTGCCCGCTTTTTCCGCGACGAGGCGGAAGCGGACTGGTCCGCTTCCGGGGGCAAGGCGTCCGATCACGAATCGTTCGTACAGATTCCAGCCGCCGGTGGATGAGACCGTGAAGCGCAGTGGTTCAGCGGTTGGACCGAGTCCACCGATCCTTGAGAATGCGAGGACGCCGCCGGTTGACGGTGACTTCTCCGGGGCATCGGAAACCTTGCCGGGGGCCACGGCGCAGGTGATGCGGGCTTCGTACAGGCCCGCCTGGGCTCCACGGACTTCCCATTCCACGGTCGCTCCCTGCCGGATGAAGAAGATGACACCGGACTTCGGATCGTCGCGGATTCCCGAGCCCCGGGTTTTCACATCGCGTGCGTGCAGGAGAAGCGATGGTCGGGTTTCGGCGGCAGTGGCCGCTTCGCGTTCCATGGCGGCGCGCAGGGCGGCGGCCCGGCTGGCTCCATCGTAATCTCCACGGGCCGCCCGAGTTTTTTCGAGCCGCCGGAAATCGTCGGCTGACTGCTGGGCGAGCGGAACCGAGGCGGCGGCGAGGGCAGCGGCGGTGCGGGCCCGCAGCGCGAGCAATTCCGCTGGGACAGAGGGTTCCTGGGCCGTGACGACCGTGGCGAGGAAGCACAGGAGGGCGGCCAGCCGTCTCATGGATTCGCCGGGACCGGAATGAGCCGGAGCGACTGCAGCCGGAACAGGCCACTGCTGCGGATGGCGGCAGCGGAAAGCTCAATGGCCGTGGCATGACCGAGCAGCCGCAGCGTCCCGATGACCTCCGTGCGGAATTCCTGCCATCCCTTGCCGGGTTCGATGGTGCGGCGCAGCTGATGAAATCCTTCGGCAATGGTGAGAGAGCCGCCCGATTCCGCATCGCCTGAGAAGGTCAGTTCGACTTCGTAGCCGCCCGGGGCAAGGCCATCCGGCAGAGACCAGCGGGCTCCTGATTCTGTGGATGTCCAGTTTGTCAGGACAGGAGACGATCCATCGACTGGGGATTCCAGCGAGACTCCGCCGGACAATTCGGCGTTTTCCGCCATGAGCGTGACGCCACTGGCGAAACTGGCATCTGGAGCGTTGGCGGGTCGGCTGGCCGGTTGGAATGACGGTGCGAGGGAGCGTCCGAGCGATTGCGCGACTGTTTCTGCTTCCTTCCGGGCGGCCGCGGCGGCGCGGTACTGCCGACCCTCTGCAAATTCCTTTTCCGTCCTCTGCAGCAGAGACAGATACTGTTCCCGCAGCACGGCGGTATCGCGCGCCAACTGATCCTTCCACGCAGCAAACCGCTGCCGCAGGGGGTCGTTCCCGGAATCGGGTGCTGCTGACACGAAGGTCACGGCCGCCGCAGAAAGCAGGGCTGACCACCGGATCGCAGCAGGTCGAAGCATGGGAGCATCATAGGGGAATTTCCGATTTTGTAAACGGTCGATTAAGTCACAAAGCCGGATTGCGCCATGGAAACGGCGACCATGGGACAGGCCAGCTCCGGGCGGTTATCAACCGGCTTGCGGTTGCGGCTGTGAGTGGCTACGGCGGTTAGCGCATGGAAACGGCATCTGTGGAAGCATTCCGGCTGGCGGCGGAGGAATTCTGCGGTCTGGCCGAGGCTGGGCGGCCGCTGGTGGCAGCGGACCTGTGGCGGATCCGGCGGTTGCTGTTGCGTTTGCTGCTACATATTCCGGCGGTGGAGGTGCATCCTCAGGGGGTGGAAACTGACGGTCGCCGGCTGGAAGAGGCGGAATTCGGACGGGCGGTCCGTCGATTCGCGGAACTTCCCTTTAGTTTCTACCGGGTGGTCTTTGATCCGCATGATCTAGAGGCCGACGACGAGCCCGTGATGGGGATGCTGGCGGACGACCTTGCAGATATTTACCGCGATCTGGCCGAGGGAGTGGATCAGGCGCGGCAGGGAAATCTTGAGGCGGCGTGCTTCGATTGGAGCTTGAGCTACCGGACACACTGGGCGCGGCATGCGGTGCATGCACTGACTGCCCTGGAACTCTACCGGACGGGGGACTCCGGAGGTTCAGTTCCGGGAACGGGCGGCTGAGTAGAGGCCTGTGAAATCGTCCGCGGTGACCGGGACGGGATTGAACTGAGCAGTCCACTGGGCGGCGGCCATGGTGGCGAGGGCCGGGAGGAGGGAATCGGGGAACTCGATCTGCGATGGCAGGCTGGCCGAGGCGAGGAGGCCTGTGAGAAAATCCGGGAGCGAGTCAGCCGGGAGAGCGGCGGCTGATTCTAGGGATCGGTAGGTGGTCGCGGCGGCTGGGTTGGCGGAGTTGAGGCGGACCACGTGAGGGAGCAGGAGACCGACGGCTTCGCCATGGAGGGTGCCGAGGTGGGCCGTGAGGGGGTTGGCCGCGCTGTGGGCGGCTCCGAGCATGGAATTCTCGATGGCTGTGCCTGCGAGGGCGGCACCGAGGAGCATGGCGGCGCGGGCCTCGGCGTCGCCTGGGTCCGCGAGAACGCGCGGGAAGGCCCGTGCGAGGAGGGCGAAGGCCGTGCGGCTGTAGGCCAGCGAGGTTTCCGAGTGGTTGCGGCTGACCGCGCTTTCGATGGCGTGGGCGATGGCATCGATGCCCGTGAGGGCCGTGACGCGGGCGGGCTGGGAGAAGGTGAGGGCCGGATCGAGAATGGCGATACGGGCGGCAGCCTTGCGGTCGCCGCAGGCCATTTTGGCGTGGGTGATGGCGTCGGAAATGAGGGCGTAGCTCTGCATTTCGCTGCCTGTTCCGGCTGTGGTGGGAATGGCGATGCTCGGCAGCATGGGCTGGGTCGCTTTTCCCGAGCCCCAGTAGTCCTTCATGGATCCTCCGTTCGTGAGGAGGAAATTGCAGCCCTTGGCTGTGTCCATGCTGCTGCCGCCGCCCAGTCCAATGAGGAAATCCGCCTGGCAGGCTCGTGCACTGGCCACGCAGGCGTCCACCGTATCCGTGGTCGGATTTTCGATGACCCCCATGAAGGCCGACCATTCCAGGCCGGCAGCTGAGAGACTGGCGACGACGCGGTCGAGGTGGCCGGCTTCGGCGATGCCGCGGTCCGTGACCACGAGCACGCGTTCCGCCTTTAGGTTGCGGGCGAGGACGCCGGTGCGGTCGACTTCGCCATTTCCGAAGACGACGGCGGTTCCGGGAGTGTCGCGGAAGGCGGGAACGAAGGCCGGCGCGTCCGGGCAGAATAACGCGATGAGGCGCTCGGCGGTGAGGCGCGTGGGGGGAGGCATGCCGGAGGAAGCGGGGGAGGTCAGGCGGCTCCGGCGAGGCCGATGGAGCGGCGGCGGTAGAGGAACTCGAAGAGATTGCCTTCGTGGGGTTGGTCCCACTGGACGCGGTTGGTGGGATTCGGTCCGAGGTTGAGGCGGTCGATGTCCGTTGATTCGAGCAGTTCGTGGATCCAGGGCTGGTCCTCCGTGATGGCGGTGACGACGAGGGAGGGACCGATGAGGTCGAGCATGGCCTGCTGGGGGACTTCCGTGACGCTGGCGAAGGGGAAGAGGAATTCGCGGTTCGCGAGCGGGTGGTGGAAATCCGGGCAATGCACGATGGTGGGCAGGAGGTAATTCATGCCATCACGGCTGGCTTTCCGCGGGGTGCCGCGCAGGGCGAACGAGACATCGCTGGCTCCCTTTGTATTGAGTCCGTCTTCGATGGTGCTGTCGATCCAGTCCGGCATGGCTGGGTTGGCAAAGCCCGAGAGGCGGGCTTCCGGGTCATCGGCGGCGCGCGGCGAAATCGCGAGGAGTTCGCGGGCGAGGGCGTCGGCGATTTCGCGGGCGTATTTTGGCACGAGGATGGCCGAGGCATTGATGCAGGAACGGCCGCTGTTGGCGCTCACGCTTTCCACGAGGACCGGCAGGTACTCGCGCCAGTTTTCGATTTTGTCCTCGCCGATGAGGATCTTGCTGCGGCCAGAGCCATGAACTTCCACTCGCGGGTCCGAGGCGTACTGGGCCACGGTGGTATCGTCGCCGAACATCATGACACGGCCGGCATTGCGGATGAGCACACCGGAACCGTCGTGTCCGGTGGGGTAGAAACTGATGGCTTCGCGCGGAATGCCTGCCTTGAAGAGGCTTTCGATGACGCGCCATGGCGTCCATGGTTCCTCACGGCCCGGTTTGAGGATGACGGGGACGCCGAGGGCGATCGACGGGATCCAGAGGGCATTGACGGCCGGGGAATTGCTCGGGAGAATGACGGCGAGATTATCCGTGACGCAGTGCCACGATACCGGGGCTCCGCCCTGGGTACCGAAGCCTCGGTCGATGACATCGAGGTCCATGCCGCGGGTGAGGCCGCGCAGAATGGTGTCGATCTGGTCGAAAATGCCGCCGAGCCGCTTCAGGTTCATGCGGATAAGCGAGTGCGGGAGGCCGCTCGTCGTGCTCAGCTGGTGCACGTAGTCTTCCGGCGACTGGGTGAGGCCGTTGGTTCCGATGGGCAGTGTATCGTTGAGGAAGATTTCGCCTGCGCGCTTGACCATGGCGGTGCGGTCGCGGGTCGGAATGCTCCGCAGGACGCTGCGGGCTTCGCGGGATTTGGCGAGGTCGCGGGAAATGAGACCGCTGTTGGCCTGGCTGATGCGGATGACCGGTTGTCCGGTGGCGACGTGCGGGATTTCGGCGACGTCGAGGGACAGGTAGGGCTGGCCGTGACGGAGAATGGGAAGTTCAGGAAGGGTGGACATGAGGAAGGATGGGAAAGGGAACGCCGGAGCGGCGGTTGTGCAAGATACGCATGCGGGCAGCGATCAGTCGCGCGGACCTGCGATTCCGCGGGATCCGGAGGCCGCGATGAATTCGAGGAATTCGCGGGCCGCCGGGGTCCATGGGGCTGCCGCGAGGGCTGCCGTGGCCGCCTTGACCGGGCCGGCAGGGTCGCGGAAGACCGTGCTGTAGGCCGATTTGAGGGCGGTGCGGGCTTCGCGGTCGAATCCATTTCTGCGGAGGCCCACGACATTGAGTCCGGCCACGAGGTTTTCGCGGAAGGCCGTGCAGAACGGCGGAATGTCGCGGGAGAACGAACCATTTCCCTGCACCATGGCGTAGGAACCGACGCGGATGAACTGATGGTAGACCGATCCTCCACCGAGGAAGCAATGGTGGCCGATGGTGACGTGGCCCGCTACGAGGGCGGCATTGGCGACGACCGAGTGGTCGCCCAGCGAGGCATCGTGTCCGAGGTGGCAGGAAGCCATGAGGAACGCGTGACTGCCGACCGTGGTGACGCCGTTTTCGTACATGCTGCGGTGGATGGTGACGTGTTCCCGGATGGTATTGCCTTCGCCGATGCGGACGCCGCTGGGGGTTTTGGGGTTGAAGGAAAGCGACTGCGGGTTGCCGCCGATGATGGCGGCGCGGTCGATCGTGTTGCGGGGGCCGAGGCAGGAACCGCGGAGAATCTGGGCGTGGGCGGCGATGGAGCAACCGTCACCGATTTCGGTATCTTCCTCGATGATGGCGAACGGTCCGATGGTGACGTCCGAGCCGATGCTGGCTTTCGGGTGGATGATGGCGGTGGGATGGTGCATGCAGGGTGAGTGCGGCGTGGGGCATGGTTACATCATGCCGTGCTCGCGGAAACTGAAATATCCCGGTGTGGTGCTGGTGGGGACTCCGATGATGATGTGGTCGAGGAAATTGAGATGGAGGAGGCTCGCGGCGTCGCGGAGGCGGGAGGTGAGGGCGCGGTCCGCGCTGCTCGGCGAGGGATCGCCGCCCGGGTGATTGTGGGTCAGGATGAATCCCCATGCGCGGCGCCGGATGACCGGCAGCAGGATTTCGCGGGGGTGGGCACTGGTTTCCGTGAGCGTGCCGCGGCTGATTTCCTCGATTCCGATGAGTGTGCAGCGCACCGTGAGCAGAACCACCTTGAGGACTTCGGTTGGTTCAAGGGTGAGGGACGGTCCGAGGAGGGCGGCGACCGCATCCGGTTTGTCCAGCGGGGTGGCGTCCCATGTTTCCGAGGCGAGGCGGCGTCCCAGTTCGAAGGCGGCGGCGAGGTGCAGGGCTTTGACTTCGCCCACCGCCCTTTGTTCCATGAGGTCCTGCCAGCCGAGGCGGCCGAGGGCGGTGAAGCTGCGGTAGCGGCTGAAGAGGGCGTGGCCAACCTCGACTGCGTTGAGACCGACCGTGCCTGTGCCGAGAAAAATGCTGAGCAGTTCCGCGGGCGAGAGCGCCCCCGGGCCGAGACGTTTCATTTTTTCGCGCGGTCGTTCCGTTTCCGGGAGGTCGTGGATGCGCGGGGACGGGGCGGGATCGTGGTGGAAAGACATGGGGCCACTCTAGCGGCGCCTTTGTTGTGTTGAAAACCGTAATTGCGGTGGAAAATTGAATTTGTCGCAGGCTTGCGGGAGGCGGGAGAACGGTGGAGTGGGGGACAGACCGATGATTTATCTGGATAACAATGCAACGACACCGCTGGATGCGGAGGTGCGGGAAGCGATGCTGCCCTTCCTTGATGGGCATTTTGCGAATCCCTCGAGCGGCTACGGACTGGCGCGGCCGGTGCGGCGGGCGGTGGCGGTGGCGCGGGAACAGGTGGCGGAACTGCTCGACTGTGATCCGGAGGAGATTGTCTTCACGAGTGGCGGGACCGAGTCGGATAATGCGGCGATTCTGTCCGCGCGGCGGCTCTTTCCGGAACGCGATCATTTTGTGACCTGTGCGGCTGAGCACGATGCCGTGAGGCGGTGTCTGCGGGAGCTGGAGGAACGGGATGGTTGCCGGGTGACGCGGCTCGGGACGCGGCGGGACGGGACCATTGATCTCGGGGAACTGCAGTCGGTCCTTGTACCCGGGCGGACCGCCCTTGTCTGCCTGATGCAGGCGAACAATGAGACCGGTGTGGTGCAGCCGGTGGCCGAGGCGGCCGCCATGGCGGAATCGTGCGGTGCCCTCTTTCACACCGACGCCGTGCAGGCCGCTGGGAAAGTGCCGATCCGTCTCCGCGGCGGGCATGTGCATACGCTCGCTTTGTCCGGACACAAATTTCATGCGCCCAAGGGGGTAGGTGTGCTTTATGTGAACCGGCGGATTGCCTTTGCGCCCATGCTGACCGGCGGGGGGCAGGAAGGCGGGCGGCGGGCCGGCACCGAAAATGTCGCCGGCATCGTGGCGATCGGAATGGCAGCCGCATGCGGTCGCCGGCATCTGGAACAGGTGGCAGCCGGGCACGATCCCGTGGCGGCGCTGCGGGATGAATTCGAGCGGGAGGTTGGTGCGAGGCTGGCGGGTGTGACGGTGAACGGGGCCGGGGCGGAACGGACTCCGAACACGAGCAGTCTGCGGGTGGCCGGGGTGGAGGCTGCTGCCATGATGGTATTGCTCGATCAGCGGGGCGTCTGCGTGAGTGCCGGCAGTGCCTGTCATACGGGCACGCATGCCATTTCGCCGGTGCTCGCTGCCATGGGGCTCGGAGCTGCCGAGGCACGGGAAACCCTGCGGGTATCGCTGTCGCGACTGACGACTGCTGCGGAAATCCGGGAAGCCGTGGATGCCTTTGTATGGGCGGCGGGCCGGGTGCGTGAAGTGATGGGGCAGGGGCCGCGCTGAGGCCCGGGTTCAGGCGGGATCGTCGGTTTCCTCGTCCGGGTGGAGGAGGTGCTGTTTCAGTTTCCGGCGGTCTGCGCGGTGTTCGATCTGCCGGAGTTGTTTCGGGGAAAGTTCGTCCTTCCGCCGTTTCCATGGGGCCGGACCGGGATCGCCTGCCATGAGGGACCCGAGTGGGGTGATTTCCGCGGTGATGTCCGCGAGACCGAAGGTTTCGATCTGAGCGCGCACCTGATCAGCCGGCTTGTAGCCGAGCGGGGATTCCGTGACGTCCGGGGTGCCGCAGAACCAGCGGATATCGAGTCCCGGCGTGGCGGCTGCAATGGCCTTGCGGACAAGATCCGGGTCCGGCAGACCCGTCTTCCGGTCGCGGTATGGTTTGGCGATGGCGGTGCGCGAGAAATTCCGGCCCGCCCCGTGGGGAGCGAAGGAAAGGAATTCCCGGTTCTGGCGGCCCAGCACCATCAGAATGGGAGCTGCCATGTTGAGCGGAATGAGCCCCGGGAGCGGTCGCCCGAAGGCGTCGTTCCATGCCGGCGTGGCCCCTTTGCCATGGAGAAAGAGGTCGCCTTCCTGCCAGACAAAATTGTGTTCATTGCTCATGGTGGCCACTGCCGTGGCTCCGATGGCGCGGAGAAAGCGGTCGTGAATGGCGTGGTGATTGGCTAGGGTCCAGCGGCTGATGTACTGGAGGGCGTCCCAGTAGGCGATCCCATCCGGTTCCGTGATGTCCAGCCATGCCGCAGAATCTGGAATGCCCTGCGCAACCCTGCCGGTGTGATCCAGCGCGGCCTGCTGCCCGCGCTTGTAGACATGCGCTCCGAGCCCGCGGGAACCATGATGCGTCACCAGCGCAAGGAATTCCGCGGAATCGCCTGATTGGTCCGCGATGCGGCGTGCGAAGTCGTCGTGTCCCGCTGCTTCGTACTTGCGGAGGACATCGCGGGAGAAGGTGACCTTGCCAAGGAAGGCGAAGTGGTTGCCATCGCCCTGGTCGGCGAGGTGCATGGCTGCATGGCGTTCCAGTCCACGGAGGAAGGGATTGTCCCAGACAGGTTCGTCGAGCACCGGATGGTGTACCCATTGTTCCTCTGGCCGTCCCCCGAACCCGAAGCGGGTCACGGAAGCGAGCGCGTCGAGCTGGCGGGCCACCGGCAGGTCTGCTCGGAAGAATGTGGCGTGCAGCGAACAGCAGATGTCCGCACTGTGCGCCGCCGGAATGATGGCCGAGCGGACCGCAATGGCCCCGCCCACCGGAATGGTGGCCCGCGCCGCTCCAGCCGGACAGGCATCCGGCATGAGACTGCCCCGCTCCACCACCGGAACGCGCAGGAGGTCGTTCATGAATCGTCGGCAGGCCGCAATATTCGCATCGTCGTCCGGATTCGTCGGAGCGATCGCTTCCGTGAGCGGTGCCGGTTCGCTGCGGAGCGGACGCTTGGGATCGGGCGGTGGATAGGCCCGGCGCAGCAACTTGAGCGCATAGGCCGGATCGTGAATGCCGCGGGCTTCCATGTCAGCCGCTTCCTTGAGCATGGCGGCGATCCATGGCCCCGGTGGCCATCCGGCCGCAAGGAGGTCATTTCCGTTGAAAAGTGGCATGAGAAAGGTCCGGCCAGAGCCGGGAAAGACGTGATGATTTACAATGAGTTGCCTCGCCGTCGGTCATGACGGGATCGGCGTGCCGGGAGGGCACGGAGTTTGGCTGCGGACCATGCGGGGCCCGTGGGGATTGATGAATCCGGATGGGAGTGCCGCGTCGGGCGCGGGAACCGGTCAGAACGGAATTTCGTCTTCGTCGTCGAGGCCGGCCGGGTATTCCTGGGGAGCCTGACGCTGCGGCGGAGCCTGACTGCGCTGGCCGGACTGACCCTGGGCACGCGGGCGCGCCGGGCCTTCGTCCTCTTCGCCGCCGCCACCTGAAGCTCCACCGTCCCTGCCGCCGAGGAACTGGAATTCGTCCCCGATGACCTTGAGTCGGCTCTTCTTTTGTCCGGTCGCCTTATCTTCCCATGAATCCAGCTGGAGGCGTCCTTCGACATAGAGAGGGCGGCCTTTTTTCATGTACTGGCCGATCACTTCCGCGCTGCGGCCCCAGAAGGTGACATCGATGAAGGTGACTTCCTCGCGCGTTTCGTTTTCCACCTTGTAGCGGCGGTTTACGGCAAGACCGATATCGACGACAGCCTGTCCTTTGGGCGTGTAGCGCACTTCCGGATCGCGGGTGAGGTTGCCCATGATCATGACTTTGTTGAGGGAGGCCATACAGGTAAGAGGAAATTGGTTGGAGGAGTCCGCATTAAAAGCGATGGGGAACAGTCGGGCAATCGGGATTCCTCGGGTTTACCGACCCGGCCCCGGGCTAGGGGAATCGTCGTCGCTTTCCTGCGGACCGGTCGTGCCGCGGGACCAGCCGGCTCCTTCATCGGGTCGTGTGAGGTACTGCCGGAGGTTCTGGTCGCCCCGGAAGAGCGAGCCGAGGCCGTAGGAAGCGAGACCGCCGAAGAAGAGGGCCATGATGGTGACCATGGTCATTTCGCCGAGGCCCGGGCGGAAGCGTGGGTTTGGGCTGCGGCGCTGGTAATAGAAAAGGACGGGTGTGATGGCGAGGCAGAAGACGCCGAAGAAGATGAGGTGAGGCAGGTAGTACTTGATCATGGCGGCGGGGCTGCGCGTTGGTGGGATGGCCCATCTGGATGATGCGGGCAGGGCGGGCGGCGTCAAGCTTCGACGGAGGCCAGCCGCTGCAACTTTTGCAGACCGCCCCTTGCCGGGGGCTGGCGGCGTGATACGGAAAGGGCCTACAATTTTTTTGCCTGCCACTTCATCACATGGGAAAAACACTGTTCGAAAAGGTCTGGGAAGCGCACACGGTCCGGAAGCTTCCCAATGGTCAGACCCAGCTCCTCATCGGGACGCATCTCATTCACGAGGTGACCAGTCCGCAGGCGTTCGGGATGCTGCGTGACCTTGGGTTGCCCGTGAAGTACCCTCACCGGACCTTTGCCACGGTGGACCACATCGTTCCGACGGACAGCCAGGTGGAACCCTTTGCGGACCCGCTGGCCGCCGAGATGATCCGGGAACTTCGGCGCAATGCCGTGGAATTCGGGATCACCTACTTTGACCTGAGCAGCGGCAAGCAGGGGATTGTGCATGTGGTGGGACCGGAACAGGGCATCACGCAGCCCGGCACCACGATTGCCTGCGGGGACAGTCATACGGCGACGCACGGGGCCTTCGGAGCGGTGGCCTTCGGCATCGGCACCACGCAGGTACGCGATGTTCTGGCGACGCAGACCATGGCCATGAGCAAGCCGAAGGTGCGCCGGATCAATGTCGATGGCGAGCTTCGCCCGGGAGTTTATGCGAAGGACGTCATTCTGCACATCATTGCCCAGCTCGGGGCCAAGGGCGGGATCGGTTACGCTTACGAATACGGCGGCGAAGTGTTCGACCGCTTCTCGGTCGAAGAACGGATGACGGTCTGCAACATGTCGATCGAAGGTGGTGCGCGCTGTGGCTACGTGAATCCCGATGAGAAGACGTTCGCCTATCTCAAGGGCCGTCCGTATTGCCCGTCGGGTGCCGAGTGGGATGCGGCGGTGGAACGCTGGCGCTCGTTCGCCAGCGATGTCGATGCCGTCTACGACGACGTTGTGAACATCCGGGCTGAAGACATCGCGCCGACGGTGACATGGGGCATTAGTCCTGATCAGGGCTTCAGCATCGACAGCATCGTGCCCGATCCAGCGCAGGCGGACAGCGAAGCCGAGCGCGCCAGCATTGCCGAGGCTCTTGAATACATGAAGCTTCCGGCCGGAGCCCCCATCAAGGGCACGAAGATCGATGTCGCCTTCGTCGGTTCCTGCACGAATGGCCGCCTCAGCGATTTCCGGGAAGTCGCCCGGTACCTCGAAGGCCGCAGGGTTTCCCCGCACGTCAAGGCCATCGCCGTTCCCGGCAGTCAGATCGTCGATCACCTCTGCCGTCAGGAAGGTATCGACCGGATTTTCGCAGCTGCCGGATTCGAATGGCGCGGTGCCGGATGTTCGATGTGCCTTGCCATGAATCCCGACAAGCTCGTGGGCGACCAGCTCTGTGCGTCGTCGTCGAACCGGAACTTCAAGGGCCGTCAAGGCAGTCCCACGGGCCGCACCATCCTCATGAGCCCACTCATGGTCGCCGCCGCCGCCGTCACCGGAGTCGTCTCCGATGCACGCGAAGTCTTCGGAGTCGGCGAACCAGCCGGCGTCTGAATGGCGCGCGGATCCGACCGCTCATTCTCGTCAGGCCGGGTGGAAGCTGTGAGCTGCCCGGCCTGATCTTTTTCCTTCCTGCTCAGACGTCGTCGTCGTCGCCGTCGGTGGTCTGTCCGCGGAGTTTGGCTTCGATGAAGGCGTCGATGTCACCGTCCATGACGGCGGTGATGTTGCCGGTCTTGCATCCTGTGCGGTGGTCCTTGACCATCTGATACGGCTGGAAAACGTAGGAACGGATCTGGCTACCCCATGCGATTTCGCCCTTCAGGTCGTAACTGCGTTCGACTTCCGCCTTTTTCTTGTCCTGTTCGATCTGATAGAGCTTGGCCTTGAGCATGCCCATGGCGAGTTCCTTGTTCTTGCCTTGGGAACGTTCGTTCTGGCAGGCGACCACGACTCCGGAAGGCTTATGGGTGATGCGGACAGCGGTTTCCACCTTGTTGACGTTCTGCCCGCCCTTGCCGCCGGCGCGGTAGGTATCGATTTCTAGGTCGACGTCGCGGATCTCGATATTGATGGTGTCGTCGATTTCGGGGACGACATCGATGCTGCAGAACGACGTATGGCGGCGGTTCTGGGAATCGAAGGGGGAAATGCGGACGAGGCGGTGCACGCCGCGTTCGTTCTGCAGGTATCCGTAGGCGTAGGGACCGCTGACCTTCATGGTAACCGAGCGGAAGCCCGCTCCTTCCCCTTCGGTGAAGTCGATCATTTCCGCGGTGAGGCCATGGAGGTCGGACCAGCGGGCGTACATGCGGTACAGCATTTCCGCCCAGTCGCAGGCTTCTGTGCCGCCGGCTCCGGCGTGCACCGTGAGGAACGCATTGCTGTTGTCGAGCGCCCCGGACATGAGCGTGAGCACTTCGAAGTCGTCGAGCGCCTTCGTGATGCGCGGGAATTCATCGCGGGCTTCGAGCCGCAGTTCGGGATCGCTTTCCGCGTATTCGAGGAGGACATCGAAGTCGTTGAGCCGTCCTTCGATGTCGCGGAACGTCTTGATTTTCTGTCCGATGGCTGAGCGTTCGGAACCGACCGTGCGGGCGAGGGAGGCATTGTCCCAGAAGTCCGGGGCGGACATTTTCTGCTCCAGTTCCGCAAAGCGGAGTTCTAGGGCAGGCAAGTCAAAGATACCTCCGGAGTTCGGCCATGCGCGCATGGAGGGCGCTGGTGCCGAACGCCTGGAGGTCGATCGTGAGGGCGTTGTTGGGAGAATCCATGAAAGTGAAGTGGGAAGGAGGGCTGCCTGGCCCTGCGTGCAAGCGGGCTTTTGGCTGGGAAGGAGATTTCCCTGTCCCCTTACGGCTGCATGAGTTGCTCGCGGACGAGCTGGAACGGTCTGGAATCGACCTTGAGGACACCGCGGTAGGGGTGGTCGAGGGCCGAGATGATGAGGATCATGATGCCGAGAAAGAAGGCGATGCTGGCTCCCAGGAAGTACTGGATGCCGCGTCGGATGCGGTAGCAGGTGATGAGGAGAAGAAGCAGGATGGCTCCGCTGCCGACGAGGAACCACATGAGGGAAGGCAAGCCTGCCACGACGCTGCGCATGCGTTCCCGCCGGAAGAGGGTATTCTCGGTGAACATGCGGAGGGTTTCCGCATGAAGGATTTCCTGGCCTTTGGTGGATGGTTCGAAGGACGTCAGGTTCCGCTGGAAGCGGTTCATGATGGGGACGCCGCCGGAAGCAATGATGCCGCGCGACTGCAGTTCCCATGCGTCGTCGATGAGGAAGTCGGCATATTCCCGGAGATCGCCCTGCAGGGAGGGACGGACGCTTTCGGGGTATCCTGAAACCGAGCGGTAGAGGGCAGCCAGCGAGGAAGCTTCGCGGCCGACCATGTGGCGGACGGAATTGAAGGTGGAATACGTGGCGATGGTGAGGAGACCGACGAGGAGGGCGTAGAAGACACCGAAGGCGAGGAGCGTGTAGCCGAAGAGTTCGCGTGTGTCCTTGTCATCCCGGAGCAGGCGGCTGGCGATGGGGGAGAAAGCGGCGAGAAAAAGGCAGGTGGCAACTGCGCAGGTCAGCCCGGTGACAGCAACGGCCGCCCACATGGGGAGGCTGCTGATCCAGTTGAAGATGGACGTGATCACGGAGCGGATGAAATGACTGGAGGAACATTGAGAGTGCCTCCAGGGGTTGGCAAGGCGGGAGTGCCTGCAGTTTGCTGATCAGCAGGAGATTCCGGTGGCGCGCGGGCGTTGCTCTGGTTTTGGATGGTGTCGCATGGAGCCTTTCAAAAAAGCGTGGCTGGTGGCATGGCTGAGGGCCGTGCTGGTGCTGCTGGCGGCGGCCGGTGTGCGGCAGTCGCTCCGCTGGGCGGAGGCCCAGGAAGGCCGCGGCGTGACGCTGACCGAGGCGCGGCTCGTTTTTCCGGAGGCCGTCGCAGTGGGACTGCGGGAGCCGGGTGCCGGCATGCAGGACGTGCGTGACGGCAACGGCGTCGTGCTGGGCAAGGTTCTGCTCACGCAGCCGGATCAGCGGGAAGTCAAAGGATATGCGGGGCCGACGCAGGTGGTGGCGGGCATGGGGACGGATGGACGGCTGGTGGGATGGGAGATTCTGGCGAGTGCGGACACGGAGGAACATGTGGCGCAGGTGCGGTCCGACGCGGCCTTCCGGGGTCATTTGGATGGCTGGCAGCGCGGAACTGACGTTCCCGACGTGGCCGTGGCCGGATCGACCCTGACCTCGCGGGCGATCCGGGAATCGCTGCTGCGGCGGCTGGGTGGCGTGGCGGAGGGGAAATCCGTGCGTTTTCCGGAGCCTGTGACGCTGGAGGAAGTGCGGGAATTATTTCCGGCGGCGGCATCGCTGGCGGCTTGGGGGAATGGCTGGCGGGTGCTGGATCGGACGGGAGAAATTCTCGGCGAAGTGCTGCGCAGTGCTCCGTGGGCGGACGGGGTGCGGGGGTACCAGGGAGCGACCGAAGTCCTCATCGGACTGGATGCGGTCGGGCAGACGGTGGTTGGCGTGAAAATGCGGCAGAGTGAAGACAACGAGCCGTATGTGGGCTATGTGCGGGAAGACACGGGATGGCTCGAGGCCTTCAGGGGAAAGACAGTGAAGGAGGTGGCCGCGATGGATTTTGCGCAGGCGGGCATTGAAGGCGTAAGCGGGGCGACGCTGACGAGTTTTGCGGTGGCGGAGAGTGTGCGGCTGCGTTGTGCGGAAGCGGGCAAGGCAACCCGCGGCGATGCAGGGAAGGGGGCGGTGCGCGCCCTGCCGCTGGCTGATCTTGCCTTGGGACTGGTGGCGCTAGGGGGGGTGGGAATGTCATTAAGTGGCTGGCGAGGGCGGCGCTGGCTGCGGCGGACGTGGCAGGTTGTGCTTTTGCTTGTTCCAGGCGTCTGGCTCGGGTCGCTGCTGGCCCTGCCGCTGTTCGAGGGCTGGATGCGGCATGGCGTGGGCTGGCGGGTCATGCCGGGCATGGTTCTGCTCGCAGCCGTGGCGCTGCTGATGCCCGTGGCGACCGGCCGGCAGGTGTATTGCCATCAGATCTGTCCGCACGGGGCGCTGCAGGAATGGCTGGGTGGGCGGCTGCGGACGAGGGCGGTTCCGGCGCGCTGGGATCGGTGGCTGCGCCGTGTGCCCGGATTGCTGCTGGTGCTGGCGTTTCTGTCCGTCGCCCTGTCATGGGGTTGGCCGCTGGCGGATTTCGAGGCTTTCGATGCATGGGTCCCGCGGGTTGCGGGAATGGCTTCGTGGGTGCTCGCCGTGCTCGGACTCGGGGCTGCCCTTGTGATTCCGCAGGCGTACTGCCGTTACGGATGCCCGACTGGTGCGCTGCTGCGGTTCCTGCGGCGCTCGGGTGGTCGGCCGTGGGCTTGGAGCGACGCCATGGCGTTGGCCTGTGTCGCCGTAGCTTGGTTCCCATGGCTGCGGCTGCAGGCGGGCTGGGATCGGCCTGCGGCGGTGGCCGAATCCACCCCGCACCGCCTCAGCGGTAACGCTTTCGGCACCAATTGGTCGCTGCAGCTACGTTCTCCGGTTCCCGATGGTCTGCGCAGTCAGCTCGAAGCCGAACTGGCACGGGTGGACCACGGGATTTCCGCGTGGCGGAGCGATTCCGTGCTTTCGGCATTTCACGGAAGCGGGGCCGGACAGGAATTTCCCGTGCCGGCATGGATTGCGGAATTGGCAAGGGAAGCCCGGCAACTGAGTGAAGCCAGCTCGGGAGCCTTCGATGCAACCATCGGGCCAATCGTGGCCGCATGGGGCTTCGGGGCAGGGGCCCGGGAGGGCAGTGAACCGGAAGCTCAGGAAATCGATGCCCTGCGGGCCCGCTGCGGCTGGTGGAAAGTGCAGGCCGGAGCCAGTTTTCTGCGGCGCGACGACCCCGTCGTTCGCCTTGACCTCACGCCGCTCGGGGAAGGTGAGGCGCTCGACGCCATGGCGTCGGTTCTCGACAAATCCGTGAGCGGTCCATGGCTGCTGTCGCTCGGTGGTGAACTGCGGGCCCGGGGCCGCTGGAACGTCCGCATCGCATCCACCGGACAAGAAACCGTGCTCGCCGACGCCGCGCTCTCGACGAGCGGAACCAGCCGCGCCCGCCGTGGTCAGCGGTCGCACCTCATCGACGCCCGGAACGGCCGCCCGGTGTCACACGATACCGTAGGCGTCACCGTGCGCGATGCATCATCATCGTCTGCGGACGGCTGGGCCACCGCCCTCGCGGTACTCGGAACGTCAGACGGGATCGCTCTGGCCGACCGCATGGGAATCGCCGCCCTTTTCGTGCGGGAAACCGGGGACGGTCCCGTGGTGGAAGTCTCGGAGGCGTGGGACAATGCCCCGCGGATCACCAGAAGCGCTCCATGAGCTTCGAGAACGGCCCCTTTTCAGAGTACTTCTGCGTGGCACGCTGATTGAGACGTTCCGGCTGCAGTTCTGGACTGTCCGGTGGCACGAGTCTGATGCTGCGGATTTCAAACCGGCGCGTCGGGCAGTCGTTCGTGTCCACGGCCATGCCGGCGATTGCTTCGAGTGCTTCGATGCCATAGGTGACCTTGCCGAAGACGGTGTACTTGCCATCGAGGGCCTTGGCTGAGCGGAGCATCACGTAGAACTGGCTGCCGCTCGACTGCTTGTCGGGCGAATCGATGGGTCCCTGACGGGCCATGGCGATGGCTCCTTTTTCGTGGATTCCGGAGAGTTCGGGAGCGAGGCGGTAGCCGGCGTCGGAAAGTCCCCATTCGGAACGTCGTCCATCGTCGCGCGAGGCCGGGTCGCCCGCCTGCACAAGGTATCCCTGCATGGCCCGGTGGAAGGCCTGGCCATCGTAGAATTTCGCATGCACCAGCTTCTGGAAGTTGGCGACGGTCTTCGGGGCGATGTCCGGGCGCAGTTCCATGACGATCTTGCGCGTATTGCCGTTGATGTCGACGACCATGACGGCATTGCGGTAGGCGGTGCCGGGGCGCAGCGGGCCGGTTGGGGCAGCGGGATCTCCGGCGAGTTCCTCCGGGCTGGCAGCATTGCGAGGCCGGAAGATGCCCATGGTTTTGTCCGCGGCCGTATTGACGGCATTGGTGACCGTGCTGCAGGAACTCAGCGCGGCGGCAGCCGACACCGCGAGGAAGAACCGGAGTGGGAAAATCATACGGTGGAGACGATTGAATCGCTCGCCCGAAGGTCAAGGGGCATTCCGCCTCCGCGATGCGGGGCAGGACTCAGGGGGCCGCCACCGTTTCCGCTTCGTCGGCAAGGAAGGCCGTCTGGCAGAGTTCGGCGTAGAGACCGCCCGCGGCGAGCAATTCCGCGTGCGTTCCCTGTTCCGTCACTTCTCCGAGATTGAGCACGTAGATGCGGTCGGCATGGCGCACGGTGGAAAGCCGGTGGGCAATCACAAAGGACGTGCGGTTCACCATGAGGCGCTCAAGGGCCTGCTGAATGAGGCGTTCGGTTTCCGTGTCGACACTCGCAGTGGCTTCGTCGAGCAGAAGAATCGGCGGATTGCGGAGCAGGGCGCGGGCGATCGAGAGCCGCTGCTTTTCCCCGACACTGAGCCGGACCCCGCGTTCCCCGACCTGCGTGTCGAGCGTTTCCGGCAGACGTTCCACGAACCCACGGGCATTGGCGGCTTCCAGCACGCTCCAGAGTTCTGCGTCAGTCGCATCGCGCTTCGCAATCCGCAGGTTGTCGCCTACCGTGCCATTGAAGAGAAAACTCTCCTGCGTGACGTAGCCGATATGACCGCGCAGGCTTCGTTTGTCCACGCCGCGGAGGCTCTGACCATCAATGCGGATGTCGCCGCCGTCCCATTCATAGAAGCGCGTGAGCAGATTGATGATCGTCGATTTCCCGGCACCCGTGGGACCGACGAGGGCGACCACCTGGCCGGGCCTTGCTTCCAGCGAAACGCCTTTGAGGGTGGCCTGCTTGCCGGAATACGTGAACGTGACGCGGTCGAATTCCACATGCCCCGCGGTCAGCCGCAGGGGTTCCCCCGACGCCGCATTCTTCTCGGGTTCGGCATCGAGCACATCGAAGACACGGTCGGCGGCCGCCCGTCCCGCCTGGAGGATCTGATTGAGCTGGTGCAGGGCCCCGATCGGTTCGTAGAGGAACGGCATGAGGAACAGGAATCCTCCGGTGAAATCACCCAGCGACAAGGTTCCCGCGAGCACCCGCTGCCCACCGAAATACAGCACCAGAATCGTACCCGTGGCCGCAAGGAAATTCATGGACGGACGGTAGAGCGACCATGCGCGCATGACCCGGAGGGTGGCCGCGCGGAGCCGGTCGCTGAATTCATTGAAGCGCCCGTGCTCGGCTGTTTCCATCCCGAACGCCTTGATCTGCCGGATGCCGCTGATGTTGTCGTGCAGCATGCTGTTCATCTCGCTGGTCGCCTTGCGGACATGCTTGTAGCGGCCCCGCGCGGTCGTCGTGTACCAGAGCGCTCCAGCCGCCAGAAACGGAATCGGAACAAGGGCCACGGCCGCCAGCATGGGGTCCTTCCAGAACATGGCAGCACTGACGACCGCAATCTGCAGAATGGCCACCAGTCCCTGCTCGACCCCGTCGATGAGCACCCGCTCCATGCTCGTGACATCCTCCGCCACCGTGGTCATGAGGTCGCCCGTCGGCTTCTGGTCAAACCACGGCAGCGGCAGTTGCTGAAGCCGCGCATACAAGTCGCTGCGGATATCGAAGATGACATGCTGCTCGAGCGTGTTGTTGCAGCGGATGCGCAGGGCATTGAAGAAATCGCGCCCGAAGTAGGCGGCGGCCGCCATCAGCACCCACGGCAGCAGCAGGTCACCCCTTCCATCCTTGATGACATCGTCAATAATGACACTGACGGCCTTCGGGGGCACAAGGACCACGAGCGTGCCGGCAACGGCAAAGAGAATCTGGGCGGCAGCGAGCCACGGATGACGACGCAGCCACGGCAGCACTCTCAGGATCGTTTTCATGGGACGTTTGACAGCCCGCGATGCGTAGCTGAAGCGGCAGTAAGTCGCCCGACCCTCTGAATGCAACGGAAGAACCATCAACCTGCGAGAACTGCCGCCCTGCTGCGCCGGCTGCTGCTGACAGGGATCGTTCTCTGCATCGGGATCAATGCATGGATGACCCTGCGCTGCGCTGACCGCGTTCATTATGACGCCGCCGCCGTCCCGCCCAGCGGGGTCGGTCTCGTCCTCGGCACCAGCCGCATGGTCGGGGGACGCGAAAATGCACACTTCCGCGTCCGCATCGACGCCGCCGCCGAACTCTACCGCGCCGGAAAAGTCAGGCATTTCCTCCTGAGCGGCGATAACCAGCGGCCAGATTACAATGAACCTCGCGACATGCAGGATGCCCTCGTCGAAATGGGCGTGCCGGCTGACATCATGACGCTCGACGCCCTTGGCCTGCGGACACTCGACTCCGTCATCCGGGCCCGCCGGAAGTTCGGGGTCACCGATTGCGTGATCATCTCGGACGACTTCCATCTCCCGCGGGCCATCTGGCTGGCGGACCGCCACGGTATCAAGGCCACGGCCTTTGTGGGACGCCGCCTGCCATGGTCGGTTTCAGGAAAGACAAGGGTGAGGGAATGGCTGGCCCGGCTCGGGGCGGTCGTGGATGAAGTGAGCGGTGCAGAGCCGCCCATCGAGGGAGGCCCGGTGCCGCTGCCGCCTGCGGCGCTGGGACGCTGAAGGGATGGCGCGTTCCGGCGGAATGGGCGATTGCCTTTCGCAGGGTGAGCCGCAGGATGGCGGCCCATGAAGTTTCCGTGGTTTCTTGCGCTTCGGTATCTGAAGCCGAAGCGCACTTTCATTTCCATCATCACCGTGATCTCGGTGGTGGGGGTCGCCCTTGGGGTGGCGGTCCTGCTCATTGTAATCGCCGTGATGAGCGGCTTCGAAAAGCGCATCAAGGAGGAATGGCTCAAGGTGGAACCTCCGCTCATGCTGGAAGATACCACGCGGCAGTTCTTCGCCGGAGCTGAGGTCCCGGACGAAGACGGCGTGCCGGTCTGGCGGGAATTGCTCACCGGTGTCATCCAGCACCCCGGAGTGACCGCCTGCTCGCCGTACCTCAATGTCACCACGCTCATGCAACTGGCCGAGGCAGGATCGCTCGACGCCGCCAGCATCGAAATCAAACCGGATACCGGAGAAGCCACTCCGCCGGAACCATCGGAAAACCCTGTCCCGGATGCCCCGGGAAATGGCGGCGGACCCGACCCCAAACGTCCGGTCGCCAATGCTATGCTCGTGGGCGTCGATCCGGACGATGCGGTCCAGATGGAACGTCTCCAGCGCCGCTTTTCGGAAAGCAATCCAGACGGAAATTTCGACGTCACGGGCACATCGCTCGTCCTCAGCATTGAATTGGTCGACCGTCTCCTGAGGGGCACCGATTCCGGATTCACAGCCGGCGAAAGCCGCGTCAATGTCTTCGGCCCCAGCTACATCAACGAAGTCGTCAGCTACAGCGAGGAAAAACGGGCGGCTCAGGGCGACGCCGCCCGCGAAGCCGCCGTCGATCAGAAGGAACGCGAGTACCCTCTGCCCGCAGAACTCACGGTCACCGGCATCTATTCCGATGCCAAACAGTCGGGCCTCGGCTTTGTTTCGCTGAAGACAGCGCAGCGTCTCGCGGGTTCCGGCTCGGCCGTCGATGGCCTCATGGTCGATATCGCCGACCCCTTCCGCGCCGGCGAAATGGCACAGTCGATCGAGCAATCCGGACTCCTTCCGCCGGGTTGGCAGACGGTCACATGGATGGAACGTCACCGCGAATTGTTCGACGCGGTCGCCAATGAACGCGGCATGATGTACATTGTGCTGGGCTTCATCTCGGTGGTCGCTGCCTTCTGCATCATGAACACGATGATCACGATGGCGGTCCAGAAGCGCCGGGAAATCGGTATGATGCGTGCCCTCGGTGCCCGCACGTCCCAGATTGTCGCCGTCTTCGTGGCCCAGGGACTCGTCGTCGCCACGCTCGGCGTCGGTCTCGGGTACGCCATCGGCATGGCGGTCCTCACGTGGCGAAATGAACTGCGCCGCTTCATCAACGATCATTTCGCATGGAAGATCTTTGATGAACGGATTTACGGCCTGCGGGAAATTCCAGCGGACCTCCGCGCCATCGATGTCATCATCATCTGCGGAATTGCCTTCATCCTGTGCACGCTAGCGGCCGTGCCCCCAGCTCTCGCCGTGGGCCGCATGGCTCCCGCCCGTGCCCTGCGCAACGACCGCTGAAGCGGGACAAGCCTGCCGCCGCTGCCGCGCATGAACGATTCCCCCGCAGCCGTGGCCGACCGCAATATCCGGGCGTTCCTGTGGTTCCGCGTCCTCTTCAATTCACGGTTCTATTACCCGATCTACACGATCCTGTTCCTCGACTTCGGACTGAGCCTCGAACAGTTTGCCCTGCTCAATCTTGTCTGGGCCGCCAGCATTGTCGTCTTTGAAGTGCCCAGCGGTGCGCTGGCCGACCGCATGGGCCGCCGCCGTCTCGTCGTTTTCTCGGCCTTCCTCATGGTGGTGGAAATGCTCCTGCTCTGCCTCATGCCGATCAATGGCGGTGCCCTCACGTTTTCCCTGTTTCTTGTGAACCGGATCGTCAGCGGAATGGCGGAGGCCTGCTGCAGCGGTGCGGACGAATCCCTGGTCTACGATTCTTTGCCGGAAGCCGGCCGCCAACAGGCATGGACCCGCGTGCTGGCCCGTCTCATGCGCTGGCAATCGATCACATTCATGCTGGTGGCCCTCACGGGCGCAGTCCTCTACGATCCGGCCCCGGCCCGCGGTGGCTGGGATCTCCGGCCGGAATGGCTCACGGGCCTCTCCCGCGAAGCCCACATGCGCCTGCCGCTCTGGGCGAATTTCGGCATGGCGCTCGCAACCGTGGCCGTCAGTCTGCGCTTCTGCGATACCCACCCGATCGCAGATGGCCGCCGCCGCCTCGGCGAGGTCCTTGCTGGCAGCTTCCGTCAGATGGCCTCTGCGGCCGCCTTCATCCTGCGGTCGCCCGCCGCCCTCGTTCTTATCCTCACGGGCATGCTCTACGATGGCTTCATGCGCCTTTTCTATACGGTGGGCAGCAATTACTACCGTCTCCTCGGGATCCCGGAAGCCTGCAATGGCATCATCCTCGCCGGAAGTTCCCTCATCGGCATCGGCACGGCCGTCGTGGTCGAAAAACTCGCAGGCTCGCTCAAGCCTTCCCAGAATCTCGGCATGGTTGCGGTGTGCATCTTCGCCGGTCTCGCCGGCATCGCCCTCCAGATTACCGCATGGCACGGCTGGGCCGGCGTCCTCTTCGTCGTCCCATTCTGGCTGGGCATGCGCTCGCTCCACTACTTCCTCAGCCAGTACCTCCACCGCGTCACCGGATCGGCCCACCGCGCCACTGTCATCAGCTTCAAAGGCCTCGCCATGAACCTCGCCTACGGAGCCGCCATGTGGGGATTCGGTACGCAGACCGCATGGCTGCGCCACCACCACGCCCCGGAACTCGCCCCCCTCACCAAGGAAGCCTCGGACGTCCGCCTTCTCTCCCTCGCCATGCCCGCATGGCCATGGCTCTTCGCCATCCTCGCCGCCCTCCTCGTCCTCTGGGTCCGCACCCGCTGGCACAAAGGCCTCACCGGCCTCCTCGCCTCCACCCCCACCGACTGACCCACAGGGCAGGGGGCAGGAAATCGGTGGACAGGGGCGTGCTCCCTTGGTAAGCGCCCGTTCATTCTTTCACTTCACACCATCGATATCAGCCATGGCCTACACAACGTGCACTGTTCCGTCCGGCGGGAAAATCTCCATCAGCGGAGGCAAACTCACGGTTCCTGCGAATCCGATCGTGCCATTCATCCGCGGCGATGGCACGGGTCCGGACATCTGGGCTTCGAGCGTGCGCGTCCTCGATGCGTCGGTCGAAAAGGCCTACAAGGGGGAACGCAAGATCGCGTGGATGGAGGTCTTTGCGGGCGAGGAAAGCTTCAAGCGCTTCAATAACTGGCTGCCGGATGACACCGTGGAGGCCTTCCGCGAATTCCTCGTGGGCATCAAGGGCCCGCTCACCACGCCCGTCGGCGGCGGCATCCGCTCGCTCAACGTCGCCCTCCGCCAGCTGCTCGACCTCTACGTCTGCCTCCGCCCGGTGCAGTACTTCACCGGCGTCCCGTCGCCCGTGAAGCACCCGGAAAAGGTGGACATGGTCATCTTCCGCGAAAACACGGAGGACATCTACGCAGGCATCGACTTCCAGGCAGGCGGCGAAGCGGCCACGAAGACACTCGAATTCCTCAAGGCTTCCTTCCCGAAGGAATTTTCCAAGATCCGCTTCGGCGCTGAATCTCCGGAACTCGTCGGCATCGGCATCAAGCCAGTCTCCCAGCCAGGCACGGACCGCCTCATCCGCTCGGCCATCGAGTACGCGATCACCAATCACCGGAAATCAGTCACCTTCGTCCACAAGGGGAACATCATGAAGTTCACGGAAGGTGCCTTCCGCGACTGGGGGTACGAGGTCGCCAAACGCGAATTCGGAGCCGAGGAAATCGACGGCGGTCCATGGTGCCGCATCCCTGATGGCAAACCGGGCGCAGGCATCATCATCAAGGACGCCATCGCCGACATCACCCTCCAGCAGGTCCTCACCCGGCCCACGGATTTCGATGTCATCGCCACCCTCAATCTCAATGGCGACTACCTGAGCGACGCCCTCGCAGCCCAGGTCGGCGGCATCGGCATCGCCCCGGGCGGCAACATCAATTACGTGTCGGGCCACGCCATCTTCGAAGCCACCCACGGCACCGCTCCGAAGTACGCCAACAAGGACGTCGTCAATCCAGGCTCGGTCGTCCTGAGCGGCGAAATGATGCTCCGCTACATGGGCTGGACGGAAGCAGCCGACCTCATCCTCAAGGGCCTCAATGGAGCCATCGGCAGCCGCAAGGTCACCTACGACTTCGCCCGCCTCATGGACGGAGCCACGGAAATCAAGTGCTCGGCCTTCGGTCAGAACATCATCGACCACATGTAAGGGCCCGCACCCCATGCAGCGCCGCGCCTTCTGCCGACTCGCCACTCTCGCCGGAGTGGGAGGAACCGTTTCCTGTTCCTCCACTCCGGAAATCCCCACGGAACAATGGCCAGGCACGGCCTTCGACTCAGTCCGCGCCTTCGTCTATGCCTGCGAGGCGGATAAGAACAAGACGTTTGTCCGACCCGATGGCTCGCTCCATCCGGGCGTGCTCAATGGCCAAGGCGTGCTGCTCAGCCGCGCGCAGACGGACCGTCTCCTCGCCGCGGGCCGCCGCTACGTGAAGCCCTCGAGCCGGTCGGCCTGCTACGTGCCGCACCATGCCTTCGTGTTCTATGCCGCCGGTCGCCCGGTGGCCTGCATGGAAATCTGCTTCACTTGCCACCGTCACAATTCCTCGCCATCCGGCCTGCCGCAGGCCATGGATTACGACGCCATCTGGACGCTCCTGCACGAACTGGGCGTCTACGCGGACATCACGCCGGGTTGCTACCTGCGCCGCTGGATCCAAGGCCCGTCCCACTGACCCCACGGGGCTCCCGCCCCACGCTTCCCCCATCATGGATTACCAGCAGACCCTCGCCAAACCGGCCAGCCTCACCGGCACCAGCCTCCACACCGGAGCCAGTGTCACCCTCACCATGAAGCCGGCCCCCACCGGGCACGGCATCAAATTCCGCCGCATCGACCTCGAAGACCAGCCGTTCATCCCCGCCAGCGTCGACAAGGTCCAGATGGTGGAACGCGCCACCACCCTCGCCGAAGGATCGGTCAAGGTCCACACGGTCGAACACGTCATCTCAGCCCTCGCAGGCATGGGCGTCGATAACGCCCTCATCGAAATGGATGCCAACGAACCGCCCATCGGCGACGGTTCCGCCGCTCCCTACGTCGAATGCATCAAGGCAGCTGGCATCCTCAAACAGGACCAGCTCCGCTCGGTCTACGAAGTCCGCGAACCCATCCACGTCGAAACCGCCGGCGGCAGCCTCATCACCATCGTCCCGGACCGCAAATTCCGCATCTCCTGTACCCAGGTCGGCCCGGACGGGCGCTACACCCAATACTTCAGCACGGAAATCAATCCGGAAACCTACGAGAAGGAGATCGCCCCAGCCCGCACCTTCGTCTTCTACGAGGATGTCAAGGGCCTCCTCGACAAGGGCCTCATCAAGGGAGGCAGCCTCGAAAACGCCGTCGTCATCCGCGACGACAGCGTCATGAGCAAGGAACCCCTCCGCTTCCGCGACGAATTCGTCCGCCACAAGATCCTCGATATCGTCGGCGACCTCATGCTGTTCGGAAAACGCATCATGGGCCACGTCATCGCCGTCAAACCCGGCCACGGACCAAACACCGAAATGGCCCGCCGCCTCAAGGCGGAACACGCCCGCATGCTCAGCATGGTCCCCATGTCCGTCAGCATCCCCCACGGAGAAGCCGTCCTCGACATCAACGAGGTCATGCGCATCCTCCCCCACCGCTACCCCTTCCTCATGGTCGACCGCATCGTCGGCTTCGAAGGCGATTCCAAATGCACGGGCGTCAAGGCCGTCACCATCAACGAACCCTTCTTCCAGGGCCACTTCCCTGGCCACCCAGTCATGCCCGGCGTCCTCCAGGTCGAAGCCATGGCCCAGGTCGCCAGTATCCTCATGCTCCGGAAACCCGAAAATCAGGGGAAAATCGGATACTTCATGAGCGCCAACGAAGTCAAATTCCGCCGCCCCGTCGTCCCCGGCGACATGCTCTTCATCGAAGCCGAAATCCTCAAGGTGAAACGCAACATCGGCGTTGCCCGCGGACGCTGCACCGTAAATGGCGAAACCACCAGCGAAGGCGAACTCATGTTCAGCCTCATCGGAAAGTAACGCCGCCACGTTCTTTTCCTTGCACTCCTCCGGTTCCAGGGTATCCCACCCCAGTCACCTCCCACGGAAGACCAATTACGGACAGATGGCAGAGTGGTCGAATGCGCACGCTTGGAAAGCGTGTGTGCGCTAAAACCGCACCGAGGGTTCGAATCCCTCTCTGTCCGCCATATTTCGGGGCTCTGCCCGAAACCCCCTCAGAATCAGGGGGTAAAGCCGATTCCGGGGCACCCTGGCCAGAAATTCCACACGGAATTTCACACAAGTTGACCCGGACCGCGCGTCCCCAACGGGGACCGAGAGGACAGCCTGGGGCTGAGCCACGCGATGCCCCAGGTCTCCAGCCACCCCCATCATGGCGCCCTGTAGGGGCGCAAGAGCTACCCATTCCAACCAGGCACCCCCGACGTACAGGAATCCGACAAATCCCCAGACCTCTGCGCATCTCTCGGCCCGCGGCCTTCAGCGCCAACGGCGCGCCCAATACCAGCCTGGGCCAACGGCCCAGGTTGACGGACACGCCAATCGTCGAAGCCCTGTAGGGGCGCGCCATTCCGGACCGATGGGACGGGCCTTCAGCCCTTCTGGGACGACAAAAGGCCAGCCCTCTTGGAACACGTCCCGGCGGACAACGGAGGGTGGACATTCCTGTCCACCAACCCCGAATCCAAACGTGGACTGGAAAGTCCACGCTCCGTTCTTCCCGCCTCCAGCGCCAACGGCGCGCCCCAT
>JBDKER010000013.1:0-114837 GCA_039795165.1 Verrucomicrobiota bacterium | reverse complement strand
CGCTCGGCCGCATGGGGCGACGACCGCGTGGAACAGGAACTGGCCGGACTCGCCGACGGTTCCGGCCTGCCCCTCGGACTGCTCCAGGCCATGCACGCAGTGCCCCTCGCCATGCCGTATTCCTGCAGCAGCATCGCCGCATGGGGTCCCGCCACCCCAGACGGCCACCTCCGCCAAACCCGCAACCTCGACTGGAACCTCGAGGTCGGAGCCCACGAATTCCCTGTCATCACCGTGTACCTCCCGGACAAGGGCATGCCCCACGCCGTCCCCTCGTTCGCAGGCATGATCGGTGCCCACACAGGCCTCAATGCCCGCGGCATCGCGCTCTCGGAAATGGGCGATTCCCCGGCCCGCGAAATGCCCTACGATTCCCTCGCCCCCCATTTCACGGTCTGGTTCCGCGCGATGCTCTACGATGCGGAAAACCTCGACACCGCCCTCTCCATCTTCCGCAGCCAGCGGCTCACCAAACGCTACCATTTTGTCTTCGGCTCAGGCGCGGAAAATTCCCGCGGAGCCGTCAAGATCCGCGCCCATGCCCCGGAACCACCAGCGGACCGCGTCCGCATCTGGAAGGACAACGACCCGGCAGACGAACTGGCCCCGCACGTCCTCCCAGGCGTCGTCTACCAGGACGAAGGCCGCGGCGCGTTCCCCTTCCTCCGCGACCACCACGGCAAACTCGATTCCGCCGCCCTCCGCGACATCGCCTGCCGCATCCCCATCAAGGGCGGCAATGTCGTCAATGTGGTCTACGACGCCACCTCTCTCGAACTCTGGGTCACTTACGCCGGCCAAGGCCGCGAAGCCTACGAACGTCCATGGGTCCACCTCAACCTCCGGACCCTCGACGCCAACCAGAATGGCCAGCCGGACCTCGCGGAATCCCCCTGACTTCCCGTGAAACTCGGGATCGTCTACCACCAGTTCCTCCGCCGCGGCGGCCTCGAAGGCTACCTCCTCCGCTTCTGCACGGAACTCGCCACCGCCGGACACTCGCTCCACCTCGCCGGCGTCGATGCCGATCACGAATTCCGCCGCCTCGCGGATTCCGTCCAGCTCTTCCCTCGCGGACTCACGAGAGCCGGCACCATGACCGCTTTCGCCACGGCCACCGCCGCCCTCGCAGAACGGTGGGAGGTCGACGCCATCCTCGGCTTCGGCCGCACCTTCCACCAGGATATCCACCGCGCCGGCGGCGGCTGCCACGCCCGCTACTCACGCGACCTCCCATGGTGGAAACGCTGGTCCCGCAAAAACCTCCGCGAACTCCACCTCGAAAGCCTGCTCTACACCAGCGGACAAACCCGCCGCTTCGTCGTGAATTCAAAAAAGGTCGCCGCCGAACTGTCTTCGTTCCACAAGGTCAATCCCGACACCATCCGCGTGATCCACACAGCCGTGGACACCAGCCACTGGCAACCCGCCGCCAACCGCAGCGAACTGCGCGCTTCCCTCGGACTCCCACCCTCGTCTCCGCTCCTCCTCTTCGCTTCGCTCGACCACCGCCGCAAAGGCCTCCCCACCCTGCTCTCCGCCCTCGCCGCTCTCCCCCGCAAGGACATCCACCTCGCCGTGGCCGGAAAACCGCTCGGCCCATGGCGTTCCCGCATCGCTTCCCTCGGCCTCTCCAGCCGCATCCACGAAGCCGGCCACCAGCAGGACCTCCGCCCATGGTACCAGTCAGCCGACCTCTTCGTCCACCCCTCCCAGTACGACGCCTGCGCCAACACCGTCCTCCAAAGCATGGCCTGCGCCCTCCCCGGCATCATCTCATCGGAAGACGGTGCCTCGGAATTCATCCACCATGGCTCCAATGGCTGGATCCTCACAGACCCGCACTGCCCGAACCAACTCGCCAACCTCATCGCCACCGCCCTCGCCAGCCCACTCGCCGAAGCCGGCCACCGCGCCCGCACCGCCATGCTCCCCCTCACATGGCAACACCACCTCGACTCATGGATGCCTCTCCTCCACGAGGCTCGCTCCCTCCGCTGACCTTCCCCCACGCTATGCCTTGCGCGCAACCCGCCCGCATGCCACCCATCCTTTTTTATTCCCATGGATAGCCCCACCAACCCCGCCCCTCCTTCCCAGGATTCGGAAAACGCCCTCCTCGCGGTCCGCCGCGAAAAACTGGCCCAACTCGAATCCCTCGGCGTCAACCCATGGGGCTCCCGCTTCGATGCCACCCACTCGCCCGCCAGCCTGCGCGACGCCTTCTCGGAAGGCCTCACCGTCCGCATCGCCGGACGCGTCACCGCCTGCCGCGACATGGGCAAAACCCAGTTCTTCGACCTCTCGGACCTCGAAGGCCGCTTCCAGTGCTTCCTCAATGCCAAAAATGTCCCGGAGGAAACCTTCGCCCTCTTCCGCGACCTCATCGACATGGGCGACTGGCTCGGCGTGGAAGGCGAAACCTTCATCACCCGCACCGGCGAACCTTCCATCAAGGTCACCAGCCTCACCGTCCTCTCGAAATCCCTCCGCCCCATGCCCAATAAATGGCACGGCGTCGCCGACCGCGAAATCAAATACCGTCAGCGCTACCTCGACCTCATGGCCAATCAGCGCAGCCGCGAAGTCTTCGTGCTCCGCAGCCGCATGGTCGCGGAAATCCGCCGCTGGCTCCAGGACCGCGGCTTCCTCGAAGTCGAAACCCCCATGCTCCAAGCCGTCCCCGGCGGAGCCGCCGCCCGCCCGTTCGAAACCTTCCACAATGCCCTCGGCCAACCGTTCTTCCTCCGCATCGCCCCGGAACTCTACCTGAAACGCCTCCTCGTCGGCGGCTTCACCAAGGTCTTCGAACTCAACCGCAACTTCCGCAACGAAGGCATCAGCCGCCGCCATAACCCGGAATTCACCATGCTCGAGGCCTACTGGGCCTGCTCGGACTTCCAGCAGATGGCCGACCTCGTCGAAGAACTAGTCTGCCACCTCGCCGAGAAATTCACTGGCTCTCTCCTCATCGAACACAAGGACGAAGACGGCCATACCACCCGCACCATCAACCTCCAGCGGCCATGGAAACGGACTCCCTACCGCGACCTCATCCGCTCCATCGATCCCCAGTGGTTCGATTACTCCCCAGCCGAACGCCGCACCCGCTGCGCAGAACTCGGCGTCGAAATCTCGGACGCCATGGAGGATTACGAGGTCACGCAGCAGGTCTTCGAAAAACTCATCGAGGAAAAAACCTTCGACCCCTGCTTCGTCACCCACGTCCCCGCCGAACTCGTCCCGCTCGCCCGCCAGAACCCACAGGACCCCTCCACGGTAGATGTCTACGAACTCATCATCAATGGCGTCGAAATCAGCCCGGGATACTCGGAACTCAATGACCCCATCGTCCAGCGCCAGCGCCTCGCACACCAGGCCGGCGAGGAAACCCAGAAGGTCGATGAGGAATTCCTCCTCGCACTCGAACACGGCATGCCCCCAGCCGGCGGCATCGGCGTCGGCATCGACCGCCTCATCATGATGCTCACCGGCTGCGATTCCATCCGCGACGTCGTCCTCTTCCCCCAGCTCAAATCCCGCGACTGATCGGGTGCCCCGCCACCCCAGCCCCATGCGTCCGGACTTCGCCTGCCTCTTCGAACGATTCCCCTCGTTCACCCAGACCTTCGTCGCCCGCGAAGTCACCGCCCTCCAGTCACTCGGCCTCCAGCCGGCCCTCTACTCGATCCGCTCGGTCAGCGATGAAGCCATCCGCCACTTTCCCGCGGAACTGGTGAGCGCCACCACGGTCCTGCCACCCGCAGATCAGGTGACCGCAGAAGTCACGGAACTCAAAAAACAGAACCTCCTCCCGCCCCACGCCGTCGTCACCCTCCGCCAGTGGGAGGGCCGACCGGACAAAAACCGGGTCTACGAGGCACTCTGGACGGGCCACCGGCTCCACGCAGCCGGCATCGGCCACGTCCATACCCACTTCGCAGGTATCGGTGCCCGCACCGCATGGTGGATCCGCAGATTCTACGGCCTCAGCTACAGCTTCACCGGCCACGCCAACGACCTCTTCTGCCCGGACCAGCAGACCCCGGTCACGCTCGACCTCCTCATGCGCGACGCCGCCCTCGTGGTCACGGTCAGCAATTTCACACGCGACTGGCTCCGGCAGCGCCACCCGCATGCCGCCGGACGCATCCACCGGGTCTACAATGGCATGACCATCCCGTCAGCACCTCCCCCATGGCCCCGGGAAGGACCACCAATCATCACCGCCGTCGGCCGCCTCATCGAAAAGAAAGGGTTCGCCGACCTCATCGCGGCCTGCGCCATCCTCCGCCAGCAGGGCACTGACTTCCGCTGCACCATCGCCGGAGACGGCCCACTCGAGGAATCTCTCCGCGGCCTCATCAATTCATCCGGCCTCGCCCGCCAAGTCACCCTCGCCGGACCTCTCGCCCAACCGGATGTCACCAGCCTCCTCAGCCAGTCCCGCGTCTTCGCCCTCCCCTGCGTCACGGAATCCTCCGGAGGCATGGACGTCCTCCCCACCGTCATCATGGAGGCCATGGCCGCCGCCCTCCCCTGCGTCTCCACCACCACCGCCGGTGTCCCGGAAATGATCGCCCACGGCCGCACCGGTGCCATCGTCTCCCCAGGCAAACCAGCCGAACTCGCCGCCGCCCTCACTCCGTACCTCGAAAACCCGGAACTCGCAGCCACCCACGGCCGCGCCGGACACCGCATGGCCACGGAACTCTTCTCGCTCGCCGTCACCACCCCGCACCTGCTGCGACTCCTCGCCGCTCACACGAAAATCCACCTGCCGGCCCAACTCGTCCGCTCCCAGCCTTCCCTCCTCCTCCCACGGGCCGCCTTCCTCGCCCGCCGATTCTCCGCCCCCGTCCGCGCCCCGCGCTTTCCCCGCGGCACCGCAGCCCTCCCGGAGTCAACCGACCCAGCCCCCTCCTAACGGATAAGGACCGGTCCGGATGATCCGGAAGAACTGCGGCGGGTAACGAGGAAATTCGTGCGGAAATTTTTCAGCCGCTGACACACGGCATCACTGCCGCGCGCCCCATCCCACTCTCAGCCGTCCGCCTTGAGCCGAAGGTTGCGGAAATAAATCGGCTTCCCGGCATGCTTGCCCTGCAGACCAATGTGTCCCTCGGTCGCCATCTCAGCCAGCGGCCGATTCAGCCACGCCGGAATCTCACTGCCATCCGGATTCTTCTTCGCATCAGTCCACTTCTTCATGTCCATCTCCGTCACCACCTCCCCATTCAGGGCCACCTTGATGATCTGACCCCGGCACGTGATCGTCATCCGGTTCCACTCGCCTGGCTTCTTCACGGTGCTCTTCTTCGCTGCCAGCCGCCCGAAAATCGCCCCGCCCTGCCACGTCTTCGGCGCCTTCGCCCACTCCGCACTGTGATCGTCCGCAATCTGAATCTCCACGGAATTCGGAATCCAGTTCGCCATGTCCGTGCAGTACACAATCACCCCGGAATTCGTCCCGTCCTCAGTCCGGAACTCAAGGTCGAGCGTGAAGTTCGCATACTTCTTCTTCGTCCACACACATTCATCCTTCGTCGCCGTCAGCACCCCATCCTTGAACGACCACACGCCCTCAGGATAGCTCGCATCGGAGAGATCCTCCGCAAAAAGCGGCACCCACTTCGCCGTGTCCGGATGCACCGCATCCTGCGCAGACAATGATCCAGCACCAAGAAGTACTCCAGCCGCCGCCGCAAGAAAAGTCGATCGCTTCATAAAATGAAAAAATTGGAAAGGTTTCGCTACATGACACTTCCAGCCAAGGATGCCAGCAGAATCTGCGCACTCGTCAGCGGATCACCGGAACAACCGCGCTTGCCCCGCCCGACACTCCGCCGCATGACTCACTTCATGATTTCCGCTGCCCGCCCGGCTCTTCTTTCCCTCGCCCTCTCCGCTGTTCCCCTGACCGCTCAGATCGCAGCACCTCCCGCCAGACCTGTCCCCATCGAAGCAGTCAGTGCCATGCCCGTGGCCACCGTACTCCCGTCACGTCTTCTCTCAGGTCCCGGCTGGCGCGTCTCCCAGAACGCTCCCACCGATGGATACTCGGGCCTCTATAACCTGGAAACAGAATACGGCAGCTTCGGCTGCCTCGGCATCGAAATGCTCGAAACCCGCGTCCGCGAACTCTACGCCATCCGCGAACTCGACCGCGTCAGCAAATCCAGCGTCTTCCTCAAGGCGGCCGGCGACGCCGCCGCCAAACCATTCCAGGCAGCCGCCAATATCGTGCGCGACCCGGTCAACAGCATCAAGAAAGCCCCCGCAGGCATCGCCGGCCTCTTCGAACGCGTAGGCAAAGGAGCCCAGCAACTCGGTCGCGCAGCCTCCAAACAGGCCCAGCAACTCGAAGACCGCTACAACCGCACGGGCAGCTACGTTCCCTCGGAACAGGAACAGGCATCCCGCCCAGTGAGCGACCCCCTCGCCGCCAGCCGCGGCCGCCAGATGTGGGCCGCCAAACTCGGCATCGATCCCTACACCACCAACCCGGTCCTTGCCCCGAAACTCAATCAGATGGCCATGCTCGGCTTCGCCGGCGGCACCCTCACGGGCTTCGGCATCTCGGCCGTCGCCATGCCCCTCACGATCACTCAGAAGGTGGACGAATACGTCCTCACCCAGCCCCCCTCGGCCGTGAAGGAAATCAACGCCCGCACCCTCCAGAGCCTACGCATCAGCCCGGACCCCGCCACCCGCTTCCTCGACAACGGCTTCTTCACTCCCACCCTCGAAACCCGCTTCGTCAAAGCCATCAAGGGTCTCGCCGGAGTCGCCGGACTCGATAACCTTGTCTCGCTCGCCAGCGGTGCCAGCTCGGAAGTCCAGGCCCGCTTCTTCTGCCGCTGCGCAGAAATGCTCTCGAGCTACCACCGCAATCAGTCACCTCTTTCCTCACTCAGCATCCACACCCCCCTCCCCGTGGCCACCGCCCGGAACAAATCCATCGTGGTCGCTGCCCCTGTCGACTACCTCCCATGGACGGCCCGCACGGCCCGCTTCGTCAATTCCGCGCCGGGCGGCTTCGCCAGTTCATCCCCGGCCGGCTCCGTTCCTCCGCGCCGGATTCTCCTTTCATCCGGCCCGCTCACGGCCGCCGCCGACGCCGCCATCCGCGGTGCCGGATGGACGGTCATCTACGCGGGCAAACCCTGATCCCTGACAATTCCATTCCCATGCAACGCTTCCCTGTCACCCTGCGAACCGCCGCCCTCGCCGCGGCAGTCGCCGCCCTCCCCTCCTGTCAGCTCACCCCCACGGGCCCCGCAGGCAGCAAACGCCTCCAGGCGTCACTCACGGAAGCCGCCACCGCATGGGACCTCCTCGCCTCGGGCCAGCCCAACCCGGCCGCGGAAGCTGCCTACGAACGCGCCGTCGCCAGCATCCTCACCGACCTCCAGAAGTCGTCGCGCCCGCGCACATGGTCGGGCACCATCACCACTGGCTCCGGACCGTCCAGCTTCGCCTTCCAACCCTCGGCCACGCTGCCGGAACCGGTCCAGCCCACGGAATTCGCATCCTCTCTCGCCGACGAAATCCGCCTCGCCGATTCAGTCAAGATCAAGGGCTCGGTCCTCGCTGCTGCAGATGGACTCGGGGTCCCGGCTGTCCTCCGCCGCGGACGCGATCCCGAACTCGTAAAGAAATACCCGTTCCTCCCGCCCAATGGAGCGAGCGCGCCGGTCACGGCCATCGTCTCCTTCGGCAAAGCTTCCCCGGACCAGCCCCGCCCCGCCACGCTCCACCTCTACCGCCCGCAGGCGGAACTCCGCAACCCAACCGTCCGCGTCGGCTCCCGCCAGTTCCCCCTCGCATGGAATTACACTGCCGCCGTCACCCTCGGCATGGGCGATGGTACCCTCGACAAGTTCGGTCTCCGCGGCCTCCTCAAACCGGAAACCACCCTCGACGCCTGCCAGATCTACCGGCTCGATACCTACGACCCCAAACGCATCCCGGTCGTCTTCGTCCACGGCCTCGTCTCGGACCCGCACATCTGGGCCAATGCCATCAATGCCATCTACGCAGACCCCATCCTCCGCCAACACTACCAGCCATGGTACTTCATGTACCCCACCGGCCTCCCCATCCCGGGCTCGTCACGCTACTTCCGCGAATGGCTGGACAAATCCCGCGAACTCCTCGACCCGGATCACAATGACCCAGGCATGAACAACATGGTCCTCGTCGGACACAGCATGGGCGGCCTCCTCAGCCGCATGCAGGTCATCGACCCCGGCGATACCCTCTGGAACGCCTTCTTCAAACTCCCGCCGGAAAAACTCCGCATGTCCAGCCGGGAACGCCAGCAGTTCGTCGGCTCCCTGAAATTCTCCAGCCGCCCATGGGTCAAACGCGCCGTCTTCGTCGCCGTCCCCCACCGCGGCAGCCGCATCGCCAACCTCGGCATCGTCCGCTGGGCCACCAAACTTGTCAAACTCCCCTCGCAGTCACTCTCGGTCCTCTCCAATGTCGTCCGCCTCAACGCGGATTCCGTCGCCTCCGAAATGATGGACATGGCCAACTTCATCAGCGTGGGCAACCTCTCGCCAGGCCACCCGTTCTTCCGCGGCCTCGAACCAATCCCGCTCAACGTCCCCCACCACTCCATCATAGGCGATCGAGGCAAGGGCGGCGGCAAGGACAGTACCGACGGCGTCGTTCCCTACTGGAGCAGTCACCTCGACTCAGCCGCCAGCGAAACCCTCGTGCCACACCCGCACAGCTGCGTGGAATCCCCCGAAACCGTCGCGGAAATCACCCGCATCCTCAAACTCCACCTCCAAAGCTCCGGCCGCACCCGCTGAAACCGGTTCCCGCCGGATCGTTCAGCCCCCACGCCTTTGCGGTGGCCCACACAGCCACACCCGGCTTGCACGCCCCGCACCCCCATGCTTGCCACCATCGATATCATGAGCACTCCCGTCACCTACCGCTTCTCCTTCGGTCCATGGAACATCAGCGAAGGAGCCGACCCCTTCGGCCCGGATGTCCGCAGCCCCTTCCCCCACGAGGAAAAGTTCGCTCTCTACCGCCCACTCGGATTCGAAGGCGTCCAGTTCCACGACGACGATGTCGTCCCCGGCATGGATGACCTCTCGCCAGACCAGATCCTCCGCAAAGCCGCGGAAGTCAAAACCACCCTCGCAAACCACGGCCTCACCCCAGAATTCGTCGCTCCGCGCCTCTGGTTCGCCCCACAGACCACCGACGGTGCCTACACCTCGAATTCCGCTGCCGACCGCGCCTACGCATGGGACCGCACCCGCAAGGCCATCGACATCGCACGCGCCATCGACTGCCGCGCCATCGTTCTCTGGCTCGCCCGCGAAGGTTCCTACATCCGCGAATCCAAGGACGCCCGCACCGCCTACCAGCGCCTCCTCGATACCATCAACCAGATGCTCGCCTACGACAAGGATATCGAAATCTGGATCGAACCCAAACCCAACGAACCCACCGACCAAGCCTACGTCCCCACCATCGGCCACGCCATCGCCCTCTCGTACGCCTCATCCGATCCCTCCCGCGTCAAAGGCCTCATCGAATCCGCCCACGCCATGCTCGCCGGCCTCGACGCCAGCGACGAAATGGCCTTCGCCCTCGCCCACGATAAGCTCGCCAGCGTCCACCTCAACGACCAGAACGGCCTCAAATACGATCAGGACAAGAACTTCGGCGGTGCCAACCTCCGCGCCGCCTTCAATCAGGTCCGCGTCCTCGAAGAAGCAGGCTACGGCCGCCGTGGCGAATTCGTCGGCCTCGACGTCAAAGCCATGCGCACCCAGCGCGGTCTCCCCGTCACCGACCACCTCCGCCACAGCCGCGAAATCTTCCTCCACCTCGTCGACAAAGCCCGCTCCCTCGACCAGAAACTCGTCAGCGATCTCCGCGACGCCCGCGATTACGAAGCCCTCGAACTCCATGTCCTCAAACACCTCATGGGCGTGAAATAATCACCCCGGCTTCTCAAGGTTTACACAACCACGCGTCCTTACCCTTTTGCCCCACGCAATGAAATCGTTCCGCCTCAATCGCCTCTTCAATGCCAAATCCGGTCGCTGCTTCGATGTCGCCGTCGACCACGGCTTCTTCAATCAGCCAGGCTTCCTCCAGGGCATCGAAGACATGCGCAAGGTCATCGCCACCCTCGTGGACGCAGCCCCCGATGCCATCCAGCTCACCCTCGGCCAGGCCCGCCACCTCCAGGAAATCCGCGGCCGCCAGAAACCATCGCTCGTCCTCCGCACCGACGTCGCCAATATCTACGGACGCGAACTCCCGGAAAGCCGCTTCAGCCTCATGATCGAGGAAACCATGCTCCAGGCCGTCCGCATCGACGCCGCCTGCGTCTGCGTCAATCTCTTCCAGATCCCCGGAGCCCCGGAAGTCCACGCCCAGTGCGTCCAGAATATCCTCCGGCTCAAACCACAGGCCGATTACTACGGCATGCCCATGATGGTCGAACCACTCGTCTTCCGCCCGAACACGGAAGCCGGTGGCTACATGGTCAATGGCGACCTCACCGCCATCATGCACCTCGTCCGCCAGGCAGTCGAACTCGGCGCCGACATCATCAAGGCCGACCCCACCGACGATGTTAGCCTCTACCACAAAGTCGTCGAAACAGCCGCGGGCATTCCCGTCCTCGTGCGCGGCGGCGGCCGCGTCAGCGACCGCGAAATCCTCGAACGAACCGAAGGTCTCCTCCAGCAGGGTGCCGCCGGCATCGTCTACGGCCGCAATGTCATCCAGCACCCTTCCCCCAAAGGCATCACCACCGCCCTCATGGCCATGGTCCACGACCAAGCCTCAGTCGATCAGGCCCTCGCCATGATCCAGCCATGACGCTTCCGGAGGTCATGCACGACCTCGCTGCGATCGGAATAAACAAACCCGCCGGACACCCGTCAGCCACGCTGCCATAACCGCCCCGAAACGAAAATCTCCCTCCTGCTAACCCTCCCACTCAGGGCCTTTCACTTCCCGTGCAGGAATCCGGCAACCGCATCCAGCTAAGTTCCGTATCGGTTTTGTCCAGGATTGTACTTCCGGATTTCACTTTTCCTGCTACCTCTCTACCATGTCGAACCAGCGACGCACCGTCAATATCATCGGAGCCGGCCCCGGTGGCCTTGCCACCGCTCTCCTCCTCGCCCGCAGCGGTGCCGATGTCCACGTTTTCGAACGCCATAACCGCGTCGGCGGCCGCACCGCCACCTACGAAAAAGACGGCTTCGCATGGGACGTCGGTGCCACGTTCTTCATGTACCCCCGCATCCTCGAGGAAATCTTCTCGTCGGTCGGCCGCAACCTCCGCGAGGAAATCCCCATGGTCCGCCTCGACCCGCATTACCGGCTCGTCTTCGGCCGCGGCGGAGAACTCACCGCCACCCCGAACGTCGAGGAACTGAAACGCCAGATCGCCACGTACGCTCCCGAGGACGCCGCCAATGTCGACCGCTTCCTCTCGGAAAACCGCGAGAAGCTCTCTTCATTCCGACCAGTCCTCGAGAAACCGTTCCTCAGTTTCCGCGATTTTCTCGACCCGGCGCTCCTCAAGTGCCTGCCGCTTCTGCGCCCAGCCACTTCGGTCGACGGCGACCTCCGCCGCTACTTCAAGGACGAACGAACCCGGCTCGCCTTCAGCTTCCAGACGAAGTACCTCGGCATGTCGCCGTTCCGCTGCCCCAGCCTCTTCACCATCCTTTCTTACCTCGAATACGAATACGGCATCTTCCACCCCATCGGCGGCTGCGGAGCCATCTCCAAGGCCATGGCCCGCGTCGCCCAGGAACTCGGCGTCCACGTCCACCTCAATGAGGAAGTACAGGGCATCGACTTCGATGGCCGCCGCGCCACCGCCGTGCGCACTCCCTCCGGCACCCACCGCTGCGATAGCCTCGTCATCAACAGTGACTTCGCCCGCACCATGAAAAAGCTCGTCCCCAACCAGCTGCGCCGCCGCTGGTCGGACCAGAAACTGCAGAAGAAACGGTTCTCCTGCTCCACCTTCATGCTCTACCTCGGTCTGCGCGGTCCCTGCCCGGGCCTCCAGCACCACAACATCTTCATCAGCAGCGATTACGAAGGAAACCTCGACGAAATCGAACGCTCGCACGTCCTCCCGGAAAATCCCTCGTTCTACGTCCAGCACCCGGGCGTCTCCGACTCCACCCTCGCCCCGGAAGGTCACTCGGCCATCTACGTCCTCGTCCCCGTCTCCCACCAGCACGAAAATATCGACTGGGCCGCCGAAAAGCAACGCTTCACCGACCTCATCCTCGACCGGCTCCACCTTCTCGGCATCGAGAACGTACGCGACCGCATCCTGTCCCTCACCGCAGTCACCCCGGACGACTGGGCCCAGGATCAGCAGATCCACCTCGGAGCGACTTTCAACCTGGCCCACAACTTCGGACAGATGCTCTACTGGCGCCCGCACAACCGCTTCGAAGACCTCGAAGGCGTCTACCTCGTGGGCGGCGGCACCCACCCCGGCTCAGGCCTCCCGGTCATCTTCGAAAGCGCACGCATCTCCAGCAATCTCATCGCCCAGGACCTCGGACTCGCCCCACGCCAGCAACGCCGCAAGCCTGCCCCGGAATCAGAAGAACCGGAAGCAGAACCGGTCATGATCAGCTAATTCACGGATTCACGATTCCGCCGGATTCCATCCCATGGAATTCATTGCCCGCAGCCTCCAGCTGCGAGGCTTCGTCGATAATCTTAACAGCCTGACGCCCTCCCCCGCGGCTCTCGCGGAACTGATTCCCCCGCAGCACAATCCCCTGCACAGGGGCCGCCACGGTCACCGCAGCCCCTCCCTCGGGCCCGTTGTCGAGAAACTGATTCCCCTCAATGACATTGCGGTGCGCCGCAGCCCCGGCGTCCTTCTCTGCCCGGAACAGCAATCCAGTTTCAAGGCTTCCACTGATCTCGTTCCCTTTCACAAGGTTGTCAGTATCCCGGTGCCCCATGGAAATGCCAAGCCGGTTGCCGCGGATCACATTCCCCTCGGCCACCCCACCCCGCACTCCCCAGCAGAAAAATATCCCGATATCGTTCGCCTCAAGACGGCAGCCCACGATCCGACTCCGCTGCGACCCGCTGCCCGGATGCAGCCCAAGCCCGCTATGCCCGCGCGAAACACAGCGCTCCACCGTCATGTCATGACAAATCTGCCACGACAGCCCGTCCCCATGATAATTCCGCGCGTCGAGTTCCCGCAGCACCCCATCCCGGCAATCCTGCAGCCACACACAGCCGGCATAATTCCCATCCAGCATCCCATTCCGTTCCCGGTTCCCATCCAGAGTCAGCTTCTCCACCACAAATGACTCAATCCCTTCCCCACTGATCAATGGATAGAGGGTCTCAGCCACCGCTTTCCCCTCGCCCGTCCACAGATTGTCCCGCAGCGCCCGGTCCAGCCGGAAACGATTCCCACTCCGCGCCACCAGCGTCCGCTTGATCACATACCGCGCGGACGGAGCCCGCAGACAAATGCCATCACCCACCCGGAATCCCTCGGCCCCGCTCAGCGTGATCTCCTGATCATACCAGTCGCTGTCTTCCACAAGGACCGCGGAAACCGATGGCTCCTTCACAAGCACAGTCCCGGCCCCATGCCCAGTCAGCCGCACCCCCGACGCCAGAAAAACCGAATTCCTCAGCCGATACGTCCCCGGCAGAATCTCCACCGTCCCTCCCCCGCGCCGCGCCACCAGATCAATGGCCCCCTGAATCGCCACTTCACTCGACCCACGGATCTCCCCATCCCCGATTCCCACCCGCACGGTCAGCCGCTCGTCCCAGGCAGGCTCAACCCGCCCATCCCCGGACGTAGCACGAGGCGCAGGATCGGGCTCCCCTCCCCATCCAGTTCCCACCATCAGCAGCAAAGACCACAGCAAAGCATTTTTCATGACCCCATCCTGCCGCCTGCCAGCCCGCAAGTCTGCCCCTCACTCGCGTATCCGCCCCGCTCAGCGGCCCACCCCGCTCTGCCACGCCGGCCACCCCCCATGCAGCACATGCACTTCCCGATCCCCAATCGGAATCTCATGCCGCAGCCGGTCCCGCACGGCTTTGCTCGCCGCACACTTCTGCGCATCACAGTAAATCACCAGCGGACGCCGCGCCTCGTCCGCATCCATCACCTTCACCAGCTCAAAAACCAAATCCGGCCAACCCTGCTCGTTCAGGAGATACGCCCCAGGGACATGCCCCTTCGCAAAGGCCGCCGCACTGCGCGCATCCACCCAGATCACCCCGCGCGATTTCTCCATTTCCAAAGCACGCCCCAGCGAAATCTCATCAACCGGAGCCGCTTCAGCACTCAGATACAAGGCCGGTGGCTCCGGATGAAACTTCCACGTGAGCCACCCGCCCACGCCAGCCAGCCCAAGCAGCACAAGGGCCTGCCAAAGCACCGTCCGCATCATTTTCCGCCCCCTCCCGGCACCGCCGCCGACGGCTTCGCCACGTTGAAAAACAACAGCTTCTTCCGGTACCGCTCCCACGGCGCATCAGTCTCCACCCGCAGCATCCCCAGCATCGGCTCCGCCGTCGTCTTCGGCGTCAGTGTCAGCAGATACTCACGCCCAGCCTCAATCTCCTTCGCTTCCACCACCATGTTCTCCCGCGACGAAACCGCATTGACCACCCGGATCGGCTGATCCCCACGCATCCGCAGCCGGATCGTCTTCCCAACAGGCTCGCCCCCCACCACCCACGCCACATTCGCCGGCTCTACCTCGTAAAGCACAGGAATTGTCACGGCCACCTTCAACTCGGTCTCGGCTCCCCCGCCCAGATCCGTGGTGACCCCAAGCGATTTCTCCACCTCACCCTCAAAGGCCCCCAGCTCAAACACAGCTTCAATACTCCCACGCTCCCCAGGACCGAATTCCTTCCTCCCATCCTTCGTCCCCACACTCAGACAGGAACAATAGGTCCGGATATCCGTGATCTTCACAGCCCGATCCCCCACCACTTCAAATGGAAATGAAACCGCCACTTCCGTGTCCCCGTGCCCCGCGGTCCGCACCACCCGGAGCTCCGGGAACCGCAGCCCACCCACCACTCCCGATGCCTCGGCCGCCGCAGAAACCTCCGGCTCCTCCACTGGCTCGGACACCACAGCCTTTGCGGGCACCGCACGCGCCCCGGCGGTCCCGGAACGATCACACCCCCAGAGACCCGGAAGTGCGCACCCGATAATGATTGCCCGCATCCATGTCGACTGCATACCGTTCCCATAACCTGCCACGGAACCGACGCCAACCCGATTCATCCCATGAAATCCGCTCCCGCCGCCCTCGCCGCCCTCGCCCTCGCCTCGGCTTCTCTTCAGGCCGCCCCCGCCGACGTCCGCACCGGCCCCCTCAAGGACCTCAATGGCTACTTCCCATTCTCGCCACCAACCTCAACGGAAACATGGCAGACCAGCCGCGCCGCCCTCCAGCTCCAGACCCAGATCGCCCTCGGCCTCCACCCGCTCCCGGAAAAAACCCCGCTCAACCCAAGCATCGACGGCCGCATCACCGGCGACGGCTTCACCGTGGAACGCGTCCGCTTCGAATCGTTCCCGGGCTTCTTCGTCACCGGCAGCCTCTTCCGCCCCACCACCCCTTCCGCCAGCAGAAATCCGGCCGTCCTCTGCCCCCACGGCCACTGGAATAACGGCCGCTTCCTCAGCGAACCGGAAAACGACATCGCCACCAGCATCAAATCCGGTGCCGAAAGCACCCACGACAATGCCCGTAGCCCCCTCCAGGCCCGCTGCATCACCCTCGCACGCATGGGCTGCACGGTCTTCTTCTACGACATGATCGGCTACGCCGACAGCATCCAGCTGAGCTACGAACTCGCCCACCGCTTCAAAACCCAGCGGCCCGCCATGAACGATCCCGAAAACTGGGGCTTCTTCAGCCCCCAGGCGGAAGGCCACCTCCACAGCATCATGGGCCTCCAGACATGGAACAGCATCCGCGCCCTCGACTTCCTCGCCTCACTCCCGGAGGTCGATCCCGCACGCATCGGCGTCACCGGAGCCAGCGGCGGCGGCACCCAGACCTTCATCCTCGGCGCCATCGACCCCAGACCCGCCGCCCTCTTCCCCTGCGTCATGGTCTCCACCGCCATGCAGGGCGGCTGCACATGCGAAAACGCTTCCCTCCTCCGCATCAACACCGGCAATGTCGAACTCGCCGCTCTCTTCGCTCCCAAACCCCTCGGCATGACCTCGGCCAATGACTGGACCAAGGAAATGAACACCAAGGGCTTCCCCCAACTCCAGCAACTCTACTCACTCCTCGGCAAACCAGATCACGTCATGCTGCACGACCGCACGGAGTTCGGCCACAATTACAACCTCCCCAGCCGCATGGCCATGTACCGCTGGTTCGCCACTCACCTCCAGACACCAAGGCCCGCCCCGGAAACCGAGGCCCCCATCCAATACCTCTCCCAGAACGACCTCACCGTCTGGACCAGCAACCATCCCAGCCCGAAACCCGACGACGCCTCCCTCGAACGCCAGATCCTCCAGCACTGGCACAAGGATACCTCCCGCCAGATCACCGCCAATCCCCAGCTCGTCACCGACGCCCTCCCCACCATCGTCGGCCGTTCCTGGGCCCAGGCCGGACAAACCACATGGGAACAAGGCGAACGCTCGCAGCAGAATGGCTACCTCGAAATGAAGGGCCACATCGTCAATTCCTCCCACAGAGAAGCAGTCGCCGCCACCTTCCTCTACCCCACCGCATGGAATGGCACCGTCAAGGTCCTCCTCCAATCACCAGACCCCGCCGCCGCCGCCAGCACCGCCCAATCCGGCACCGCCATCTGCTTCCCTACCCTCTTCACAGAACCCGCCCCAGGCACCCCAGCCACCGCACGCCATGTCGAAGGCGACCGCGACTTCGCCGGCTACACCCACGGCTATAACCACAGCGTCCTCAAACGCCGCGCCCACGACATCCTCACCACCCTCGCCTTCATCTCCAGGCACGAACGCAAACCATCCCGCATCGAAGTCCACGCCGCCACCGACTTCGTCCCGGAAACCGCCCTCGCCCTCGCCCTCGTCCCAACGTCCGCTGTCGCCTCCGCCACCTTCGCAGAGACCTCTTTCCGGTTCGCAGACATCAAAGACATCCGCTCCCCCAAACTCGTCCCCGGCATCCTCCGCTACGGCGACCTCCCCGCCCTCCTCGCCAAAGCCAAACGCTGAAACGCACCCCCCCCACCAAAGGCCTGCCCTTTGGTCCCTTTGGTCCCTTCGGTCCTTTTGGTCCCTTTCGTCCCTTTCGTCCCTTTCGTCCCTTTCGTCCCTTCGGTCCCTTCTGCCACTCCCAGGCCGAGCAATCACCCACATGATTTCCAATTCATGTGCGTCCGGATGTTTGTGCCCCGGCAGGCTACAGGATTATCCCGGATTTTTCTATGTCTTTGGTATCCCGAAGATTTTGTATCGATGGGCCCGCCCGTGTGCGCATGGCCCTCGCCATTCTGGCCATCTCATGGGCGGCACTCGGCGTAGCGGCAGGCCGCGATGGATTCTACGGAAAGAAGAAAACGGGCAACCCCGCGGAGCCATGGGTGGAAGTCAGCCGCAAGCCGCTCGTGGCTGCCTTCGGCATCGGAGCTGCCCTGCTCGCAACCGGTGCTCTCACCGCACGCCGTCTTGCCGGGGCCACGGCATCGGCAACCACGGCAGCCAACCGCAGAATCAGGGTCTCTCGGTGGGAATTGGCCACGCTGGCCGGGCTGATGATCGTCCCATCGCTCGCCAATGGGCCCCGCCTCACCCAAAGCCTCTGGCTCGATGAAGAATTCAGTCTGCGCCACTTCATGGTGGGTGAATTCTCCCCGCGCGACACTGCAGACGAATCCACCGTTCCCAGACTCCGCTGGAATCCAGTCACGCTCCAGGAATGCCTGTGGGACTACCGCTCGCCGAACAATCACGGCTTCTATTCATTGCTGGCCAAGCTCTGCCACGGGGGGCCCAAGCAGCGGGATGAGCCGCATGCGACCTTTTTCACACCATGGCGTCTGCGGCTACCGGCGTTCGTGGCGGCCATCCTCGCGGTTCCCGCGGTCTGGTATCTCATGCGACGGCTTGGCTTTGGATCTCTGCCGGCCCTCGCGGCTCCGCTCTTCATGGTTCTGCATCCATGGTACGTGCGCTACTCGACGGAGGCACGCAGCTATGGTTTTCTGCTGCTGCTCTGGCCGCTGGCGGTGCTCTGCCTGCTGGAAGTTCTCGCGACCCGGCGCTGGCGCTGGTGGCTGGCCCTCGCGTTTACCGAAGCTCTGCTCGCATGGTCATGGTTCAATAACATCTACTGGCTCGCTGCCCTCAATGTCCCCCTCGCAGCCGCGGCATGGCAAGCCCGCGGTTCGGAACGCATCCGCTTCGTGATCCCATGGATCGCCTCCAGTCTGCTCGCCGCCGCCCTCTTCCTTCCTTTCGTCCTGCCTGGCCTGCTTCAGGTGGTGGCATGGGTCAAGGAAGGCCGCGGCGAAGCAGGCCCGGAATACCGCCACCGCATGATGGCCGACGCCCTCACAGTCCTGCTCACAGGCGAACCATGGCATTCCGCAGACCCCGATAACCCTCTCTGCCCGGGCCGCTTCGCAGACGCAGCCACCCGCCCCGCATGGCTCGTGCTCGCCTTCGCCCTGCCCCTCGTCCTCTTCGCCGCCGGACTGATGGGCTGGAAACAGCGTGGCCCACGCGGCTTCCTCGCAGTCCTGCTCCTGCCCCTGCCGCTGCTCTTCGCTCACGCATCTCTGCGCGGCTCGCTCATCATGCACTGGTACCCCATGCCGTCCCTCGAAGCCTTCGCCATGATCGCTGCCGCCGGTGCCCACCACCTTGCCTGCCTTTTCCCAGCAATCACCAGACCCTTCACGACCCTCGCCCTCACCGCCGCAGGTACCCTCGCCGCCCAACCGGCCTCCCAAACACTCCGCAGCCACGAAGTCGAACCAAACCTCGCCGCCACCAGACTCACCCGCACCACCCTCAATCCATACCACCCCGATTCCGGCAAGGAAGCCCTCACCGCCGCCCTCGTCCAGCCACGCCGCGCCTACGACCCCCATATCGTCACAGCCAAATCCCCCGACGACCTCCGCAGCCTCATGCAGCGCGCCGCCCTCCGCAAGGTCCCCTTCTTCATCCATCTCGGAGACGCCAAACGCGCCCGTGCCCAGCTCCCCGACGCCATGAACCTCGTCGACAACCCCGACCTCTTCCGCCCCATCGCCACCCTCCACGGCCTCGATCACGCCCAAACCCGCCACGTCTGGCAATGGACCGGGAAATTGCCCCCCGATCCCTGAATATGACGGATGCTTAATTAGTTCAGGGCCCCGGCAATGCTAACCAACGCGCCTCTCCGGTTCCGCTGAAGCCCACACCCCATGTCTGCCATCCGCTTATTCCCCATCCTTGGGCTGCTGGCCGCAACGCCTCTCTGCGCCGCCCCAGTCTCCTACAATTTCGAAGTACGCCCGCTTCTGTCAGGGAAATGCTTCGCCTGCCACGGCATGGACGCCGCCAAACGCAAGGCGGACCTCCGGCTCGATGACCGCTCTTCCGCCCTGACACTCAAAGCCATCGTCCCAGGCGACCCGGCCGCCAGCGGCATCATCCAGCGGGCCCGCAGCACCGACCCGGAAGAGGTCATGCCCCCGCCGGAAAAACACGCCGCCCTCACCACGGACGAAATCAGCCTCCTCGAACGCTGGATTTCCGAAGGCGCCACCTACGAAAAACACTGGGCCTTCGTCCCTCCCCGGAAACCTGCCGTTTCCCCACAACAAGGCGAACACCCGATCGATGCCCTCATCCGCACCGCCGCGGCCGCCCGTCAGCTTTCCCTCGCACCGGAAGCCACCCCACGCGAATGGCTCCGCCGCGTCTCGTTCGCCCTCACCGGCCTTCCGCCATCCCCCGAGGAAAGCGACGCCTTCGCAGCCAATCCCTCGCCAGAAGCCCGCGCCGCCACAGTCGACCGCCTGCTCGCTTCCCCTCACTTCGGCGAACGCATGGCCACCGACTGGCTCGACGCCGCCCGCTACGCCGACACTTATGGCCGCCACGAAGACTCCGATTCGTCCGTCTGGCCATGGCGCGACTGGGTCATCCGCGCCTTCCAGCAGAATCTTCCCTACGACCAGTTCATCGTCTGGCAGACCGCCGGCGACCTGCTTCCCAATCCCACCCAGGATCAACACGTCGCCACGGCCTTTCAGCGACTCCCCGTGCAGTCGAACGAATCCGGAAGCGACCCCGAGGAGTTCCGCTGGGACCAGGTCTTCGACCGCGTCCGCACCACCACGTCGGCCTTCCTCGGCCTCACCCTGGAATGCGCCCGCTGCCACGACCACAAGTACGACCCCTTCACCATGCGCGATTTCTACCGCATGGCTGCCTACCTGAATAATATCGACGAACTCGGCCTCTTCGCCCGCTACGCCAATGGCATCCCCGCTCCCACCCGCTTCGTCTTCCACGACGGCCAAGCTGAAAAACATGCCACCCTGAAGGCGGAAATCGCCAAAGCCGAAGCAGCCCTCACCAGCATTTCCCAGGGTGCCCGCCAGCGCTTCGAAACATGGCTCCACAACAACGCACCCCCAGGCTGCGGCGAAGGACTCTGGCTCGAAGCCGTCTCCTCCGCCGTCAAGGCCCGCCGCACCCACTTCCTGCGCAAACCCACCGCCTACCTCAGCTTCGACCTCATCGAACCAAAGGATCGCTTCCTCGTCGCCGATAACGACCGCACCATCGTCACTGATACCATCATGGGCGGCGGCCTGAACCGCGATGGGAAATTCGGCGGCTGCGCCGCCTTCCCCAAAAAAGTCTCCATCCCCTCCACCGGCACCGCTCACCGCTGGCAACCCTTCAGCTTCTCCTTCTGGCTCAAACTCCCGGAAACCCCGGATCACGGCGTCATCATCCACCGCAGCCGCGCAGGCATCGACTCCGCCAACCGCGGATACGAAATCACCTTCGAAAACGGTTACCTCACCGCCACCCTCGGCCACTTCTACCCAGGCAATGCCCTCCGCATCCAGCTGAAATCCAAACCAGATCTCTCAGACTGGAAACACGTCGGCTTCACCTACGATGGATCCAGCCGCGCCGCCGGGATGCGACTCTTCATCGATGGCCAGCCACAGGAAACCACCACCATCCGCGACCACCTCATCCGCGACATAGACTACCTCCCGGAATGGGGCGACCTCGATACCAAACGCGTCGCGGATGCCGAGTACGGTGAAAAAGTCACCCTCACCATCGGAGCCCGCACGCTCGACGCCAGCATGCGCTCGGGGGCCATCGACGAACTCCGCTTCTACGCCCTTCAGCTCAGCCCTGCGGAAATGGCCTTCCTCGCAGGAAAAACACCGCCGGATCAGGAATGGTTCGATTGGTACCTCCGCGAAATCGACCCGGAAGGCCGCCGCGCCATGGACCGGCTCCGCGATGCCCGCGCCGCCGAAAACGAGTTCACCATTCCCCTCACCGAAATCATGGTGATGCAGGAACAGCAAGGCCCCCGCCGCGCCACCCCCATCCTCGCCCGCGGCGATTTCCGCCAGCCCGGCGAAACCGTTGACCCGGGCGTGCCGGATGTCCTGCTGCCCATGCCGGACGGTGCCCCAGCGAACCGCCTCGGCCTCGCCCAGTGGCTCACTCACCCCAGCCACCCACTGACCGCCCGCGTCGCCGTCAACCGGCTCTGGATGACCTGCTTCGGCCAAGGGCTCGTGCCCACCCCGGAAGACTTCGGACTCCAGGGCCGCGCCCCCGCCAACCCCGCCCTCCTCGACTGGCTCGCCGTCCACTTCATCGAATCCGGCTGGAATGTGAAGTCTCTCCTCCGCGCCATCGTGCTCTCGAAGACGTTCGCCCGTTCCTCGGACGTCAATGCCGCCACCCTCGCCAAAGACCCGGACAATGCATGGCTCGCCCGCGGCCCACGCTTCCGCCTGAGCGCAGAACAACTGCGCGACGCCACCCTCGCCGCATCCGGACTCCTCGTGCGCGACATCGGCGGTCCCAGCGTCAAACCATGGCAACCCCCAGGCCTCTGGGAAGACAGCGGCACCCAGCACAGCTACACCCCGGACTCCGGTCGAGGACTCCACCGCCGCAGCCTCTACTCATTCTGGCGCCGCACCTGCCCACCCCCACTCCTCTCAGTCTTCGACGCCCCCACCCGCGAATTCTGCCGCGTCCGCCGCGATTCCACCCTCACCCCGCTCCAGTCGCTCGCCTTCCAGAACGACCTCGGCATCCTCGAAGCCGCCCGCGTCCTCGCCGAACGCATCCTCGATCCCCTCAAGGCAAACGCATCCTCCCCGGAAACCCCGGAATCGTTCGCCCGCTCGGCATGGGCCCACCTCGCCGCCAACCCACCGTCCCCCAGCCAACTCCACACTGTGGCCGCTCTCTTCCGCGATTCCCTAGCCCATTACCAGAAACATCCGGACGACGCCAGCCAACTCGTCGCTGCCACAGGTTCCGCCCCGGTTCACCGCGACATCGACCAGACCCTGACGGCTGCCGGAACCGTGACCATCCGCGCCCTCTTCAATGCGGATACCTTCCTCTGTTCCTACTGAACAACCCACACGCATGAATCCCCAGGAATTTCTCAGCCGACGCGCATGGCTCTGGCACGCCGGCGGCGGTCTCGGCAGCCTCGCCCTCGCTTCGCTCGCCTCAGTAGGCCAGGAAAGCCCGCTGCGTTTCGGCGGACTTCCCTCCCTGCCCCACTTCGCCCCAAAGGCCAAACGCGTGATCTGCCTCTTCATGTCAGGCGGATTCTCCCAACTCGAGTCATTCGACTGCAAACCAGAACTCCAGAAACGCGAACACCAGCCCGTCCCCGATGCCATCTTCAGGAAGCGGGCTCCCGTCGGCATGTCCCGCCTCCAGGCGGCCTTCCCCCTCCAACCCTCAGCCTTCCCTTTCCAGCAGCACGGACAATCCGGCGCATGGGTCAGCGACCGCTTCCCCCACCTAGCCAGACAGGTCGACCGCATCTGCTTCCTCAAGGGCATGGTCTCGGACGCCGTCAATCACGACCCCGCCATCATCTTCATGAACAGCGGCAGCCAACTCCCTGGCCGCCCCGTCATGGGCTCGTGGCTCAGCTACGGCCTCGGCTCGGAAAATGAAAGCCTGCCGGCCTTCGTGGTCATGGTCACCCAGAAACCCGTCGACCAACCCCTCTCGTCCCGGCTCTGGGACTGCGCCTTCCTCCCCTCCCAGCACCAGGGAACTCCCTTCCGCGCCAGCCGCGAAGCCGTCCTCTTCCTCCGCAACCCAAAGGGCCTCCCCGATTCCCTCCAGCGCCGCTCGCTCGACGCCCTCACAACCCTCCAGAACGAAGAATCAAATCTCCGCGGCGACCCTGCCATCCTCGCCAGACTCGCCCAGCACGAAATGGCCTTCCGCATGCAGTCGGCCGTCCCGGAAGTAACCGACCTCTCATCGGAAAAACCCGAAACCCTCGCCCGCTACGGACCAGACGCCGCCCGCCCCGGATCGTTCGCAGCCAATTGCATCCTCGCACGCCGCCTCTCGGAAAAAGGTGTCCGCTTCGTCCAACTCTACCACCCAGGCTGGGACCAGCACGGCGACCTCGAAAAAGGCTTCTCCGCATCAGCCGCAGAAGTCGATCAACCCATCGCCGCTCTCCTCGACGACCTCCACGACCGCGGTCTCCTCAGCGATACCCTCGTCGTCTTCCTGACAGAATTCGGACGCACGCCCTACAGCCAGGGCGGCATCAAGGCCCTCACACGATTCGGACGCGAACACCACCGCGATGCCTTCACCTGCTGGCTCGCCGGAGCCGGCGTCAAACCCGGAATGTCCTTCGGCAAAACCGATGAACTCGGCTTCGAACCAGCCGATGGACGGGTCACCGTCAACGACCTCCACGCCACGCTCCTCCACCTCACTGGCATCGATCACCTCCGCTTCACTTTCCCTTTCCAGGGACGCGACTTCCGCCTCACCGATGTCGCCGGCTCCATCATCAAACCCATCCTCTCATGAGGTGGCCCACCATCTCCAAGAAAGCATGGATCGCCACCGCCCTCGTCGCCGCCGCCAGTCTCGGCAGCGTCGCCATCTACCGCGTCCAGCGGAACCGCCAGCGCGCCGCCGCCAAAGCCGAAAAAGACCGCGCCAAGGCCGCCAGAGTCGATAATTCCTACCGCGAACGCATCGCCATCCTCCAGTTCACCGAAGCTCTCCGCGCCGAACTCGCATGGCACCAGGCATCCCCACGCCCAGCCACCGAATCCGCCCACCGCCAGCACCTCGCCGAACTCGCAGCCCGCATGCGCAAACTCTCGGTCAGCCTGCTCCCCGCTGACATCGCCAATCCATGGAAAAACCTCCAGTCAGCATGGGCCCAACTCGCCGATTCCCCTCATCCTTCCCCAGAACTCATCCGCACCGGCTCCAAGGCCGCCGCAGAACTCAATGCCGCCCTCGCCGCCCGCGGCTTCCCAGACTTCCACTTCTGATCCCGTAACCACCGCGCCCCCGTGAGCAGGCAACGCCGCGGCAATGACCGGTCGGATGCATTTCCCCAGCGGAACGATCCGCACACCCCACCAACCCATCAGACCCACGACCGCTGCAGGCTCCCCAAAAGGCCTGTCCTTTTGCGTGATTCGTCGTTTTCGTCCTGGGTTTTCGCCGAGGCGAAAAGGTCTGTCCTTCTGTCAAAATGCCCCACCCGCAGCCAGCAGGTACCGCGATAAATGGACAGACCGCGATAAATGGACAGACCATTTCGGACCCCAGCCCAAAAGCCGACGCGCCCCCCGCCGACTCCGTTCCAGAAGGTCTGTCCTTCTGTGCAATCCGTCGTTTTCGTCCTGGGTTCTTGACGAAAGACGCGACGATCCCCAAATGGCCTGTCTCTTTGTACGATTCGTCGTTTTCCTCCTGGGTTCTCGCCGAGGCGAAAAGGTCTGTCCTTCTGTCAAAATGCCCCCCACGCAGCCAGCAGGTGCCGCGATAAATGGACAGACCATTTCGGACCCCAGCCCAAAAGCCGACGCGCCCCCCGCCGACTCCGTTCCAGAAGGTCTGTCCTTCTGTGCAATCCGTCGTTTTCATCTCAGGTTCTTGACGAAAGGCGCGACGATCCCCAAATGGCCTGTCCCTTTGTGCGATTCGTCGTTTTCCTCCTGGGTTTTCGCCGAGGCGAAAAGGTCTGTCCTTCTGTCAAAATGCCCCCCACGCAGCCAGCAGGTGCCGCGATAAATGGACAGACCATTTCGGACCTCACGATAAATGGACAGACCATTTCGGACCCCAGCCCAAAAGCCGACGCGCCCCCCGACTCCGTTCCAGAAGGTCTGTCCTTCTGTGCAATCCGTCGTTTTCATCTCAGGTTCTTGACGAAAGGCGCGACGATCCCCAAATGGCCTGTCTCTTTGTACGATTCGTCGTTTTCCTCCTGGGTTTTCGCCGAGGCGAAAAGGTCTGTCCTTCTGTCAAAATGCCCCACGCAGCCAGCAGGTGCCGCGATAAATGGACATGCCACGATAAATGGACAGACCATTTAGGAACCCTTTGGGTAATTCGTCGTTTTCGTCCTGGGTTCTTGACGAAAGGCGCGACGATCCCCAAAAGGTCTGTCCCTTTGTGCGATTCGTCGTTTTCCTCCTGGGTTTTCGCCGAGGCGAAAAGGTCTGTCCTTCTGTCAAAAGGCCCCACCCGCAGCCAACAGGTGCCGCCATAAATGGACAGACCATTTCGGACCTCAGCCCAAAAGCCGACGCGCCCCCCTCCGACTCCGTTCCAGAAGGTCTGTCCTTCTGCGTTCCTCCGGACCACAACCTGCCTGCCCGTCAGAAGGTCTGTCCTCTGGTCGATGCGCGTACTCACCGCGCCTCCGTGAACAGGCAACGCCGCGGTCCCCTTCCGCTCCAAATGCTGATTCCAAAGGCCTGGCCAATGGACAGAGCCGTGCATTCATCCGTGTGAAATTCATCGGCCGCGTTCTCAGGGACTTTTCTTCGGGCGTCCCCCGGATGGCATGGGCCGAATTGCCGCCTGAGGCAGAAAAGCGAACCGGGGCGTCCCTTGCGGAACGCCCCGGCTTTCTTTTTCCTGGGGGGGAGGTCGGATCAGCTGCGATCAGCTGGTCCGATCAGGGAACGGCACGGATCCGGATGAAGATGCGGTCTGGAGCCGGGGTGGGCAGGGCGCCGTTGATGGTCTCCGATGCGCCGGTGGCCGTCAGGGTTCCCGGTATGGCGATCCACTGGCCATTGAGTTCTGTGGCGTATTCGGCGGCATACTTCTTCCCGGGGACGGCATTGAAGGTGACCGAGTAGTTGGTGCCGGTGCGGGTCACGCTGGTGACTGCGAGCACCGAGGTTCCGTTGTTCGGGGCTGTGCCAGCGAACTGCTCGGCGGCATTGCTCTGGCCATCGCCGTCCGGATCGCCGGAGCCATTCTGGCTCAGGTTGCCGAAGTACTGGAGTTCCCATGCGTCGACGAGACCGTCGCCATCGCTGTCGACGGCACCACCACCGCTCGAGAAGTTCACATCCTTCAGGTAGTAGAACTCCGAACCCGAATTGTTGACCGCACTGACAATCGCGCGCGCTGCAATCACATTCCGGAGAACCCCGGCATCGTCGAACTGCTTCGGAATCGAGTAGGTGAAGCTGAAGTTGCTGTTGAGCGCTGCTTCTCCGGCGACGCCGTCGCGGTTGAACTCGTCCTGCGCACGGTTTGCATTGTAGTCGGCGAGGTCAACGTAGGTGTAGCCGTTGATGACTCCGTTCGCCGGGCTCACGTCGACGCCAGGAAGGAGAGGCACCAACTGAACCGTCACCGGCACCGGATTTCCTTCAAGGGTCAGTTCCAAGGCCAGACCGAAGGTGTCGTTGCCCTCGAAGTTCGATCCCGCGCTGTTATCAAAGGCGAACAGTGTCGCGCTGAATTGGGTCGGGCCCGTGCTTCCGGAAAGATCGATCGATTCCGTATCAAAGGTGACAATCGTGGAGTCACCGGAATTCAGGACCGAACTGTAGAGGCCAAGCGCTGCGGCAGGAGCCCCTGCGGGCAGAGCGCTGCCCGTCTGACGCCAGTACGCAGCCGGTTGCGGCGCGATGTAGAGCACCGACTTCCGGCCATTGATGTCGCTGACCCCCACGGCCGCATCGCGGCCAAGCAGATCAAGGGTCAGGGTCGTGGTCGCGGTCGGATCGGCCTTGTCTGTGAAGACTACCTGATTGAGGTCGGTCGGGAGACTGAGGGGAACGGCGGCGCCGTAGGAACCTGAACCAATGACGGGACCGGTAACGCTGCCCGCCCGGGCTTCCCATGAGGTACTGCCATTTGTCGCATTGACGATGGCGGTGAATTCCCAGCGGTCATCGGCGGCGGTGGTGGCATCTGTGCCAACATTGCGGACGAGATCCGCGACCGGTTCCGCAATGAGCACGGTGGGCGGCGGAGTCAGTGTGATGGCCGCCTTGCAGGAAGCATTGAGGTTATCCGTCAGGGTGATGGTTTTCGGTCCACCGGTCACGGGATACGGGCCGAAAGTCACGGCATTGCCATAGAGTCCGGCGGCCGGAACGGCATCGCTGATCCATCCCGTGCTGGCCCCATTGGCTTCGGCGTTGACCGTGACGAGCGCACTGAACTGGTCATTGGCTGGGTTATCATCGCCCTTGTTGTCGCGGATGATTTCCGATGTGGCGGTAATGAGGCAGGCGGCCCGCTCGAACAGGATGTTGTCGATGAGCGTGAATTCCGAGCCCGAGTTATTGCCCCCGGAAATGACGAGGCGGGCATGCGTCGCGGTTCCCCGGGGAATGACCTGGGAATTGAACTTCGTGAATGGGAAGTCAGCCGCCGGGTACGGCTGTGCGGCGGGGTAGTTGATCCCGGGAGTCGCCACCTTGATGGCGTCGAAGAGGGCTACACCATCGGTCACAAATCCGTCGACGATGGTGGCAGCCGGGCTCCAGAAGCCATTGACCGGGTCGTCCGTCGTCTCCACCGTCACCGTGAGCGTGTCATCGGCCTCCAAGGCAGTCCCGGAAGTTGTGTAGGAAGCGAGGCCAACGGAAACGCGGAGCGAATCGATGAGCGTGATGTTCACCGCATCGGTGGTCACGGTCGGTCTCGAGTTATTGATGCCGAAGTACTTCGCCGTATTGTTGGGGTCGGGCTGCAGGCGCACGAGGGAAGCTCCGTTGCCACCGGCGAATCCGATGTCGCCCGCCTCGCCGCGGGCGTAGGCTTGCGCGCCGACCGCCGGGTCGGTGAAGGTGAGGCCCTGACTGCTGGTGGCGGTGACATAGCGTTCGAGCACGGGAGCCTGCACGGTCACGGTGTCGGTGCACGTCGCATTGCCGCGGTCGGTGATGGTGAGGGTGAGAGGAGTCTGCGGGATGGGAAGACCGGTATAGGTCCTTGTGGTTCCGTAGTTGCCTGTGGAGGTATAGCCCGCAGGATCGCTGATCTGCCATCCGGTTGGGCTGGCACCAAGGCCCACGACGTTCAGATCAAACCCGTAGGTATCGTCGGAGGCATCCGCTGGCGTCCCCTTGAGGTCGCGGGTGAAATTCGAGACGGTGGCGTCGATGGCGCAGGGAATGGCTTCGAAGGAAGCACGGACGTCATCGATGCCGATGATGGCATCGCGCCCACCGTCGTTGATGTTGCCCCAGCGGATGGCGATGGCCTGACCTGGCAAGAGGATGATCTGGCTGAGGGGAGCCGCTGGAGCCTGTACGAATTCGCGCGGGGGCAGCACCTGGAGATCCGCGCCGTCGAGGGTGGAATTGTAGGTGAAGTTCAGGGCCGGCGCATTGAAGGCCGTGAAGCCAGCGCCGATATTGGCTCCTTGGACGGTGTTATCCAGTTCAGTCACCAGATCGGCGGCGGAAGCGCCGATGCGGTATGTGACCGTCGTCGTTTCAAGGTTGGTGACGGCTTGGTTGGTGCGGTAGATTTTGCCGGTGTAGCCGAGATCCTTGAGTCGGACGGCTCCTGGGGAAGTATTTGAGAAGATGACGATGGAGGAGATTTCGCCCAGGGCTGTGGTGGCGCTGGCGGCCAGTCCGCGGTTGGCATCGCTGCCGGCGCTGTAGTGACCGTGGGCCGGCGGGTTGGCATTCGGGGCGGTCGATCCGTCGACGCAGTAGTATTCGCCACCGGCACCGAGAAGCCGGATGGCGGCATTGGAACGGTGGATGTACCAGCCGGGAACAGTGACGTTATCATCCCAGAAGACGATCGCGCCATTCACATCATTTGGCAGGGTATTGAAGTCCTGCGTGTAGACCGTGGTTCCGGAAATGGGGACTTGGGCGAATGCCGGCAGGGAGGCCAGCGCCAGCAGGAGGGTGGTTGCTTGGTATCTCATCGCAATGTTTTGGGGGGTTAGAGGCACCCGGCAGCAACTCGGCAGCCGAGCGGGGGGACGGGAGAAATATCTTCCTGACTGATGTTTTTAGGGAACGACGGCTGGTTTGCCCAGAAAAATTTTTCGTGAAAAGACACCGTGGGTGCATGGTCGCCGCTCTTGGAAACCTCAGCTTGTCATCGGACCGACATCCCCGATGGAGGAAGGAACGTGAACACTCCTGCTGCCAGCCCTGTGATTGCCTCTGGTCCCGACTGGGAAGCGGTGCGGCGTGATTTCCCGCTGCTGGTGCGAGGGGCCGGAGAGACGCCGGAGGTGCTTTATTTCGACAGTGCGGCAAGTTCGCAGAAGCCCGAGGCGGTCCTGACGGCGCTCGATCGGCATTACCGGGAGGACAATGCCAATGTGCACCGCGGGATGTATGGGTTGAGTGCGCGGGCCACCGATGCCTACGAGGGAGCGCGGGCGACCGTGGCAGCCTTCCTCGGGGCGCGCGAGGCCGGGGAAATCGTCTTCACGGCGGGGACGACCGGAGCCATCAACCTTGTGGCCCAGACGTGGGGACGGCGGAACCTGCGGCCGGGTCAGCGCATCCTCCTCACGGAACTCGAACACCACAGCAACCTCGTGCCGTGGCAGCTCATCGCCGCCGAGACGGGAGCGAAACTGGAATTTGTCCCCGTGCTGGGCCGCTGCGGAACGATTGATGCGGGGGCACTCGACCGCTTGCTCGTTCCCGGCGTCAGCCTCTTTGCCTTCCCCCACATTTCCAACAGTACCGGGACGATCAATCCGGCCGCCGCATGGTGTGCCCGCGCCCGCGCCATGGGGATCACGACGCTTGTGGACGGAGCCCAGAGCGCCGGACACATTCCCGTGGATGTGGGGTCGCTCGGCTGCGATTTCTTTGCCTTCTCTGGTCATAAAATGTGCGGACCGACGGGGATTGGCGTGCTGTACGGACGGCGGGAAGTGCTCGACTCGATGCCACCGTGGATGGGAGGCGGGGAAATGATCGAATCGGTCCACTACGAACGAAGTACCTACCGGGAAGCTCCGGCGCGCTTTGAAGCAGGCACGCCCGCCATTGCTCCGGCGATCGGTCTCGGGGCAGCCTGCCGTTATCTCGATGGCATTGGATTGTCGGCCATCGCGGAGCGGGATGAATCGCTCACGGCGGCCCTGCGCGACGCCCTTGCGGTCATTCCCGGACTTGAAATCATCGGGCCGGACGGTCCCCGCGGGGCACTGGTTTCGTTTACGATGAAGCAGGCGCATCCTCACGACATTGTGACGTATGCTTCCACCCGGGGACTGTGTCTGCGCGGCGGTCATCACTGCACCCAGCCGCTCATGCGCAAACTCGGACTGCCGGGAACCGTGCGCGCCAGCCTTTACTTCTATAATACCCCCGGCGAAATCGAACGCGCTGCCGCCATCCTCAGCGACGCCGCCCGCTTCTTCTCATGAACCCTCTCGACGAACTGTACCAACAGGTCATTCTCGATCATTCCCGCCGCCCGCGGAATCACGGCCCCCTGCCCGTCCCGCCAGCCATTCACACCACCGGCATCAATCCTTCCTGCGGCGACGAAATCGAGGTCTGGGCCGAATTCGACGAAGCCGACCGCCTCCGGCAGATCCACTTCGCAGGCCAAGGATGCGCCATCAGTCAGGCCGCCGCCTCGGTCATGACTTCACAATGCAAGGGCCTCAGCCGCGGCGATGCCCGCGCCCGCATCGCCGCCTTCCAGGACATCCTCACAGGCACCTCGGAACCCGACCTCGCCACCCTCGGCGAACTCGCCGCCTTCGCCGGCGTCCGCCAGTTCCCCCAGCGCGTCAAATGCGCCATGCTCGCCTGGCGCGCCCTCGAAAAACTGCTCGCGCAGGAACCCAACTCACTTCCGCGATGAACGCGAACGCGACGACGAGGACTTCGATTTCGTCGGTGTCTTCGACTTCGTGGGCGTTTTTGATTTGGTTGAGGTCTTCGATTTAGTAGGCGTCTTGGCCGCAGGCTTAGCAGCGGTCTTCGCGGGTTCGGTCGCAGGTTTCCCTTCCTCCGGCTTGGCAGGCTCGGCGGAAGGTTTGGTTTCCTCTGGCTTCGCGGGTTCGGCAGCAGGTTTTGTTTCCTCTGGCTTGGCAGGCTCGGCGGAAGGTTTGGTTTCCTCTGGCTTCGCGGGTTCGGCGGGAGGTTTCCCTTCCTCAGACTTCGCGGGTTCGGCGGAAGGTTTTGTTTCCTCTGGCTTCGCGGGCTCGGCGGATGGCTTCGCTTCCTCCGGCTTCGCGGGTTCGGCAGCAGGTTTTGTTTCCTCTGGCTTCGCGGGTTCGGCAGCAGGTTTTGTTTCCTCAGGCTTCGCAGGCTCGGCGGGAGGTTTCCCTTCCTCAGGCTTCGCGGGCTCGGCGGGAGGTTTCCCTTCCTCAGGCTTCGCGGGCTCGGCGGCAGGTTTTGTTTCCTCTGGCTTCGCGGGTTCGGCAGCAGGTTTTGTTTCCTCTGGCTTGGCAGGCTCGGCGGATGGCTTCGCTTCCTCCGGCTTGGCAGGCTCGGCGGATGGCTTCGCTTCCTCTGGCTTCGCGGGCTCGGCGGAAGGTTTTGTTTCCTCTGGCTTCGCGGGCTCGGCGGATGGCTTCCCTTCCTCTGGCTTCGCGGGCTCGGCGGATGGCTTCGCTTCCTCAGGCTTCGCAGGCTCGGCGGACGGCTTCGTTTCGTCCTTCTTCGGATCGGGCTTGGAATCCTTGGATTCCTTGGTCGGTTTGACGGGAACGGTGGTTTTCGGGGGGGAGGATTCCGGGGGAGGGCTTCCGGCGACGCCGGAGCGGACGGTGGCCCGTGTGGTACCGGTGGGGCGACCGCGCAGGAGGGCTTTGCGGTAGTTTTGAATGCCCCCGAAGATGGCATCAGCGAGATTTTCGCGGTACTCGGCGCGGTGGATCTTGGCTCCTTCGGCCGGATTGCTCACAAAGCCGCCTTCGACCAGAATCCCGGGTCGCTCGATGCCTGTGAGAACATCGAAACGGTCGCGCTTCACTCCGCGGTCGATCCCGCGCAGCCGGTACAGGCAATTTGCATGCACCGCGGTGGCGAGGGCGATGTTCTCCGAGTCCCGCTCGTTGCCCCTCCGCATGCTCAAATCGCTCTCCTTGAGCGCTTTATCCGTGTTGGCGGTCCCCGCCGGAGCCAGCGCGAAAGTTTCCAGTCCTGCCGCGGACGACGTAAACGAATTGAAGTGAATGCTCACAAAAATCGCCTTCGGAACGCGATTCGCCATCTCCACGCGGGCGGGACGGCTGATGAAGACATCGGTGCTGCGCGTCAGCACGGTCCGGTAGCCCGCCGCCTCCAGTTTCCGTTTCAGCCGGAAGGCCGTGTCGAGCGTGTAATTCTTCTCGGCCCCGTATGGCCCGACCGCTCCGCTGTCTTCCCCGCCATGCCCCGGATCGATCACCACGGTGTTGAATCCAACGGCATTCTGAATGTGCGACGGACGGATGATCGGGTGCAGCAGCTTCGCCAGATCCACCCGCGAAACCATGGCCTGCCCATTCCGTTCCTGCACCGGAAACGACAGACAGAATTTCACATTGTTGATGAAAATATCGTCCGACCCCACATTCCACTTCATCATGAGGGCCTGCGACCGGAACCAGACCGCCCGCCCGTCCCGCTGCAGCCTCGGAAAGCCATAAAACTGCTTCACGTCCGACGCCGAAACGTAGTCGCGTCCGTCAATCTGGGCGACTTTCCATTCGAAGGCCGCCCGGGCGGGCATCAGGCTGCCCAGCAGAACGATCCCGCACGCCAGACCAGCGCCCAGAAGCCCGACCCACTTCCGGGAACGGACCGGGTGCTTGGAGTCGTTGAGGCGGAACAGGCGGAACATGGCAAATCTCTCAGCAGCGGGACGTGCCGGAGTGGATAGCGCCATGCTCGGCCCGCGCAACCGGCCTTGAAGAGTTATTCATCCGCCCCGGGCCCCCTCCGCAGAAACGGCACCGATTTTGCTTCCCTGAAAGCGCGCTCTGATTCATCATTCCCTGCTGCTTGCCGCCCGAGAGTCGTTCCTGTATCATCAGCCCACCCTTTTCACCGGAATGTTTCCCTCCTCGTCCTCCCTGTGCCGCCTGATGCTCGCTGCGCTCGTCGTGGCCTCCACGCCAAGCCTCCGCAGCGAAACCATTCAGGAACTCGAAGCCCGCGAAACCAAAGTCCGCGAGGTCGTCAGCAAAGTCTCCCCTTCGGTCGTCGCCATCACTTCGTCGGACCCCAAACGCCCCGGCTCCGGCAGCGGCGTCATCGTTGAAAAATCCGGCCTCATCCTCACCGCAGCCCACGTCACCGAGGCCACCGGCAAGAATCTCATCATAACCTTCCCGGACGGACGCCGCGTCAAAGGCGAAGCCCTCGGAGCCAACCGTTCGACCGACGCCGGCCTCGCCCGCATCACGGAAGAAGGCGACTGGCCAACCTCGGAAATCGGCTCGAGTGACCGCATGCGGCTGGGCGACTGGGTGGTCGCGCTCGGCCATCCGGGGGGATTCAGCTACGAACGGCGACCGCCGGTCCGCCTCGGACGCGTCTGGCGGCGGGATGTCGACGGAGCCATTTTCAGCAGCTGCCCACTCATTGGCGGAGACAGCGGCGGCCCGCTTTTCGATCTCGAGGGCCGCGTCATCGGCATCAACAGCTCCATCCACGGCAGCGTCGAAATGAACCGTCACGTCGCCATCGATACCCTGCGGGCGGACTGGGACGACATGATGAAGGACAAGACCTGGGGCACCAAGGGATTCCGCGCGGACGAACGCCGCCGGCCCCGCACCGGTGCCATGTTCGACCGCGATAGTCAGGACGGCGTCCGCATCGAAAGCGTCAGCGAAAACTCCCCGGCTGCCGCCGCCGGATGGAAGTCGGGCGATTTCCTGATCCGCTTTGATGGTCAGGACGTGGCCACCTTCCATGCCCTCCAGCGCCTCATGGCAAAGAAGAAATCGGGCGACAAAGTGTCGGTCGCTCTGCGACGCGGCAGCGAAACCATTGAAGGAGAAATCGAGCTGACCCGTGCGGGCTCAATCCCGGCCCCGAGTGATCCGGATGGTGAAGAGAAGGACGGCCCACCTGCTCCCAAGGTGCCGGATGCCGCGCCCCGTGGCCCGTTCTTCGGGATTGAAGTCGAAGACAGCGAGGGCAAGGGTGCCCGCATCACCAGCGTCAAGGATGGCAGTCCGGCAGCCAAGGCCGGCCTCGTTCCCGGCGATCTGCTGATCCGCGCCAACGACCGCGACATTGCCACCCCGGCGGATGCAGCCGACCTCCTCCGCAGTCTCAAATCGGGAGACAAACTGAACTTCAAGGCCCGCCGCGGGGAATCGGATTTCTCCGGTGAAGCCACCCTCGACCAGAACCCCTGAACTCTGCCCACCATGAAATCGCTCCCGTTCCTGCTTCTGCTCGCCTCTCTGCTGCCTGTCCCGGCCGATGACAAAGTCGGTGACCAACCAGCCGCCAAACCGGAAGAAAAGAAGGCGGAAACTCCCGCTGATCCCCGCCCGCAGGACCGCTTCAGCCGGGAATCACCAGAACTCATGAAGGGCTGGGAATCCGCGCTCGAGTCCGCCCGCCGCGCCACCGTCCGCATCCTCGACAAAGAAGGCAAACAGGTCGCCCTCGGCTGCGCCGTCCACGAAAACGGCTACCTCATCTCGAAATGGAGTGAACTGCACGATAAGAAGGGCGCTGCCCTCGAATCGATCGAGGCCCAGTTTCCAGAAGGCCTCAAGCTCCCGGTCCGCATCGTCGATTCCCATAAGCCTTTCGACCTCGCTCTCCTCAAGGTGGAAGCCCGTGGACTCCGCACCATGAAATGGGAAACGTCCGCGACCGTCGAACCCGGCACGTTCATCGCGTCCTCGGCTCCGGAACGACTCCCCATTGCCACGGGCGTGGTCTCGGTCCTCCCGCGCAGCCTCGATGCTTCCCATAAGGGATACCTCGGCGTGAATCTCGACGCTGCCGACGGTGGCTCCGTCAAGATCATCAGCGTTTCCCCGGACGCCCCCGCAGCCAAGGCCGGATTGGTCTCGGACGATGTCATCAAATCCGTCAACGGCACCCCGATCCGCACGGTCTCGGATTTCATCCAGACGATCGCCTCGAACCGTCCCTACGAAACGGTCAAACTGACGATCCAGCGCGGCATGGAGGAAAAGGAAGTGTCGGCCACGCTCGGACGCCGCCCGCAGGGGGTCGGACAACTCGCAGAAGATGTCCGCAATACGCTCGGTGGGCCGGTCAGCCGCAACCGTTCAGGTTACCCCGGTGCCCTCCAGCACGACATGTTCCTCGAACCGAATGAAGTCGGTGGTCCCGTGGTCGACCTCAAAGGCCGCGTCATCGGCATGAACATTGCCCGTTCGGGCCGCATCGAATGCTTCGCCATTCCGGCAGCATCGGTCGAAAAGCTCATCAGCACAGCTGGCGATGGCAAGTTCTTCCATCCGGAACTCGACGCCCTCATCGAGGAACGCAAAGGAGCCGAGGCGGCTGCCGAACGCCTCAAACGCGACATCGAGGAACTCGCCCAGCGCATCCGCGAAGCCGAAGGCACCGCCCCACCCGCCACCGAGGAAGCCCCGAAGGAAGAAAAGAAGGACGAAGGGAAGTAATTCTCCTGCTTTCCGCTGCCACGGCGCTTACACGGCAGGCCCACTGCGCGCCAGCACGGCGAGTACGACGCCAACCGTGATCATGGCAGTTCCGGCAATGCGCCATGCCATGGCGCGCTTCCCGGCGTCTCCCCGCTCGCGGTTGCCAAACCACGCCCCGGCAAACCAAACGAGCACAATCGACCACAGCCCCCGCGTACTGTAGACGATGTTCACTCCCGTCGGGTCGTTGCAGAACGCGAGCGCCAGCCCCATCGCCATGCCCTGGGCACTCAGGAGCACACATCCCCAGATGACCCATGAACGCGACGATGCCGGAATCCGGAATGTCCCGGGTGCCGTCACGGGAATCAGCAGCAGCGAAAAGAGCCCGATGAACTGCGGCAGCAGACCAAGGAACACGGTCCCGCCATAGCGCTCGGCCCACATGCCGATGAGAACATCGGTCAATCCATAGCAGAAGGCGCTGAACAGACACAACAGCACCGCAGCCCAGCGCGCCCGCCCCGGCCGCACATCCCCCATCCCCACAAGGAAAATCCCGGCGGTCGCCAGAAACGCTGCCATCCAGAGCGCCCCCGAGAGCTGGGTGCCCGCCAGAAAAACCGCCCCCAGCGCCACGAACACCACCTTCGTCCCGAGCACCGGCGTCACCACGGAAACATCTCCCTTCTGAATCGCCGCAAAGGTCGCCCACGACCCGGCATAAATCAGCAGCGAAGTCACGAGGGGCCGCCACAGTTCCATCAGCGGAAGCTCACTCGGCCGTACCCAGAACAGTGGCAGAAACAGCGGAATGCCCAGCACATTCGCCCAGTGAAAACTCTCCACCGTCCCCGCCCCTTCCAGATACCCACGCTTGAAGAAAAGCGAAGAAAGCGTGTACACGATCGCACAGCCTAACGGAATCAGCAGGTAAAGAGGCACGCTCCTTCCATTTGGCGGATCCCGCCCCACGCAAGCGGCAACCCTGCGGACGCCGTCACGGCACCGCGCCGACGACCCGGTAGAACCGACGGGTTCCGGCCAGCGGGACCCGCCAGACATGCGCGGCCTCGCCCTGCGAAGCCGCCCGCTCGGCCACCGTGCGCCAGCCATCGGAACCGTCGCTCACCTGCAGTCCATACCATCGCCCGCCGCGCGCCGTGAAGCGGATCTCGACTTCTCCGCCGTCCCTGGCGATGACGGCGCGCAGCACATCGGCGGCATCCTGCGGACTGGTTCCGGCGGCGTATTCGGAATGATTGGTCCGTCCGTCTCCGTCGCTGTCCCATGAAGCATCGGCCGGATTGGCCGGGTCCAGTCCCCACAGCCTTTCCCATGCGTCTTCCATGCCATCGTCGTCCTCATCGGGATGCGGCACGAAGTCGAGATCAAGCAGGGCACTCCAGACCGACCCGGAAAGCACGCGCGCCCGGACGGTCCGGCGTCCGCTCAGCAGCAGTGGTTCGGCGTACGTCTGCGCCGCGGCCGCGACGGTTCCATCGGGCCTGCGGGGATCGCTGCCATCAAGAGTGAAACGGATCGTGCCGCCTGCATTCGGGTTTGCCAGCGCCAGCCGGAAACCCGGACGGTACCAGCCACCCGCCTGCGCCGGCACGGGCGCATCGAGCGCCGGATACAGCCCGGCATCGCGGTAGCGCCGGAGCGCCGCCGCATTGATCTTCGGCCAGAAATCCACGGCCATCGACCCGAGATTCCCCAGCCATTCGACCTCCCGGCGGTACGGCTGACCCGGCCGCACAAGATTCGGCTGATAATCTCCCCAGCGGGCGGACTCAGCCACGATGGCACGGTCGATGCCCGCCACGAGCGACTGCCAGCGCGCCGTGGCCGGACCCGTACTGAGTGCGCCGCCATGAAAGAGATGACGCTGCACCCGGTCGGCGAAATGCATGCGGAAGGCCGGACTGCCCACGCGCAGCGCATAATAGGGATAGGCAGGCGACCCCGTGGCATTGACATCCGCATACTTCGCGGGCGGGCTCTGCCACGAACTCCGCTCGTAGAGCACACTAACATTGCTGATTTCCTGATCCCACGCAAACCAGCGGAATCCGGCAGTCTCGGCACCCCGGCGCGTCCCGTTCGCCGCCCACCAGTTGTGATTCGGCCAGTCGTCGGCCCCATGGAAGATATGCAGAATCATGTAGTCGATGAGATTCTCCACATCGAGCAGGACCGGGAACGCAGGATTGCGCGAACCATCGGGATTCCGGCCCGCGAGCCGCCAGTAGGCCGCATCATTGGCGGACGCCCCGGCAAGCGACATCATCTGATTCCACGAAGAGGCATTGCCGCTCTTCACTTCCGCAAAATCGGCCAGCACATCGTAATCCTCGGCCTTGCCCCCGAAATGGCTTTCCATGAAATCACCGTCGGGTCGCTCGCAGACATTGTAGAGGCCCCAGTAGATGCCATTGAGGTAAAGATGGCAGTAGCGGCCGCGGGCGGATTCATGACCCATGGCGAGTTGGGTGTCGCGCACCCATTGATCCCGCACATAGCTGGCCCATTTGCGTGCCCAGCGCTGTGCGGATGCTCCATTTGGTCCAATTGGCACACCTCCCCACTCGCCGCAGGGAAAGGTATCGGTGCTGCCGCCCCGCAGGACAAGCCCATCGAATTCCTCCACCGGACTGCCTGGGAAAAAGGGGAAACGTAGCTTCGTGTCGCCATACTCCGACCGGAATCGGAGCTTGAAGCTGTGCTTCGGCGTGAAGCTCTTGTCACGGCTGATGTTGCCATGCACGGCGACTCCGCAGCCGGTCCGGAATCCCGGTCCACCCGCGGGATCGAGCCACTCGACGCTGGCGGCCTTCTCCCACGCATCGCCGCGCGATCCACTGTTCGCATAAATCCCACCCGTGCCCCACAGAGCGACCGGATCCATGGTCACACTGAGCGTCGGCAGCGCGAGCAGACTCTCCCGGAGACCGTAGCCGGGCAGCGCGCCATTCACGATGCGCGCATCCATCAGGAAATCGGCGGGATGTCCGCCGGGCCAGGTGACCGGGGCCGCCGCCGGACGCCGCTGCGCCGCCACCGTATCGACCAGCACATAGCTATGCGTGTCAATGTCCGGAGGGCCGAGGTCGGTACCCGGTACGTAAGCCGCCGCCCTCAGAGTTGTCGTGGCGGTCACCCGGACTACCGCAGGCGAAGCTGACTTCACCCCATTGCTCAGGGTTGGGATGCTTCCATCGGTCGTCGTCACCACAACCGCTCCCGGTGTCGCACAACTCACGGTCACATCGAGCGGACCATCGAAGAAACCACGGTCAGGACTGAATTTCGTGTCTGCCGTGAATCCGCTCACGCCTTCTCCATTCGGTTTGCCGGGAGTCGGCAGCCGGAAGAAGCGCGAGCCCGCAAGCCGCCCGGCCGTCAGTTCGGGCTCGATCAGGAAATCGCCATCGTCTGCGGAAACATTGAGGCCATGCACGGCGAGGACGTTGCGTCCGGCCACGAGCCATGGGAGGGCCGAGGCGAGATTGATTTCTTCGGCGGCGGCCCCGGATCCGGCGGGCCTTGCGGCGACGGCCCGCCCGTCCCATGGCACGGGGCCGTCCGGCGCATTGCGGCGCGCCACTTCGCGGCCGTTCAGATAGGCCACGAAACCATCATCGTAACGAATCCGCAGCGTCAGCAGATCAAGCGAAGCCGGATCGGCGACCTCGAATGGCATCCGCAGCAGCAGAGAACTGGAAACATTCTGCAGAGACGAACCGACATGCGTGCGGACCCATGGGGTCAGCCGCAGAATTTCGAGCGGCGACACCCCAACTGCGAGCGCTCCAATCTGCGAAGCCGTGAGCGCCCGCGACCACATGGCCACATCGTCGACCAGACCATCGTATGGATTCGTGCCCCCCACACTGCCCGCCCCGAGCAGGAAACTGCGGAAAGCCACCATGGGAGCCACGTTCTCGCCGGATGTCAGCAACTGACCGTTCTGCCAGATTTCCTTCCAGTTGCCCTTCTTCTGAAAGACATAATGATTCCACCGCCCGCGCCACATCACGGCATTCGGCTCGCCCACGGCGATCCGGTGCTGCCCGGAATCGCAGCAGCCTCCCGTGTCCCAGTAAATCACGGAATCGGACCACGGCAGATGAGCACCCAGCACCCGCGTGCCGCTCCCGTCAGCCGCAGCCCCTGCATAGAAGAGATATCCTGCCGACGGCTGGGCCGCGGCCCCGTACGTCCACGCGCTCACCGCCACTTCATTGCTCGCCACCACGGCATCAAATGCCCCCGCCGCCGCCGATGGCACCGTCATCACTCCGGTTCCTCCGAAGCTCAGGGCCCGGTCGCCCGCTTTCCCAGTGACCCCGCCACCGTCCGCCGTGTAGACGGCCCGGCTGACGGATCCCGCCCTGCCCTGCCCAGTCGCATCGGCCGCCACGGAGGGCTGCGACGCATCATTGAACCGCCATAGCACCATGGGGCCCTCGCCATTTGTGCCGGAGGTTGCATCAAAGCCCACTCCCGTCCGCACGGCCCGCCAGCCGGCCTCGGCAAAGCCTGACTCTTCCCAGCCCGGCACGGGACCGCCCGGCACAAGGGCATGGCCATCGGCCCCTGACACCAGCAGAGCAGCAGCCTCGCCCACCAGACCAATCCCATAAGAAACATTGACCAGCTGCCGTGGGTAATTCCGGATCACGGACACCACCGTCACTCCGTCGGGCTTGCTCAGCAGCACACTGCCGCCGGAAGCACTCAGCCGGAATCCCGTGTGAAGAGGCGCACCGGGAACCGCCCGATTCTTGCCGGACGCAAACACCACCACACTCGCCCCCGGCTCCAGCCGCAGGGGCGACGGAATCCGCCACTTCGCAGGAACCCCGGGGTCGTCACTCAGATGCCAGCCACCCAGATTCATGCTCACCGGCCCGCCATTCGTCACTTCGATCCAGTCGGGCGAATCCCCATCCTCATCATTAAGACCACCCCGGTTCTCGCAGAGGATTTCGCTCACATACGGACGAGCCACCGGAGTGGTCGGATCAACCGTCACTTCCCAGCCACGCGCATCGAGCGCATTTCCTTCCGCATCGGCAATGCCATGCCCCTCGCGCCATGAAAACTTCGCCAGACCAGCCGCAGCCGGCGACGCCAACCGGAACCACCAGACCAATGGCGACTGCGCGGCCACCGCCGCACATGGTTCCCCATTCACCAGCAGATCAGCGGCCTCAATTCCCGTGACGGGCTCGCTGAAGGTCACGGTGACCGCCGCAAGTTCGGCCACCCTCGACCCCGCGGCGGGATCGACCGCATCGACGGCGGGCGGCGTCCGGTCCTGCTCGGGGCCGAACACTTCCAATTCTGCAAAGCTGAGCGCTTCCACGCCCACGGTGTCGACCCTCGCCCAGCGGGCATCGACCACGCCGGGCACCTCGACAGTCACATCGTACTGACGCCCACCCCGCACCGTCACCTCGCGCGACACGTTGACCACTTGCTGCCACACTTCGCGACCATCCGCGGCCCGCAGCGACAAACGCAGCTCGCGGTTCACCGTGAAATCCGTCCGGTTGTAGATCCTCACAAAATCAACGGCTTGGTCCACGGCCTCGCCTCCGCTCAGATCAATCTCGTAATGCTGCACCGTACCCGTCGCCCGGCTGTGATACACGGGCCGTCCCGTGTGATTGTAATCGCCGTCGATGATCCCGTCATTCCCAGCGTCGGGTGGCGTCCCGTACCCTCCGGGATTCGACGCCGTCCATGGCTTCCGCAGCGCCAGATTCGCCGGCACCGGAGCCCGCTGACCATGAATCTCCAGCTCAGCAAAGGTCAGGAAATCGGGATTCGCCGGCACATCCGTGCGCTCCAGCCGCACCATCCGTCCCCGCACCCCGCGCACCGAAACCGTACCCCACACATTCCCAGCCACCTGATTCGCCAGCACGACCTCATCATGCACCACGACTCCGGCCCCATCGGTCACCCGGACCCTCAGATTCCGCACGGTCGCCTGCGCCTGATCGGTGCGCGGCCACAGCATGATCCGGTCGAGATGAAAATCCGCTCCCAGATCGACTTCGATCCACGGGGCCACATCCGGAATGAGCGTATGCCAGACGGAACCCCCCGTGAAGAATTGCCCGTCCCGGTTTCCATCAACCGCATCATCCGGAACCGCTCCATAACCGGACGACGACGCCCGCACGGTACGCCCCACGGCCAGATTCGCTGGAGCTGCGCGCAGCAGACTTCCGCCCAGCATCAGCAGCACGCAGCACCAGAGCAGACCACCGGCTTCCCAACGTACCGCCCGCCTCATGCCCCCGCGCCTCCATGGTAGAGATTCATGATCACTTGAATCGCTTCGTATTGTTCTTCTGTCATCCGGCCATTCGTGATCGCCTGCTGAATCCACGACTTCACATGATCGGGCGTATGCATCTTCCCGGCCAGATGCTCCACGCTGCGTTCATCATTGAAGTAGCCAATCGAATGCTTCTCTTCCCGGACCGGATGATAAGCCTCGCAGCCGGTCTGCAGTCCCGCCATGCCTTCGATCAGGCCAATGCCAATGTGATTCGCAAGGCCTGCCCGGAACACTTCTCCCGTAAGCGGTGGATCAAATCCCCAGACTGAAAAGAGAATCACCTGCGCACTGCTGCCAAGGTCCAGATGATAATAAATCGCTTCGAGCTTATCTGCAGCGGCACCACGCGCCATGAGCGGCTGATCGGTGATGCAGATGAGATAGTCTACTCCATACGCCTTCCGGATCCGGTCAATCTCCCGGTTCACTTTGGCCACATCGAGATAGCCAGTGACCCCATCGCGCGAGAAAAAGGAACTCGGAATCCGGCGCGCCTTCGCGGAAAACCGGAAGGCTTCCTGCGCCGCATTCAGTTCTCGGATGATTTCCCCCAGATGCTCACGGTAGCTCAGCGACGGTGATGAACTCCACACGGCAACGGTCTTCGGCCTCCGCAGCAGCGACGCCGCACTGCGCCGCGTCACCGCAGTGACCCGTTCGGGGTCCGCCAGCACTCTCTCACGGTCCCATGGTCTCCGCTGACAGAGCACAGCCCGCGGATTGCGCGCAAACAGCACCGGGACCGCCCAGTCCATCGGCTCCGCATCCTCGGAAAGACTCACCGCAATGCGCGCCTCCCGCATGGCATCGGAAATACTCAGCCCATGCGCCAGACACGAATAGAAATGCAGCGAAAACAGCGAGGCCAGCTGATCGACCACGGAATACTGATTAGCCACCACCGCAGGAATGCCTTCTTCCGCCAGTTCCACCGCCACCCCGCGGTTGTAGTTGGTCCCTTCATCGCCCGCCCCATAACCCCGCCCAGTCTCACAGGCATTCAGAAACACAATTCGGATGCCCCGCCCACGCACAAGGTCCGCAAACTGCCGCGCGCTAACCCGGTGCACCTCACCGCTCTCCCGCTCGAAATCAATCGTGCCTCCCTTCGCAAGATCATGGCTGCCGTGTCCGATGAAATGCAGCACGTCGTATTCCTGCTCATCCGTCGCAAACCGAAGCTGACTATGCAGCAGATCAGGCGTGCACCGCGGAATCACATCGACCTCCACGAGCCCGAGATCCGTGAGCGCCCGGAACGAATCCCGAATGCGCTGGATTTCCTGGTCGTCGGACAGCATGGCGGCACCGGCTGCCTGAGCCGACGCCACCAGGATCCGGAGCCGCCCATTGCGCCGCGTAATGCGGTCGGCGGGCACTGGCGTGAGCACATTGCGCAGGAAGCGGACATTGCCGGTGGAAAGGAATCCCTTGTACCCGGGATCCCATGCCATCTCCCACGGAAGATCGGACAACCATGGCACCATCGACGTGAAGACAATGTTCAGCTCGCGGTTCCGGTGCGCGAAAACCACGGAATCGTACAGCCTCCGCACCTGCCCAGTGAAGAGTACATTGAAGAGCTTCTCTCCAAGCCGCTGGACAAATCCCTCAGCACCCCCGGAAGCGCGATCGTCTTTTCCAAGCGGTGTTCCTTCATTGGTGTAGGCCAGCAACGCCTGCTGCATCGCAATGATCTCCTTGAATCTGGTCCCGGCAGCCTTCAGCTGAGATGCATTCCAGATGGTCTGCTCGGTGGCACTGGCATCGACATTGCGGGTGTAGAACGGCTCGGCCACCCGCGCACTGCCATACTGCGCCAGCAGCATCAGCGTCGACCTCTGCTTCTGAAAGTTGTCGGTCATCACCGACGCCAGCACAGTCAGATACAGCGTATCCTCGTCTTCCCAGCCATCGGCTTCCACCCGCACGGGCTCCGACGCCCGCACGGATGGCCCGGCGGCACGGGTAACCTCTGAAGAAGTAGGCACAGCCAGCACTTCCGCACGCCCCACCGCAAGGGCCGCCGTCACCCCGCTCCGGCGTCCCCGCAGCGGCAGTTCCCGCAGGGGATCGACCGGATCATGCGACGCCGGTCTGCCCAGGAGGGACGAGAGCAGAAAATCCGAAGTGGCCGCCTGTCCAAAGAATGTCACATGATTCACGGGCTCGGACGCCGTCAGATTCCCCCCGGGCCCGAAACATCCAATCCGCGCTCCCGCAATCCACGAGGATTCCTCTCCACCCGTCCGCCAGCCTCCCTCGGAGGGCACCACGAGATCGTTGGCCCCGCCAAAGAATCGGTCGATGCCCATATCGGCAAAGCGCGCCAGCAGGTTCGCCGGAGGATGGTAATTGGAAACCAGCGCGTGGTAGTCGGTTCCCGCAGGCCGCCCGGGCGTACCCTGGATCGAGGCAATGAAATCCCCACGCGGATCCATCGACACCAATCCCGGACAGTTGCCGAGCAGATGCGACGCAAACCACTTGAGCGCTTCGGTCAGCCAGCCGGCCCCCATCACGAACGGATGGTCGGGCAATGCTTCCAGCAGATTGGCCAGATGCGAGAGCAATCGGTCCCAATGGGCTTCGTCTGCCAGCGGCGTTCCCTCGCTCGGACTCGCTACCATGACAACCTTCCCGATCTTCACACGGGCCGCCGCCGCATGCGACCGGCCACTGCCTTCCACCAGCTCGCGCAGCACCAGTCCGCCGCGCGAATGCGTGATCACATCGAACACAAACTCGCCGGACGGGAGGGCATCGAGCATCTGCCGCACATTTTCCGCAGGCGTCTGACTGAAGGTGAAATGATTGAAGGCGTAGATCGCAGTTCCATAGACGCGCGCCGCCTCCGCAAGGAATTTCGTGCCGGCGAGCCCCTTGAAGGCGGCATGCGCCGACGAAAAAGTTCCATGAATCAGCAGCAGTCCACGCTGCGGCTTCCGGAACGACGGCACCCCCGGCTTCATGCGGTCCTCCGCCGACGCGAGCAACTCGGGCGTTACCCGCACCCAGCCCAGCGTGCGTCCCTTCCAGAGCCGCTTCTCGAGTTCCAAGGCCAGTTTCGGCACGATCACTCCGGCAACCTTCCCCATCCCTTTTTCGCTGAGCCATTCCCCCACCTTCACCAGCACCAGCCGCACGGCCCGGCTCAAGATGCCACGGCGGCCTCGTTCAGCATCAGTCACGGCCGCCGCAGGCACCTGAAAGACCTGCTGCGCCCCCACCCCGCCACGCCGCACCGGCAGCGCTTCGCCCCGGTGAAAGGTGATGGCTCCGCTCGCTTCATGCCGCGCCATCAGCAGATACGATCCCTCCTCCGGAACCGGAGCCTTCACCTGCAGAGCCGATCCCGCCATGGCCTGAACCCCTCCAGCCGCCCGCCGCACCGCCGCAGGCTCAACCCTCGCCTGCGCCACCACCGCGAAATCCCCGCTGCGCAGAAATTCGGGAAGTTCAGATCCGCCCGACCGCACGCCGCGCCGCATGGTCGTGACCACGGCCTCTTCCGTCAGTTCCCATCCGTCGCCCACCACCTCGAGCAGGCCACTCTCATCCCCTGCCGGATCCCCGGCGTCCCCGCGCTTTCGGACGGCCTTTTTCTTCACGGTTTTCTGCACCGCACGCTTCGCTGTCTTCGTCACCGGTTTCCTGACTGGCATGGCATTGATGGAGTTTCCCTCGAAATACGCCATTCTTCCCCCATCTGCCAAGCTCCGTCGTTCCCGAAAACTGATTTACTGCCAATGCAGCAAACCATCCAGTCATGGCACCGCAGGACTTGCACGCCACCGTCGGACTCTGATACCCTGCCGGAATCCATTTCCCTTTTTCCCATGCGATTTCTCTCTTTGCTCGCTGCCGCAGCGTTCCTGAGCCCCGTTCCTCAGGCGATCGCTCAGGCCAATGCGGCCCTCGGCCGCCCCATCACGGCATCCGGGCCGCTCTGGCCCGGCTTCCCGGTCACCAACCTGACGGACGGACAACTGACCACGTTCACCCATCCGCAGGCGGCGTCAGGCACATCCGGTTTCCGCTACGAACTGAACCTGCAGACGAGCCGCACCATCAATTCCATCCGGATCTACAACCGGCACGACTGCTGCCCGGAACGTCTCTCGAACTACCGCGTTTCGGTCCACCCGGACAATGGCAGCGGCGCTCCCGGCACGGCGGTCTGGTCGGCTGTCATCCGCGCCAATGGCACGAACTCAGGCATGGGCGGCATGGACGAAGTCTTTGCCTCGGCCCACCCGACGGGCACCTTCGCGGGTCAATGGATCCGCCTCGAGAATGTCAGCAACTCAGCCTACAATCCTCAGCTCGCGGAAATCCAGGTCTGGACGGATGACATCGCGATTCCCAATGTCGCCCTCGGCAAGCCCGTGACCGCCACGGCGGCCCCCGGGGCCGGCGCCGCCAGTGCCCTCACCGATGGCAATCTCCTCAATTTCTCTCACCCGCCGTCTGCGGGCACCAGTTCGTTCCACTGGCAGATCGATCTCCTCCGCACCTATCCCCTCGACCGCATCGTCATCTACCAGCGCGCCGATTGCTGTCCGGAACGGCTCCGCAATTACCGCGTCTCCATCCACGAGGACCTCAATGGCTCGCCAGGCCCGGCAGTCTGGTCGGCCGATGTCCGCAAGGATGGCACGTTCGCTGACCCGGGCAGTGCCGACACGGTCCGCGCCTCCGATGGCTCCGGTACGCCCACGGGCCGCTTCCTCCGCATCCTCAATAACAGCGGCGATCCCTTCAATCCTCAGATCTCAGAAGTGGAAGCATACCGCGCTCCCGTTCCACGCATCGCCCGGTTCGAACCGGACGCAGGCAACATCACGGCCACAGGCAACCCCAGCCTCCCCAGCGCCGCTACCCTGACATGGTCGGTCGAAGGAGCCACCACGGTCCGGCTCGATCCGGATGGCAGCACCCATCCCGCCACGGGCACGTTCCGCGTCCAGCCTGCCACCACCACCACCTACACCCTCACTGCCACCAATGCCTCGGGCACCAGCACGGCCACCGTCACCATCGCGGTCGATGCCCCCACCCTCCCCGTCCGCATCAACGAATTCCTCGCCGACAGCGCCGGCAGCTTCCCGGACGAAGATGGCGAAAACCCGGACTGGATCGAGTTCTTCAACCCGAATCCCTACACGGCCAGCGTCACCGGCCACGGCCTCTCGGATAATCCCGGCAACCCACGGAAATGGATCTTCCCGGCCACCACGATTCCCCCGCAGGGCTTCCTCGTGGTCTTCGCCTCGGGCAAGAACCGCTCGGACAACTCCAGCAGACTGCACACGAATTTCTCGCTCGCCCGCTCGGGCGAATCCCTCACGCTCTCAGCTCCCGATGGCACGGTCATAGACCGCGTTCCAGCAGACTGGCCGACCACTCCCGCCTACCCGGAACAAAGCACGGAAACCGGCTACGGCCGCAATGCCGGCGGTGCATGGCGCTACTTCCGTCCAGCCACCCCGAACGCCGCCAACCAGGGCGAGGGCTTCGCCGGAGTCGTCGCCGATACCCGCTTCCTCCCCCGCCGCGGCGTCTTCTCGGAACCTCAGTCGGTCACCATCTCCTGCGACACCCCCAGCGCGGTCATCCGCTACACCACCAATGGCACGGAACCGACGGAATCGACCGGGACAGTCTACACAGGCCCCCTTGCAGTCTCCGCTTCCACCGTCATCCGCGCCGCCGCCTTCGCCCCGGGCCTCGCCCCCACGAACACCGATACCCATTCTTATCTATTTCCGGATAACGTGGCCAGCCAGTCAACGATGCTCCCGGTCGTCACGAACAATGCCACATGGGGTCCCCAGATTCCAGCCGGCCTGCGCGACCTCCCCATGATGTCCCTCACCACCGCCAATCCGTCGGCCATCAACAACGATACAGAGGTCGCCGCCCACATCGAATGGCTCGACCAGACCACGGGCACGACGGCCGCCGCAGGCACCGGAGTCTCATGGTTCGGCGGTGCCTTCACCAATTTCGCCAAGAAGAGCTTCCGCCTCTACTTCCGCGACCGCTACGGAGCCCCGCGCTTCCAGGCCCCGCTCTTCCGCGGCAGCGACCACGGCACCGCGGCCGCCGAATCCTTCGACAGTCTCGAACTCCGCAGCGGCAGCCACGACATGAAAGACCGCGGCTTCTACATGAGCAATCTCTTCACAGACCAGACCATGCTCGAAATGGGCCACGTCTCGCCCCACGGACGCATGGTCCACCTCTTCATCAACGGCACCTACTGGGGCATGTACCAACTCCGCGAACGCTGGAACGCTGCCATGCTCGCCGATTACCTCGGCGGCGAAAAGGAATCGTACGAAGCCATCAACGGAAACTACAACGTCGGCGGCTGGCCCACCCCCGGCCAGGCCTACGACGGCACCGGAGCCGCATGGGAACGCGCCAAAGCCCAGCGCCTCAGCTTCACGAACAGCAAGTCCCTCATCGAGGTCACGAACTACATCGATTACATGATCACATGGATGTTCGGAAACTCGGAGGACGAATACCGCTGCGCCGGACACATCTCCCCAGGCTCAGGCTTCCGCTTCCTCATGAACGACGCCGATGGCTGGCTCTCCATCAATGCTTCCAACCAGATCGCCGCATGGGACGGATCGGATAACAACACGGCCCGCGCCTCGACCCTCGTGAACGGTGTCTTCAATGCCGGCCGATCCCCGGGCGACGGCCCCGGTTCCATCTTCGCAGGCCTCTTCCTCGCAGCAGATCCGGAATACCGCATCCTCCTTGCCGACCGCATCCACCGTCACCTCGGCCCCAATGGTGCCCTCTCCGCCGCCCGCAATACGGCCCGTCTCAATGCCATGTGCTCAGCCGTGCAGCGCGCCTTCATCCCGGAAGCAGGCCGCTGGAATTACCGCCTCCCGGACAACTGGAACGGCGCATGGACGGTCTGCCGCAATTCGTGGATCCCCAACCGCACGAACACCGTCCTCAGCCAGTTCCGCTCGGCCGGATTCTTCCCCACCACCAATCCACCCACGTTCCAGCAGCACGGCGGCACCTTCAATCCAGGCTTCACCCTCGCCATCTCAGGTCCCTCCGGAGCCACGGTCTTCTGCACCACGGATGGATCGGACCCACGCCTTCCCGGCGGCACGGTCGCTCCCTCGGCCATCACCTACAGCGCTCCACTCAACCTCACAGGCCGATCCCTCATCCGGGCGCGTTCCCGTTCGTCCACAGGAATGTGGTCCGCCCTCACCGAAGCGTTCTTCCAGCCTGCCGGCACTGCCGCCATTCCCACCGGCGCACTCACCATCAGCGAACTCATGTTCCACCCGGCCACCGGCAGCACGGGCCAGTTCCTCGAACTCCTCAACACGTCGCCCACCGAATTCATCAATCTCCGCGGCTGCCGCTTCGCGGACGGCATCCGCTTCCAGTTCTCCCCATGGCGCGATACCATTCTCGCCCCCGGTCAACGCCTTGTCCTCGCCGCCAGCGAACCCGACTTCCTCCGCCTCTACCCTTCCCGCCCACGGCCAGATGGCATCTTCCTCGACTCGCTCGCCAATGGCGGTGAATCACTCAGCCTCGTCAGTCCAGATGGCTCTCCCATCGTCCAGATGACATGGAATGACCAATGGTCCCCCCTTGCCGACGGCGGCGGTCACAGCCTCGTCCAGATCAAACCCGCGGCCGGCAACGACCTGAGCAACTCCACCAACTGGCGTCCCTCAGCCCTTACCGGAGGATCCCCGGGCAGCAGCGACAGTGGTCCGGGCTTCTCGGGCGATCCCTCGGCGGACGCCGACGGCGACGGCCTCACCGCCCTCATGGAATACGCCCTCGGCCTCAGCGATGCCTCACCTTCCCCTGACCTCCCGCTCGTCATCGAATCAACCCAACCCCTCCGCTTCCGCTTCGCCCGCGCCGCCGCCGCCGATGACACCAGACTGACCCCTCAGTCGGCCTCGTCTCCCGCAGGTCCATGGTCGTCCACCGATGCCGCGTTCCGCACGGTCTCCGAATCCGTCCTCCCGGACGGCCGCATCTCCGTGACCATGGAAGCGATCGCCTCACCCCCGGACAACCAGCGCACCTTCCTGCGCCTCAGCGCGGCGATGCGCTGATTCCACGATCCCGCAGCACTGCCAGAACCCGGCCCGCCACATCTTCCACAGTTTCATCCTCCGCCACCGGGACGGGCTCCATCCACGCCTCCCGGCGGAACCAGCTGGCCTGCCGCTTGGCGTACTGCCGCGTCGCCAGCGCCACGGCCTCCACGGCGTCGTCCACCCTCATCTCCCCACTGCCCACCGCCGCAAATTCCCGGAAACCAATCGCGCTCGACGCAGTCGGTCCAGCCACCGCCGCCACCGCCCGCACTTCGTCCACCACCCCATCCGCCACCATCTTCCGCGTCCGTGCCTCAATCCGCCGCACCACATCGCCACGCTCCCGCACAAGGACCACACCCACCGCTCCCTCATGCGGCCCGCGCACAAACGATTCCTTCACTTCCCGCGCCGGACGCCCACTCAGCAGACTGATCTCCAGCGCCCGCTGCACATGCCGCGGATTGCGCAGATTGATGCCTTCCCCGGCCCGCCCATCCAACCGCAGCAGCCAGTCGACGGCTTCCTGCGCACTCAGTTGATCCAACTGCCGCCGCAGCGACGCATCGGCAGCGGGAAGTCTGCTCAAGCCATGCGTCAGCGCCTTCAGATACAATCCGCTCCCGCCCGCCACGACGGGCACCGCTCCGCGCGACTGCACAGCCTGCATCACCGGCCACGCCAGTTCCGCATAACGCCCCGCATTCATCACCTCGCCCACTCCCTGACTCCCATAAAGCCAATGCGGGGCCTCACCACATTCCTCTGCCCCGGGCTGCGCCGTCAGCACACCCAAGCCTCGCAGCAGCTGATAGCTGTCGGCACACACCACCTCCCCGCCAAGCAAGGCCGCCACCCGCGCTCCCACCGCACTCTTTCCGCAGGCGGTCGCCCCGGCAAGGTACAGCACCACCCCGCCTGTCCCGGTTCTCTCTGTCTCGTCGCTCATCGCTACCTCCCATCCATGCCCGTTTCCACCAGCCTGCCAACCGCCCACATTCTTGCAGCACCTCCCAGTATCCTCTATCATCGGAAACCATCATGAATTCCCCCGGAGCCGACCACTACGCCAATTCCTGCCCACATTGCGCAGGAACCGTCGACGTGTCGCACCTCCACCCATACGACAAAATCGCCTGCCCACACTGCGGATCCGCCATGCGCGTCCGCCACACCTTCCACCAGTTCACCATCACCGCTGAAATCGGCCGCGGCGGCATGAGCCGCGTCTTCAAAGCCCACGACGCCAAACTCGACCGCGACGTCGCCCTCAAAATCCTCAACCCGGACTGCAGTCGCGACCCGGCCCGGCTCGCCCAGTTCGAACGCGAAGCGGAAATCACCGCCCGCATCTCGCACCCGAATGTCGTCAGACTCTTCTCCGCCGGACGTGATCAGGGATTCTTCTACATCGCCATGGAACTGGTTCCGGGCGGCAGCCTCGACGAACTCATCCGCCGCAATGGCCGGCTCACGGAATCGCACGCGCTCGCCATCGCCGCGCAGACAGCCCGCGGCCTCCGCGCCGCCCACGAAGCCGGCCTGCTCCACCGCGACCTCAAACCGGGCAACATCCTCCTCACCACGGAAGGCTCAGCCAAGATCGTCGACTTCGGCCTCGCCCTCTTCACCCGCGATGCCAATGGCAGCGGCGAAATCTGGGCCACGCCCTTCTACGTCGCCCCCGAAACCCTGCTCCACCAGCCGGAAGACTGCCGCACCGACATCTACGGTCTCGGTGCAACTCTCCACCACGCCCTCCTCGGCTCTCCACCCTGCGACCGCGATACGGCCTCGCTGCACGAACTCCTCCGCATCAAATCAGCTCCCCTGTCCGTGACCCCGGATTCCTCAGGCCTCTCCCCAGCCACCTGCGACCTCGTCAGCCGCATGCTTGCCGCTGACCCGCACGACCGCTTCGCTTCCTACGACGACCTCCTCGCCGCCATCGAAAGAGCCACCGCAAACCCCACGGCTGCCGCCCCGCAGCCCCCATCAACGTCGCGCAATTCACGTCATTGGATCTTCGCCGCAGCCGCCATCACGGCCACCGCCGCCGCCCTCTGGTTCTCCCGGCTCTCCAATTCGCCCCACGCCGACCCCACCAGCAGCGCATCGCTCATCACCGACGCCGACCCGGTCGCTGGATCGGATGTTTCCACCTCAGCCCGATTCCTCCAGGCCCGCACGGCCCTGCTCGCCGAGGACTTCGGCAAGGCCCGCCAGATCTTCGCGGAAATCGCCGACTCTCCATCGGTCCGACAGCCCACCGGCCTCTGGGCGCGCTGGAATGCCGGGCTCTCTGCCCTCCTCATGGGCGACGAACCCGGAGCCCGCCAACTCTTCGCTCCCATCGCCGCAGCCCCAAGGTTCTCGGATTCCGAAAACGACCGAGCCCTCGCCTCGTTCTTCTCGGATTCTTCCCGCTGGCTCGCCTCCCCGCAGATTGTCCCCACCGCAAAAACCGCAGACTGCCCGCCGAATTCCGTCCGCGCCATCGGCCTGCTCGCCGCCGCCCTCAAGAACTGGCACCTCGGCGACGCACCCTCCGCCCAAATCTTCTTCTCAGCATTTCAATCGGCCCGTCCCCCGGAATCAGCCCGCTGGGTCACCGATTGCCAATCGCTAGCCCCCGCAGAACGCCACGACGCCGCCATCCTCGCCCAATTCCTCCAATCCCCTCCCCCATTCCATAAGGAAGCCGCTGCCATCCTGGCAGCACTGCAACTCGCCAGCCCAGCCCGCACTGCCGCCACCTCATCGCTTGCCGCACTCGCCCCCGCCACCCCCAGTCCACCCGCACCAGCGCTCTCGCCGGAAGAGGAATTCGCCGCGCTCACCTCGGCCCGCCAGAAACTCGCCCCCTTCGCCGCTTCCCGCCGCTTCACCGAAGCCGCCGCCACCCTCCACGCCCTCCCGTTCCAGTCGGAACCCATCCAGCGCGCCGCGCGCACCCACGCCGAACTCTGGGAAAACGCCGCCCGATTCCTCGACCTCCTCGCCAGCGACCTCGCAACCTCCCCCATCACCGCCGCCATCGATTCCCCCACCGGACCCATCCGCACCACCATTTCCGCAACTGCCAGCAGCCTCACCCCCGCGAGCAGTTCCCCCATTCCCCTCCAGTCCGCTCCCGCCCCCCTCCTCATCTCCCTCGCCGATTCCATCCTCGCCCAGACAAAGGACTCCGACGACTACTTCCTCCGCACCCGACTCCTCCACGCCTTCGCCTCCCTTTCCAACCTCCCCACCACCGCGGCCGAATACGCCAACTCCCTCCAGCGCGAACTCCGCACCTTCCAGCAAACCCTCGCCACCCTCAACGCATCTTCCCCGGACGCCATCCCACCACCACGGCCGGATTAATCCAGTCCGGGCTCCCGCGACACGCGCACCAATTCAACGGAAGAGCATCGACGGCAAAGAAAGGAGGGCGGACGGCAATGTCCGCCTCCGTTGTTGTTTCCTTGCGGCTGCCTGCGTAACGCCGCCACCACCGTCGAACTCCCAGGCAGGAAGCACCACGCACAGTGACTGATGGATGTCCGTTTCATCAGCAGAAATGCGGACGCTATTATCCCAGGTCAGGCAAATCCCTTCGGGTTCTGAACGACCGAGGGTGAATCTCGTCACCATCCCCAACAAATCCCAAATCCCCTGGTTTGCCTTGATGCGGTCGCAGGCCTCATGATCAGCGCCAATGACCAGACGTGTGGGGATAAAAGATGCGATCACGAGCCGCGCCGCTCGCCGCCAGGGCTTTCCACCTGGAGACCTGACCCTTATCTCCAGTGATCCAACCCATGCCCAGTCACTGAGCATGCGACGCCATTGTTTCACTTTGCATCAGAAGCACGGAATCCTGTCAGTATTTCAGCGGTCAGACTCCAGCAGCCGCCGACAGGCACTGCGCTCGCACCGGGCAAATGTCCGGATCCGCACGCGCCAGCGTTCCCGCGGATAACCCTGCCTTCCCTTCCGATAGATGTCAGGGTAGTTGTCCAGTTTGACATGCGGTTTGATCACGCGGCGCATTTGGCGATGGGGTCGAGGGAGCGCACAGTGCACCTGCTGATGCTTGCTGCGCGCGAGGCAGCGGTCGACTAACCATCACCCGGTCGACGCAGCGGAACGCGCGCGCCTCGACGTGGTATACTCTCAAGACGGCCTCGGGTGGTGGTCTTTTGCAGTGAGACGCGACCCATCGTGATCGTCCATTCCTGCGCGGCGACCATTGATGAAGAGAGAGACTGTCCATCAACGTGGCAGCCAAGTCATGACGCTCCCCGGGGTTGGCCTTGACCCACTGGCTGCTTTCCAGGCCGGCCTGCGGCCAAGCACGCTGAGTCGTGGAGCTGGCTGTAACGAGCGCTCTCAGTTTCCGGGAATCGGGATGGGACGGAGGCGGAAGTAGCGGTTTCCGGGCGTCGGGGACGGCTTCAGTTGAACGCTGTGCTGGATTCTGCCATCGGTTGTCCATCGCTGCGTCTCGCCATTGATGCGGGTGGTCCGGGACCAGTTCGTGAAGTCGCCGGATTCCTCGAGCTGGATTCTCATGTCGGTGAGAACCCGGGCCGACTTCCAGCGGAGTTCATGGCCAGCAGGGCCCGCCAGCATCATGAAATCGAAAGGCAGACCATCCGGTCTCAGAGGGTCGCTGCCCATGAGGTATTCGAACAAGCTGGACTTTCCGTCGTGGTCGCCATCAAGGAGGTCGGTTTCCGTGCCGGGAGCGCCGGGGAAGTATGCCTGCTGCCAGTCAGCATAACTCATGAGTGTGTCCATGGTTCCGCGCGTCAGCCAGAACACACTGGTTTCGGCAGGTTCTGCGGTGGCGTAACGGAGTGGCGAAGGCGAAATCCCGATAGTCGCTGCTGGCAACTCATCACCCGCTGGGGCATTCCCCATGGGAACGACGGCAAACGAACGGCTGTCCTCACCCGGAGCGAAGTGGAGAACCGGCGCGATCGGCTGGTAGTTGACGCCGCCGATCAGAGTTCCTGCGAAAGCCAGAGAGAGATCGATCGGCTGATCCGTGCCACCGCGTCGGGATACCTTCACTGCTCCATTTCTGCCGAGCGGGGTATGAATGTGGCTGGTGGTCTGAATGGTGAACGTACTCGCTGCTGGAATGCCGAATTCGATCTGGGCCCCCCCGTCATTCACCTGCGGTACCGGGAGTACTGTTACTGCGACCGTCATGTCTTCCCCAGCGCGCGCGGTCATCGGCACGATATCGACAGACGCTGTCGCCGATCCGCGGGCGAATGTGACCCGGCGCACCGAGCCGGTGCCCGTGGCTCCCGTGACCTGGTAATCAAGGTCCATGCGCGCCGTACCGGAAAAGCTCAGCGGAACTTCCACCGCAGCATTCACATTTCCGCTCCGCAGCACATTCAGCTTCCGGGTGCGGCCGGGGACGAAGGGATCCGCCGCCGAGACTGCCAGCGTCATGCTGCTGTCGAACCTTGGTCCGCCCAACTGAAGGTTTCCTTCGCCGAGGAGTCGCGCCAGATCACTGCTGCCAAGGCCCACGCCCTGCAGCGTGATGGTCTGGGCAGCAGCCGTGCCTACACCTTCGTAAATCAGATCGAGCCGCGTATCGACTCGCGGAATGTTGTCGGAGCCCCGGGTCACGAACGTCGAGAACTTCACAAAATTCGACGGTAGCCCGGTCTTTCCGGCGAAAATCTCGGAAAGGTCGATGACATCCCCGGATGCGGCAGAAAAATCGGTGATGACATCCTGCCCGCCAGTCTTTGTGAAGCGGAATCGGTCGGCCCCGGCCCGGCCCGTCAAGCGGTTGCTCCCCCGGCCGCCATGAAGCAGATCCGCCAGATCACCTCCGGTGAGGTCGTCGTTGCTTTCGCCGCCGCTGATGGCATTCCTGACGCCATCCGCAGCAGAAAGGACCACTGGACGGGTGGCGCTGCGGTAGTTCCAGACGCGCATGCGCTGCCAGCGGGAAAGCTGATAGGCCTCGATGAGGCGGCCGGTTTCCGGTAGAATGGAACCTCCGAAAACAAGAACCTCGCGCAGGGAGCCATGGAAGAAATCCTCTGCGGTGACCGAACTGAGCGCCTGGCGGGCACCGATCGTCGTGAAGCTTGAATCCGGAGCGGCCGCAGATGTCCTCGAGAAGAACGCGGCACCGCCCCCAGTGCGGAGCATGGTTCCATCGACTTCGCTGGCGACCGTCATCTGCAGAGGCTCCCCGGGGTTCACGACCGGACCGAAGATGGTTCGTCCCGGCTGAATGAGACGGAGTGACCGCCCATGAATGCCCGACTGCGAGCCACCCACACCGAGGTTGAGATCGGAACTGCTCAGAACCGTCTGGTCACCTGGCGTTTCCATACCCGCGTCGAAGGCCATGAAGGCAGTGAACTGCTCCAGCCTTTCTCCGCGGTCGTCGACGTAAAGAAACTGTCCGCCGTTGAAGCGGAGTCGCCCATCGGTTCCCGCGGCAGGCCGGAATTCCGTGTACGGCTGATAGCCATCCCTGTGTTCGATCGACGCATCGGCCCACTCCATGATGGGCGCACCAGCCTCCAGGGTGGCCGCATCGAGCCACATGGCAGGATTCGCCAGTTGCCGGTGTCCCGGATTGAATCCTTCAACCGTTACCCCAAGCTCCTGGGCCTCCACGCCCGCCGAAACGAGGTCTTCGACCCGGAGCCGCACCGTATCCTTGAGGAACGCCAGGGAGATCTCCGCGCTGATACGGCCCGCAATAATGTCGGCGTAACTGAAGACGCTGCCGTCCGTCAGAGGAATCCCCGAGCGCCTCCATGCGAGCCCTGCACCACCGTTCAGCAGCGTGAGCCTGAGTTTGTCGGCAGGGGTATCCGCGTCCACAATCGGCAGAAAGATGCCCGCGCTGCCGCCGCATGTCACCACAAGCCGGGAATCCTGAAGCAGCGGGGCGTTGTTCGCGACAAGCGGATTCGTGCTGATCTCGAATTCGCGGCGGTTGCTCCACCCATCACTATCCGCATCCTTGAGCGCATCGCCGGCATTGAGCGGGTCCAGTCCATGCAATTCCTCCCACCAGTCGGGCAGGGCATCTCCGTCCGTATCCGGCATCGGAAGATCGGTGCGGAAATCCAGGCGGATCTCGGTGCCGCGTTCCGAAAAGCCCGTCGTGATGTCGCCCGACTGCCCGGGATCTAACAAGCTGGCTGGATGGCCATCGACGGTTGCCGACTGCAGTGCATAGCTGTGCAGACCACCCCCGACCCTGAGCGTAGTCGACAACTGATCGGATGGAGGATCAGTGTGCTGATCAATCTCGGTGCGGTAGGAATACTCGCCACCGGCCCCTGCCTTGCGGATTGGGATATCGAGGTCGACCACGTGGGTGGGATCCTGCCGGCTGACGAGTCGGACGTGCAGGGTTCCGCTGAACATCTGATAGCCACCGCCCTGCCCCAGCTTGAGGATCTTCCCGTGCATCATGAGCGGCGGTTCGCTGAATCCTGCCGCGCTGGCACTACCGGCTCCGAGCCACCCGAGTGTCAGCGATGCCAGCAGCGCGGGCCATGATGGTTGCGGCGTGTGTTCCGGATTCATGGGATCATGGGGTATTCGGTTTGATAAGGGGGCGCACTTCTGTTCCCAGTGCAGTCCCGGGAGGAAGCTGCGGTGATGAAGAAGCCGGAGCCGCGCCGGGCCGGGCTGGAAGGCCGCTGACCGCGGCCATGGCTTCGGCGAATCGCTGCGGACGGGACTCCGCTAGGATGCGCCCGCTGAATTCCCCGCGCAGTTTTTCCCGCTGCTGTTCCACGAGACTGCGGCGGATCTCGGCGCTGACCGATTCAAACGGCTTCACCGCAGCCGCGCGGCGCTCGACGAGACGAACGAGAAATAGGCCATCACTGCCCGCGGTGATTTCGCTCAGGTCGCCGGGATTCTTCAAAGTGGACGCGAGATCAAGGACGGTCTTGCGCCACGGGTCGTTCCCGGGACTCACATCCAGCCAGCCAAGATCACCTCCGTTGAGCCGCGAAGCACGGTGTTCCGTATTGCCGACCGCAAGCGGGCCGAATCCGGCGGCGGCAGGAAACTGGTCCCCGCCAGCAATGACCTCAGCGCGGATTTGCTCGAGGCGCGGCCGGTAGCGATCGACCAGCGACTGCTGGCCGCGGGTATTGAACCAAAGCAGCGCCACGCGCACGGTCGCGGGCTGGGTAAAAGCGCTCTCGCGCTGCGCATCATAGCGGGCGCGGACCGCTTCATCTGTGACTTTAACGGCGTCGATCTGTGACGCGAGCTGCGTCTCCTGCAGCCGCGCAATGAGGATAGACTCGATCTGCGCAATCGTCTCGGGGTCACGCTCCAACCCTGCCTTGCGGGCCGCGGCAGCCATGCTGGCCCGTTCCACCAGGCGGTCGAGCGCCTCCGTGCGCGCCCGCGGGCTGTCGGCCGGGCCGGGGCGGGTGCTCCACCAGTGGCGGAAGTCATCGGCGCGGACGGACCAACCATCGCCCTTGGCCAGCACGCCGGCTTCAGGCTGGGATTCCTTCTTCCCGCAGCCCGCCAGCAGCAGAACGGCGAGCACGCCACCCCTCAGGAGGCGGTGCCGACGGACCCCAAGGGGGCGATGGGAGGCAGCAGCAGACATGATCACATCCCGGAGGAGGAGAAGGTGGTGAGCTGGAGCTGGACATCATCCACCGTATCGATGAAACGAAGCATCGCGGCCTTCGTGTCACTGCCCAGCGAGGCAGCGGGGATAAAGAGAATCCACTTCGTGTTCCAGACCGAACGGCTGAAGAGCTGGGTGTCGGTGTAGGCAGGGTCGCTGCCGGAGAGCGCGCCGCCTGCGGTCGGATAGGCTCTGAAGTCGCCCTGTCGGACCAGTTCCGCAAAGCTCCCGTTGAGACTCTCTACCGCAGGGTTGAAGGCGTAATCCCGCAGGTGGGTGGTGTTGATCGGGAAGGGCACGGGGATGCGCTGCCTGACCACGTTCCAACCGCGGGTTTTGGGCGCCAGCCCGTCGGAGTAGCGCATGATGTCCAGACCCGCAGGCACGAGATAGACCCGCGGGGTGGCGGCGAGCTTCTGCTTGCCATCGGCCGCCACATCGTAGCCGGAGAAGCCGACCCCGACGGAGCGGAGCTTGGTGGCGAAGTTGGCGCTGCTGTAGGCGTGGTCCGCCGCGCTCAGGGCGTTGCCGAAGAAATTGCGCCCGGAGTTGATCTCGGTGGAAAACTCGATCTTGAAACCGGGCTGGGCCGGGCCATCCGGGGAAGCGAAGGGGCGGCAGTGGCGGGTGAAGTCGGGGTCCTGGTTGAGGTCGGCCACCTGGGTGCTGGCAAGGTAGCTCTGCCAATTCTGGTTCGAGGAGCTGCTGCCGTCGGCCAGGATGCGCTTGCCCTCGGTGCGCAGCGAGAGGGTGGAGGACTCCCCCTGCGGATTGTTGAGCCCGATGCTGCCTTTCAAGGCATCATAATTGGCTTTCAGCTTGGCGAGGATCTCGGCGAGGCCGCCGTTGCCGATCTTGGGCGTGTCTCCGTCCCACTGGCCGAGCTGGCGCACTTTCATGAGGTCCTCAAGCACGGTCACGGCGTTGGCCGGATGGCCGGGGGAGAGGCTCGTCTCATAGTCGTAGGCCTTGGCCGCGAGCCAGGCGAAGCGCACCGCGGTGTCCATGGCGCTCTCGTATTTGCGGGCCGCGTCGTCGCGGCTGATGCGGGCGATCATGTCGCCGTAGCGGTTGCCCTGGGCGCGACCGGCGATCATCTTGTTCATCGCCGCGCGCTCGGCCAGCAGTCGGTTGGCCTCAGCCTCCAGCGACCGGAACTTGGCACCCGCCATGTTGAGGTCCTGAACGGCGGCCGCCATGTTGAGCCGCTTGGAGGGGTCCTCCTGCAGCTCGTTGGAAAGCTCCTTCAGCAGCTCGAGCAGCTCGTTGAACTCGCTGTAGACTTCTGCGTCGTTTTCTTCAAGAAGTTCCAGTTGAGTCTTAATCCCTTCGAGAACAATTTGCACCCTTTCCTCGGCGTCTTTTGCATGCTTCGAGGTCTTGCTAGTTAAGATTCCTGCTGTGGCAATCGTCCCCCTAATACTTGCTGTCGGAATATCACCGCCCACCATGTTGACATCTGTAGGCACAAACGTAAGTTGTGTCTCTTTCGCCGCGTTCACGGTTTCGTAGACTCTCTCAGTCGATTGTATAAAAAAATCTATGGTTTGAATGGCCGTGTTCAAACCCGAGATCATCCCCAAATAACTCTGCCGACTGATCTGCGCGCCATTGAGCGATATGAGGCGCTGGCGGGCGTATACGGCCAGATTGGCAAGCTTGTTGATATAAACCTGGTAGTCGTCGATGGCCGTTTCGAGGGCGACTTCGGCGCGAAGCATGTCGCCGAGCGCGTTCTGGATCTCCCCGGTGGCGGCACGCTGTCCCCATTCCTCGGGAGCCTTGAAAGCATACTGCGAGGTTTTGGAGATCGGGATTTCCACGGAGAGCGTATTACCTGGGGCCGCCTCGCCTTCACTGAAGCCATTGACAATGATTCTGGAATATCCACCCTGCGGTTCTTCAGTGAGATAAAAATCTTCGAAGAGGCCTATTAGCTCGCTGTCGTTCAGATTACTCATACCCGTGGGCAGGAACTCGAGCTTACTGCCGGTCGTGGCGAGTGATCGGTAGATCGAGATCCGCGCGTCCCGGAACGCTTCGGGTAGGCCATCGTCTGTTTTATGAGCCTCGGGCAGCAACTGCTCGACAGTGGTGGCGTCGAGATACGTGTAGGTGACGAGGTCGGGACCAGTGTAGCCTTCCGCGAAGACCTTGCCGTTGCCGATGGCGCCAGCGTAGGGGGTGCCGAGCAGGGCGATGAGGCGGTTGCGGTAGTCGATGTCCTGCTCGATGGCTTTCTGTTTAAGCTCACCGGCGTCGCCCCCGATCTGGCGCATGGTCTGCGAGGTGGCGCTGACGAAGTCGAGGGCGGCCTTGGCATTGGAGGCGGCGGCGACGGCGGACTCGTAGGTCTGTTCGAAGTGCGTTTTGCGCTCCCACGTCAGGTCATAGAAGGAGTCCAGCCCGAAGCTGACGGTGTCGGGATTGACCCCGATGGGGGTGTGGCCCTGGTTGACGCCGTCCAGCGCTTGCTGGATTTCCCGGAGGCTACCGGCAAGGGCCTGCAGGTCGGTCTTGGCGGTCTCGCGGTTGATCAGGTTGAGGCCTTCCAGCGGTTTTCCCGTCTCGGGGTCAGTGGATCCGGCCGGGAGAATGGCGTTACCGACCATCCAGTCGAAGATAGCTCCCTGCCCGGCGCGGTTGGCCCATTCCGAGACCCCCCATGCCCGTGCGGGGTCGGCGGAATCAGTGTAGCCCTGCCATTGGGCGGCTGGGTCGGCCACATAGGCATCGCGATAGGTGGCCTTGACGATGGAGAGGCCGCAGCGGGCCCTTGTTGCCGCGGTCCGGGCGAAGGATTGCTCGTCCAAGTAGTCGGTGGGGATGACGTTGCCGAGCAGCGAGTAGAGTTCCGCGCGGGCCTGCCAGTCGTAGTTGCTGCGCTGGAGCAGGCCGTAGTGCATCTTGCTGGCTGAGAGGAAATGCCCCCATGCATCACCGTGGCCCATGGGGAACGTCAGCCCGGCGTCGGTCTCGTCGATGAGGCCGTCGCGGTTGGCGTCCCCGATGCCGTAGTTGGCGTTGTAGGCGGCCTCGCCGATGCCCTTGAAATAGTTCCAGAACAGGCGATTCTGGCACGGATAGGACTTGAGGTAGTCCGTGCCACGCAGGAGGGCCAGCTCCTCCTGAAGGAGGTTTGGAACCTGATTGGTGAAGGCGAAGACGTAGGGGTTGGCAGCAGAGAGCTGGGCAAAGTTCAGGGCCGTGTTGTCGGCGTCGGCCGTGGTCAGGGAGATCGATGGGTTCAAGGCATCGGTGTAGGCCTCGCCGGCAAGCAGTTCGTAAAGCATGGCCAGGCGGGTGGAGGCGAGCAGCAGGGCCTGATTGACGCCGGGATCATTGGTGTTCCCACTGAGGTCCCTGGCACGCTGGAGCACGGTCTCATAGAGCTCGATGAGTCCGACGTTCTCGATCGCGTCTTTCGAGCTATTGAGGGCCACGGGACCGTTGTAGGGACGGCCGGCCTGGCCCAGCATGCTGGAGCCAGTGGCCGGTGCGTCGCCGGTGAAGTCGGCTGAAAAACGGGCCTCGTAGGGATTGACAGCGTCGAGCACGCGTTTGACCCAGCCCATGAGAAGCTGGGGCAGGAAACGGCGGGATCCCGACGCCTGCAGCTGCGGAGAATTGGACGCACCGGCCCATTGATAGGGAACAGCCCTGCCCACCGCGCCCGGATTCCAGTCAGGCGACGTGGTGTCAGGTTGGACAAGGCGCCATGCGGTGTCGAGCACACCGCCGTCTTCCACGTGTTCCACGGAATCCTTGGCCTCGAGTTCCCCCGCGTGGCCGTAACGGACATAGAATAGCTTGTCGGCAAGGATCATGTTCGGATAGCCCTCGAAACGGATCGAGCTGAGTCCCTTGCCCTGCTTGAAAATCGTCCAGCCGACCGAAGACTGGTCGGGTGTCGCCAGCCCGTCGAGCGAGGCCACATCGTGCACCCACCATTGGTAGTAAAGTTCCTCGGTCGCACCCCCAAAGTCGCCACTGTGCTTCAGTTCGACCTTTTCATCGAAGGCGTCCTGCGGCATGATCACTGCGATGGCCCCGCGGTAACGCTCGTCGCCGAGACGGATCACATGCAGCGTCACCGCTCCGCCTACCTTCGTGTCATTGTTCTCCACCAGTGTCACGTAGCGCTCTTCTCCTGCGTATTCAGTTAGGGATTCCGGATTCGGAACCAGTACCGTCCCGGTACCGAGGCTCCGCAGGGGACGGAACTTCCCGTTCAGCGGATCCGCCCACTCGAGGCCAAGGGGAACCTCTGTCCCCGCGGCACTTGAGGGCACCTTCTGTTCCTTACCATCTTCATCCCTGTACGTGGTGGCCGCGTTGCGGTTGGAAAGCTCGAACAATTCGCCAATCGCGTGCTTCCATTCTGTGTTGGGATCTGGGCTTTCATCAAGTTCCTTGAGGTGTTTCTCATCCTCGTGGCTCAGGCGGTTGGGTTCGAGGGTGGCTATCCCAAGCGGCGTCTGAACCAGCTTGGGATCTCCGCCGTCAAGGTCATTGAGCCGGCCGAGCAGCACAAGGCGGCCCGCGAGGGAGTCATAGAAGAAACGGCGACTCAGCGATCCCGTGAGTTCCTTGAAGTACCAGCGGGGCCCGCTCACCACAACCTTGTCCGGATTCCCCGGGCTGAGGCCCTCCGGCACGGCTTCGCGCTCCAATTCAACATCATGACGGTCGAGCAGGCGCATGAAACGTGCGTTGAAATGCTCGCGATCCCCGAGCCCAATATCCATGTCGCGGGTCGCTGAATCAAAAGCGACTTCCGCGGACGCCCAGTTGATCACCCCTGGCAGCCCCGGAGCCGCAGGGTGATCCGCTTTGTACTCGCCACCAGGATAGGCGAGGGTTTCGCCCCGCTTGAGAACCGGATAGTTTTCCCTCCAGTAGGCGCGGTACGCGATCTGCTGCGCCTTCAAGCTGCCGTCGGTGAACGCGGCGAGAGAATCCGGACGTCCTCCCGCGGAATCGGCAGGCAGCCAGCAAACCGGGGTGCCAATCGCTTTGGCCTCTTCCCCGAGCCAGAAACCCTGGGCTAGCGGGTACCAGAAGCGGTAAATAAACTGGCCCGGCGTGCTCTGGCCATTCACCTCGAAATCTCCAGCGACCGCCCACGGAGTTCTGTTTTTATCGTGCCAGAAGGTCTGCTGCGCCGCAGCATTCTCCCCCTCGTTCTGTGCGAGGATACGTCCGCCCATGACGAGATTCATGGGGTAGAACGGGACGACGACATTGCCGGCAAAAGTGACCGTGCTGAAATCGTAGCGGGGATTCTCCGGCTGCAGAACCGGATTCCCGTCCTTGTCCACGGGGAGATGGGTTTCGGGATCGCGAGCCGGAAATTCCTCCGTGCCCTCGAGCGGTACGCCGCCGTTGGTAAAGCCCCGCCTGATCCTCACGCGGTAGGCGCTCATGCGGGGCTCACCCGAGGCCACGTCGGTGTACTGCGCTAGCACAAACGGCTGAGAGGTGTATTCCTCGGGTTTCGCCGCGCTGGTGCGGTTGATGTCAATCTGGAGGGCGAAGAACGCGCTCTGACCGATGTTCTTCGCGTCGTCACCGGTCATCGCCGCAAGGTTAGACGGCGCGACGAGGGCGTGTTCCTCGTTCGGATTGAAGCCCGGCAGGTCGCGGTCCGGCTGCTGGTAGACCTTGAGATCGGAGTACTTGGCAGGATCGAAGATCAGCTGCGGCTTGGGCACTTCCAATGATTGACCGACCCCCTCGCTGCCCAGCTGGCTGGCGATGTAGATCGCGGGGACGGAATCGTCCTCGTCGGAAGGATACTCGACATCGTTGTAGTGGGTCACGACGTACGGCCAGCCGACCGGCGGATGGACCGTGCTGGAGGCATCGGATCCCGGGTTTTCATAATAACCCAGGCTGAGACGGCGACCGTTTTCCTCGGTGAAGAGGCCGCCCCAATTGACCGGATAGACCGGGCCCCATTTTCCGACCAGAGCACTGCGGTCATGAATCGAAGCGTTGTAGTTCGAGACCTCATGGACAACGTAGCCCGAACCGTACCCGGCGGTGTCGTCCGGGCTGGTGATGCGGGAGGCCACCGTCTGCCGCGGACCGGCTTTCTCATGTGCCTTGTGGTCCATGGAACTGACAATCCTCACGGCAATCTGTTCGCGGCTGAGGTCGCCGGTGCCGACGCCGGTGGCCGGCCGGTAGCTGAAGACAAGGACGGTGCGGGCGTCCGGGGAGCTTTCCGTGAAACGCGGGACGGCTCCGGTTTTGTCGATCTTCGCAGTGCCCTGGGTTGAAAACGCCTGGCGGAGGAACTTCCATCGATCGGTGGCCGCCGGGTCGAGATCGACCGGGAAATGCGATTCCTCCACCGGCGAGACCACATAGCGGTAGTGGGCACCCGGGGTCGCCGGGAAGGCGGCGGCCGTCGCATCAAATATGTAGGGAGCGCGGTGATCCCCGGAATTGTTCAGGTAATTCCCAACCTCATCCTCAAGAACAAGCTGGCGGGTAGCCTTCGGGAAATCAGCGGTGATTTCCATCTCGTAGCTTTCCGCCGTATTCCGGTCCTTCCACGCGATCGTGTAGGTGCCAGGCTTGAGCGGGAACCATTTCTTCCCGACAATGTCCCATTGCCAGGGATCTCCCTCGCCGCCGGTCCAGCCGGGCTCGTCCTGGGTCACCTCCGGCGAGGTCACACCCGGCTGGCTGTTGGCGGTCACAGAGACGAGCGCGGCACCATCCGGAAGATCGGGCGTCAGCTGGGTATCGATGGCCTGCGTGCTGGAGAAATCGAGTCCTTCGCCGATAGCGAGTTCCGTCCTGAAAATCGTAGGAGCGAAATCCAGCGTCATGCTGCCGGGGGCCGAAACCGCAGTGATGGGATACGCCTTGGCCGCTTTTCCGTCGTACGAGGCATTTCCGATCGTCTGGAATCCAATGTTGGCGAAATTGTTCATCGCCGTCTGCACGCCACTAAGTGTGTAGCGCCGGTCCGGCGTGCGGTAGATGGTGCCGACCTCGAGTGGCTCTCCCTCAGCCAGCCAGATGTTGAGCACCGGTTGGATGCCAGCGGCCACCTGAGGCGGCAGAACCGAATTCCGGCTGTCATGCCTGCCTCCGATGGTCCGGAAGTACGGGAGAGCGGTGACCGCGGTCAGGGCCGCGTCCGGCAGGCCCACGGCATTGACGTCGACCTTGAAGCGGAATTTCTTTTCCCATAGCCAGAAGACGCGGCGGTAGCTCGACATGGCACCCTGCTCGTCGGGGTCGATGTTGTGGGTGGTCCCGGTAGTGGTGTCCAGCGGGTTGAAATGGAAGCCCGGCAGCAGGCTGGCAGCTACCTGCGCACCAGTAGCGGTCTCCGGCACAACCGACTGAAATCCAGTGGTGGCAAAGGCGACATTCCTTCCTTCCGAGGAATTGGTCGTGAACGTTCCAAGGGCGAGCTGGTCACGCGCTAGAGCGTGCAGCTTCGTAGGCGGCAGCGCCTGCGGGGACAATCCCGCGTCAGACGAGGAATAGGTGAGCACGGGCCGGCCTGACGCTTCGCCTATTTCGTAGGCGCGCAGTTCCACGATGTGATCCGCGGCATCGAGATGCAGTGATGCTTCGAAATTTGTGGAGTCGACCTGCGCGCCATCCGGTCCGGCCGTCCGGCGGCCATCGATGAACAACTGGACGCCATCGCCGCCGCTGACCTGGAAGGTGTAGACGCCTGCCCGGTCGATGCGCAGCCGGGACCTCAGCGTCCACCCGTAATATCCAGCCGCACTCGCAGCAGGTACGGCGGTCCTGTCCGGAAAGGTGAAATCGGACTGGATGGCGCGGGATTGCACCGGGAAAGCGAGGGTGTCCGCCACGCTGGTGGGGAAGGTGGTTCCCACGCGCCGCTCAATCTGCACACCCGCCAGATCGGCGGCGGGCAGGGTGTCGAACGGGATCTCAAGGCCCAGGGTGGGATTCCCCGAGCCCACAAGCACCGTGGCAAGTCCCGTGCGGACCTGATCCACGCCGAGTGCTGTTCGCCACACCCGCAGGTTGTTGATGCCGCCGGCGAAAAAGCCGTCCGCTGTGCCGGGGCCGGTGGCGCGGGCTCCCACCGTGACCGTCTCGCTGCTGCCGGAAAAGGCCAGCGGCTGGTTGCCCGAGGCCACCACCTTGCCGTCGCGGTAGAGGGTGACCGTGTTGGCGGCCTTGTCGTTGACGGCCGCCCAGTGGTGCCAGCTGTCGTCGGTCAGGGCCGCCGGGGCGGCGACCGTCGTACCGTTGTTGCTCACGAAAAAACCATTGGCCGCATTGAACCCCGCACGGATCTGCCCCCCGGAAGCTGTGGAAGAACCCAGCGAAACCACATTCTGGTCCGCGGTCACCTTTCGTGAATCGCGGCGGGCCCAGAACTCAATACTGAAGGACCCATCGCTCCCGGTCAGATCGGAGCCCGCAGCATCGGAACGCAGGTGGTCTCCCATGCCGGAAAGCTGTACGAAGCGCTCGGGCGCGACGGGCGCATTCTCAATGACATAGCCACGCGGCTGAAATTCAATATCCAATCCGGTTCCCGTCCCCCGGATCTGAGAATACACTACGGAGGTGAAATTGTAATTCAGCGGCCGGAAGTTGCGCCCCAGCGTCGGCTGATTCGCAGGATCGGTCACGGACGAAGCCGAGAGCCCCTCGATCGACTCCGTGCCCGTATTGACTTCCGCGAGATACTCCAGTTCCCATTGCCAGTTGATGATGGCATCACCGTCCAGCTCGAAAGTGGCACCATTGGCCAATGCCTGCTGACCAATCGAACCACTGATCCGCTTCGCCCGGAAGGCCGCGCGCAGGCGCATCTCCTCTTCCGTCCCGGACAGCGATTTCCCGTAGCGATCAAGGTAAACGTAGTCGGGCGCGCTGAACGTGACAAGTTCCCCGGTATGGTAGCTGTGGCGGCCGACCGCCGGCGTCATCAACTCATGCCTGACCTTGCTCGTGACATCGAGAGTCACATAGGTATCCGCGGCAATTGAAATGTCCCGGATCCGGTGGGCCTGATTGAGTCCACCAGTGCGCGCCGCGAAGGCGATGATCCATCCTTCGGCCCGCGCAGGAACGTAGGGCACGGGCACATCCGTCAGGATCCGATAACCATTCCAAGTCACGTTGACCATCCCGCCGCCGTTCTCCAGATCCCCCGAAATATCGACCTGCACGGGAACCCATGCTGTGTCTCCGGTCGTGAGCGACATCAGCTTGCCCGCAGCGTCCTCGGCGACCGGATACGCAGGTGCCCGGTCAAGCTGACGCGGGCCGCCGAAGGAAATTCCGCCCTTCACGGCCGAATCGTAAAGCACTTCCACAGCCGGGCCGGTATCGGATGCTCCCTCATCGTAGGTGTCAAACGTCACCGCAAGGCCCTTAGCTACCCCGTTGTCGCCGATCGTGGTGGCCGCGGTAATATCCGGACCGAAGTTGAAGCTGAATCCATCGGCCGGTGGGCTGGTGCCCCCTGACGTCTGTACATTGAACTTGACCACCATGCGGCTCACCCGTTGCCGCTGGGGAATGGATTTGATGATCAGGCTGCCTCCTTGGTTATCGGTCGCAGGGGTCAGTTCGACCGCAGATCCCTCCACGGTGGCACTGCCAACCCGATCCACTTCGCCTCCTGTGATATCATCGGGAATCCGCACTTCCTTTGCGAACAATGCGTCCGGAAGGCTCAGCGGCAGCGCAGTATCCGGCTGGATCACCCGCGTAATCCTGACGGAACCGGCCCCGGGATTGGCACCGTTGAACTTGAAGCTCGTAATGGCAGTGATGTTCGGATCCAGTGGATGCGTTCCATTCTTATTCGCTCCAGGCTCTTTGTTATTCTCTGGAACCCACGATCCGCCGCCGGCACCGCCGTTGCCCGGCAGGGGACCTCCGCCGCCTCCGCTGTACCCGCCGCCGCCTCCACCGCCGCCGGCGTTGCTCGATCCCGCTCCGCCGCCCTGCCCACCGCCGCCAAACCCTCCGGCTCCTCCCCGGGTGTACGCACTGCCAGTAACATTGCCGCCGGCGTTGCCATTGATGTACGACTGTCCACCCCAGGAGATGATCGGATCTGGGGGCCCTGAGCCATCGTAGTGCGTGCCGCCATCCGAGAAAAAGCCGCCGCCACCCGCCCCGCCCCACTTGCTCGAATTGGTGCCGAGCGTGCCACCGTTTCCATTCGATCCACTGAAAGTCGCATTCTGGCTGTCTGCCTTCCCACCATCGCCGTCGTAATCCGACGCCCCGCCACCGCCACCACCCGCAATCACAATGCGAACACCAGTGCCTTTCACGATCACGGAAGAACTGCCACCACCACCACCACCGCTCGGACTGTTGTTGCCGTTCAGGCTCCCATTCGCCCCCGCACCGCCCACCCCTATCTGCAGCGTTACCCCTTTTTCGAGCCGGACCGAAGTATGGATGGTGGCACCCTTGCCGCCCTGATGCAAGCTATTGCCGGCAGCTCCACCCTGTGCACCACTGACCTCCAGCAGATACCAGCCGGCTTCCGGGACCTGCCACTCCTCAAGTTGGCCCGCAGAGAAATACTTCCACTGGGTTTCAGCGGAAGCGGATGTCTGAACGAGCAGGCCCCCAAGAAGGCTTATCAGCGCGTGTTTCATGCGGAGACCGCAGCAGGAATAGGATGCGGCCAGCCCGGTGCCGATCATACAGGAAATTGGTTTCATGGCAGTGAACGTTGTGCAGGGTTACTGCAGGGTGGCAGCCTTGGTGATGCGGCGGAGGGAGATGCTGCCCCTCGACACGATGTCCTGCCGGGCAAGACCTCGCGTGGTTTCCTCGTATGTTCCCGTCAGAATCGTCGGATCGGGTTCCGCTTCGAATTTCACGGTGAAGCTGCGGGTGACGGCGTAGCCTGCCCCGTGCTGGGGATGGAAGGCGTGGCGGAAGGGATTGCTTCGGTGGAAAGCATCAAGCGTGAGGGGGGAAGCATCGGCAGTCTGAAGGGCGCGTCCCACGCCCAGCTGGCCCTCAAGAGGCCATGAAACGTAGTATCGTTCCGGAAGGTCCGGCGGGCGACCTGTGCGCGTCCCAAGAGAAAAGTAGGCCGACACATTCTCGTCAGTCAGATCAGCCGCATTGGCCACACCCTGCGAGGTGGCAATCGCATCACGCAGGGAATTCGGCAGTCCCGCGGCTCTGAGGTCTCTGGGAAGATCGTACGAAACCGTTTCGAGCCGAAGACCGACCCGGAGGCCGTCAGCGCGCTGCTGAACACCCTCGAAGAACGGAATGCGTTCCTCATTCACCACCAGAACCTGACTCGGTTCCACGTCCTCCGATGCCGTTTTCGTCTGCATCAACACGGAACGGGGAACCAAGCGGGCCTGCCCAGCCTCATCGACATGAATGAAGATCTGCATGGCCAACTGACTCGGAGTTGGCTGCACAGGCGCTCCGGCATTGCCAAGACTCGTCACATTGCCGAGCACAATCTGCCCGAACCAGAGTCCCGTGAACGCATTCGCAGGAGCCGTCTCAGTAGCATCGGAAGGCAGATCCGGTTGGCTGGCGGTGACTGGAAGATAGCGGTAAACGGAACCACCATCGAGGGAGACGCTAATCCGGTAAAGGTGCTCACGGAAATTCAAACCCGTGGTCCAGTTCCTCCGTACCCCCACCGTCACGGAGCGACTCTTCCCCGGATCAAGGGACGCTGCCTGCCAGCCAGCAAGGAAATCAATCGGCTGGGTCGTCCAGCGGAGCGACTGCGGAACAGGTTCAAGGGCGTGAAAGCCGAGATCACCGACTCCGGGATCAGACTCCGCCGGAGCAAGGCGGTTGACGGTCACCTGATGCGCGACGCCGCCGGCTTTCTCGAGACTGGAAAACGTCAGTTCGGCGGGAGAAAGCAGTGCCGTGGATTCCGGATCGACCGGATTCATGACCACCGTCAGACTACCCGGACCGGAACCGAATCCGAGCGAACCAGTCACCGCACCAGGAAAATCCGTCTCCACGGGCCCCGACCACCCCGCCCCGCGGAACGTATACGGCACATTGATCCAGTACGCCCGTCCGCTCTCGACGACGTCCGCTCCCTTGACCGCCTGCCATCCCCCGGTCGCCGGATTGAGTGTCTGGAAATTCGGTACCTCAGAAGGAGGCCCGTCCACCACAATGCCCGATCCAGCCATGAGGGACGCAAAGGTCGGTGCACCCTGGACACTGAATCCCACCAGATTGAAACTACCCTTGGCCCACTCAGGACGATAAAAACCCACAGTTCCCCGCAGACTGAGCCCTCCGGCCGCCTGACCATTCTGCGTCCCTTCCTTCGTGACCACATGCACAAGATAGGCATGATCCGCCCGGACCGCGATCTCGTCACTCTCGCCCGACTCCGGATTCGACACCCACACGTCCCAGCCTCCCTGATTGAACAGACTCTCCGGATCCGAGGTGAATTCCGCAGTACCAATCTGCCCGATGGGACTCGCCACCCGGTCGATTTCGAAGTCACCCGACTTGAATACTTCCGAACAGTTTTTCGCCTCTCCCTTCTCATTCACTGGTCCCACTTCCAGCCATACGGCATTCCATCCGTACTTCAGCGCGATCGTTTGATTGACCTCCGCAGCGTGGCCCGCGGACATCATCAGAAATGTCCCGATCAGCGCCACACAACCCACCATGAATTTCGGTATCCATTTGTTGATCATATTCTTATGGTGTTTTTGGCTTCATCTCGGATGTCGGGCCGATGCAGGTAGCGGCGTTCGCATGATTGCGGTCCAGTTCACTTTCCATTGTCTGTGTTGGCCGGTTTGGAACAAGAAAACCAATCTGGTAATTTTGGGGGATGCCGAGTTTGGGTGGCAGCGGCGGCAGCGATTTCCATTCACCGGTTCGGCCGGACTGGCCTCTGCCACCCGTCCCGCCGGGCGATTCCGCCTCCCGGAATTGACTTTAGCTCGCCCATCCGCTAAAAAATGCTGTTCGGGCATTGGTCACGCGGCCCTTGGCGCGCTGCGCAGACGAAGCCGCAGCAGACTTCCACTTCGATGGTTCTCGACACTCCTACATTGGCCTTCATGGCTGGCTGCCTCAGTCTGATGCAGTTAGTAGGCTTCGCGTTCTTCTGGGTCTTAAACCGCGGAATCCCGGGACTCGCCTGGTGGACGCTCTGCAGTGTCTTTACCGTATCCGCTCTGGTCTTCATGCTGCTTCGTCAGTTCATTGACGCGACCGTGGTCACGAAAGTCCTCGCAACTATTTTCGCGTGGTCGGGTGCGCTCTGTTTTCTAAAGGGCGCAGCGAGTTTCCGGGAGACCGCAGTCAGGCTAAGCCTGCCGATACTCTTCTGCATCCCGTGCTTCGCGGGATATCTCTGGTTCGGCTGGAAGGCTGAAGAAAACTGGCTGCGCCCGGCTTTCTACTTAATGCCAATGGCCATGTTCCTCGGCTGGGGTTCCCGTGAACTGCTGCGGGAGAAGCGCGCGGGCCTGCAGTTTTCGGCGCGGTTCATCGCCGTTGCCACACTCATCTACGTCGCGGCTTTCACCATCAGGGCGATCGTCATCGTAAGCCGGAAATCCAATCCGGAACCACTGCTGGGCAGCCCGCCCCAGATCCTCGCATTCTCAAGTACGCTGCTCTGGCTCATCTTCTGGGCATTCGGCACGATGCTCCTCGTCAATCAATGGAGAAACCGCGAAGCCATGCGCTATCAGGAAGCACAGCTCAAGGCGGCCGAGGAACTTGCGCAAGCGACCCTGCAGCTCGCCGCCACCGAACGGGAACTGGCAGCCGAACGCACAGAGAGGCAGAGAACCCTGCTCCAGCGGGACCTTCACGACGGACTGGGAGGAGTCACAGCCAATCTCGTGCTGCTTGCCTCCATCGGGCGGGGAAAGGAGACGTCACGGGAACGTCAGGAACTCATGCAGCACATCGAACACCTCGCCGTCGAATGTAACCGCGAGGTCCGCATGCTCATGAATGTTCTTCATGGAGGCTCGCTGTCATGGCAGCAGTTCCTTCAGGAATTCCGCGAATATGTCCAGCACCTCGCCGCCGGTCATCGCTTCGCTCTGAACTGGATGGTGTCAGGCACGATCCCAACGGAGGCCGGCACCGACCTTGCGGCGCAGATTTCGCTGATGCGCTGCCTCAAGGAGGCCGTCAACAATCTCGCAAGGCACGCGCACGCGAGCAGCGCGGTCATCTCGATCCGCTTCTTTCCCAACCATTTCGGAATTCGCATCCGGGATAATGGGCGGGGCATGCCGCCGCCAAAGGAGCACACATCCCGTGGAAATGGTCTGCGGAATATGATCCGGCGCTGCGAGGAAATGAATGGCAGGATCACCTTCCTCTCTTCCTCAGGCACCGTCCTGCGCTTCGTGATCCCCTTGCCCGTCAGCATAGCCGCCGTAGCCAAAAAACCACCAATCCGTAATCTTGCGGTCAACGGCGCTCTCTCCCACTCTGCCAACTATGATCCGTCTCGTCGTGGTGGAAGATGATCCGCGTTGTCTCGCCTCGCTGCGCCAGCTCCTTTGTTCCGTGCAGGGAATCTCCCTGAACGGAGCATTTGAGAGCGCCGAGGCCGCCCTTGGTGCGGTCGACTGGGATGCGGTCGACGTCCTTCTCACCGACCTTGATCTTCCCGGGCTCACCGGATCCCAGCTGATTGCGGTCGCCCGGGGCCAATCCTCCGGGCTGCTGGCGCTGGCGCATACGGTCCACGAACAACGGGAAAGCCTTTTCGAAGCACTGCGCGCCGGAGCCGGCGGCTACGTTGTCAAAGGATCGACCGGAACCGATCTGATCGCTTCCATCGAGGCCATTCGCCGGGGGGAAACTCCCATCAGCCCCATCGTGGCAAACCACCTCATCGAATACTTCCGCCACGCCGACGCCGCCTCCCCTGACTGGGAAGAAGCCCTGACCAGCCGGGAACTTGAAGTACTGCGCCTCTTCACCCGTGGTCATACCTACGATGAGATTGCCGATCTCATCGGGCTGAGCCGCCACACCGTGCACAGCCATGTCCGCAATGTTTACAAGAAACTTCAGGTGAATAGCCGCAAGCAGGCCCTCCGGCAGGCCCTCTCCCGCGGATACATCCGGCCGTGAAGGCACGGCCACTGATTACAAAAGCGAATGATGGCGCGTCAGACGATGAGACAACCCTCCCATCCATCTTTCATCCGGCTCGTCCTCGTCGGTCTGATCGGGAACGTCATGGAACTCTATGACTTCGCCGTATACGGTTACTTTGCCGCAACCATCGGGCGACTCTTCTTTCCGGCGGATCAGCCCGTCGTCTCTCTAATGGCGTCATTTGGAGCCTTTGCCGCGGGCTTTCTCGTGCGTCCGCTGGGTGGCCTTGTCTTCGGGCGGATCGGCGACCGGCTTGGTCCAGAGCGGGCCATGATGGTATCGATCATCGCCATGGCAGTTCCCACGGTCCTGATGGGGCTCCTGCCAACCTTTGCCCAGATCGGAATCGTTGCTCCCGTCCTCCTGATCATTCTGCGCATGATTCAGGGCCTTTCGGTGGGCGGCGAGTACACCACCTCGCTGGTTTTTCTCGTGGAACATGCGAAGCCCGGGCGCAGGGCTTTCACTTCGGTATGGGGGGCGTGGGGCGCCACCGCGGGAACTCTGCTGGGATCGGCCGTGGGCTTTCTCACCGCGATCAGTCTGACGCCTGATCAGCTCGAATCTTGGGGTTGGCGCATCCCCTTTCTATTTGGCGGATGCGTGGCCCTCGTTGGCATGCAGCTCCGCAGAGGATTGCACGCCCCCGCGCATGAAGCACCCTCAAAGGTTCCCCTGAGCGCCCTTCTGGCAAAGTACCGCGCTGCGCTGCTCCGGGTCACCCTCATTAACATCGGATTCGGAATGGCCTTCTACACAGTCTTCGTCTATGCCGTGACTTTCCTTGAGGAAGTCAGCCGTAAGTCAGGAAGTCAGGCCCTCCGCAACAATTCGCTCGCCATGATTCTGCTGCTCGTGGTGAGTCCGCTCTCGGCGAAACTCGCGGACCGCTTCGGGCTCAAACGGATCTTCGGTCTGGGCTTCGCCATCCTTGCGCTCTCCGCCATTCCTCTGTTCCACCTCATGGGTCAGGGCATCCGCTGGGTGACCCTTGGGTGTCATCTCGCTCTCGCGCTTCCGGTGGGCATCATCATGGGAGCGCACGCGGCCCTGAACGTCCAGCTGATGCCCCGCGAGGTACGCTGTACCGGACTCGCCTTCGCCTACAACCTCGGCGTGGGCGTCTTCGGAGGCATCACCCCGATGGTCGTCACATGGATGACAGCCCGACTGCACAGCCCGGCCGCCCCGGGATACTGGGTCGCTGCTGGAGCGGCTCTCGCCACGCTTACTCTGTTCCTCCTCGTCCGCGCAGCCCCGAACAGCCATGGGATGACCGAAAAATCCGAACATCATTTGTCATGACTCCTCATCTCCCGGCGGTCGCATCGCACGCATCCCGTGGTGCACCGCGGCGGCCAGTCCTTCGCCTCATTCGGGAGGCCCGGGGCTAATGGCGGATTCAAGACCGGCGATGCTGCCGAGGATGCTGGCCTCGCCTGGCGCATTAAGGTGGGCGGTGGAAGGCGGCAAGCCTCAGAGTGTCCGCGTGCGATTTGACGGCGGCGGTGTTCACCGCGATGCCCAAGGTATCCTCTCTGGCCTCATCAATGCGACCTGCAGGAACACCAGCGCTCCGCAGCCGGCCCGGACGCTCTTCGGGTAAGAAGAAGCTCAGGTCTTTGGCCGGTCCGTCGTCTGGCCCAGTCCGAGCCGTCCGATGGTTTCCCACCCCCCTTGCTTCCGCTGATGCGGATGGCAGGGCGGGAGCGAAACGGCGGCGACTGAGGCATGAAAGTGGTCATGAAACGAGAAGCCTTGCGTCCTCTGCCCTGTCTGCTTGCGGCCATTGTGCCGCTACTGCCCGTGCGGGCTCAGGAATGGACGCGATTCCATGGATCGGGCGGAACGGCTCTGGCTCCCGGAATTCCAGCGAAGTTCGGCGAATCGGATTTTGCATGGAAGGCCGAACTGCCCGGCAACGGGGTTTCGTCGCCCGTCGCATGGGGTCAGCGGGTTTTTGTGACCTCCGAGACCGAATCCGGGGGTCGGGCTCTGCTGTGCTATGACCTCGCGGGAGGCAAGCTGCAGTGGAAGCTTGATGACAAGTTCGAGGCGCACGGAAAGCATCGCTTCAACAGCTTTGCGAGCAGCACACCAGTGGTCGATGCGGAGCGCGTCTACCTCACATGGACCAGCGGCGGGAATTTCCTTGCCCTCGCTGCCGATCACGAGGGCCGCAAGCAATGGCAGGTCGATCTCGGAGCGTATGCGGAAGACCATGGCAGCGGAGCCTCGCCCGTGCTGGCCGGCGGCGTGCTCGTCGTCGTCAAGGACAGCGTGGGAGCCGATGGATTCCTTGCGGGACTGAGTCCAGCAGACGGCCGGACTCTCTGGAAAGTAGCCCGCAAAAGCGACCGCACCCCGTTCTCCACACCCGTGACCTTCGAGGAATCGCCGGGCGTCTGGCGCGTCATTTTCTCGAGCAATCCCGCGGCCCTCACCTGTCTGGATCCGGCCACCGGCAAAGTGATCTGGCAGCATGACAATCCGCAGCCCGAACAACGCCCGGTTTCGTCCCCGGTAATTGCCGATGGCGTCTGCTTTGCGACGGTTGGTCAGGGCGGCAAGGCGAATGCCGCCGTGGCTGTGCGCATCAAGGATGGATCCCTCGCATGGGAAGGCGGCAAGGGCCTGCCCTATGTGCCCACCCCCGTGAGTTCCGGAAAGCACTTCTTCCTGCTCAGCGACGGCGGCATCCTGTCGTCCGTCGAAGCCGCCACCGGCAAACAACTCTGGAGCGAACGCGTGTTCTCGGATCAGGCCTACAGTTCCCCAGTGCACACGGGCGACCGCATCGTCTGCATCAGCCGCAGCGGCAAAGTGGCCGTGGTGGCCGCCAATCCCGACTCGTTCCAATTGCTGGGTTCCTCTGAACTGGGCGACCCCTGCGATGCCACCCCGGCCCTCGCCGGCGGACGACTGGTAATCCGCACCGCCAGGCGCCTGCTCTGCCTCACGGGCTCACGCCCGCAGCCGTAATCTGCGAAACCGGCCAAGGCTTCAGGACCGGGACCGTCCCGGCACCTTGCGCACCACCGCCTTGCGGCCAGGCGGGAGCCAATCCTCCATTTCGTAAACCCCAGGCTGGCGGGTGGGTCTGCGCTGCGCCGAAGCCATCTGACGCGCCTGCGCAAAAAGGGCCTCGCCTTCTTCAGAATCGAGTACGGCCCCGTATTGCTCCTCCAGAGCATCAGGATCTTCCCCTTTCTCAAGGCGATCAACCATTTCGCGCATGGGCCCCACAAGCTCCCGCCCGGCCACGTCGGAAAGCCGCCGCATCAGCCGACCCATCATGCGGCTATCAGGTTCCGCATCGTCCGGACCCGAAAGAAGTTCGCTTTCAAATTCCTTCATCACCGACTCAAGCCGCTCCTCCGGAATCCCAGCAAAAGGGTCGTTCTCCGCAGCCGCCTCGGCCTCACCATCACCACGGTGGCGGCCCGTCACACTGAATCCGCTCGGCACTTTCTCCATCTTCCACTTCGGGTTGTCCGGACACCGCGGAGTCTTGCCGGAGAGGGCCATGCTGCGCGCATAAAAGGTATAGATCCGGTGATTCTGCGGGCAGTAGAATTCATAAAACGGCATCCCCATCCATCAGCATTCCGGTCCAGTCGCCGCAAAAGGAAAATCCGCAGCCGTCTGCTTGACTTCCCGGCAACCCAAGGCAATCCATCAACGTATCTTGATTTGTCGATGCGTCATTTCTGCCGCTATCGCCACCAACGCCCACACCATACCCACCGAATCCATGAGCACCGCCACCGTATCCCGCACGATCGGGAATGACTACCACGTCGCCGACATCAGCCTCGCCGAATGGGGCCGTAAAGAGATCGAAATCGCCGAGAAGGAAATGCCAGGCCTCATGGCAATCCGTGAGCGCTACGCCAAGGACAAGCCCCTCGCCGGGGTCCGCATCACGGGATCGCTCCACATGACGATTCAGACCGCTGTGCTCATTGAGACGCTGGCCGACCTCGGAGCGACCGTCCGCTGGGCAAGCTGCAATATCTTTTCGACGCAGGACCATGCGGCCGCCGCAATCGCCGCTGCCGGCCTCCCGGTCTTTGCATGGAAGGGCGAAACCCTCGAGGAATACTGGGATTGCACATGGAAGGCCATCGTCGATCAGAATGGCAAGGGCCCGCAACTCGTGGTCGACGACGGTGGCGATGTCACCCTCCTGCTCCACAAGGGATACGAACTCGAGGAAGGCGACCGCTGGATCGACACGCCGTCGGGTTCACACGAGGAAAAAGTGATCAAGGACCTCCTCCGCAAGATCAACGCGGAAAACCCCTATATCTTCCACGAACTCGTGAAGGACTGGAAGGGCGTCAGCGAGGAAACCACCACCGGAGTGCACCGCCTCTACAAGCTCGCCGAAGCCGGCAAACTGCTCGTCCCGGCCTTCAACGTGAATGACAGCGTCACGAAATCGAAGTTCGATAACCTGTACGGCTGCCGCCACTCGCTCGTCGACGGTCTCAACCGCGCACTCGACGTCATGATCTCCGGCAAAGTCGCCGTGGTCTGCGGCTACGGCGACGTCGGCAAGGGCAGCGCCCAGTCCCTCCGCGGTCAGGGTGCCCGCGTCATCGTCACCGAAATCGACCCGATCAACGCCCTGCAGGCGGCCATGGAAGGTTACGAAGTCACCACGCTCGAGGACACCCTCGGCCGCGCCGACATCTACATCACCACCACCGGCAACAAGGACGTCATCACGGTCGAGCACATCGCCCAGATGAAGGACCAGGCCGTTATCGCCAACATCGGCCACTTCGACAACGAAATCCAAGTCGACAAGCTCAACACCCTCACCGGCGTGAAGCGCATCAACATCAAGCCGCAACTCGATAAGTACGTCTTCCCGGACGGCCGCGAAGTCTTCATGCTGGCCGAAGGCCGTCTCGTGAACCTCGGCTGCGCCACCGGCCACCCGTCGTTCGTGATGTCGAACAGCTTCTCGAATCAGACGCTCGCCCAACTCGACCTCTGGAGAAACCGCGAGAACTATGCCGCCGAAGGCCCCATGGTCCGCGTCCTTCCCAAGAAGCTGGACGAAGAAGTGGCCCGCCTCCACCTTGAGAAAATCGGCGTGAAGCTCACCGTCCTCACCAAGGATCAGGCGGATTACATCGGCGTCTCCGTCGATGGTCCCTACAAGCCGGAACACTACCGCTACTGAGATCCATCGGATGCCCCGGATCCCCCTGCGGATTCAACAGGCCTCTCCACCAATCCAGCGGGCAGCCCCACTACACGGGCTGCCCGCTCTTCTTTTGGCGACTGCCGCTGCCCAACTGCCCCGCCGCGGAATCCGGATGGATTTCCCCCGGGAATAGGCGAACACTGACCGCCCCCTTCCCCGAGCGCTGACATGATGATCCGATCCCTTCTTTCCGCAGGTTGCCTCGCCACCCTGCTCCTGCTGCCCGCCCCGCTCCACGCAGAGCCAGTCATCTCGGAATTCGTGGCCGACAACGAAAACGGCCTCCGTGACGAAGATGGCACCGTGCAGGATTGGATCGAACTGCACAATCCTTCGCCACTGCCGTTTCCCCTCGAAGGTTGGTTCCTGACCGACAATGCGGCCGAGGGAACCAAATGGCGCTTCCCCGCCGTCACCATGGAACCAGGAGGATTCGTGATCGTTTTCGCCTCGGGCAAGGACCGCCGCCTTCCCGGACAACCCCTGCACACGAATTTCTCACTCGCCAGATCAGGGGAGTACCTTGGCCTGATCCAACCCGACGGCACCACCGTCGCACAGGAATTTGCTCCCGCCTTCCCACGGCAGGACCCGGACGTTTCCTACGGTCTCATCTTCAGCCGGACCGTGCTCATTCCGGACGGAGCCAGCGCTTCCTATCTGGTTCCGGCAAGTGCGGCAGCCCTCGCGCCGAACTGGCAGACAGCTCCCGTGACCCCCACCGGCTGGACCACCGGTAAACCCCTCGGACTCGGCTTCGGCTTCAATGTCCCTGGCTTCCGCATCACGGTGCGCGCCAAAAATATCGCCACAGGTGGCCTCGACAGTCAGGCCGCCGCCGAACTCCTGCTCTCCCGCCCGTCAGGTCACCCCGACATCGCCAGCGAACTCGTCACCATCCATCCCACCTTCAATGTCCTCGGCAATGGAGGCGATGGCCACTACGGCAACAACAATCCTCTGCCCGCATGGGCCCAGGATAATTATGTCGTCCGCGCCCAGGGAACCATCACCATCCCCGTCACAGGCATCTACACCTTCGGCATCAACAGCGACGACGGCGGCAAGATCACCATCGACGGCTCCGTGGTCATGAATGACCCAACCCTCCACGGCCCGGCCGACCACCTCGGCACCGTCACCCTGACAGCCGGAAATCACACCATCGATGCCTACTTCTGGGAATATGGCGGCGGAGACGAAGGCGAACTCTACGCACGCCAGGGATTCGCAACCGCATGGGACAATTCCTTCCGCCTCGTCGGTGACACCACCGCAGGCGGCCTCCCGGTCTTCACAGCCCCCATCGGAACTTCATCCGCAGGCACCGTCCGCACGAATATCGAAAGCAGCATGCGCAACATCAATGCCTCGTGCTTCGTCCGCGTTCCCTTCACCGCTGCCAGCACCGCCGGATTCAGCAGCGCCTCGCTGCTCATGCGCTACAACGACGGATTCAAGGCATGGCTCAATGGCTCCCCCGTGGCCTCAGCCAATGATCCCGCCACAACCGCATGGAACAGCAGCGCCACCGCCAGCCGCCCAACCGATCTCTCACTCAGTCCAGCTGCCTTCAACATCACCAGTGCCCTGCCAAGGCTCGTCACCGGCAGCAACCTCCTCGCCATCCACGGCATGAATGCCGGCGCAGCCGACAGCAACTTCCTGATCGCACCGGAAATTGTCGCCGCTTCCCTCCCGCAGCCACTCAGCAGTGCCTTCTACAACCGCCCCACACCAGGCGGCATCAACGACATCCCCAGCAGCCTCGGCAAGGTCGCCGACACGGTCTTCTCCCCACGCCGCGGCGTCTTCCCCGACGCATCCATCACCACCGTCCCTTTTCCAGTCACCATCACCAGTTCGACCCCCGGGGCGACCATCCGCTTCACCACCGATGGCAGCGAACCATCCCCCACCAGCGGCACCGTCTACAGCGCTCCCATCACCGTCAGCCAGACCACCGTCATCCGCGCCATCGCCTTCAAGCCAAACTGGGAAAGCACCAACGTCGATACCCATACCTACCTCATTCCCGACGACATCATCCGGCAGTCGCCCACCGGCGAAGCCCCCGGACCCGGCTGGCCTGCCAAAGGATCGGTCATCAATGGCCAGGTCTTCGACTACGGCATGGACCCCGATATCGTCGGCAGCACGAATCCCGACATCGGCGGAGCCGCAAGAGTCAAGGCCGCCCTCCGCGCCATTCCCAGTGTCTCTCTGACCGCCCCCCTCGCCAGCTTCTGGGACCCCGCCACCGGCATCTACGTCAACCCAGGCGGCCGCGGCCTCGCATGGGAACGGAAGGCCAGCCTCGAAATCCTCAACGACCCCGCCGGCGGTACCCAGGTCGAATGCGGCATGCGCATCCGCGGCGGATTCTCACGCAGCGGCGACAACCCAAAACACGCCTTCCATCTCTACTTCCGAGGCGAATACGGAGACGGTCGCCTCAATTACCCGGTCTTCGGAAGGGGTGCCGCCGATTCATTCAATCAGATCGATCTGCGCACTTCGCAGAATTATTCATGGTCTTTCGGCGGCGACCCCAGCAATTCCTTCCTCCGCGAGGAATTCAGCCGAGTCACCCACCTCGCCATGGGCCGCCCGGAAAGCCACGTGCGCTACGTCCACCTCTACCTCAATGGCCAGTACTGGGGACTCTTCGAATTCGATGAACGCACGGAAGCTGATCACTGCACCCAGTACCTCGGCGGCCTCAAGGACAACTGGGACGTGGTCAAGTGCGAGCAGTCGGAAGGATACACCACCGGCGTCACCGATGGCTACGAAGACGCATGGATCCAGCTCGCCCGCCTCGCCAACCCCATCACCGCCCCCGGCATCTACACACGGCGACCGCTCACCGCGGCGGATTACTTCAATATGCAGGGCCTCGCTCCGGACGGCAGGACCATGAATGGCGCGCCGGTCCTCCTCGATCCGGACGCCCTCATCGACTACATGCTCGTGACGTTCTGGACAGGCAATCTCGACGGTGCCACCTCCGCCTTCCTCGGCAATGAATCAGCCAATAACTGGTTCGGCGCCCGCGACCGCACGGGCAACCGCGGCTTCCAGTTCTTCGTACACGATTTCGAGCATTCCCTCTTCAGTGTCACGGAAGACCGCACCGGACCATACAACCGCACGTTCTCCGATGCCGCCTCCTACGTCGAGAAAACCGAGAACCGCTACAATCCCATGTTCCTGCACGCCGACCTCCTCGACGTGGCGGAATACCGGAACCGCTGGCACAACCGCGTCCAGAAACACCTCTTCAATGGCGGTGCCTTCAGCGTCAGCGCCACCACCGCCCGCATCAATGATCTCGCCGCAACCATCGATTCCGCCATCATCGCGGAATCCGCCCGCTGGGGCGATGCGAAAGCCACCACTCCCCTCAACCGCAATCACTGGATCGCTCAGCGCAATCTCATCCTCTCCAATTACCTGCCGGCCCGTTCGGGTTCGGTCATTTCCCAGTTGCGCAGCGACGGCCTTTTTCCGGGGCTCAACGGCATCAGCTTCATCCCCCCCGGGGGCTACTCCGCAGCCACCACGCCACTCAATCTCTCGGGCCCGCAAGGCAGCGCATGGTATTATACCCTCGACGGATCAGACCCCCGCCTGCCCTCAGGAGCCATCAACCCAGCGGCCCGCATCTTCCAACCCAGTGGATCGGTCAGCGAAACCCTCGTCGGCGATGGCTCGGCCGGACCCGGAGCCACATGGAAATACCGTGACCCCAGCATCGACCTCGGCCCCAGCGACATCGTCCAGGGCCATCCGTCCTTCAGCCCGGCCAACTGGAAGCACCCCCAATTCAATGACACGGACGCCGCATGGAAGTCAGGCGATGCCGAACTCGGTGGCGGCGACGGCAACGAACGCACCGTCATCAATATCGGCGTCGGCAACCCCCGCTTCCCGGTCGTCTACTTCCGCAAGTCCTTCCAGGTCGCCGACCCCTCGAAATTCGATGCCCTCGAACTCGATGCCCTCATCGATGACAGCGCCATCTTCTTCCTCAATGGACGCGAGGTGGCCCGGCTCAACATGCCAGCCGGACCCGCCGGCTACAGCTACTCGGGCCTCAATGCCCTCAACGAAGCAGCCTTCCTCCCAGTCACGGACCCTCGACTCGTTCCCTCCGCTCTCGTCCCGGGCACCAACGTGATCTGCGTCCAGGTCCACCAGGCGAACAGCACCAGCAGCGACCTCAGCTTCGACCTCCGCCTCCGCGGCCGCCGCACCACGTTCCCGGAACCCGTCCTCCTGAATCCAGGAGAACAACTCGTCGCCGCCCGCGCCTACGACCCCGCCAGCCAGTCATGGAGCGCCCTCAGCGAGGTCACCTACCTCGTCGATGCAGAACCCGCCAGCCGCGCCAACCTCGCCATCACGGAAATCCAATACCATCCCGCCAATCCCTCCCCCACGGAAACCGCCGCCGGCTTCAATGACGATGCCTTCTTCGAATTCATCGAACTCATGAACACCGGCACGAAACACATCGACCTCATGGGTCTCCGCTGCAGCGAGGGCATCGACTGGGAATTCACCGCAGCCAATCCAAATCCGCAGCTCCTCGCCCCGGGCCAGCGCATGGTCGTCGTCGCCCACGAAGCGGCCTTCCGCCTCCGCTACGGCCCCACGGCAACCATCGCCGGCGTCTTCTCCGGCCAACTCGACAACGCAGGCGAAATCCTCACGCTGCGCGACGCCGCCGGATCCGTCATCCATTCGTTCGCCTACGACGACACAGCCCCATGGCCCGCAGAAGCCGATGGCTCGGGCGCTTCCCTCGTGCTCATCCGCCCGGAATCCCGCCCGGACCATGCCCTGCCCGCCAGCTGGCGCGCCGCCGCAGCCCCCGGAAATCCCGGGAGCACGGACGCTGTCCGCTACTCCGACTGGAAACTCGCCAACGCCCCGAACGCCGCCGACGACTCCGATACCGATGGCGATGGACTCCCACTCTTCGCGGAATACGCTTTCGGTGGATCCCCCAGCCAACCGGACGCAGACCGCCTGCCCACCGCCGCCACCGCCGAATTCCCCACGGAAAATGGCCCACGGCCATTCCAGACCATCACCGCCACCCTCGCCACCGGACGCGACGACGCCCGCATCACCCCTCAGTCTTCTCTCTCCCTGATCAACTGGACCGACGACCTCATCGAAGTCAGCCGCAGCCGCACACCGGATGGATCGGAAACCATCACATGGCGCTCACCTCGTCCGTTCCCGGACGCCGGACGCGAATTCCTCCGCATCCGCCTGACACCACCCTGACGAACTTCCGGCATGCACAAGGCCATCAATGCTGCCATCGCCAGCTACGGTCCACACCACCCGGAAACCATCGCACTGCGCGCCTCCCTCGCATCCTTCCTCAACGATGCCGGACGCCACAGCGATGCCCTCCCGCTCGTCCTCGCAAATCTGGAATCGGCTCCAACCCCGGAACACGCCATGGCGGTCGCCCAGACCCTCCGCGCCCTCAGCCGCCCCAGCGATGCCCTCGACCACCTGCGCCGCGCCATGACCCAGCTCGGCCATGCCACTTCAGCCGAATCCCTCAGCTACGCAGCCGCCCTCGCCGACTGCCTCCACGAATCAGGAGACGCCACCACGGCTCGCGCATGGTGCGAACAAATCGCGGATGCCATGCACACCCATCCCGCACCCCCGCTGCCCGCCCACGCCGACCTCGCCTTCCGCCACGCCACCATCCTCATGGAAGCAGGCGAAACAGCCCGCGGCATCCTCATGCTCCGCCGCACGCTCGCCGCCGAAGAAGCCGCCTCGGGCCGCCGCAGCCCCATGGTCGCCACACGACTCCGCCGCATCGCCAGCCTCCTCCTCGCTCACAACCGCCCCAACGAAGCCAGCGCCATGCTCAGCCGCGCCCAACTCATCGCCGAAGCTACCCTCGGCCCCCACCACCCGGACTGCGCCGCGATCCGCAAGGCCCTCGCCCGACTCGCCCAGTGACTTCCGCCCCCGCGTAGCTCACTCTCCCTCGCCCAAGGGCTCAGGCACAGAGAAACTTCTCTCATGCCTCACTCCCCGCTGCGCCGCCGCTCCTTCCTCGCTTCTCTCGCGGCTTCTCCCTTCGCCACTGCCAGCGAGCCATCCACCCTGCGCGCCGCTGTCATCGGCCACACCGGCCGAGGCGACTACGGCCACGGCCTCGAGAAAATCTTCGCGGACAGAGAAGGCATCACCCTCGTCGCTATCGCCGACCCCGACCCCGCCGGACGCAGCCGCACGGCCGCCGCCACCGGAGCGGCTCGCAGCTACGCTTCATGGCGCGATCTCCTCGCCTCGGAGAAACCCGACCTCGTCTGCGTCGCCATGCGCCACGCGGATCAGCACGCGGAAATCATCTCGGCCTGCCTCGCCGCCGGTGCCCACGTCTACGCCGAAAAACCCCTCGCCCGCGACCCCGCCGAATGCGATGCCATCCTCGCCGCCGCGGAGACACACGGAAAACGCTGCGCCGTCGCCCACACCACCCGCCTCGCCCCACTCATCCAATCCCTCCAGCTCGCTCTCCAGCAGGGCTGGGCCGGTGAACTCGTCACCATGCAGGCCTTCGGCAAACAGGACCAGCGCGCCGGAGGCGAAGACCTCATGGTCCTCGGCAGCCACCTCATGGACCTCATGCGCTGCTTCGCAGGCAATCCCCTCTGGTGCTCGGCCCGCGCCCTCACCAAGGACCGCGACATCACCAGAAACGATGCCCGCCTCGTCCGCGATAACGTCGGACCAGTCGCCGGAAACGAAATCTTCGCCCACTTCGCCTTCCCCCACGGCATCAATGCCACCTTCACCAGCGCTGCCAGACTCCGCTCCATCACCGGCTTCTGGGGCCTCGAACTCACTGGAACCAAACGCTCCATCCGCATCGAACTGGATACCCCCGCACTGGTCCGCTTCCGTCCATCCCCACCCGCCGGATCCAACAGCAGCCAGGGAAACACATGGGAACCATTCACCCCATCCAGCGCCGGACTCCCCGCCCAGCCTCCCCACGCCACCCATGCCGTGACCGACTGGCTCCTCGCCATCCGCGAAAACCGCGAACCCATCTGCTCGGCTCACCACGCCGCCCACGCCATCGAAATGGTCTGCGCCGTCTACCATGCCGCCCTCACCGGCTCCCGCACCTCCTTCCCGCTCACGGAACGATCCCACCCTCTAGGCACTCCCCACTGATTCCCCCGCCTCACGGCTCCACGGTTGCGGTCCCGCCCTTCCTCTCACAGAGAAAGGATGACGCCCCGCCGCGCGCGCCACGCCCCGGACTCTCCGGACGCATTCCCATCCGCTCGGCCCCGCCCGCGACCCACCCTCCACGTTCCCCATTTCCATGTCCGCCACCCCCACCCATTTCTCCCGGCACGACCGCCTCATCGCCATCGTCGGCCGCCCCAACGTCGGTAAATCCGCCCTCTTCAACCGACTCGCCGGCCGCCGCATCGCCATCGTGCACGACCGACCCGGCGTCACCCGCGACCGACTCTCCGCACCCGTCAAGGATGCCGCCTTCCCCCTCACGGTCATGGACACAGGCGGCATCGGAGCCACCCTCGAAGACGATTTCGCAGGCATCGTCCGCACCGAAGCCGAAATCGCCATCGCAGCCGCCGACGCCATCCTCTTCGTCGTCGATGCCCTCGAAGGCATGCACCCCATCGACCAGGGCGTAGCCGATCTCCTCCGCCGCCAGGGAAAACCAGTCATCCTCGGTATCAACAAGGCCGACGACCCCAAACACGACCACATGGCCGCCGATTTCGGACGCCTCGGCTTCCGCTCGGTCTGCGCCTTCAGCGCCGAACATGGACGCGGCATCCCCCAGCTCCTCAAAGCCATGGAATCCGCTGTCGGCGCCCCAGCCGAAGCCCCTGACCCGGACGCCGAAGACTACGACCCCAACACAGACCCGCGCTGCGTCCGCCTCGCCATCGTCGGCCGCCCCAACGTCGGCAAATCCTCTCTCTTCAATGCCATCCTCGGCGACGACCGCGCCATCGTCAGCGATGTCGCCGGCACCACCCGCGACGCCATCGACAGCTTCTACAACCACCGCGGTCATCCCTACCTCCTCATGGATACCGCTGGCATCCGACGCCAGGCCAAAGTCGACGACGCCGTCGAAGCCTACAGCGTCCGCCGCGCCGAACGCTCCATCCGCCGCGCCGATGTCGTCGCCCTCGTCATCGACGCCGCCCGCGGCGTCACCGCCCAAGAACGCAAAATCGCCGGCACCATCGTCGAGGAAAACAAACCCTGCATCCTCGTCGCCAATAAGTTCGACCTCTACCACCCAGACGGCGAAATGAAGGCACGCCTCGCCGAACTCGAAGAACACGTCCGCCGCGAACTCTTCTTCCTCCACTACGCCCCCCTCGTCGCTGTCTCCGCCCGCCAGCGCGACCGCCTCGGCAAAATCTTCGGAGCCATCGACAAGGTCCGCGCCGCCAGCGACGCCCAGATGAATACCGGGGCCTTCAACCGCCTCCTCCAGGACGCCATCAACCGTACCCCTCCCCCTGCCATCGGCGGCAAACGCTTCAAACTCTTCTACGCCACCCTCGCCCGCGAGGAAAAACCACGCCCCGTCAGCGCCCCTCGCGTCGTCCTCTTCGTCAATCACGAAAGCCTCATGACGCCCACCTACCGGCGCTACCTCGAAAACATCGTGCGCCAGCACATGACCTACGAAGGCCTCCCCATCCGCTTCGATGTCCGCGAACGCGAACAGCGCACCAAAGGCAAATCCCAAAGGCAACCCCGCCCGGATTCCCCAGCAGCGGCCACCGACGCCGACGAACCATCCACACCCCGTCCCCCATCCCGACGGAAGACCGCCGCCACCCCGAGGCCCCAGCGAAAAACCGCCGCGGCCCCGCAGGATTCCAGCCGTCCCTACAAACTCAAAAAATCAGAACGCCCCGGCAAACTCAGCAAGACTTCGCGCCGCTCGCTCGCCAAGAAAAAGGCCAATAAAACACCACGCCGAGGCAGCGGACGCAGCCGCTGAGCCGCCGCCACCCAACCACCCTGCCTCACGCATTGAGACGGTGAAACGCAGCCACCGCCTGCGACCGCGAATGCACCTGCAGCTTCCGGTACACACTCTTCAGATACTGATTCACCGTCCCATAGGAAATTCCCAGCTGCAGCCCGATCTCCTTGTACAGCAAGCCCTCGGCCAGCAGATGCAGGATCTCGGTCTCCCGGGGACTCAGACTGGAATCCACCACCGCTGAGCCCGTTGCCGCCACCGCCTTCGGCCGCGTCTTCAGAAACTGAATCACCTTGCGCGCAATCGTGCTGTCCATCGGAGCCCCGCCATTCCGCACATCAATGATCGCCTTCTCCAGTTCCTCGTCAGTCGCCGTCTTGATCAGATAACCAGACGCCCCAGCCAGAAACGACCGGAACACACAGTCGGCATCGTTGTGAATCGTCAGCATCACAAACTCGGTCTCCGGCATGATCGGCTTGAGCCGGCTCAGACACTCAATCCCGTCAATCCCGGGCATCGAAACATCCACCAGCACGACATCCGGCCGCAGCCCCGGAAGCCCCGCAAACGCCTCTCCCGCAGACGCAAAGGCTCCCACAAACTCGCAGTCCGGAAACCGCGCCACCTTGCGCGCAAAGGCTTCCCGCAGTCGGGACTGGTCATCAATCATGGCTACTCGTGTCTTCATAGGTCATTTCAGGGAAATCTGTCTCTCCTTACCCGCCCGTGGCCACCACCCCGGCCACCTTCGCTTCAGAGGGAACCGGCACACACAGGGTCACCACAGCCCCGCCCTGCGGACTCCGCCCGAACTGCACGGTCCCGCCAGCTTCGGCCATCCGCTGCCGCATGTTGCGCAATCCATTACCGCTCTCCTGCGGCCCACCGTCCGGAAAACCCCTCCCGTTATCCTCGACCCGGATCTCCACCGCTCCCTCCCGATGCTCCATGGCAACGTGCAACTCTCTCGCCCCAGCATGACGGATCACATTGGTCACCGCCTCCCGTGCCGCCAGCAGCAGATGCTGCCGCAGCGATGAGGGCAGCACGCAATCCGCATCGTTCATTCTACTCGAGATCCGCACCTCCAGCCCAGCCCGGCACCCCATCTCCTCGATCGTCCGGCTCAGATACCCCACCGTATTGTGCCACGTGTCATTGCGCGGATTGATCGCCCAGATCGAATCGTTCATTTCATCCACGAGGCCACGCGCACAGCCAGCCACCCGCTCAGGCCCGCCGGCATCGGTACTCCCCCGCCGCAGCTCATCCCCGATGATCACCAGTTCAGCCAGCCCAGCCCCTAGCTGATCATGCATGTCCCGGGCAATCCTCGCACGCTCGGCCTGCCGCGCCTCTGCAATCGCTACCTGCTCCTGCAAACGCCGCATCCGGGCCCGGTACACCGCCCGGAAAGCCCCATGCACCCCACCCACAATGACTCCGCCGCCAACCACCCAGAACCATGGCCGCAACCACACCGGAGCCATCACCTCAAACGGAAAACTGGCCGGCTCAGCCGCTTGGCCAAACCGGTCGGTCGCCCGCACCTCAAAGACATAATCACCATGCCGCAGGCGCTGATAGTCAACAGTCCGTGCGGACCCTATTCGTGTCCACTCCTCATCGTGAGGCGTCAGCCGCACTTCGTAACGCACCCCGTCAGGCTGAGCCACCCCAAGCAATGCGAACCGGAACTCCGCCCGGTTCACCCCGTTCTTCAGCCGAGCACCAGGCCCGACCAGTTCCCCGTTCACGCGCACTTCCTCCATGAGGATCCGCCCAGGGGCCTCTGCCTTCCGGTACACATCCGGATGTACCTGCACCACCCCAATGCTGCTCGTGAACCACAAGTCCCCATCCGGCGTCACCGCCACCGCCTGCCCCGTCTTCCCATACCCCATCTGCCCGCCAATGCCGTCAGATTCCCCAAACGATATCGCCACCGGAAAATCCCCGCCCCCCGCAAACCACGCATTCAGTGGCTCCAACTCAATTCGGAAGAATCCCTCCTGCCCGGAAAACCACAGCGCGCCAAACTTGTCAGCCGCCATCGCAAATACATGATCGGACGGCAATCCGTCCGCCTCGCGGCAGGACCGCAGCACACCATCATGATAACGCCACAGGCCACTGCCGTCCGTCGCCACCCAGACGGCATCCCTCTCCGGCACAATCGACCGCACCGCCATAGGCTTGCTCCCACCTTCCGCCAAAATCTCCTCACCCTTCCCGTCCTTCCATCGGTACAATCCATCGCTCTCCGTGCCAATCCACAGCCAGCCATCCGACGTCCACGTCAGCGCCCTCACATCGGATCCTCCCTCCCGGAAAGGCAGCGCTGCATGACCGGAAGGCGACAAACGCACCAGCGGCACCTCGCCTCTCCTTCCCATGTAAAGACTGCCCTCGGAACCCGGCAGCAGCACATTGACCGGGGCGGTATAGTCAGGAATCCCGGACACCGCGTGCGCCTTGCCATCTTTGCAGAAAAGCAATCCGTCGCTCTCCGTCCCGCAGAAAAGTCCACCGTCCGGCCCCGCCGCCAGGGCCGTAAACGGCATCACCCGGTCACCATTACTCGCATTCAGCCACGCTCGGGCAAAACCATTCTCCAGCAGAAATGACCCCTGGTCTCCACACGAGGCCGCCACAATCCCATCCAGCATCGTCACCAGAGCCGACACCGCGGTCGTCCGTACATTCCGGCGGCTGTCCCACCGCGTGAAAATCGCCGGCTGAATCCGCGAAAGCCCCCCATTCTCGCAGCCCACCCAGAGATAACCATGCCGATCAATCATCATCGCAAGTACATTAACCCCGCCCAGACCGGCGCTCGTCGCCAGACGCTCCCTCGAACCATCCGGCAGAAAGGCCACCAGTCCCTCACAGCCCGATCCCAGCCAGAACACTCCGGCCCCGTCCTCCAGCCCCCTCCTGACATGACGCGTACACCATCCCGGGGGATCGGTTCTCGTCAGTTCCTCCGAGGACGCGTCTTCCGTAAACGAAGTGAGCACCCCCTTTTCGGAACGCCACGCCCGCCGCCCCGCACACAGCCATTCCCCAGGCTCCCCGGCATGCACAATGAAAGGCTGCAGCGGACCTGGAGCCCCACGCGAAAGCCCAGACGCCCCGGCAATCACCACCCCTCCCGCCCCATCCGCCAAGGCCCGGAACCCCTTCCCTCCACGATCTTCCCACCGCGCCGAACAACGGTCCAGCTTCCCTCCCGCCAGCACGGAAACCGACCCGTCCGCCCCCGTAATCCACAGACGCCCCGACCCATCCTCCACAAGAGACGATACCCCTCCCGCAATGCCCCCAGGATCCACTTCCCGACGGACCTCCCCTCCATCCCATGCCACCACACTCCCATCAACCCCGCCAATCCATAGCCGATCCGTCCGCCCACCCGCCAGCGCCCCAATCCGCACCAGCACCGGATCCCGCTCGGCCCCGAAAACCGTAAAGCGATTCCCGTCAAACCTCGCCAGACCTCGCGAGGTCGCCACCCACAAATACCCATCCGCCGTCTGCGCCAGTGCCGTCACCGACGGCCCCGGCAACCCCTCGCTCATCCCCCACGTCCGCACCAAAAACTTTTCCGAGTCAGGTGTCGCCACCACCACCTGAGGCGCCGCCCGCACCACCACCGCCGCTTGCAGACCAAGAACCACCAGCAATCCCAGACCCCACCCGAAAAGCCCCGGGACCATAAAGCCCCCTAACATTTTCAGTTTTTCCATAAGGATTTCAGAATGAATCGGTGATGAGATAGTTGAAAGTTTCCAAGGTTTCCGGACGACACTGCCACAAAAAGTCTTTTTTTTCGTAACGCAGATCAATTGGATAATCCTTGAATTCAACTTTCCTTTTACGGTCGGCAATACTCTAGTTCTAGGTACGCGTGAGGGGAGCACGCGTGAAGTGAAGGATTCCCTCTGCCGCCTGTTTCCATTCCGCGAATCAGGAATTGACGTCCAGAACCGTTTTCCGGCATAGTCCGGAGAATCTCCCCCCAGAGACCCCCCACCACATCCCACTCTCATGAAAAAACGTGCCATCGCCCGGCTGCGCGGGCCCAAGCGCCGCAGTCTCGAATTCTGTGTCCTCTGCGCCCTTGCCCAGCAAAGTCCAGCCCAGGTACAGATTGCCGAGAACCTCCTCGTCAATCTCGACTTCACCTCGAAACCAATCGGAGCCCTCCCGTACATCGCGAATGCCGGCACGGCGGGCGGTGGCTACGAGGCCATCCAGGGCGGCAATACGGTCCCCGTCATCCGCAATGCCCCGGACGGAACAGTGAAGGCCCTCTACCTCGACGGCACTTCGTTTCTCATGAGCGTCGCCGGCGAAACAGTGCCTCCCGCCGCTCCCAGCCGACTCAATGCCCCCGCCGGACTCGTCGGCCCCCAGCCGTCCCGCTCAGTCGAAGTCTGGGCCTACAACGAAGCCCCGCGCGGTCTCAATGGATCAAACGAGGAAACCGTCCTCGCATGGGGCAAACGCGGCGGCGGTGACGGCCAGAATTTCGGCTGCCTCTACGGAACGCACCCGACATGGAGCGCCGTCGGCCAATGGGGCGGACCGGACCTCAACTGGAGCCCCTTCCCCACCGCCGGAACATGGCGCCACCTCGTCTGGGTCCACACCGGCCCAGGAAACGGTGCCGACGTCCCTCCGGACACCACCCAGCTCTACGTCGACGGCGAACCGAACAACTCGGAAGGCGGCTTCCTCCTCAATACCCACGAAGGCCCTATCCTGATCGGTGCCCAGATGGAACCGGACGGCGTCACCCCGACGGCCCCGCTCCGCGGCACCATGTTCCTCGGCAAGGTCCGCATCCACGACGGCGCCCTCACCGCAGACCAGGTCCTCCAGAACTACCAGGCGGAAAAACCCCAGTTCCCCACCACCACCCCAGCCGCCACCCTCGCCAGTGGCCCCATCCACCGCTGGAGCTTCAACCAGCCCGCCGGAGCCGCCCCAGCCGGCACCACCGTCACGGACAGCGCCGGCTACCAGCACGCCCGCATCCTCGGAGCCAATGCGTCCTTCACCGGCACCTCAGTCTCCCTCTCCGGGGGTTCCTCGGCCACGGAAAGCTACGTCGACCTCCCCAACCGCCTCATCAGCAACCGCGCCCCCGAACTCGGCGGCTCCGGCGAAGTCACCCTCGAAGTCTGGTTCACCCACACCGGCCCACGCACATGGGCCCGCGTCTTCGACTTCGGCAGCTCCAATAACACGGAACTCTTCGGCCCCGGCGGCGGCGGCGAAGGCCGCGACTACCTCACCCTCACCGCTCAGGTCGGCGATGACCTCGCTGCCAACCGCCTCGAACTCCGCAACGTCGACCCCGCTGGCAATGGACCCGCCGGCAATGGCGGCCCAGCCATCGCCGTCACCGGCGACTTCGGCGTCCCCATCAGCGTGGAACGCCACCTCACCGTCGTCTGGCGCAATGGCGTCGGCATCTGGGTCTACGAAGGAGCCACCCCAGTCACCGAAATCCTCTCGGCCGGCGTCAATCTCGCCCACCTCAACGACGTCAATAACTGGCTCGGACGCTCGAACTGGACCGGCGACCAGAATGCCCAGGCCGAATTCAACGAATTCCGCGTCTACGACCGCGCCCTCACCGCCGCAGAAGTCGCCCGCAACGACGCGGTCGGCCCAGACGCGGTCCTCCCGCCCCCCACAGACTTCGATGGCGATGGCCTCCCGGACTGGTGGGAAGCCCTCTACGCCGGACCCGGCGTCAACATTGCCACCGGTGGCCAGGCTGCCCTCGACCCGGATGGCGATACCCGCACCAACCTCCAGGAATTCCAGGCGGGCACCAACCCGCAACTCGCCGACACCGACGCAGACGGAGCCAATGACGGCGTCGAAGCCGCCATCGGCACCAATCCCCTCATCCCGGACACAGACGGCGATGGCCTCACGGACGGTCAGGAAGTCACCATCGGAACCGACCCGCTCGACGTCGATACCGACGGCGATACCTACTCGGACGGTGCCGAAGTCGCCGCCGGATCTAATCCGCTGAGCGCTTCTTCCATCCCCGTCATCTTCCTCAGCGCCCGCTACAGCTTCAACGAAACAGCAGGAGCCAAAGTCACCGACACCATCAGTGGCTGGAATGGCCAGGTCCGCGGCGAAGGTGCCACATGGACCGGCAGCGCCATCTCCCTCCCCGGAGCCGGCTGGGGCGGCAGCAATGGCCCCGCCGCCTACGTCGACCTCCCCAATGGCCTCGCCTCCCGCTTCTCGCGCGACCGCGGCGGCCGGGGCTCGGTCACCTTCGAAGGATGGGTCACCATCACGCCACGCGCCGATGGCGCATGGCAGCGCATCGTCGACTTCGGCTCGACCTACCCAGGCTACGCCCTCGGCGAGGTCTTCTCCACCCAGCGCCTCAATCAGAATAATACGCGCGGCATGGACTACCTCATCATCACCGGTGCCCGCGGCGATGATGTCAACCTCCGCCGGATCGACTGGACCAACGATGACCCGTTCGGCGGCACCGGAAACAACTACGGCGTCGATTTCAATGCCACCCCCGGCACGGTCGGCGCCCCGCTCCACTTCGTCCTCACCATCGACGAAACCACCGGGAAACTCAGCTACTACGAAAACGGCGTGGCCATCCCCACCCCAGCCACCCCGCTCAAACTCAATCAGCTCAACGACGTCAACTGCTGGCTCGGCCGATCGAACTGGGCAGGCGACGGCAGCCTCGCCGGCGAATTCGACGAGTTCCGCGTCTACTCGGGTGCCTTCACCCCGAATGACGTCCAGAAGAGCTTCGCCAAAGGACCCGCTACCCTCCCCACAGGCACCAACCCAGCCACGGACATCACCACCCTCAAGGTCATGCACCCGAGCGGCTGGCCAGAGTGGTACCTCGACCGCAACCCAGCCGCCCCGGCTCCGGGATCGGATCTCGATGGCGATGGACTCACCGCCCTCCAGGAAATGGGCCTCGGCTCGGATCCCACCAAGCCCGACACCGACGGCGATGGCCTCAGCGACGCCGTGGAAACAGGCACCAACCTCTTCGTCTCGGCCACAAACACAGGCAGCAGCCCCACCAACCCGGACACGGACGGCGATGGCCTCGGCGACGCCGCAGAAATCGCCGCCGGATCGGATCCATCCAACCCGGATTCGGATAACGACCTCGCCCTCGATGGCTCGGACCCCATCCCGGCCAGCCCAATCGCCTCGGAACGCACCATGGCCCACCGCTGGACGTTCAATGAACTGAACGGCGATGTCGCCGACGGCACCTCGGTCATCGACTCAGTCGGCGGAGCCCACGCCGTCGTCCGCGGATCGGGAGCCACCGCGAACGGAGCCAGCCTCTACCTCCCCGGCGGTCCCAACAACGGCGCTTCGCCCTACGTCGACCTCCCCAACGGCATCATCAGCAGCAAATCCCGCCTCACCGCAGTCGCATGGCTCACCATCGATTCCGCAGCGAACTGGGCACGCATCTGGGACTTCGGAAACAGCTCGAACGGCGAGGTCCCACCCAACCCCATCGGAAACGGCAGCAGCTACTTCTTCCTCTCTGCTTCCCGTGGCACGAACCTCAATGACCAGCGGCTGGCCATCAAAACACCAACCTCCGGTGAATCGCTCTACGATTGGTCCCTCACCAATGTCGGCCTCTTCGATCCAGGCCCCGGCATCGAAATCTTCTTCGCCGCCACCATGGATTCCAGCTCGGGCACCGCCACCATCTCAAGCTTCAACCGAGACGGCACATGGATCCAGCAGAACGCCGCCCTCGACTTCCGCCTCAACCAAGTCGAGGACCTCAATAACTGGCTGGGACGCTCGCAGTACGCCGGTGACCCGAACCTCAACGGTGCCTTCAATGAGTTCCGCCTCTACAACGGCATCCTCAACCGGAACGAACTCTACAGCCTCTTCGCAGGAGGTCCGGAAGGCATCCGCGTCACCAATGTCCAGCGCTCCGGCACCGACCTCGCCCTCACATGGACGTCCCGCCCAGGCATCAACTACCAGGTCGAAGGCAGCGCCAACCTCGTGAACTGGACAACCGTCGAAACAGGCATCACCGCCACGGACGCCACTACGACCCGAGCGTACCCCATCACCCCGGGCACCCGATACTTCCGCGTCCGCATCCAGGCTCCCTGACGCCAAAGGAACAGATCGCCGGAAAACGCCCGGCATTCCCTCACCCACAAAGCGCGTCCCTGCTCACCCCAGGGACGCGCTTCCCTTTTCCAGACGTCTCCTTTGCGGTGGCACATTCAGCATCCAGAGCCATCTGATTCCAGTCGCTCCACCAACCGTCTCCCTTCCCTCCCAACCCGCATGAACGCGCCTGCCATCGGACTGGTGGCCAATCCCACCAAACCCGACGCCGCCTCGCTGGCCGCCCGGCTCGCCCACCTGCTCGCGTCGGAAGGAGCCCGCGTCATCCCGGACGAATCCGCCGCCGACCTCATGGGCTCAGCCGATGGCATCCCTCTGACAGACATGGGTGATCTCGCCGACCTCGTCGTGATCCTCGGCGGCGATGGCACGCTTCTCCGCACGGCCAGCCTCATGGGGACCAAAGTCCGCCCGCTCGCAGCCATCAATATCGGCAGACTCGGCTTCCTCACCACCACCACCGCCGATGACATGCAGCGCTTCGTCCGCCTGCTCACATCCCAATCATACCAACTCAGCCGCCGCCGCACCATCGAGGCCGCCTTCACCACCAACGACGGCGAACCCATCCGCCAGACAGGCCTCAACGAGGTCGTCGTCACCCGCGGGGCCATTTCCCGCACGGTCACCGTCGAAGTCCGCATCGATGGCGAATTCCTCAATGCCTACCACGGCGACGGTCTCCTCGTCTCCACTCCCACCGGCAGCACCGCCTACAGCCTCTCCGCAGGCGGCCCCATCATCCACCCGGGCGCAGAAGTCTTCTGCATCACCCCAGTCTGCCCACACGCCATCGCCAACCGTTCCTGCATCGTCCGCGACGACGTCAGCATCGACCTCCTCCCGGCCGGCCGACCGGAGGAACTCCTCCTCAGCATCGATGGAGGCGACCCCTTTCCCCTCTGCCGCGATCAGCCAGTCACACTGCGCCGCGGCCCAGTCGACATCCCGCTCATCACCATGCCGGAATTCTCATTCTACGGCGTCCTCCGCCAGAAACTCCAGTGGCACGGCGGCAATGTCGCCCCCTGATCCGCGGCACACGCCACACCGCCGCCTCAGTCGTCCAGATCCACGGCCTTCCGCCCACCCCGGCGCTTCGGACGCGCCACTTCCTCCAGCGGTTCCTCATCCCGGGTGAAAAGCGACCGGATGTCCTCGAGCCCGAGGTTCCGCGTGAAACTCTCTTCGCCCAGCACTCCGGTCACCAGCTGCTGCTTCTGATGCTGCAGCCTCCGGATCTTCTCCTCCACTGTGTTCCGCGCCAGCAACCGGTACGCCATCACCGGATTCGTCTGCCCAATCCGGTGCGTCCGGTCAATGGCCTGATTCTCCACCGCTGGATTCCACCATGGATCATACAACACCACATAACTCGCCGATGTCAGATTGAGACCAGTTCCCCCAGCCTTCAGACTGAGCAGAAACACATGCGGATCCCGGCTCGTGTGAAACGTCCGCACCACCGCATCCCGGTCCTTGGTCTGACCCGTCAGCATCAGATACGGACGATCTTCCTCAACCAACCGGTCCCGGATGATGTCGAGCATCGATGTGAACTGCGAAAACACGAGCACCTTGTGATTCGCCTCCCGCAGCTGATCGAGCAGATAGAAGAGCGCATTCATCTTGGCACTCGGCACCGCCAGGTGCTGGTCATCAATCAGTCCAGGATGACAGCAGATCTGCCGCAGCCGCATGAGACCCTGCAGCACCACAAAGCTGTTCTTCTGCAGCGCCGCATCACTGTCGAGTCCGAGCAGAATCCTCTGCATCCTCGCCAGCTCAGCCGCATAGAGATTCTCCTGCGCTTCCTCCAGCGGACTGAGAATGTCTTCCTCAGTCCGGCTCGGCAGATCCAGCGCCACCTGATTCTTCGTCCGCCGCAACAGAAATGGCCGCAGCCGCGCACTGAGCCGTCCCTGCGCCCCCGCATCCTTGCGGCGGTCAAACCGGTCCCGGAAATACTTCCGGTTCCCCAGCACCCCAGGCATCGAAAACGACATCAGACTCCACACATCAAGCAGACGATTCTCAATCGGCGTACCCGACAGCACGAGCCGGTTGTCGCTGCTCAGATCCCGCGCGGCCCGCGCCGCCATGCTATCAGGATTCTTGATCTGCTGGCCTTCATCCAGCACCACACTCAGCCACGGCACAGCCTTCAGCTTCTCAGCATTCACCCGCAGCTGACTGTAGTTCAGCACCAGCACATCAACCCGCTTCGCCAGACCTTCCGTGTCCAGCTCGGTCTTGTCCCGGATCACCTGCACACGAAGATCCGGCGCGAATTTCACCGTTTCCCCCGCCCACACATCAAGCACGGACTTCGGACACACCACCAGACACGGAGACACCGGTACATTCGCTTCTTCCTGCTGCTGCGCCGCCCGCTCCCGCAGCCACAGCATCCAGCAGATCGCCTGCGCCGTCTTCCCCAAACCCATGTCGTCAGCCAAAACCCCGCCAAACCGATTCGACGTCAGATAGGCAAGGAAATGGAACCCTTCCACCTGATACGGACGCAGCTCGAGCCGGAAGCCTGACGGCAGCGGCGGCCGCACCTGCAGCTTCAGCCGCGCCGCCCGATCCGTGATCCGGTTCCACGCATCCGGATCAAAAACCTCAGCCGCCCTCGGCTCGGCAAGCTGGAGCACATGCATCCGGTGGGTCTCCCCGGACAAATCATACACATCCAACCCCAGATGCCCAATGGCCGCTTCCTGATCCGCCGTCAGCTTGAGCGCCAGCCGCAGCCAGCCCCCACCAGGCATCCTCACAAATCCACCACGCGCTTCCACCAGTTCCCGGATCTGCGCCCGGCTCAGATCCATCCCCTCCACATCAACCAGCACCCTCAAATCAAACCAGTCCAGCTCCCCAGCCTCACTAACCTCAAACCGCACGGTCGCCTGCACCGGATCGGCCCGCAGCGACGCCAGTCCTTCATCAAGTTCCACCGCACACGACTCGGGCAGCCGCTCAAGCCAGCGCACAAACTTCACCGGAAAATTCTTCGTGAGCCTCACCCGGAAACTCCGGCTTCCCTGGTCCCACGAAAAGCCCATCTCATCCAGCAACCCAGGCAGCGCATAAAGATCGCGGCGGTCAAACCACGGCACCCGTCCATCCGATGGCAGATTCGTCTCCAGTGTCCGCCACGCGTCCCGCTCCAGTACCTCACTGCACAGTCCACCCGTATCCGCCGCAGTCACTTCGGCAGTCACCACCTCAGCCTCGGCCGCCGCTCCACGCCGCGACATCCGCAGCGCCAGCTTCGGAGCCACCACCACTTCCATGACCCGCTCGCGCAGCGATGCCGGCAGCGTCACCCGCAGCCTCCGCAGGAATTCCACCCCGCGCGGCGTCGCCAGCACTTCATACGGAATCGATGTCCGCGGCCGCGCCTCCGCTCCCTCCATCCACGGCACCGGGCCACGGTAGACCACGTCATCCCCCAGATACAAAGTCTCCGGCCCAGGCAGAATGATGAGACTGTACGGCACCGGAAGATCATCCGGTGTCGTCAGCTGAATCACCCACGCATCGCTTTCCTCATTCTCAGGATCAGGCTCGGCACACGTCCACCGCAGCACTTCCCCACTGTGCTGGAAGGGTATCTCGTCCAGCGTCACCACCCGCGCCGCGAGCGACGGCTGACGCAGCAACTGACCCAGAAATCTCCGGTCGCGCTCGGCCTCCAGACGGATCCCCGCAGCCGCAGCGTCGCCCTCCGGCCAGTGACTGACCCACTGCATGAGCAGGGCCTCGCTCAAGGCATCAAGATGCAGCTTTCCTTCCTGCAGCTGTGTCCGGATCCGCAGCAGTTCCACTTCACCTCCCAGCGCCGCAAAAACCTCCGGACCCTCCAGTCCATCCGTCCGCCGGAATTCCAGACGCACTTCCCGCATCGTCACCATGGCCCGCAGTTCTCCATGCCGCGCCGTCACCTGCTCGGCCGAGGCCATCTTCTCCAGCCGTTCCTCCCACATCCCGATGTCCCGCTGCTTTTCCCATTCCCGCAACTGCTCGCGCGTCTGTTCCCGGCTCGTCACGGCTTCCATGAACCGCGGCCACATCAGCTTCCGCCGGTCAAAGGCCGCCGCAATGTAATTCCAGAATTCCAGAATGTCCCGAGGTGGCTCCGGCCACAGCGTGATCGGTTCATAACTCGTCACCGGCCACTTCGGATTCAACCTCACAAGGTCATGATCAAAGAGCTTCTGCTCGAGCAGATACCGCCGGTACCGCTTCTCCAGCTTGTCAATGAACACATCCTCCTGCGGCGATAGCGGCCGCCCCAGCTTTTCCTCAAGCACATCAATGAGCGATGCATCACCCACCCCAGTGGGCGACTCCGGCAGACTGTCCCCCAGCGCCAGACGCTCCAGCATCACCGCAGCCACCCCGGCGGGATGCTGATCCTCAGGCCCGCTCACACTCCACTCCCATCCCAAATGCCCACGCTTCAGCGTGATGTGATACACGTCACTCCCATCCTCCACCCGCGCATGCACCAGCGCCGAACCACCAAAGATATGCTTCACCGCCCCGCTGCCCCTCAGCCGCTCGGCTTCCTTCATGACCGGTTCCGGAAATCGGGAGAGAAACGCTTGAGTGGGTCGGTCAGCTTCAATGGACATAGGCAGCGGAAAAGAAAAAAGCGGGTTCGCAACCTACACCGCAGCAATGCCCCCGCGCAATTGCCACGCACAAAAATCTTTCGCCTCACATCATCCTGCAGAATGATGAAAAACTGATGACAGGCACCCGTCCTCAGGCCATGCCGATTGACTTGACCCACCACCGGCACCAACTCGCCGACCCACCGCCGATTCCCCTTCTCCCCCATGCGCCTCGAAGACCTCAACCCTGCTCAGCGCCGCGCCGCAGAAACCATCAGCGGCCCGGTTCTCATCCTCGCAGGCGCAGGCACCGGCAAAACCCGCGTCATCACCACCCGCATCTGCCACCTCCTCCGCACGGGCGTCCGTCCCGACGCCGTCCTCGCCGTCACCTTCACCAACAAGGCAGCCAATGAAATGCGCGAACGCGTCAGCGGCATGGTCGCCAAGGACAAGGTCAAGAAACTCACGATCTCGACATTCCACAGCCTCTGCGTCCGCATCCTCCGACGCGATATCGAAAAGCTCGGGTACAAAAGCAATTTCACGATCTACACCCAGAGCGAACAAAGCGGCCTCATGAAGCGCATCGTGGTCAAATGCGCCGCCCGCGGCGAGAAACTGGACGCCGATACCGCCATCGCCCTCATCTCGCGCCAGCGGAACCGCGGGGTCCCCGCCGACCCCAATCCCCAGGCCCTCATCCACGACGTCGCCCGCGAATACCGCCGCCAGATGAAACTCCTCAACGCGGTGGACTTCGACGACCTCCTCATCCTCGCGGAAAAACTCCTGCGCGATTTCCCGGACGTCGCCAGCGCATGGCAGGCCCGCTTCGACCACATCATGGTCGATGAATTCCAGGACACCAACCGCCTCCAGATGGAACTCCTCCGCAGCCTCACCGGCCCGCAGCGCAACATCTGCGTGGTCGGCGACGACGACCAGTCAATCTATGGCTTCCGCGGCGCGGAAATCTCCAACATCCTCGACTTCGAACGCTTCTTTCCCAACCCAACCGTCGTCACCCTCGAGGAGAACTACCGCAGCACCAATCCCATCCTCAATACCGCCAACGGCGTCATCCGCAATAACCGCGACCGACGCCCGAAACGACTCTGGAGCGGCCGCGAAGGAGCCGAACCCGTCCGCGTCATCGCCATGCCCGGAGATAAGGAAGAAGCGGAATTCATCGTAGACGAAATCGACCTCCTCAAAGGCCGCGAACAACTCTCGTTCGACGACTTCGCCATCCTCTTCCGCACCAATAGCCAGATCCGCCCATTCGAGGAATGCATGCGGAGACGCAAAATCCCCTACCGCATCATCGGCGGCCGCAGCTTCTTCGACCGACGCGAAATCAAGGACGCGCTCGCATGGCTCCACCTCATGATCAACCGGAGCGACGACATCAACCTCCTCCGCATCATCAATACTCCCCCGCGCGGCATCGGCGAAACCGTCATCGAATCCGCCACGGAAACCAGCGCGGCCCGCCGCGAACCCATCAGCCACACGCTCGTCAGCGACGCCTTCCTCACCAGCCTCTCAAACCGCGCCCGCACCGCCGTCGAAAACTTCTCGGCCTTCCTCACGGAATGGCAGGACCGCCTCACCGGCCAATACCCGGACATGTCTGCCTACCTCAAGGCCCTCCTCGACGCCATCGAATACATCCCATGGCTCAAACGCCAATGCAAAGACCCGGACGAAGAAGCCCAACGCGAAAAGGCCATCTTCGAATTGCTCGAATCCATCAAGGAACGCAATGTGCGCACAGAACCGGAATTGATCGACTTCCTCGCCAGCGTCGGCCTCGACGACGACCGCGAATCAGGCGACGAACTCGAAAAGCAGAAAGGCGTCAGCCTCATCACGGTCCATGCCTCCAAAGGCCTCGAGTTCCCCGTCGTCTACATCCCGGGCTTCGAAGAAGGCATCTTCCCGCACAAACGCTCCGCCGAAGAAGGCACCAAGGACGAGGAACGCCGACTCCTCTACGTCGCCATCACCCGCGCCATGCGACGCCTCACCCTCACCTACTGCGCCTCCCGCCTCAAATGGGGCGAACGCATGCCCTGCCAACCCAGCACGTTCCTCCGCGAACTCGACCGCAACTGGGTCCAACCCCACACATGGCAGGAAATCCGCCGCGCTCCCGTCTCGGCCGCCGACGCCTCCAGCGGCCTCAGCGCCCTCCGCGAACGCCTCCTCAAAGGCGGTAACTGATCCCTCCTTCCCCAGCCATGCCAGCCCCCAATCCCATCCGCACCACCGGCACCCTCGGCACCCCACGCCCAGACGGCCGCACATGGATCGCCTTCCTCCCCAATGGCAAGGACGTCGTCGCCCACCTCCCCGCCCACGCCCCCTTCGCCAATTCGCTCCAGCAGGGCCAGCAGGTCATCCTCGAACTCACCGCCTACGACTTCTCCATGGCCCGCATCGCCGGCCCAGCCGAGGACAACTGACGGGATTCCTGCCATCGACCGCTGCCTGTCCATCTTCCATCCCTCAGCCGCATGCATGGTTGGCGGCGCTCCTCTCTTTCCGCTGCAGGTCAGCCCAGCCTCGCGCATGGCTCCCATGCTGCTGGCGCACGCTCAGTGGCTCGCGGGAGCGATGCTGGCTTCGCCACCCTCGGCAAGGAGAGGCGCTTCGATGGAGGATGCTTTCCTGAGAATTGCGGCGACCTCCGGGGTCGCGGCGCGGAGTCGAGGCAGCGAAACCCCTTTGGCCGAGTCGGCGATCCATCCATCGGGGGAATCGCAGGAATCTCACCAACCCGGCGGCCCGCTTCACGCTTCCACGACTCATCGTCCCGGTCACTGCCCGAAAGCAGGACTCCCATCGCACTGCCATAGGGATTCCGGGGGCCATACCCCGCCACATGACAGGCACTGCACGCCGCCCCGCCACGCCGCGCCAACCACCGCGCCCACGCCTCTCTCGCTCCCGGATCCTCAAGCACCCGGACCTGCCCGGTAAACCCAGCATCCAGCCCGCAGATCGCTCCCGCCTCGCGCGGCAAACCAAAACAGACCACGGCAACGGACAACATCACCCGCAGTCCACCCCGCCAAAGCGAACACATCCAGCCACCACGCCGATTCCAGCGGTTCATGACAGCGACCTCCTGAGACATGCCCTCAGGATACGCTCCCTGGCGCATGGCTCGTCGACAGACACCACGGCCCGACAGGGCCTTCACCACGCCGGACATATCCGTAAAACGACGGAAAACCGAGGACCGCAGCGGATTGCCGCCTCCGGCATCGGTCTCAGTCTGCTAAAACGGAAACGGGGCCTGAAGCAGCGGCCGCCTGATCCCGGCAGCAATGAAGGGCGAAGCAACCATGGCCATGATCAGCACAACCTTCCGCCCCGGAATCGTGGACGGAGCAGCCGCGTACTGCCTCCAGCACGGTCTGTGGCTTGATCCCCGCTACGCCACGGGCGCGAACGTTCTCCGCGGGCCTGTCCAGGCGCACGGGTGCCTCGTCCACATCCCGGATCCACAGCCGCTGCCGCCATGGCTGGGCACAATCGCAAAACCGGTGATCCATCTCACACCCCGATGCGGATTTCCTTCGGTTTCCACCGACTACCACCGGTGCGCCGCCATGGCGGCCGCTGAGTTTGCCGCCCTCGGCATAACCGTGGTCGCTTGCCCCGGAACAGAACCCGCGGGCCAATCGTCCTGTTCGGATTCCTTCACCGCCGCAGCTGCTGAACTCGGTCTCAACATTCACACGTTGCCGTCGCCCGCGGCCGGCAGCGCATCGACTGCCTCCGCAATGGCTGCAGCACTTGCCGCCCTTCCCCATCCCTGCGGATTCTATCAACCATGCCCCATGCGCGCCTACGCAGTGGCAGAAGCACTCCTCTCCCGCGGCATGCGCATCCCGGAAAATGTCGCCATCATCTCCACCGAGAACGAGGGCGATCCCATCTGTGCTCTCGCCCCCTGCCCCATCACCGCCATCCGTACCGACGACTGGACCGCCGGGTTCGAAGCGGCCCGCGCGCTCCACGCTCAGATCGACGGACAGCCACCGGCAGCGTCCCCTCTGCTCATCAAACCCTCGGGAATCTGCCGGCGCGCCAGCACAGCACGGCCCGAGCAGACCGACCCTCTCATCTCCCGGGCCCTCGATCTCATCCATTCCCCTCAAGGCATCAGACTCCGTATCGCAGAACTCGCCCAATGCCTGGCGGTGGCCCGGCGCACCCTTGAAATCAGATTCCGGGCCGCCACCGGCCGCACGCTCCACTACGCCATCACAGAGCAGCGCATCGCCGCAGCCAGTTCCCTGCTCAAGGATCAGGCACTCTCGCTCGGATCCATCGCGCAACGCTGCGGATTCTCTTCTGCTGCTTATTTCATCACAGCCTTCCGCCGCGCCACCGGATCGACGCCCACGGCATGGCGCCGGGATTCGCCTGCCCCCCTACACCGAATCACACCCGCCGACCCAATCCGCTAGGAAACAGCAAGGCCCATCAGCACAAGCCCGCCGACCGCGGTGCTCCAGCCAGCCAGGCGGAGGAGACGATCGCCACCCCGGCCCCAGCGGATCCATGCCGCTGAAATTCCCAGCATCAGCAAGCCCTGAACCAATGCACAACCCGCAAGATACGACAGCAAGGGCGACGCCTCGACCCCAATGACTGCCTCACCATAGGCGCATCCATGGGCGAATCCGGCCAATCCAAAGAAGACGGACAGCCAACCGACCCGTCCGGCTCCACCCGCGAGGACCATTCCCCCCAAGGCCACCGATCCCGCTGTCAGCAATTCCAGCCGCGCCATCTCGAAGCCTGCCGCCGAAGCCAGAATGCCCAGCAGCGACATGCCCACAAATCCTGCCGTCAGCATCAGCCGCTGCCTTCCCCGCAGCACAGACGTCAGCAAGGCAGCCACCACCAGAAACAACAAATGGTCAGCCCCAATCACCGGATGCCCCAAACCCGATAGCACTCCCTGCACCGCATCCCGCGGAGCCACCCCGCCCATCGGATGATGCGCCGAGACCGGCCCCGCCATCCCAAAAAATGCCGCCGTCATCGCCCCGATGTTACTCCGGGTCCACAAAGTAGTCCGCTTCTGTATCTGCATAAATTCTGAATCGCTCTGCATTCCCAATCTCATTCCCCTTCCTCACCCACCACATCCCCATCAACCCCCACCACCGCCACCGGCGTGATCAACCGCCGCACCGTCTCGGCATCCACTGGCCCATGAACATGATCGTGACCGTGGTCATGATCATGGTGATGCCCGTGATCATGGTGATGATGATCGTGGTCATGTTCATGTTCATGTTCATGTTCATGGTGGTGACCGTGATCAGGAGTCAGGTAGGCATTTTCGAGGGAAAGAGCGACCCCATGCGGGGTGTTGCGAATGGCGCGGTCCCAGAGCGCCTGCTGTTCCGAGAGGGATTCCCGGTCGGTCATGCCATGACTGATGAGAATCGTTTCCAGTGCGTCCGCCCAATGATTGAAATAGGTATCACCGCGGTCCGGATCGCCGGCGGCCTGGGCCCGCAGAATCGCCTCGCTCATGACGGTTTCCCATTCCTTGCAGGTGATGACGCCCTCTTTGATCAGGAGGTTACCGATCGCGAAAGCCTCTGCCTCCCAAAGGTCGCGGAAGGGCGGTGCACCATCGTCCCGAAGCAGAGGCGGCGCTGGTTCCTTCAGAAGGTCTTCGCGGAGCTGGATCGGAGTCATCGGGTCATCCTTTCAGTTAGAGACGGAGACGGAAAAATCCGCGCGGCTGGCCCGCCGGGACCACATAGGGACTGACAGCTCCGGGGACTTCCTGCCATGACTTCATGTCAGGTGACGACTCCAGCACACCCCGGCCCCACTCGAGCACGATACGACCGCCCGCATCGATCGATTCATGAATGGTGCCGACGGTGGCTGTGACCTGCGTTTCCCACAAATCAACATAAATGGCCATCCCGGGCTCGGCATATTCCTGACCCCAGATATCCACAGCCTCGAAACGCACATTGTAGAGAGGAATCGAAAACCGTTGATCCTCACCACCTCCCCGGCATTCAATGTCCGGATACGCCTGACCGTACTTGCCGGAATACTTAACCGGATTCGCTGGCGAAGGAGAAGCCGGCTCAATGGGGGCCACCGGATAGACCCGGTCGATGATCCCGTTTTTTCCCCGATAGATCGGATACTGACGCGTATGACCGATGGTAGTCTGCAGAACGGTGGTAACCCGGTCGCCTGCCTTCCAGCGCGGCAGCGGGTACGTTCCCGCCTGATAAACCGGAGAACGGTACCGATTGTCCGGACCAGGACGGCCAAACCCAGGAACAGCTTCGCCTCGCGCCTGCTGCTTGAGCGCCTGCGCGCGCAGCAGAGAAGCCGCGTCGATGATCGGAGGATTCGTGCCCCGCGGAGATGTCAGTTGCGTCAGACTAGCCCGGCCGCTTTCCAGAAGGTTCAGCGCAACGGACCGCAGCCACAGTTCCATGTACGACGAATTGGAATAATTCCGCGGCTCCATCAGCTCACGCCCCCAGCGTGCACGATCCAGATTCGGTGTCGAAAGAATCGCATAGATCGCGGCCATGTACCCTTCCCACTCGGGTTCCTGCCAGGGAGAAACCTTCGAGCCGGGCTTCGATTCCGGCTGCGTCTTCGAGGGAATCTCATCGAATCCCACCCATCCATGCGTGTTGTGCGGTCCTTCCATGGCTCTCAGAGTACGTCGGTTCCAATCATCGAATCCCGGGTGATCAGGTCTGCCATCTGCTGCTCGGTCCACGCGTCGGTGACATAGGCCGGACGGCTGGGAATCACGAGGAAGCGTGCCTCCGAATTGGAATCCCAGACCCTCACCTCGCTGACCTTCCCAAGGTAGCTTTCGACATACGCCTGGTAATTGCCGACCCCGTAATCTGCGAAGCGACCAGTCGGTCGGTCCGTCGCAAATTCCCGGATGATGCCGCGCGGTGCACAGACCGCACGAGAACGGTACTGGCGCGATTTGTACCAGACCGGCTGCACCCCGAGGAGAGCCTGAGGATAGCACGAACACAGCGTGCAGACGACAAGATTATGGACGAAGCTACCACCCGACGGTCCATTCTGCACGACGCGCAGCCACTCGCCCTCGGGCCCGATGGTCCACCCCCCGGTGGAAGCTGGAAAGTCCGGCTGACGCGACACAAGGAAATCCCTCACCAGTCTGGTCGCCGCAAACGGTTCGTCGGTCGGAGGATTGGTCAGAGCGGCGGCAAACTGAGGATTCTTCCAGGCATGGGCAATGACAGCCGCTCCCAGACGCGGCGTCACCACATCAGTATAATATCCGACAAATCCATTGAGCATCTGCTCGGTGAAGACGCCCTTGTCATATAGCAGCTGCTTCATCGCATTCACCCGCGCCTTCAGCGGCCACAGGGTGGCCTGGGCATCACTCACAGGAGCGCCCCCGAGTTCCGCCCGTGATTCATCAGCCGGCGGGCAGATCGCTTCCCCAGCATCAGCCTCCCCCGCCGTGCCCAGCAGAGCGGCCGCGCCGGTGCCGGAAAGCCCGGAAACCCTCAGAAATTTGCGTCGTGAAGAAGCGCCTTCACCCGGTTCCATGTCGCTCGATGCCATATGAGGCACTCCTGTAGACGGTCGATCCCATGGCGCAAGATTCCACAGCCGACTGCGCTTTTTCGAAACGATCGCTGCGCAGAATCGAAATCGGCCGGATGATATCCAGGAAACGACGCCGTTTCCGCCGGCATCATGGATTGCCCAACCTCGGCACGGGTGATACCAATTTTAATCTCTGCACCCCGCACGAGGAAACCGGATGTCGTTCCCATGAAAGACACATCATCAATGCGCGGGAACACCCTGCGGCGACGTTCACCCATTCTCCATGCCCCGGATCAGCCAAAAGTCACTGCGCGCCGTCACGCTCCGCCAGGCCCAGGAAATGACTGGCAGAATCTGGGCCCGGCACCGGAGCACCGTCCCGGATCCCGCCGCGTTCCAGTCGGACATCACCCGCCATGCGCTCGGCCGGTCGCATCTTTCCCTTGTGGTCTGCCAGTCGCCCATCGCGGTCGACGCCGATGGCTGCCAGGACCGCGCTTTCCTGTACCTGCCCATCAGCGGCCAGCTGCAACTCAGCATCGGCAGCAATCGCCTGAGCGCGGGACCGGATGATGTTGCCATCGTCAGCCCACGAACCCCTCACCGCCTCGAGGCCACTCCAGTCCGCTGCATCGTCATCGAAATCCCCATGGACAGGCTTGCGTCTGAACTCTCAGCCAAGGGGTTTTCCGAAACCGAGGTTTCTGCGCAGGCATGGAAAGCGGACAGCGCCGAAGCCGCCAGCGCGACGATGCTGGCCCGCTTTCTCCTCGCGGAACTCTCCGACAACACCAGGCCTCCACCTTCCAAACGCTACCTGCTCCGGATGGAGGCGGTTTTTCTCAACTGCCTCGCCCGCGGCCTCTCCGGTACGCACAAGGATCGGACTTCAGACGAGTTCATGATCGGGCGGCGCACGGCTACCGAAGTGCAGGCATGGATGCAGTCCCGCCTCACCGAGGAATGCTCGCCCGACGATCTCGCTTCCCACGCGGGACTCACGCCCCGCTCCCTGCAGCGTGCCTTTCTCCGCTACTTCCACGCAACGCCTTCCACCTATATCAAGGGACTCCGACTGGATGCGGCAAGGGAAGCACTGATTTCCGGCCGGGGTCAGATTTCAGTCTCGGAGGTCGCCCTCGAGCACCTCTTCCATCACCTCGGCCGCTTCGCCGCGGCCTACCGTCAACGCTTCGGCGAATCCCCCTCGGAAACCCTCGCAGCTCTGAAGAAGAACCGCTGAACCTTCCGAGCAGCGTTCGGCATTTCCCTCCACCTCCCGTTTACCCGGGGATCAGTCAGGCCACCAATCCCACCACGCTCACCTTTGACTGTCCTCAAAACTGATCTGCATGCCTTTCCTCACGCTCCGCCGCAAAACGATCCACCCAACAGCCCCCGCTATCCCATGAAAACACCAGCAATCCTATCACTTCTGTCTCTTGCTCTCCTTAGTTCCTGCACTTCGCCGCATGGTAAGCGGACCTTCCGCGGCATCGACAGCAACAAGGACGGATCCGTGACTCCCGCCGAGTTTTCGGATCACGTCGGCAAAGAAGCGTTCCGGCTGCTCGACAGCGATGGCGACGGACGCGTCTCACCTGCGGAATGGCACCAGAAGGAGTCCCACCGCTCGGCACAGGCGCTCTTCCGCAGACTCGACCGGAATGGCGATGGTCATGTCGATGCCGCCGAATTCGCCGCTCAACCCGGCAGCGCCCGTCGCGCGGAAATCGACGCCATCTTCCACACCCTAGACCGCAATCTCGACAGTTCCCTCGAGTGGAACGAGATCGCAGGATGATCTGCCCCGCCAACCTTCTTTCTCACCTTAACATGAAAATCATTTCCCATCATCCGTTCCTCATCACGGTTCTCACGATCGCCTCGCTCGCCACCAGCCGCGCGGATCAGTACTACGGCTACGACGAACGCGATTACCATGGCGGCGAACACCACATGAGTTCCACGGAGAAGGTCATCGCCGGCGCAGCCGTTGCCGCGCTCGCAGTCGCAGCGGCCAAGGACTCGCAGCGCCGCCAGAACGCGGAACCGCAGTACTACCGCGGCGAAGCTCCCCCTCCACCGGATTACCGGGGACAGGATCACGTGGTCGTCGTCCGCATCCGCAACGCCGACGGTGCCTGCATTCCTGTCTACCTGCACCGCACCCCCTCGGGATATGTCGGTCCCCGTGGCGAATACTATCCGTCCATGCCATCCGCCGAGGCCCTCGGACGAATGTACGGCGGATGGGACGAACGCCCGCAGTCCCGCCCGTCAGGCCAGCCACGTCCCTCGGCCCCCAAAGCATCCGTCGAACAAGGACGCGTGCGCATTCTCCGCGATGGCCGTACGGTCGCCACCGTCCGCCCCGCCATGCCCAATGTCGAACGCTACAAGTTCACCAACAGCAATCAGCAGATCATCATCAAATCCCGTGGCAATCACGGCCCGGCCACTGTCGAACTGTTCAACATCAGCGACGGATCGCTCGCAGACAAAGTCCTCGCCTTCGCCATCAAGGGCGGCAAACCCTCGTGGGCCCGCGGCTGGGAAGACTGACCTCCGACACCCATCACTCACGGAAGCGGACGCGGGACTCTGGTCCCCCGTCCGTTTTTCGTTGGGCCCCGATCCACCCATGCCGCGAATGCCGGGACGGCGGCCCGGAACCGCACACCGCAAGCCGGGCACAATCTCAGGGAGCTTTCGCACTGCAGCCATGCACCCGGAGCACCCTCACCGTGGTGGCTTTGCCATCGATGCTCAGCGACCGCTGCTCCACGGAACAGTCAAGCAACGACGAAATCGTCAGCGAACCTCCGCCGTTTTCCTGAAATTCCACCTTGTACCGGGAATCACCTTTCCCCGTCAGCCGATAGCGCTTGAATCCCTCGCCACCAACCGTCCGGCTGACAACCCAGCCGTTCTCCTGCGTCACTTCACCGGCCGGAAACTGATTCCCGTTCTGCTCCACCGCATCGAGATTGACCTCGGTCACCACCGGATATCTTGAATCGGACATCCAGCACTGCATCATCGAAAACACCTGCGGGTGGACCCGCAGTTCCAAGTCGGTCGCAGCGGACTTTTCACTGGCAGCCCGCAACCCCATGACTCCCGCCACGGCGGCGGCACCAAGGAGAACGGAAAGCCTGCGGGAGGAACGGAAAATCGATGAGGTCATTGGCAATGAAATGGTCGGGAATCAATGCGCTGGAAAGCAACCCATCGCGCTTTCAGGCCGCCACTTGCTTCGCGGCAGGCGGGGAACGGAAGAAGGCCATGAAGAGCAGAAGTACGCCGAACGCTCCGACCGCTGGAATCGTCCAGATCTTGTCCCATGCCTTCACTCCTTCGATCGTGTACTTCTCCGCCACCGCACCCTGGATGTACGAACCCACGAACATTCCAAGGCCATAGGTCGCAAAGGCAATGAATCCCTGCGCAGCGGAACGGATCTTCGCATCCGCACGCTCGTCCACGTAAACCTGGCCCGTCACAAAGAAGAAGTCGTAGCAGATCCCGTGCAGAATCACCCCGAGGTACACTGGCCACATCGAGGCACCCGCTTCGTGCCCCGCAAAGAGCATGTAACGCGCTGCCCATGCCACCATGCCCGCCACCAGCATCCACTTCACACCCAGTCGGGCAAAGAACAGCGGGAACACCAGCATGAAGAAAATCTCGGACATCTGACCCCAACTCATCGTCCCTGCCACATCAGTGACTCCCCGGTCCGCAAGGAACGATCCCGTCATATTGTAATAAAAGGCCAGCGGAATGCAGATGAGGAACGATCCAATCATGAAGATCGCAAACGAACGGTCCTTCATGAGCGACAGCGCATCGAGACCCAGAATGCTGCCAATGCTGGCTTTGTCACCCTTGGCCCGCGGCGGCGTATGCGGCAGCGTGAAACTGAAGATCCCGAGCACAATGCCGGCAATGGCCGCCACATGGAAAATCCGCACGTCGAGGTCGATCTTCATCATGCTCACCAATTGCCCGGCCGCAATCCACCCGATCGTTCCAAGGACCCGGACCCCCGGAAACTGCCGTCCCGGATTCGACATCTGAGCGAAGGCCACGGAATTCGTGAGGGCCATCGTGGGCATGTAGCAGAGCGTATGCGCGAGCAGCAGGGGGTAGAACGAACCGAAAGACGTCTGCTGAGACGCCAGATAAATGAAGAGCGCCCCCAGAAGATGCAGCACCCCGAGCACCCGCTCGGCCGCAAAGAACCGGTCGGCAATCATCCCCATGAAGAAGGGAGCAATCATCGCGGCCAGATTGGTCGTCGCATAACAACTCGCCGCCTGCACATCCGTGAATCCCATCTTCTTCGTCAGAAAGGCATAGCCAGTCGCAAACCACGCCCCCCAGACAAGATACTGGAGGAACATCATGAGAGATAACTTGGTGCGGACAGACGGGTTCATGCTCGTAATTGTTGAAAACTCGGCGCGACCGTAGGAAGTTCCTTCTGCCGCGGCAAGTCCCGATGCACAATCCGCTTCAGATTTCTTCCGGCAGCTCCACCGCACCCGCGTAGTACGTCCGCAGATAGTCCCCAAGGGCCTCGCGCCACGGGCGTGGTGCAAATCCGAGCGACCGCAGCCGCCGGGTCGACATGGCGGTCCATACGGGCCGCGCCGCGAGGAACGACTTCATGGTCGCCAGCGTGAGCGGTTCGACCTGCCTTACCTTGAGGGGTAATCCCAGTTCCGCGGCGAGATCGAGCGTCGCCTGACCATATTCCTGCCAGCTGCACGATCCCTCGCTGCCGAGATTGAGAATCCCATTGATCCCGGGCCGGCCCAGCAGCCAGCCGATCATGTCAGCAAGGTCATGACTGTAGGTTGGCACCGACCATTTGTCGGCCACGGCCGCACAGGCTTCCCCCCGCATCGCCTGCCGCAGGATCTGATCCGGAAACGCCGGGCGGTCTGGCCCGAATACCCACGAAACCCGCGACACCACCGCATCCGCCCCGCTCGACAGCACCAACCGCTCACCCTCGGCCTTCGTCGCCGCATAAATCCCCAGCGGCTGCACCGGGTCGTCTTCCCCCCGCAGCCCGGGAGACCGGCCGTCATACACGTAATCCGTCGACACATGCACCAGCCTCGCTCCCTGCGCCCGGCAATGCGCAGCCATCCTCCGCGGGGCCTCCGCATTCACCATGGCTGCTTCCTCCGGATGCTCTTCGCACCAGTCCAGCAGCGTCGCCGCCGCACAGTTCACCACCACATCATAGCGCGCCCCTCCAAAATGATCGTCAATCTGCTCCGGAACGGTCAGATCGAGCGCTTTCCGGTCCCATGCGACCACCCGGTGCCCGCGCTGCCGCAGCCTCCGCGCCACCGCCCCGCCCAACCGTCCCCCCGTTCCGGTCACGACCACCCGCAAGCCGGCTCCCGCCGACGCTCCCTCGCCCGATTGTGCCGCCTGATCGTCCATTCCGTTGCCCTGCCCCACTCCCGCACCACCCGCAACCTCGCTCCGCATCACTCGGAATTACCGGAATCAGCACTTGCATTCAGGCCCGCCAACGATCACAAATCCTGCCCGCCGGTTCATCCGGCCCTTCGGGCTGTAGCACAGCTTGGTAGTGCGCTTGCATGGGGTGCAAGAGGTCGTGGGTTCGAATCCCGCCAGCCCGACCATCACCGCCCCACTCCGGGAAATCACCCCGGAGTGGGGCTTTTTTCGGGCTC
>JBDKER010000012.1:0-121491 GCA_039795165.1 Verrucomicrobiota bacterium | reverse complement strand
TTGCTTCCGGCCATGGCTGTTCCCGGGTGCAGACGCGGAGAGAATGCTGAGGCCGCAGGGTCGTGGAAAGCCGAGAGAAAAGAACATCAACGTTTTACGCGGCTAGCTCCGCATGTTGAGAGGTCTGAGCGCATGTTGAGAGGTCTGGCCGATAGGGCTTGGCCGATAGGGCTTGGTTAAAAGGCCTGTCCCATAGTTGGTGTGTCCCATAGTTGGTGGCCCGATAGGGCTTTGTTAAAAGGCCTGTCCCATGGCTTTGTTAAAAGGCCTGTCCCATAGTTGGTGTGTCCCATAGTTGGTGGCCTGTCCCATAGTTTGTTGTCCCATTGTTTGTGTCCCCTCTAGGGCCGAGATCATCGAGATGACCGGGCGCAGCCACCGCCTGGCGCACCGCGGCACGGACGGGAAAGCAGCGAAAGCTGACGCGAAGGCTGCGCGCGGCTCCCGGAACGATGCGTGAACCAGCACCCCGGGCAGTCGCCATTCATTCCGCTTTGAGCGGAATGCAGCTCCGCTGCCAGCTCCCACCCTGAAACCGCCCGGAAAACCCGGCATCCCCGCTTGCCCTGCAGCGCCAGGATCAGTTGAAAGCACCACCTCCGAAGTTGTGCACTCTGAAGTGACCGCAGGTGGTGCACTTTGAAACGATCGGTGGCACTTTGAACGACCTCAGGTCGAGGCCATCCACGCCTTCCAGACAGACGGGACCGCCCCCGGGTTTCCACACCGCACTTACTCCCGCTGCGCCCTTGAAATCAACCTCCAGCTGCCACTTCATCTTACAAGACTCAACAATTGCTGCTGGACATAATGAGTCCCCGCAGACATCCTTCGACATGTACGCAGAAACCAACCCGCATTTCGGAGCTCACGTTCTGGTTGCTCGACTCAAGGCCATCGAGCCTCTCCAGTCGACCTGAATGCGATGGCAATACGCGCAGTCAACTTATCCCTCTTCTTTAATATCCTATATTTTCCAAGTGTGACGTTCCTGTCGCACTCCCGCGAACCTTCCTTCTCTATAGAAGAGAAAATATTTATTTTCATAATGGATACCCCAAAAAGTTTCCTGAACAGGATTATCTTCAACAAAATACTGTACCCCCTCGGGGAAACGTTTGGGATTCCGGGATGGTGCCGGAAGCCAGCGCTCGGTGGTCTCGACGATAAACTCGCACGGTATCTGGATTTCAGGAACGGCGTTTTTGTTGAAGCAGGAGCCAATGACGGATACTCTCAGTCGAATACTTTTTACCTTGAGAAGGGCCTTAAATGGAAGGGGGTTCTCGTTGAAGCAATCCCTGACCTGTTCGAGAAATGCAGGAAACAGAGACCTCAATCAAAGGTTTTCAATGCAGGCCTTGTTTCAAAGAGCTATGTCGGAAAAACTCTCAAGCTTCACTATGCCAATTTGATGTCTATTGCGGAAGGTTCGATCGAAGAAAGCGAACTGAAGAGGCACGTACAGGCAGGTCTTGAAGTCCAAGGCATTGAAAAATCGTATTCCGTCGAAGTTCCGGCTGTCACTTTTGAATCAATTATTGAAAAATCGGGATTTCAGAAAATTGATTTACTATCTCTTGACCTTGAAGGATATGAAATTGAAGCCTTGAAAGGCTGGAATTTTGAACGACATAGGCCATCATATATTCTTATAGAAGTTTGGAGTGTCAGTATTGAAACCATGGACAATTTAATGAAATCCAACTTTTATGAAAGAGTCGATCAGCTATCGATCCATGACTATCTTTATCAAGACGCCATGATCATTGATTCGGTTGGCCGAGATAGTTTGGCGGTAGCGGGAGAGTCCGTGTGATCGCTGCAATGTAAGCTTCCCCGTCAACGGAACAGTTCATAAGTAGAGTCCGCGGCGGGCATTGGTTCGGTTTTGGTTCGTGCCTTCTGCTGGCTGAAGATGCTCGGAGGCACGTTGCCGAGGGCTTCATGGGGGCGCTCTTCGTTGTAGGTTGTCATCCATTCGTGGACGATTTCGCGGACTTCGCTGAGGGAGGTGAACACGTGCGCATCGAGGACCTCGCGCCGGAAGGTTCGGTTGAAGCGTTCAATATAGGCGTTCTGCGTGGGCTTGCCGGGTTGGATGTAATGGAGCCGCACGCTGTGGGCCTCGGCCCAGGCGACTACTTTCGCGGAGTAGAGTTCCGGTCCGTTGTCGATGCGGATCTGATCCGGCAGTGGCCGGCTCTCCCTGATCTGGTCGAGCACCCGGACGACTCGCTCCGCGGACAGCGAACTGTCGACTTCGATGGCCAGAGCCTCGCGCGCGCCTTCGTCGATGATGTTGAGGGTGCGGAAGCGCTTCCCGCAGAACAGCGTATCGTGCATGAAGTCCATGGCCCACATCCGGTGCGGTTCGGCGGATCCGTTCCGGCAGCCGCCGTTTGGCCCGGCGTGGCAGATTGAGCTTCATGGCACGATAGACACGCAGGACGCGCTTGTGGTTCCAGCCGCAGTCCCGCTGGCGCAGCCAGTGGAAGCACTTCCAGAACCCCCAGCGGCCGTGCCGGCCGACAACCTCGTTGAGTCGCCCGATGACCTCGGCGTCCCGGTCGTCGGGGATCGGCTCTTTTTCATTGGTTCGGTTCGGTGATTCCGACCCGGAAACTCTCATTTCAAATTGTCCCATGCGAGGGGAAGCTTACAAACTTCCTGCCGCAGCTCCGGGCGGACGGGGCATCCCGGTGTCATTTGTTTTGAGTCATTGCGGTGTCAGCGAGTTCTTGCGCTCCGTCGTCTGTGCTGAGATATTCGCGGGGGACGTGGTCCAGCGGCAACACAATGGGGACGCCAATCGTAAGGGATGGAAAGTCATGAAATTTTTGTCGATGCAAGTCATGGGATTCGCGGTCTGCGGTGCTTCCGGTCTTCGGGTTCTTGCCGGAGGCCTGCTGGGGCTGATGGTGTTGCGGGCGGGCGTGTTCGGGGCGTCCGTGGATCCTGATTCCGGGAAAGCCCGGAAGAGCTTCTATGTGGCGGTGGACGGGAAAGCGAGCCATGATGGAACGGTGGATTCTCCTTGGGACATCGAGTCAGCCCTTGGTGGCGGGCATGCGATTCCGCCGGGTTCCACGGTGTACTTGAAAGGGGGTACTTACCGGCACGCGGATCGGCGGTGGGAGAGTCCTGGGTTTGCCATTGAGCTGGCGGGAGCGCCTGGCCAGCCGGTTCACATCCGTCCTGTTCCGGGGCAGCGGGTTACGTTGGATGGGAAGGTGGAAGTGAAGCCAGGCGCGCGGCATCTTTGGGTGTGGGAGCTGGAGATTACGGTTTCGGAGACTGCGGGATGGAATCGGCGCGTGACGGCTGGCGGGCTGAAGGCAGATGGTGCGGACGACCTCCCGCAGGGCGGATTGAATATCGTTGGCGGGGCTGATTCCAAGTTCATCCACCTCGTCGTTCACGACATGAATAACGGCATTGGGTTCTGGCGGCCGGCCGAGGACGCCGAGATACATGGCTGTCTTGTTTATGGAATCGGCTCGGTCGGACCGGACCGGTATCATGGACCGGGCATTTACACGCAGAATGAGACGGGTACGAAGGCGCTTACGGACAATATTATTTTTGGGAATTACTCCACGACGATTCAGGCATATGGGAGCAGCCGTGCCTCGGTGAGTGGTTTTCGGATTGAGGGCAACATGGCGTTTGCACCGGTGAAGGAAGGCGATCGTCAGCGTGTGCTCATTGGTGGTGGTCAACCCAGTCGGCGGATTGCTGCCGTCGATAACGTTCTTTACGAGGTGCCGCTGGAAATCGGTTACACGGCACCGCACAACGAAGATGCTGTGGTCACTGGCAACTGGGTTGTGGATGCGGGGTTAGCCATCAATCGGTTCAAACAGGTGACGGAAGCCCGGAATACGGTGATCCCGGTCGGTTCGCCGCGTCCGGAGCGTCCGGCCGATATCATTCTCCGCCCCAGTCGGTATGTCCCAGGCCGTGGAAACCTTGCGATCTTCAACTGGGCACGGAAGCCTCAGGTCGAGGTGGATCTCAGCCAGTTGCTCAAATCCGGTCAGGCCTTCACGATTGTGAGTGCCTTGGATTTCTACGGGAAGCCGCTGGTCAGTGGCCGTTTTGACGGCCGTCCGGTTGCTGTGCCCATGCCGGATGAGCCGCGCACTGGCAGCAGAGAGTTCTGTGCGTTTGTGGTGCTTCCCGGCAGCGGCGGGTAAGGCGGTCAATTCAGTCGTCAGGTACGGGCCAAGCTTGCTGCCGGGCGTACGGTGGTCTGGGGATCAGGCTTTGACGCGGCGGACTTTGGCTCCGAGGCGGGAGAGTTTTTCGTCGATGTGTTCGTAGCCTCGGTCGATGTGGTAGAGGCGGTTGATTTCGGTTTCGCCTTCTGCGCCGAGGCCTGCGAGGACGAGGGCGGCGCTGGCGCGGAGGTCGCTGGCCATGACTGGGGCACCGGTGAGGTGGGTGACGCCTTTGATGACGGCGGTGGGTCCTTCGAGGGTGATTTGGGCTCCCATGCGGTTGAGTTCCGGGACGTGCATGAAGCGCTGTGGGAAGATGGTTTCGGTGATGACGCTGATGCCTGGGACGGTGGCGTAGAGGGCCGAGAACTGAGCCTGCATATCGGTGGGGAAGCCCGGGTAGGGTTCCGTGCGGATTTCGGCACCGCGCGGGTGGTCGGCGCGGGCGACTGTGATGCTGTCGGAGTCGATGGAGAGGGGGTAGCCGCTGTCGGTGAGGGTTTTGAGGAAATCGGTCATGTGTTCCGGTTGGCAGCGGCGGAGGGTGACCCGTTTACCGGCGATGGCGCCGGCGATGAGGAAGGTACCGGCTTCGATGCGGTCGGGGATGACCGTGTGTTCGGCGCCGTGGAGTTCGCTCACGCCATCGATGACGATGCGGCGGGTTCCGGCTCCTTCGATGCGTGCGCCCATGCGGGTGAGGAAGTCGGCGAGGTCTTCGACTTCTGGTTCCATGGCAGCGCCTTCGATGACGGTGGTGCCTTTGGTGAGGACGGCGGCCATCATGAGGTTGCCGGTGCCGAGGACCGTGGAGCCGTGTTTGCCGCGCATGTTGATTTCGCGGCCGCCCATGCCATCGACGGCCTTGATGTGCATGTTGCCGCCCTGGACGTGGACGTCGGCTCCGAGTTGTTCGAGTCCGCGGAGGTGGAGGTCGACCGGGCGGTCGCCGATGACGCATCCGCCGGGCAGGGAGACACGGGCTTCGCCGGTGCGGGCGAGGAGGGGTCCCATGACGCAGATGGAGGCGCGCATTTTACGGACGAGGTCGTAAGGAGCCTCGCTTTTGATGGATTCTGCGGCCACCATGACCGTGCCGCTGGCCCGTTCCACGTGGGCACCGAGGCTAGCGAGGATCTGCGTCATGTAATTGGTGTCGCTGAGATCCGGCACGCGGTGAATGATGCACTGGTCGCGTGTCAGCAGAGTGGCTGCGAGAATGGGAAGCGCGGAGTTTTTTGATCCGCTGACGAAAACATCCCCTTCCAGGGCGGCCCCTCCGGTAACGAGCAGTTTATGCATGAGTTTTGGTCTAAAATTCGGTCAGGATTCCTGCGTGCTCCCGATTCGTCTGCCAATCAAGCAGAGTCTCGGCCGCCTGCAAAAACAAAGCGGTCGTGCCGGGCGAGGTCGTGGCTGATTTCTGTGTGTGGGAATCCGAGAGCGGTGAGTTGGGAGGCGAATTCTGTGGTTTGACCGGTACCGACTTCGAGGGCGACTTGGCCGGCGTCGTTGAGGTGCTGGGGCAGGTCGTGGAGAAACTGGCGGATGAGGGCGGTACCGGCGGTTCCTCCGTCGAGGGCGAGGAGGGGGTCGTGGCGAACCTCGGTGGACAGCTGGGAGATTTCCTCGGGATGGATGTAGGGGAGATTGGCGGCCACGAGATCGAATTTCGAGGATCCGAGTGCTGACCACAGATTGGATTCCACGAAAGTGATGTGTTCCTGTGGGAGGCCGAGGAGGGCGGCATTTTCGCGGGCGAGGGCGAGGGCGTCGGGCGATATGTCTGCGAGGGTCACGTGGGCCTGCGGGAAGGCAGCGGCGAGGGAGAGGCCGATGACCCCCGAGCCGCAGCCCATATCGAGGATGGTGAGTGGAGCGGTTGCGTCTGGGAGGCGGTAGCGGGCGAGGATTTTCTCGACCAGTTCTTCCGTTTCGGGCCGGGGGATGAGAGCGCGGCGGTCGCAGTGGAATTCGCGTCCCATGAATTCGACTGAGCCGAGGAGGTGCTGCAGGGGTTCGCCTTCCCGGCGGCGCTTCACGAGGTCGCGCAGGGGGGCCAGTTCAGTTTCCGAGAGGGGTCGGTCGAAGTCCATGTAGAGCTGCATGCGTCGGCAGCCGAGGACTTTGGCGAGAAGGAGTTCCATATTGAGCCGGGCGTTCTCGACGCCGGCTTTTTCGAGCCATGGGGTACCGGTCCGGATCGTGTCGAGTACGGTCTTCATGCTGCGGGTGAGAGCGTCGCCATGTGCTGCGGAATGGGCCGCATCTCCGGCGGCGCGCAAGCTGGTTTCCTTGCTGTCCGCTTATGAGTCTGTTGAAAAACCGTGACCGGCAGCGGATTCGGGTAATGAGGTGTTTGGAAGAGCCGCTGCGCCGTGGCTTGGGGGGGGGATCCCCACCTTTGAATTCGTTGCGCCTCGCCTTGTGGATGGATTTCTCGCAGCGCTGCCGGTCTGGGTTTTTTGACAGGTTCTTATGAATCGTGGCGGCCGCGGCGGCGTTCCCGGATCATGGCGAGTTCTGTTTCTCTGGTGCGGAGCGTTTCCTGCAGGGCGGCCTGTGGTGTTCCGGGATTCCGGTCGAGTTGCTCTCGGAGCCATGCGATTTCCTTCAGCAGGGTTGCTTCCGGTGGGAGGATGCCGGCATTTCTGAGGACCTGATTTCCGGCGCGCGCGGAGGCTGGTTCGGCGAAATACGCATCGAGGTTGAGGGGTGTGCCGTGGAGGTGGGCGACCTCGGCTTCCCAGTCTGGCAGGGCGGCGGCGATGCGTTCCTCGGCGATGCGTTCGAATGGCGACATGCTGCTTAATCGGGCAGGGAGATCTGGCGTTCCAGTTCGCGGTAATTGACTTTGCCGGTGCCGAGGCGGGGAATTTCCGGCACGGTGCGGATGTAGCGTGGGACGGCGAGGTTTGGCAGCCCGTGGTCACGGATGGCGTGGCGCATGGCGTCGGTGGTGACGCGGGGGTCGGTGGTGACTGCGCAGAGTTGTTCGCCGCGGTCCCGGTCCTGGACGGTGAGGATGGCGACCTCGCAGCGGGGGCCGAAGTCTGCGAAGGCCGCGGCCATGGCGTCTTCCACGGCGGTGAGGCTGATCATTTCGCCGCCCACCTTGGCGAAGCGTTTCATGCGGCCCTGAATGAAGACGAAGCCTTCGTCGTCGACCCTGACGACGTCGCCGGTGTCGTACCAGCGCTGGGGGTCATTGAGCAGTTCCGGGGAATCCGTGAGGTATCCCTTCATGACGTTGGGGCCGCGCACGAACAGGCGTCCGCCTTCGGCCACGCCTTCGACGGGATCCATGCGCATTTCCATCCCTGGCAGGAGCCGGCCGGCTGAACTGAACTTTGGAGCGGGTCCGGTGTTCAGGGTCACCGAGGGACTGCATTCGGTCGCACCGTATCCTTCGAGGACGCGGATGCCGAAGCGCTGCGCCCAGATTCGGGCTGTGTCTTCCTGGAGTTTTTCGGCGGCGACGAAGAGACAGCGGACGCTCCGGAAGTCGTATGGGTGGGCCTTGCGGGCGTAGCCATTGAGGAACGTGTTGGTGGCAATCATGAGGGTCGCGTCGCATTCGTAGACCGCCGACGGGATGATGCGGTAGTGCAGTGGCGAGGGATAAAGATACACGGACATGCCGCTAAGCAGTGGCAGCACGCAGCCCACGGTGAGGCCGAAGCTGTGGAAGAGCGGCATGGCATTGAAGAGTTTGTCGGCGTCTGTGAGGTCGGTGACGGCCAGCATCTGGCGGACGTTGGCGAGAATGTTCCGGTGGCTGAGCTGGACGCCTTTCGGAACGCCTTCGGAGCCACTTGTGAAGAGGATCACGGCAGTGCGTGAGCCGCGTTCTTCGCGGGAGAGGCCGTCCCATGCGTGGCGTGCGCGGGGGCCCAATCCTCCGCCTGTCATGGTGGAGATTTTGGCTTTCAGTTTGTCGGCGGCCGAGATCCGGTCGCGCAGATCCTCCAGATAGACCAGACGGACACCGGCCGTTTCGAGCATGCCGAGATCGATACGAGCCTTGGCCAGGAAGGACCGTGAGGTCACCAGATCGCGCAGACCCGCTGACTGTGCGCAGGCGAGCATCTGGGCGGGGCCTGATGAAAAATTGAGGAGGGCGGCTTCCTTGCCGAGGGCCCACAGAGAGAGCAGGACCACTGGAGCAGCATTCACGTTCGGCAGCAGCACGCCGGTGCGGGGATTACCTTGATCGAGGACTTCGGCCAGTTGGTCCGCGAATAGTCTGGCTCCCAGCATGAGGCGTTCGCGCGACATGGATCCGTTCATGTCCTCGAGGGCGGTGGCCTTGCCGTGGAGGGCGGCGGCATCGGTCATGGCCTCGGTGAGGTCCCCTGCCCCGTGTTCCATTTCCACGGCAAACCGGAATGAAACCATCTGATCACGGAGCCATGCGTTGGCCGCGGCTCTTTGCATGGCGGAACGTTCGCCGGCGAACGCCGGTACCTCCATGACCTTGCTGAGGTGGGCCGTGACGCGGGGAAACCAGCGTTTCCTGTTGGGGTTTGGCGATGCTGGAAGCCGATCGGCGCCGCGGAAATGGCAGAGCACGACCTTTGCCTTGGTTTTTGTGAGGAGGAACCCTGTGCCTCCGAACAGGCGCATGAGCGAACCCGTCCGCGAGAGGCGGCCTTCTGGAAACAGGAGCAGCTTGCCGCCATCGCGCAGGAAGGCAGCAATATGCTTCATGGCGTACGGCGAGTCGAAATCGACGGGAAAGGTGCCGTCGTGCAGCATGATTCTGCGGTGGAGGCCGGAGGTCTGTGCGGTCCGTTTGGAAACCACGGCGCGCCAGCCCAGCGGTGCCCATGCCCACAGCAGGAGCCAATCAATCCATGAAACGTGGTTCGGGAGGAGCAGAAGCGGGCCAGGAGCCGACAGGACCTCGGCATTGATGACCCGGAATCGGAAGAGGAGTCGGAAAAGCAGTCGCAGAAAGGCTTTCATGCAGAGTTACGGGGGAGTCGTCCCCGTTCTCACCTGGATTCCGGCCTGGCGCATCAATAAACCGACGCCGTCCATTGGTTTGGTCGATACTCTGCGTTTTCACGGCACCTGGCGGAGCTGGATCGTATCGATGACGCTGCCTGACGCCAGCACATTGGTGATCACAGCGAGCCACTGGCCTGACTGGCACCATCCTCGGTCCCGCAGCCTCAGGAGTGCTCTTCCGATGGTTTCTTCCGGATCTCCGCTGAGTTCCATGAGGAAAGGTTCCACTCCCCATGGCAGCAGCAACTGACGGAACACGTGGGGCACGTCCGTGAAGCCGTAGATGGGCACCCCGCGGGCCCGCAGTCCTGCGAGGGTCCATGGCAGTGATCCAGTCTTCGTGAAGACGACGATGCCGGAATCCCCGAGGTCCTGCGCCAGCAGCGCTGCGGCGCGCAGCAGGCGTTCCTTCACGGTGCCAAGCTGGATGGTTTCATTGATGCCCCGGGTCAGCTGTGGTTCGGTTGAGGCGATGATTTTGCACAGCACTTCGAGGGCTTCGAGAGGGTAGGCGCCGGTAGTTGTTTCGCCGGAAAGCATGACGGCATCCGCCATTTCCCTGACTGCGTGCGATACGTCGGAAACTTCCGCGCGTGTCGGCATGGGGGAAACGATCATGCTTTCGAGCAGATGGGTGGCAATGATCACGGGTTTTCCGGCAGCCTGGCAGGCCCGCACGAGGTCCATCTGCACGAGGGGCAGCCGGTGGTACTCGATTTCAATTCCGAGGTCGCCGCGTGCGACCATGACGGCGTCTGCTGCTGCGATGATGCCGGCGGAATTCCGGAGGCCGGACTGGTCTTCTATCTTGGCGATGATGCGGGCTGGAGAGCCGTGGGAGTCGAGAAACTTCCGCAGCACCTGGATGTCATTGGCCTGCCTGACAAAGGACAGAGCCACGAAATCGATTCCTGCGGCGATGCCGGCGCGCAGGTCTTCCTCGTCCTTGGAAGTGAGCGCCGGGAGCCTCACATGGACGCCGGGCAGATTGAGATGGCGCTTTGATCCCAGCCGCCCGGGCGTAAGGACTTCGCAGCGGACCCGGCCTTGTCCCCGCGCCATGACCTTCATGCGCAGGAGACCGCTGTCCACGAGGATGGTGCCTCCCTCTTCCACGTCATCGGGCAACCCTGCGTAATTCACCGGCACCCATGCGGCGTCACCGGTTGGTTCGCCGTCTTCCACGACAAACTCGAGCAGATCACCGGCCCGCAGTTCCAGCGGCTCGGGCAGAGTACCGGTCCGGATTTCCGGCCCCTTCACGTCCATCATGACGGCGACGTGCCGCCCGACTTCCGCGGAAACCTCCCGGATGAACCAAAGGGCATCGGCCACCCACTGATGTGTGGCGTGGGCCATGTTCAGCCGGATCACATCGACACCGCCGCGGATCAATTCCGCGAGCATGGGCTTCGACTCGGTGGCCGGACCCAGCGTCGCTATGATCTTCGTGTGCCGGTACGATTCCTTCATCTGCTCGCCTCAGGAAGAAAGCAGAATCCGCGCCAGTCAGGAAAGCGGAAACGGCAGCTTCCGTGGAACGGATCACGCGGAAGCCAAAGGCACCCGCGGAAGGTCAGCCACCCGACTTCGATTTCAGCATCACAATGGCTGCAATGACGCCAACGGTGACAAGGATTCCGACCACCACGAGAAAGATGATCCGGTCGCGCTGGGCCTCCAGACGCGGTTCACTGGCTGGCTTGGGGCCGCGGTAACGCGAGACATGCCGAGCTTTCGTGACAAATTTGTCAGTGGACCCCTGACGGTCCTGCAGGCGTTTCCACTGATCGAAATGGTCGGGCATGTTTCTGACGGAATTGCTTTCGGAGCCATCATTCCAGGGAATGCGGATGCGGCAAGCACAATCTCTCTGGCTCCGGGATCCTTGTGATGGTGGCGGAGATGGTATGGAATTTATTTATCTTAGATAGAAACTCATCATCATAAGTCCGGTGAACAAGTCCAGGAACCGTGTTCCACATTGTCGCAGCAGGTGTTCCACGGTATGGTGAGCGGCGCATAATCCCGGCATTCCGCTGCCAGCATCCGGCGAATGATTCTGTTCCCGCATGTGCCAGGGAACAGTTCCGCACTTCTTCACCGGGTTGTTCACACGCGGTAAGGAGGCACTTTTTTTCAGGAATCATCGGCCGTGGTGGCTCTGCTGCCTGGGATGAGTGGATTTCCGGCCATGGCGGCGACCTCTGGATCGAGGAGGGCGGCGGCCGCGGCTGCGGTCTGTGCCTGCTTTTTGCTGCTTCCCGTGCCTGTGCCCAGCACTCTTCCGTTCCATGCGACCGTAGCCACAAACACTTTGCGGTGATCCGGGCCGTCTTCCGAAACGATGGTGTAGCCGGGGCTTCCGAGGGCAAGGGTCTGGAGCGTTTCCTGCAGTTGGCCCTTGGGATTCACTTCCCGGGGTTCATCGGTCAGTTTCTGCAGGGTATCGGCGAACAATGAGAGCACGATCCGCCTTGTGATTTCGACCCCGGCATCCAGATACAAAGCTCCCACGACGGCCTCCATGGCATCCGCGAGGGTGCTGTCCCGCTCTCTGCCACCGGCCGCTTCTTCGCCCCGGCCCATCTGCATGAGATCGCCTAGACCCAGATTCCGGGCGAGGGCCGCAAGGGCACCGCGCGAAACCACACGCGCCCGCAGTTTTGTCAGGCTTCCTTCATGGAATGAGGGAAAGGCCCGGAAGAGGAAATCTGTCAGGAGGAGCTGAAGCACCGCATCTCCGAGGAACTCGAGCCGTTGATTACTCGTGTGGGGCCGATGCAGTTCGTAAGCGACACTTGGATGCGTCAGCGCCTGTTCAAGGAGCCCTGGAACGGAAAACGTATGGCCGAGCGTTTCTTCCAGCGGATGCATGCGGAGTAAGAAATGGGGTGACCGACGGGGCTCGAACCCGCGACAACCGGAACCACAATCCGGGGCTCTACCGACTGAGCTACGGTCACCATGCCGGGAAGACGGCGAGGGGAAGAGTAAAACGGGCCGCCACGGATTTCCAGGCGAAATTTCAGCAGCCTGCGTCTTGCCCGGAACCCACACCCCGGATAGCGGAATGTTCATGAACGATGACAGCACTGTGCCAACCGACGATCCGCAGCGGCAACTGCTGGGTTCCATCTACCATCGCACCAGAGAAGCTGTCAGCAATGCGCTGGCGGGCGCTGATGCCACCGGGGCTGTGCTCGCGGTCGCCCAGGCGGCGCTCCACCACATCGAGGCCTCGGTCGACGGCGTCCGGAAAGCAACGGGGGCCGAGACCGTGTGCGCCCCGGGTTGTTCGTTCTGCTGCTGGCTCAACATCGATGCTCTCGCGCACGAGGTGATCCTGATTGGTGCCTACGTGCGTGCCCATTGGACTCCATGGGAAGTCGAGGAACTCCGCGATGCAGCGGCGGCCCGGCGGGACCGTAGGCAGCACCAGAACCACGCCCAGCGCCAGATTGACCGTCAGCCCTGCCTGCTGCTGAAGGATGGCATCTGCTCGGTCTATCCGGTGCGGCCCGCGGCCTGCCGCCGCTATTTTTCCCGGGACCTTGAAGCCTGTGAAGCCCTCTGGAAGGATCCCGTGGCAGAGGCAGAGGTCGAGTTTCCGGTCGTGCATGAATCCGGCCGGGCGGCCGCCGCCGCTGTGCACCATGCGTTTCTCAAGGCCGGACTCGATGCTTCCTATTACGATCTTCCGTCGGCCCTTGCAGAGGCGCTGGCGGATCCTGGCTGCGCCGACCGCTGGCGGCGTGGCGAGAAGGCCTTCTCGGCCTCCGCGGAATCCCGGACTCCGGAAGGTTTTGACCAGTCCGAAGCGATCCGCCGGCTCAAGCAGCATCTCGATGCCGAAATGGGAAATCCCTGAACCGATTTCCGTCTGGAAATCATGATCCCTCTCCCCCATTCTCCGCCAGATCCATGAGCCAGCCTCCTAACGAATTCAGCCCAGCGCCCTACGGCTTCAAGGAATGGTCTTTGGTCTGCTCAGCCCTCGGTTCCGGGGAACAATCGATCATTCTGAGAAAGGGTGGCATCCACGAGGGTCAGCGCGGGTTCTGGTGGCAGCACGACCGCTTCTACCTGTTTCCCACTCATTTCCATGAGCAGGAGAAGTCGTTTCCATGGCCGCACTCCGCCGCAAGCCAGGTGCTGCCGGAACATCCCGCGGAACACACGATTTCTCTGTACGCCGAAGTCGTCTTCAAGGCGCAGCTGACCTCATGGGACAGGGTGGCGGCCCTCAAAGCGTTTCACTTCTGGACGGAAGAAGCCATCCGGGAACGGTTCGACTACACCGGCCATGAGGGCATCAGCATGGCATTCCTGAGGGTGTTCCGGCTCAGTGAACCATGGACCTTTCCCGACGCCCCGAAATACGGTGGCTGCCGCTCATGGCTCGCGCTCCCGGATCCCCCGCGCCACGCCCTCCGCATGGAGCCGGTCCTCGCCGAAGCTTCTTTGGAAAACCTCGCAGCCGAAATCCGTCAGGCCGCCGGCATCTGATACCGGAAACGTCCCCGCCCCATGACTGATTCCCCTTCCGGTCCATCTTCCCAGCCAAGGATCATCCGGTCGTTCGCCCGTCGCGATGACGCGGAACGTGCCCGTGATCTCCTCGCGGAACACGAGATCACGGCTTCCCTCCAGGAATTCTGGATGGCCGATCCCAAAACCGGGGTCCGCGAGATGCGTGGATGCGCCCTCCAGGTTCCCCCGGAAATGGCTTCCGATGCCGCCCGCCTCCTGCTCCGCATGCCCCCCAGCGAGGCTCCCGGACGCCCCGCAACTCAGTCTGCTGATTCAGCCGCTGCACCGCGGAAATCCTCAGGAAGCCGGCTGCGCCGCCGCACCCCGGAAGCCCAGAAGAAAAGCGGCTCCATCTTCATGATCGGTGTCGCGGTCCTTGGGGCCGCTCTCTTTCTGCTCTACGCAGGCAATGCTCTCCTCGGTCCGAAACAGCGCCGCGCACCGGCCGATGACGAAGCCGAAACCTACACCATCGAGGAAGATCTCAACGGCGACAGCATCGCCGATACCTTCCGAGAATACACCGCCTCGGGCCGCCCGGTCTCATGGCAGGAAGACCGCAACTTCGATGGCACCATCGACATCCGCTGGATCTGGCAGCGCCAGAAAATCGCCTACCGCGACCGCGACCTCGATGGCGATGGGCGCTGGGACGAACGCACCACCTTCGATCCCGAGGGCCTCCCGTTCTACACAGACCTCCGCCCGGGCGGCTCGGGCCCCATCCGCACCCGCAGGATTTTCCGCGACGGAATTCTCTGGCGCACCCTCGAAGACCTCAACGCAGATACCCAATTCGATACCGTCACCGATACCGATGAAGGCGGCGACATCCTCCGCAGGGAACCACTCCCACCCAACGCTCCGGAAAACGCCACGCCCCAATATCCTCTGCCTCCCCTGCCCTTGCCCGACCCCGAACAGATGTCGGCTCCCCTCAAGGCTCTCCCCCCCGTCAATCCCTGAGGCCATGGCCGCCTCCCGGAGATCCTGACCTATGGAAAACCGCTTCTACAACGACTTCGACCGCGAACTGCAGGATCCGGCCCAGGCTCCGCGGCCCAGCGACTACCGCACCATCTTCGAAATCAACCGCGACCGCATTATCCATACATCCGCCTTCCGCCGGCTCCAGAGCAAAACCCAGGTCTTCCTCTCCGGCGAATACGACTTCTACCGCACCAGACTGACCCACTCCATCGAGGTCTCCCAGATCGGCCGCAGCATCTGCGCCAAACTGAAACGCACCAGTCCCCTCCTCGCCCCGGACCATTTCATCGACGCCGACCTCGTCGAAGCCGCCTGCCTCGCCCACGACCTCGGTCACCCGCCTTTCGGCCACGCCGGAGAACGTACCCTGCACCGCCTCATGAAACCCTACGGCGGATTCGAAGGGAATGCCCAGACGCTCCGCATGCTCACCGAGACCATCTTCAGCCGTCAGCACTCGGGCATGAATCCATGCCGCGCCTTCCTCGACGCCACCCTCAAGTACAAATCCCTCTTCAGCGAACTCCCCAATCCGGAGCACCACTTTGTCTACGATCCCCAGCACCGCTGGATCGACTGGGCCCTCGGTGGTCAGGACTTCCCCTTGGAACTCCCCCCCGGCCCCGCCCGCGATGCCTTCCGGTCCATCGAATGCCAGATCATGGACTGGGCCGACGATACCGCTTACTCGCTCAACGACATCGCCGATGGCATCAATGCCGGCTTCCTGACAATGGAATCGCTCGAACGCTGGGGATCCTCTCAATCCCTCGGCAGCGAGGACGCCGATCACCTCGAACGCCTGCTCCGGAGCATCCGCGAACAGCGCGCCGAAGTCCGCCTCCGCAGCCGCATCGGACGCTTCATCGACGCCGTTTCCCTCGCCCTCGATGTCAATTTCATGTCCCCGCACACCAACCGCTACCGCTACCGCCTCGTGATCGAAGACGCGGCCCGCCAGGAAGCCAGGTTCTACAAGCGCATCGCCCTCCACCTCGTGTTCCGCAGCCGCCAGCTCCAGCAACTGGAACACAAGTGCGACCGCATGCTGACCACACTTTTCGGCACGCTCGCGGACCGCTACATCACCAGTTCCCCCTCCCAGCAGTTCCGCCTCCTCAGCGAAGCCGAGGAAGCCGCCCTCCAGGCAGCACCGGACGAAGCCTCCCGCGCCAGACTGGTCTGCGATGCCCTCTCCCGCATGACCGACGGCGCAGCCACGCGCACATGGCAACGCCTCTTCGACGCCGATTTCCGTTCGCTCACGGACTTCTCCTGAACCTCCGGGCCCTCACAGCCTCCGCAGACCGTCCTCGGTCATCGGATTCGGGATGGCTTCATCAATGGCGTCAATCCGTGCAAGGGTCGCTGCATCTAGCACCAACTCCGCAGCCGCAAGGCTCTCCGCCAACTGAGCCAGACTCGTCGCCCCCACCAGAGTCGAAGCCACAAAATCATGCTGACAGCTCCATGCGAGCGCCAGCACAGTCACGGAGACCCCAAGGTCTGCCGCAATCTCTTCCAGCAGCGCCACAGTCTCAAGGGTGCGCGGATTGACAAACCGCTGTGCCATCCGCTGCTGGCGGGATGCCTCGGACCGCAGATACGCCGTGAACCTCGCCCGCTCCGGCTGCATGCCCCGACCATACTTGCCAGTCAGAACTCCCCCGCCCAGCGGTGAATACGGCAGCAGCGAAACCCCTTCCCTCCGGCACACCTGCGCCAACTCACTCTCGCAGCGACGGTTTATCAGCGAAAAATTATTCTGCACACTGTCATACCGCACCAACCCCGCCCGCTCACTCGCCCGCAGACTGTTCATCAAGCCCCAGCAAGTCTCGTTGCTGCACCCCACCACCCGCACCTTGCCACTCCGCACCAGCCCAGTCATCGCTTCCAGCGTCTCTTCCGCCTGCATGCCGTGATCAGGCCAGTGCGTCTGATACAGATCCAGATAGTCGGTCTGCAGCCGCCGCAGACTGTCCTCGCAGGCCCGCACAATCTGCCGGCGGTCCAACCCCGTCATTCCCCCGCGCACGGGCGGGCGGAACCATCCATGCCCCGGCCCAGTCACCTTGCTCGCAAGAATCACCCGTTCCCGTCGCCCCCGCGACTTCATCCAGCGACCAATGATCTCCTCGGTCCGCCCAAAGTGTTCCTCGTCGGGCGGCACCGGATACAGTTCCGCCGTGTCAAAGAAATCCACCCCGCGCTCCACCGCATAATCCATCATCGCAAAGGACTCAGCCTCGTCCGTCTGCAGCCCAAACGTCATCGTTCCCAGCCCGATCTCACTCACCGTCAAGCCACTGCGCCCAAGGCGTCTGTATTTCATAAACAACTTATTATCAGAGAGTTACATCACAATCAGCTGCGGGTCGACCACGTTCCAGCACAACCGTCAGAATCGCAATGTCCGCCGGCGTCACCCCCTGAATCCTCGCCGCCTGCCCCAACGTCCGCGGCCGGATCGACCCCAGCTTCAACTGCGCTTCCCGCTTCAAGCCCCGTACTTCTCCATAGTCCAACCAACCCGGCAATTCCCGGTCCTCCATCCGCTGGGCCCGGTCCACCATCTCCTGCTGCCGCTCCAGATAACCCGCGTACTTCACATCGACCTCCAGCAATTCCCAGACCTCCTCCGGAAAACGACCCCGCAGCTCCTCCGGTAACCGACCCCACGAATTCTCATGCCGCCGCATCCACTTCTCCAGCTTCAATCCATCAACCACAGCCTCCCGCGCAAGGCGATGCGCCGACGCGAGGGCCTCCGCCTTCTGCCGCACCCGCGCCGCCCGCTCCCCATCCACCAGCCCCAACTCCACCGCCTGCGGAGTCAGCCGCAGATCACAATTGTCCTGCCGCAGCAGCAAGCGGTACTCCGCTCGGCTCGTGAACATCCGGTACGGCTCCGTGACATCCTTCGTCACCAAGTCATCCACCATGACCCCAAGATACGACTCCGACCGCTGCGGTACCCACGCTGCCCGACCCTGCACCTTCAGGGCCGCATTCATTCCCGCCAGCAAGCCCTGACCCGCCGCCTCCTCGTACCCGGAGGTCCCGTTGATCTGCCCGGCAAAATACAGGCCCGAAACCCGCTTGGTCTCAAGGGTCGGATACAGCTGCGTCGGTGGACAGTAATCGTATTCCACCGCATACCCGGGACGGATGATCTCGGCCTGCTCAAGGCCCGGAACCGACCGGATGAACGCGTACTGCACCTCATAGGGCAGAGAAGTCGATACCCCGTTCACATAGTACTCGTTGGTCTGGCGGCCCTCGGGTTCGAGGAACAACTGGTGCTGGGACTTCTCCGCGAAGCGCACCACCTTGTCCTCGATACTCGGACAGTAGCGCGGTCCCACCCCCTCGATGATGCCTGCGTACATCGGGGACTTGTCCAGATTCGCCCGGATCAGATCGTGCGTCGCAGGCGTCGTGTAGGTAATCCAGCAGGGCATTTGTTCCACGTGGAACATCGGGTCGGACCAGCGGTTCAGGGTAAATGGATCCCGTTCATCCCCGCCTAGGGTGTCCCGCAGGTAGCTGAAGGCGGGGGCCGGATCGTCCCCCAGTTGCCGCTCGCACTTCCCGAAGTCAATGCTCCGGCCGTTCAACCGGCACGGCGTCCCGGTCTTGAAGCGCCGCACTTCGAAGCCGAGCGACCGCAGACTGTCGGAAACCGTGGACACCGCATCCCCCATGCGTCCCCCCGCGGTGTTCCGCAGACCCACATGCAGCAGACCCCGCATGAAGGTTCCAGCGCTCAGAACAATCGCCCGGGCCGCCACCCGCATCCCCAGATTGGTCCGCAGACCGCACACGGCATCGTCTTCCACCAGCAATTCCGCCACGTTCCCCTGGTGGAGATCCAGATTCGGCGTGTTCTCGAGCAGCCATTTCATCCGGAACTGATACGCCTTCTTGTCGGCCTGCGCCCGTGGAGCCCGCACGCTCGGTCCCTTGTTTGCATTGAGCATCCGGAACTGAATCCCCGTGGCATCGGTGTTCAATCCCATGAGGCCACCAAGGGCGTCGATCTCCCGCACAATGTTCCCCTTGGCCAGCCCGCCAATCGCCGGATTGCAGGACATCTGGGAAAGAGTATCCAGATTCTGGGTCAGCAGCGCGACGGAACAACCAAGCCGGGCCGCCGCGGCCGCCGCCTCCACCCCGGCATGGCCGGCACCAACCACAAGGACATCGTAGGACTTCGGATACAGAAAATCGGTGGGCATCGGAACAGGGATTGGCGGACGGATCGGGAGGATGCTGCAGCCGCGCCACAAGGAAACCGGAAATCCGAGGGCAGCCTTTGTTCCACGTGGAACAATCGGGAACGGCACGAGCCAACGGACGCACCAGCAGGGCAGGGGATCAGTCCCGGTCGAGAATCCCCGTACGACTCCGCGGCAGCAGCTCATCCACGGTGGATTCGAACACCTCACCAGCGAGCGTCGCAAGGATCACCTTGAAGGATCCGAATTCGGCCATCACCTGACGGCAGGCACCACACGGCGAAACCGGCAAGCGCGTTTCCGCCACCACCGCAATCGCTTCGAACTCCCGGCAGCCTGCCACCACAGCCTGCTGGATGGCATTCCGCTCAGCACAGATGGTTAGTCCAAAGCTGAGATTCTCCACGTTGCAGCCCGGATAAACTTGCCAGCCCTTTCCCAGCAGGGCCGCCCCCACCCGGAACCCGGAGTACGGGGCATAAGCCCGCAGGCGTGCTTCTTTGGCTGCGTCGATCAGACTCGCGAAAGGATGGGAAATTCGTGGTCCTTCCCAACCCGACCCTTCCGGAGCGCCTGCTTCTTTTTCCGATGGCTCGGTTGTTCCCTCGCGGAAAACGGCTGGCAATCCGAGGTCCTCGGCATCTTCCTGCAGTTCCTTTCCGAAGGCTCCCACATACAGCAGTATCTTTCCCGCCTTCTCGGCCGACCAACCGAAATGGCTGGCGACACCCGCAGCATCGAACCCGCGCGATTCCACCCAGCGCCAGACTTCGGCCATCAGAAGGGAACTTCCCTCGACACCTGCGCGACGCCCCGCCCTCGTGTCCAGAAAAGAGACTCCGGGAAAAAGACTCTGCCGCCTCGCTTCCTCCAGTAACCTCGCCGCCACCCCACTCAGGCTGCCGCGTCCCCGATGAAAGCGTTCCAACCATTCCCGGGTTTCCTGTGGCAGACGCAGACTGATCGGTTTTGAGTTCATGGAATTACAAAGTAATCAATGTAGTCTAAGTAAACAAGCGCAGAGAACATAAAAAATCCCGACGGGCAGCGACTCCGCCGGGATACCACTCTCGCTCTCAGGATTCCCTCTGTCTGAGTTCCCGGAAACTGTTCATGGCATAGACCACCAGAAACAGGAAACACAGACTCTGAAACCCTAGGACAAATTCCCAGTACATCCCAAGGGCCCAACTCAAGGCGATTCCGGTCCGATAGGTGATGTCATCGATCACATTCCCGGCCAGGCGACGAACCCGTAGAAAAAACGATGGATTTCGCTGATCTTCTTCGGTCCGGCGATCGATCTGCGGACTCAGACTGTCCTTCATCCAGATCAATCCGGTCAGGAAAACCCGTGGACTGAGCGACCACCACAGCAGAAACGGTTGCCACCCGGGAGGCAGCAGTCCGTCGGCTTTACCGAAGGCGGCGATCCCAAGCACGCCGGGCACCACAAGGGATCCGGCAAGGTCGGCACATTTATCCATGAGGAAGCCGGACTGACTGGTCCGCCTGGTCGCCCGGGCAAGGACCCCATCCGCACAGTCGAGGCCATACGCCAGATGAAGGGAACCAAAGAGAAGCAACCCATCCACCACCGGGGAAAAACCACCGAGGGCCACGATGAGCACCCCTGCCAGTCCGGAGAGAAAGGACAGCAGGGTGAGCGCCGCTGGCGACCAGCCCAGCCGGTACGCCCCCAGCGCCAGCACGGCCCCCAGACGGTACCCGCAATGCAGCGTCAGCCAGAAACTCTGCCGCCCCCGGAAGTGCCAGAAATCCCTGTAGGTCAATGGCCCGCCTTTCATGATTGCTTCGTCGCTCCCCGATCGTCCGGAAACATCCGCAGGGCGGCTTCATAATCTTCCGGGAAATCAATCTCCCGCCAAGGCCAGTCCCCCGTATCGAAAACGGACAGCACCAACTCACCGTCATCCACCATTTCCTGCAGCGCTGCCTCCACAAAGCACTGGAATTCACCCCGGCCCAGAATCCGCTCAGTGGCATCACGCAGGCAGGGCAGGGTACTTGCCGAAAACCGTGCCAGCCCAAGGAATTCCCCCGCTGCCTCGCCCGGCGGCATCGTCTTGTTGAGACGGTCCACGCTCCCATCCTCTGCCAGCGTGTACTTCATTTCCTCCTCTCCACAGACCTTGCGGTCGACCGCAAGGACCGCTTCGCCTGCTTCCATGGCTGCCAGACCCGTCAGAATCTGCGGGGCGAACACGGTGTCGGCATGAAGATAGAGAAAGTCCCCACGAAGAAACGGCAGCGCACACCAGAACGACACCAGCACGTTGCTCGTGCGGTAGAATGGATTGAAGACCTGCCGGATTCCGGGCTCCGGGAAGTCGGCTGCAAAACGCTCCTGCTGATGCCCGGTCACGAGGACGATTTCAGAAACCCCGACGTCCCGCAGGAGACGGATGTTCCGCTCCAGCAGGGTTTCCCCACCTAGCCGCAGGTACGACTTGGGAAGCCCACCGGAAGTTCCCGCAAGACGATTCCCCACTCCCGCCGCCAGTACGACTGCCTGTTTCGCCTGATTCATTCTGGTTCCTCCATCGATTCAAGATAAAGACTGCTGAGCACTTCCCGGGAATGATCGCAGGGATCCACAGCCAGATTCCCCCGCACACCAGCCACCAGTCGCGGAACATCACTGTCCTGCACACCAAGGCTTCGCAGCCCCCGTGCCAAACCATGGCGCTTCATCCAGCCAATGAGCGCCTCCGCACCTGCTTCGGCGCCGTTCACCCCGAGGCACTGGCCGAGAAACCGGAATGGTTCCGGTTCCAGCCGCGCGGCCCGCCGCAGCCACGCCGGATAAAGTGCCGCCAGGCCCGCCGGATGGGAACTATCCGTCAGCGCTCCCACGGGATACTGCAGCCGATGCGGCAAACATGTGGAACTGCTGGCCAGATTCCAACCCATGAGCGCACTTGCCAGCGCCAGCGCCCGCCGCGGCCCGGGATCACCGGAATCCGCCAGCCGCGCAGGCAATTCCCTCAAGACCACTGCCAGCGCATACCGTGCGTGAATTTCCACCAGCGCCGAACTCCGCCGCGAAACCCACGTCTCAACCGCATGAGTGAGCACATCAAAGCCAGTTTCCGCCGCCGTCTCACGCGGCAGGGTAGCACTCAGTTCCGGATCAATCAGCGCCACCCGCGGAGCGAGCCCCGGACCGCGCAAGCCGTGCTTCAGCCCCATCCCGTCATCACTCAGAATCGCCGCCTCGCTGGTTTCGCTGCCGGTTCCTGCCGTCGTCGGAACCGCAATCACGGGCACGGTCCCGACCCCCACGGTCTCGTCGCGCGCCAGCACACCAGCAACATCCACCCCAGCCAGCGCCGCCGCCACTGCCTTGGCCGCATCCAGCGCACTGCCACCGCCCAACCCAATGACCGCGCCCACTCCCTCCCACCTTCCCAACGCGGCCGCCTCCAGAACTTCCGCAAGGCGCGGATTCGGTGACACGCCCGCAAAAACCACACAGCGCCGCGGTGCCACCGCCCCCGCAAGGCGCGCCACATACCCCTCCCGCACCGCACTCGTGCGCCCAGTCACCACCAGAAACGGCCCCGGAAATGGAATCAGTTCCCCACAGCGGTCAAGTAATCCATCGCCGCAATGCAGCCGCGTCTCGCTGCGGAACGAAAATGTCCACGGATCCGTCATCATAGTCACAGATTGCTGACAACGGTCGCTGACTCCGCAGGCAGCCGCGCCATCAAGTCCCGTCTTCTCGCGAACAATGGACGGCATGATGCATACAGCTCCTGCTGCAGCGCCATCAGTTCCCGGTACACCCCCGCGAGATGCTCCCGGGGCCACACGGTTTCCCGGACCCGGATCAGGCCCGCGGCTTCTTCCGCCGAACCCAGCACCCCCAGCGCGATCCAACTCAGAATCGCGGCCCCCAGCGCCGTGCTCTCGAATTCCTCGTTCACCTCAACCGCCATGCCCAGCACATCCGCCTTCAACTGCGTCACCAGGGGAATGCGCGTCAATCCCCCACTCAGCCGGATCCGCTCCACCGAACCCACCGCCGCCTGCAGCGGGTCAAACAACGCCGCCGTCGCGAGCGCACATCCCTCCATGACCGCACGCGCCATCTCCCGCCGGCCATGCCGACGCTCAAGTCCAAAGAAGACTCCCCGCACTTCATCATCCCATAAGGGAGCCCGCTCACCCATCAGATAGGGAAGAAAAACCAGCCCGCCCGCCGCCGGTCCGGCCGCCACCGCTTCGCGCTCCATCATCCCATACGCATCCGTCTCCACGCCATAAAATCCCTGGCGCAGCCACTCCACCAATCCCCCGCCCAGGTTGTTCGATCCCCCGACGAGATACCGTCCGGTCGCTCCCTCCCATTGACGCTGAATGCCCCCATCGACAGCACCAACCGAAGCCACGGCCACCCGCAGCGATGTCACCGTACCGGAAACATCGCAGACCACCCCCTCCATCCCCCCACCAGTCCCAAAAACTCCGCAGACCGCATCGTAACCTGTCACCACCACCGGAACCTCCCGCCCATCCATGCCCACCGCCTCCGCCACGGAAGCCTGGACCGTCCCTGCCACTGTCAGCATCGGAACCACCGGGGTGAGCCGATCCACACCAAGGCCCAGCGACTCCAGCAACCCCTCCGGATATTCCCCGGCGTCGACATCGTAGCCAGCCTTGGCCGCATCCAGCGGATCGGTCACCGCCCGCCCCGTCAACCGCCCCATCAGCCAGCCATTGCTCGTCAGAAACCTCCGCGCGGCGCGCCAGCGCTCCGGCTCATTCTCCTGCAGCCACCGCAACCGCGGGGCCGTCATCGATGCGTCCATCCGCCCAACCCAGCGCTCACCCCGCCCCAATTCCTCCGCCTCCCCGGCCGCCCGCTTGTCGGCCACCAGCATCGCCCTCCCCAGAACTCCGCCCCGCTCATCCTCGCACACCAGATTGCAGGCCGATGTCGTCACCGTCACCGCCGACAATCCCCTGCCTATCCCGTCCACCGCCATCGCTTCCCGGAACAGAACCACGGCCACCCGCCACCATTCCTCCGGATCCTGCTCCACCTTCTCCCCATTAAGAAAAGTCTCCACCTCCCGCGACGCCACAAATACCCTCTTCCCGACACGGTCAAAAACAACCACCCGCAGACTCTTCAATCCAAGATTCAAAACCAGAATCATCGCGTCTGCAGTGTCATAGCCCTCCCAGAAGACGGAGCACCGGAAGCACCGCCTCCCGCACCTCCCGCACGGATCCGTCCAGCCCGGCGGTCACCCGGTATGGATGCGCCGACCCTAGCTGCGCCCGCTGCGCCGCCAGCCACCCATCCTTCAATAGGGTGGAAATGTTGACTTTGCGCACGCCACCCCGACGCACCGCCCGCACCACATCAGCTTCCGCAATCCCCGTACCTCCATGCAGCACCAAGGGAACCGACGGCCTCTCGGCATGCACCGCTTCCAGCAGATCATGCCGCAGCTCGCACGGGCGGTCGCCATAATGCCCATGCCGCGTCCCCACCCCCACCGCCACCATCGCCGCCCCACTCTCATCCATAAACCGCAGCACCTCAGCCACCCGCGGCATCACCGCCTCATCCCCATAAACAGCAAACCCATCTTCCTCTCCACCCACCACCCCGATCTCTCCCTCGACGAGGGCACCATAGCGCGCCGCCAGTTCCACCACCGCCCTCGTCTCCCGGATGTTCTCCTCCAGAGGCAACCCACTCGCATCCATCATCACACTGTCCCACCCAGCCTCCAGACAATCCCGGATCATCCCCACGTCCCCACAATGATCCAAATGCAGTTTCACCCTCCCACGCAATCCCTCCGGCACCAGCGCCCGCACCATCCCTCCAAGCACCCCCGCCGAATAAAACCGCACCGTCGCCGCCGACGTCTGCAGAAAACATCCTCCCCCAGCCTCTTCAATCCCAGCCACCACCCCAAGCACCGTCTCCGCATTGAATACGTTGAAGGCCGCCACCGCTCGATCCGGAAATTTCACCTCCCCAACTCACACTGACACACATGAGCCGAACATTAGGAAACGGAGTTCATGAGTTCTCAGTCACAATTCCGTGGCCAAAAAAAGGGAGGTCACCCGACCCGACCCCAGAATTCCTTCCATGGATGCACCATCCACGCCCCCTTGCGCACCAGTTCATCGATCTCATCCGGCGGCCGGCCGGATGGCTTCACAAAGACTGACTGGTCCGCCAGATTCCGCACCCGGTACCCCAGATGATGCGCAAGGGTCGGAATGATCACCTCGAGATAAAACGCAGCCGCCTCTTCCACGGCAGCCACCGCTTCGAAGGCACCACGACGCCAGAAAGACACACATCCCAGCATCGCCAGAGCAACCCCACCATCCGCACGTACACTGACCCGACCCACCAGCCCGCGGAACCCCGCGTCGGCCTCATGGTACAGAAAATGAGGATGATTCGTCCCGTCAATCCGCTCCACCCCACACCCCAGCACATCCGCTCCCTCCGCCGCCATCCGATCCCGCAGCAGTTCCACGAGATCCCGCCGCAGCGGAACACAGTCGAATTCCACAAACAATACCGTGCCATACTGCTCCCGCCCCGCAAGCCAGCCACGGATCGCCCGGAACACCCCATGAAATGACTGCCGCTCCCGCTGGTGATCACTCGTCCGCAGCCGGCCATCCACCACCAGCACCGCCTCGCTCACTCCCACCCCAGCCAATTCCGCAAAGGCAGCCTCCGATCCGCCATACACCACAAGGACATCGCTGCCCCCGCAGAAGTCCCGCCACCACGCCACCATCCGACCCACCTCAGCGGGAGTCTGATGCGTCAGGATCGCTGTGAGATGACGGTTCATGCGGAAAATCCGGCTCGGGATGGGAAGAAAATCCCAGTTCCTGACGCCAGTACGTGAGCCGCTCCTGCGGCAGAAAATGCGGGCGCAGCCTTGCCTCCTCCAACCCAATCACATGCAGCCGACCACGCCACGGCAGCACCAAAGCCTTGCCCGCACAGCGCCCCGTCCGCTGATCCGTGATCCGTGCCCCGAAAACACCCACCGCCAGACGAAGCACCACCTTACCCAGCCGCTTCAGCAATGTCGCCATAAAACCAAGTCGTGCCTGCGTTCCCAGCCATCAGGAAGGACCCCAGCAGAACCAGGAGCCATTCACACCCGCGCCGGAGCCCCCATGCCAGCCGGCCGCGGCCGGCGCGCCACCGGTTCCGGCCGCGCCGCCTCTGGCTCGCGCTCCGGAATCGCCAGCCGTGCCAGTTCCTCTTCCTCGCGGCGATACATCATCAACGCACCCACCACGCTGAACATGAACCAGATGAAGAAATTCACAGGGTACGTCGACAGCTGTGCCCCATTGGCAAGACCACCCGCCGTAACACTCAAGGCCGCCGCCAGACACCCCGCCGCCATGTCCCGAACCAACCCCGGAGGTTCCTCGAAAATAAACCGATGCATCCGGATCAGCAACCACCCCGCCACCCCCAGCGCCACAAAGATCGGCACATACCCATACCGCAGAAGCGTGTCCGTGAAAAGGTCGTGCGACTCCACCTGCGACAGCACCGCCTTCTCATTGTACGAACTGAACCGCAATCCCAGCGGCGTCCACACCTTCGAATTGGTCACCAGCGCATTGAAACCTTCCAGACGGTCGTTGAGCGTCGAAATATTCGTAGTCTGACTCCACTCGTCCGTCCGCTTCTGGCTGTAGATGTCCTCGCTGATCTTGTTGAGAATCTTATGCCGCAGCAGATACGGCGAGGCGAGCACAATCGTCACCACCGCCGCCAGCGAAAGCGCATAGCCCGCCACCGTCAGAAAGCGGCGCTTGAAGAACCACACGGCCACAATCGCCACCACGCAACTCACCCAGCCCATCCGGCTGAACGTCGCATACATCGCCACCCCAATCGGAATGATGAGCAGAAACCGGCTCACCGGATTGCTCTGCCGCTCATAGGGCGGGTCATTCCGGTACTTCCATACCCCGGAACAGATCAAGGCCAGCATCAGTCCGAAAACCGATGACGCATTCGCCGCCGAATTCATCGTCCCGAAAAACCGGAACTGCCGCTCCATGAGGATCCGGATTTCCCCGGTCAGACCGCTCTTCAGATAGTCCATCTCCCAATCGAAAACACTCCCCCGGATGAAATGGATCAGCAGGTAGATGATCGCCGGAATGTAAATGATGATGCAGGCCTTGAGCAGCTTCTTCAGCTCTCCGGGCGTCTGAAACAGGGCCGGGACCGTGAAGAGCAGCAGCAGATAAATCGCCGCATTGACCCCATCCCCAAGACTCCGGAATCCCCCCCGGTTGCCCGTCAGCGACAGCACCAGCAGCAAAGCCGACGCCCCCACACTCACAAAGGTCAGCAGCAATTGCCCCGGCCGCGGCACCGTCCTCCCGATGAACTGCTGGTAGATCACACTCACCGCAATTCCTACCAGCGTGCACGGCGCAATCCCCAGCACATAGTACAGATCGAGCCTGCTCAGCCCGGAATCGAAAATCATGAGCCGCTTGAAGTAATCAAGGTAGGCCGTCAGAAACAGCAGCACGTAAAATGCCTTCCGGGGATTCAGCAGGCCATACACCCCGCTCGCGACCATCATGTACATGTACGACCGCGCCACGGCGTTGCCGCCCGACGTGAAAATGTCAAAGGCCACCCACAACGCCGCAAAAAGCAGCGCAAACGTGGCGAAAATCCGGACAATGGCGTTGCTGTTCATATCAAGGGGCAACCCGGATCACGGCTCCGGATAAGTCGCCTCATTAACGGAAATTCCCGCGGCTTCCAACCGCAAATCCTCGCTCAGATCCGGATCCCGGGAGACAACTGCAGCCACCGCAGGAAACACAGCGTCCGCCAGAAACTGTGGTCGTTCCCCGTCCGGCCTGCGAGCGTCCGCTCCCACAGCCTCCGCAGCCCCGCCGGATCAATCACCGCGGCAGCCGCCGCGGGAACCGACCCCAGAATCTCCTCCACCCACGGCCGCGCCTCGGCCAGCATGAGATTCCCGGGCGTATGAAACCCGATCTTGTCGCGCCGATCCAGAATCGCATCAGGGACAAGTCCCCGCATGGCTTCCCGGAACACCCGCTTCATGGTCCCATCGCCCCCGACAAGGTATTCCTCGGGCAACGAGAGCGCAAACTCGGCAAAGTCGACATGCAGAAACGGGACCCGGCTCTCCACAGACCACGCCATCGAATTCCGGTCCTCGAAATGCAGCAACTGCGGAATGATGGTCCGGCTCAGTGTGTCCGCGAGCACCCCCCGCATCCCATGGCCGTCCAGAGCGGCCTCGAGCCGACCCGTCCGCACTCCCGCAAAATACTCCCGCCGCATCCACGACGGCAGCAGTTCCTTCCGCACCAGATGCCGCCCGGCATCGGCCACCCACCGGGGCAGCACATGACCCGCAGCCTGAAACCAAGCACTCATGTGACCGCCGCCCGCATGCTGACGCGACCTCCACAGCCTCGCCACCGCGCCCCACTCTCCCCTCCGCATCATCCCTGCCAGCCTCGCAGCAAAGTAAATCGAATACCCCGCGAGCGTCTCGTCCCCACCCTGGCCATCCAGCACCACCGGAATCCCCACCTCCCGCACCTTCCGGAAAATCCGGTACTGCGCATAAATGCTCGTGCTCCCGAACGGTTCACCCTGCACCCGGATCAGCTCGTCAAGGTCCGCGGCCAGCTCAGCCGCCGTGAAATCGACGGTGTGCAGCTGTACCCGCGCACGATCCGCTGCCATCCTAGCCCAGCGTTCCTCACTCAGCGGAAAACCCGCGGGAACATAACTGAAGGCATGAATCTCCGCATCGGGCTCCAGCTTCCGCATGCAGGCCACAATCGCCGACGAATCAATCCCCCCGGATAAGGCCGCCCCCACCGGCACATCACTCCGCAGATGCAGCCGCACACTCTCCAGAAACCGTTCCCGGATTCCCTCAGCCGCCTCCGCAAAGGATATGCGCCGCGGCTCCGCAAGGGCAGGGGACCAGTACCGCACCGGCTCCCCGATCTTCGCCACGCCCACCGTCACCTTCACCCAGTGACCCGGCGGCAGCTGCACCACCCCGCGGTGGAAGGTCGTCCGCCCGTCGTCGGATACCCCGAACCGCAGAAACTGATACACCACCTGAGGATCCAACGGACCACCGTCCACTCCCAGACTCCGCAGGGTCTGCAGTTCGGACGCAAAAACGACCCCACCGCCCGACTCCGCAAGATACAACGGCTTGATCCCGAAAGGATCCCGCCCCAGCAGGACCTCGCCGGCTTCCACATCCAGAAACGCAAAAGCAAACATCCCGCGCAGCAGCGGCAGAGCCTCCGCCCCACGCTGCCGCAGCAGCTCCAGCAGCACTTCCGTGTCGGTCTCCGTCCGGAAAACCACCCCATCGGCTTCCAGCCCATGTCTCAGCTCACGGTAATTGTAAATCTCCCCATTGAAACAAACCGCATGCTTCCCGTCCACCGTCAGCATCGGCTGACGCCCCCGCGGCGACAGATCCAGAATCGATAGCCTCCGGTGCGCCATCACGACAGATCCATCCCCCGACGGCACCTCTGCACTAACCTCCGGCCGACCACCGGGCCGCCAGACCAGAAATGCTCCGTCGTCCGGCCCGCGATGCCGCATGCCGGCCGCCGCCGACCCCAGCCGCTCCCTCACAGCAACGCTGCCGTTGCCCCCAATGATTCCCGCAATGCCGCACATGACAATGAAACCAACTATTCTGTTCCCCCAAACCCCGCTGGACCACGGCGGGCCACCGCCAGTTCCATGACCCGACCCAGCACCAGCTCACTGCGCCATGGCGCAATCGACGCCCGCACCGCTTCCCGACCAGGCGACCGCGCCATCAGCCTGCGCACGGCTTCGCACAGTTCCCCGAATTCCCCGAAGTCCTCGGAATTCTCTCCCGGCGACAGAATGTGACCGGCCGGCTGCCCACGCCGCAGCACCACCGGACATCCACATGCCAAAGCCTGCTGAATCCCAATCGATACCAGCGTAAACACCGCGGCCGCCGCCACTCCGAAGACTCCCTTCACTTCCTCAGCCTCCAGCACGGGCAAAACCACCATCCGATCAGCCCACTGACTCGCTGCCACCTGCCGCCGCAGCGCTTCACCACAATTATCCTGTCCCACCCCGGCCAGCACAAACCCCGCTCCCTCATCCCCACGCAGCACTTCCTCCGCAGCCGAAACCACCCGGTCCAGTTCCTTGGAAGGACTCGCCTTCGTTACCGTGCAGAAAATCCGGGGACACCTCGCCCGCAGCGCCACCACCGGCTCAGGGCACCGCCCGCCGTCATCGGCAAATACCTCCCCATCATAACTCAAACCGGTCATCACTAGCTTCCCCTCCAGCAGCTCACCACCCACCCCGCGCAGCATCGCCGCAGTATCCTCCGTCACCGCCGCCACCACATCCGCACGCCGGAAAACCTCCCGCAGCCACGGCCGCTTCACCAGATGCCACAGCACCCGCGAACTGCGATGCCACGGAAGATCACTGATGAACGCCACCACCCGGCACGATTCCGGCAACCGCCGCATCAGACTCACGCCCACCCCTCCAGCCGGCGCAAACAGAAAGGCCCAGTCAGGCCGGAAATCCCGCAGCGCAGCCACCATCCCGGCATCCCGCGGCACCATCGTGTTCCGCCACCGCCAGTAACGACCCGTCCGCACCACCGCAAACGGACACCCCGCATCCACCGCCGCCCAGTTCCGCTCGTCACGCACAATCGCCGCATCGGTCGTAAAGACACGCACCTCATGCCCCGCCCGGTGCAGCGTCCGCGCGGTCACACTCTCCTGATAGTTCAGCCGATGATCAAAGGCCGACGCAATCACCGCTATCTTCTCTGCTTTCATCCAGATTTCCCCCAGACTCGGATTCCCCCGTCCCTTCAGGCCCGCCGCAGCCGACCGAGCACCCGGCTCCGGAACCACTCCCGCTCCATCTCCCCAGACCACAGCAGCACCACCGCCAAGGACCCCAGCAGCACCGCTTTAGCCAAAACAAGGGCAGGGGAGATCTCCCCCGGCAGCCACGCCCCGGCCACCGTCACCACCAGCCCAGCCAGCACCACCGCCGCCACCCGTCCCCACTCGTGCGGCACTGGATACATCGCCTGACTCACCAGCATCGAGAGCACAAAGTGCAGCAGCGCAGCAAGGAGCGTCGCCGCCGCCGCCCCCGTCAGCCCAAACCTCGGCACCAGCAGCCAATTCAGCAGAAGCGCCACCATCGCAATCAGCACGTTCGTCCCAGCCACCCACCACATCCTCCGCCGGATCCACGCACCAGGCGCAAATATGTACATCTGAATCAGCAGAAACGCAGGACTCAGCCACACCAGCAATGGCACCACCGGTCCGTAGTCGGCACGCGTCAGCACCCGCACCACCTCGGGCGCAAACAACGAAAGCCCAGCCGTCCCCACCACCGCAAGCGACACGAAAATCCGGAAAATCCTCGCCAGATGACCAGGCGTCTCCGGATCGTCCTGCCGCGCATACACCAACGGCGTCAGCGCACTCCCAAAACCCAGCATCACCAGCCCCGCCAAACCCGCCAGCCTCGTCCCCACCCCAAAAAGACCCACCGCGTCCCGACCCATCTCCCACTCAATCACATACCGCGAAATGTACTGATTAACAATCACAGCCAGACTCGATGGCACAATGGGAACACAGAACCGCAGCATCCGCCGCAGACAGCCCCAGTCGAACCGGAAACCGAATTCCCCTCCGGCCGCCAGCAGGGTAAATCCAACGCCCAGCGCCGACCCCGCCGCCATTCCATAAAGTACACCAGCCGCCCCCATGCCATATCGCCCCGTCAGCACAACGGTCACCAGCAGCGAAAGCGCCGTCGTCGCCACACTGACCAGACCGAATCTTCCCGGCCGCAGCATCCAGCGCAGCTGCTGCACCGCCACCACATACACCCCACCCACCGCCATGCTCACCGCGGCTGCCCGCACCGCTCCCACCCCCGGTGCTCCCCCCAGAAACCGCCGGGCCAGCGGCTCCGCTCCAAACCAGCCCACCAGCGCCGCCATCCCGAACACCACCGCCGTGAACCACAGACAGGTCGACGAATACCGGCAGCGCAACTCCGCATCCCGCGTGTCCGCATACTCCCGCGCCAACCCATTGCTCATGTCCAGTCCCACCAGCAGAGTCAGCACAGCCATCGCCCCCAGCAGCAGATCCAATAGCCCAATCTCCCCACGGCTCATGTACGCCGTATAGACAGGCACCAGCAGCACCGTCAGACCCTTCGCAAGGACCGTGGCCACTCCGTACAAAGCGGAGTCCCTGAAAAATCGACCTACCATGATGACAGGGAAGGGGATTGGCTCCTGCAGGATTCAGCGGCCACCGCCGGCCCCCCGGTCCGCCCGCCGCTTCGCCAGCGCCGCCTCGTAATCCGCTTTCACCGTACCCACAATCAATTCAGGCGCGTGCCACCGCTCCACATAGGCCCGACCCCGCCTCCCACGCTCGGCCAGCCATTCCCGGCTATGCCCCAGCACTTCCCGCAGCACGGCCGTCACCGAGTCCGGATCAGCCCGGATCACCGGAACATCACCAGCCATCCCCTCGGGAAGATACCCCAGATCCTCATCCCGCAGATAACAGACCACCGGCTTCCCCAGCGCCATCAGCTCGGCCGATAAACCCCCATACCAGCCACACAACAGCTGATCAATCAGCAGATCCGCCGATTCATAAATCTTCCGCGCCTCCCGCTGCGGCATCCCCTCGACCCTCGTGTACGAAAACGAAAAACCTTCTCCGCGCAGTACCTCCAGCGCCGCTTCGATATACCGCGTCCCCTTCACCAGCGCATTGCTCGGCGCATGCACAATCCGCAGCGGCCGATCTGTCCCAGTCTCCACTCCCACAAATGACCATTCCCGGATATCCGGCTGCGCATACGGAAAAAACCGGGTCCGCGCCGGCAGCACATGCATCAGATCCGGATTCAATGCATAAATAATGTCCGCATAGCGGTCCCACACCGCAATCCGCTTCCGGATCCCTTCGTCTTGCTCCCGCCGACGGTACTCAGGCTCCACCTCGGTCGCATGCGTGAAACGGAAATGCTCCCGGCAGTAATCCCACTGCCGCGCATCATCCCCCTGCCACGTCACCGCAATCACCCGGCCAGCCCTCCGCAGCACCGGCAGATCCCGCAGCTCCACCCGCGCCGCATACAGATTGTACACCCGCTTCAACCCCCGCAGCAGGGCACTCCGCTTCTGAAAAAGAAGCCGGTCCGGATGCGGCGTCAGCGAGGACCCGAAATTGAAATGCACCACATCATAGTCCCGGCACGCCTCGCGCAGCAGCGACCACCTCCGCCACTCAGCCACCAGAAACCGCCAGCCCCCGCGCCGCACCACCTCGTCCGCCACATACCCAAACGGAGGGTCCCCGAAAACCACACTCCAGCTGTCCAGACCAGCCGCCCGCTCCATTCCCGCAAGCGCCTGCGGATGATTCCCCACTGCCGTCGGACAATGCAGTACACGCATGATCATTCCAGATTCCGAAAGCCCATTACCCACTCCACCCTACAGCCCGAACCGCCGCATCATCCACTCGACGTTGAGCAGCGACCAGATCAGCAGCCGCCGGTTCTCCCGGCCGTCCAGATGCTCCTGCACCAGCGACAGAGCCGTCCCGCGGTCGAGCACCTGCCAGATGCGCGCATCTCCACCCATCAGCTCCTTCCTCACATAGTCAATGCTCTCGCCCTTGAACCACGCCGCATCCGGAGCCGAAAAGCCCTGCTTCTCCCCACCCGAAATCTCATCGGGCACATACCGCTTCATGATCTCGCGCAGCGCCAGCTTCCCATCGCTCGTCCGCTGAAAATACCGCACCGCCTTGGCCCCGGTCTCGTTCTCGTTGATCCTCGTCACCTCGCCAAGATTCCGCAGCTTCATCGCCACCGGCAGCCGCTGCGCAAAATCCACCAGATCATTGTCCAGAAACGGAACCCGCGTCTCCAGACTGTGCGCCATGCTCAGCTTGTCCTCCACCACCAGCAAACCATGCAGAAAAGTCTTCGCTTCAAAATACAGCGAGTGATTGATGTAATCCTCAGGCCGCCGCAGCTCACTCGCATGCGTCGCAAAGACCCCGCGGAAAATATCCCGCGTGCTCACCCCACGCACCTTCTCCCACACCGGTCCAAAGAATGATGCCGTCAGCTGCGACGGAATCAGCCGCTGCCAGTAACTGTAATACTTGTCGATGTAATCCTCGAAGCCTGTATTCACCGCGGCCCGGTAATACCGCCAAGGATACCCACCGAACAATTCATCCCCGCCAGCACCGGAAAGACATACCTTCACAAACCGGCTCGCCAGATACGCCGCATAGAAATTCGGATAACTCTGCCCCACCCGAGGCTCTTCCAGATGCCACGCAAACCGCGGCATGATCCGCTCCATGTCCCCGCTCTTCAGCACCATCTCGTAATGCTCCGTCCGGAACAGATACGACATGTGCTCAGCCCGCGCCCGCTCATCAAAACTCAACTCGATCCCCGACGCCGAACGCAGATCAAACCCGCACGTGAACGTCCGCAGCAAAGGCACCTGCTGCGCCGCCAGCGCACTGATCGACCCCGAATCCATCCCCCCGCTCAGATAGGATCCAATGTCCACATCACTCACCATCTGACGCGAAACCGCCTGACGGAAAAGCCGGTCAAGTTCCTCAATGGCCTCAGGCCCGCTCAGCGACGGGTCTTCCGTGAACTGAAAATCCCAGAATCTCCGCAGCACCGGTGCCGACCCCGCCCGCACCGTCAGCAGACAGCCCGCCGGCAGCAGCTTCACCCCGCGGAACATGGTCCGGTCCGTGAAGAAATTCTGAAAGGTGAAATACTCCAGCAGCCCTTCCTCATCAAGAACCGCCCGCGACGCAGGATGCGCCAGCACCGCCTTGACCTCGCTCCCGAACAGAAACACCCCGCCCCATTCCCCATAATACAACGGCTTCACCCCATAACGGTCCCTCGCCAGCAGCAGCGTCCCCTTCCGCCCATCCCATACCGCAAAGCCAAACATCCCATTGAGCCGACCCACCACCGCTTCCCCCCACTCCACATACCCACGCAGCAGCACCTCCGTATCACTCCGCGACCGGAAGACATGACCACAACGCTCCAATTCGTCCCGCAGTTCCCGGAAATTATAGATCTCTCCGTTGTACGAAAGCACCACCTGACCGTCCTCGGTCGCCATCGGCTGACTGCCCGCCTCCGTCAGATCAATGATCGCCAGCCGCCGATGCCCCAATCCCACCGGCCCGCTCACCCACTGTCCCTCCCCATCCGGACCACGATGCGCAATGGCATCGGTCATACCCCGCAAGGCGTCCCGGGAAGCGGGTGCGCCATCATGATGAAGGATTCCTGCAATGCCGCACATGATGATTGATTCGCTGAATTTGCCGGCCGCTCAGTTCCCGGCACACATGGTCACGAGACCTTCCTGCACAGACACCGGAACCACCCCGGTCAGAGCCGTCATCTTCGCACCGCTCGCCGCAATCCCGCCTTCCAGCGGAACCTCATGCTCCCCGAAAACAGGCTCACGCCCAAGCAGCCGACCCGCCACCTCCGCAATCTCCCGGATCCCCGTCGCCTCAGGCCCACAGACATTGAATGTCTCGGATCCCTCCGCTCCAAGGCGCGCCAGCACCACCCGCACCACATCCCCCACCAGTACCGGACTCAGACCCGGCATCCCATTCGACCGCACAAGGACCGGCCGACCCTCCCGCACCCGCGACACAATGTCCGGAATCAGCCGGAATCCCTGCTGCCCCAACCCATACGGACTGAAGATGCGCAGCAGATCGACCGCCAGCCTGCCACGGAATTCTCCCAGCAAGGCCTCCGCTGCCAGCTTCGTCTGGGCATAATAACCAGTCCCCGCCAGCGCGTGCGACTCGGTAATCACCTCCCGCGCAAATCCATACACGGACCCGGAGGAAGCATAAATCATCCGCCGGGCCCCGCAGCGCACCCCATGCACCGCCATGGCCACTGCACTGCCGCAGTTCACCGCCAGCAGTTCGCCGGCATGCTCCGGAAAACCAAGATTCGCCTGCGCCAGATGAATGAGCACGTCCGCCGCCGGAAGACGATCAGCCGATAGATTCCCAAGATCCGCCGTCACGGCAGCAGCACCCGCCGCCACCCGGCCCTCCCCACCCGGCCGCACCAGCACCGCCACCTCATGACCCGCAGCCTCCAGCGCAGGCACCAGATGCGACCCAATGAAACCAGTGCCGCCAGCAACAAGAATTCTCATGACCTCATCAGGGAAGGGGACTTCGCTCCATCGCTCCAGACCAGTCAGCTCCGCTGCTTGCGCGCCTCCAGCTCGGCAATGTAGCTCCGCCGCCAGTCAATGAGCCGCTGCATCCCATCCTCCAGCCCAATCGTCCACTGGAAACCCAAATCACGCTCGGCAGCCTCCGTCGAACCAATCCGGTTGGTCACAAACGTCAGCCCTGCCGGCAGATACTCGATATCGGCTTCCTTCCCGGAAAGCCGGATCAGCAGCTCGGTCAGTTCCTTGATGCTCGTCCCGATGCCCCGGCCCACATTGTAGCTCTTGCCGGTCGCCTCGGACTTCATCGCACAGATATTAGCCCGCGCCACGTCCTCCACCGCCACGAAATCATACTGCTGCGAACCATCCCCGTAAACCTGCGGCCGCCCGCCCGATTCCAGACGGTCCAGTATCTTGTGCATCACAGCAATGTACGCCCCTTTGTAATCCTGCCGCGGACCGTACACATTCATGTACCGCAACCCAACCCACGGAAGCTGATACCGCTTCCCCAGCGACAGAAACATGTGCTCGCCCGCAATCTTCGTCGCCCCATAGAAGGTGTCGTTGTTGTACGGATGCTCCTCCGTCATCGGAATCTCAACGGCATTCCCATACACCGACGCCGACGACGAATACACCACCCGCTGCACCTTGCTCCGGATCGCCGCCATGATCACGTTGAACGTCCCCTCCACATTCACCCGGAACGCACTCTCCGGGAATTCATGACAATGCAGCAGCCACAGCGCCGCCAGATGAAACACCCCGTCAATCCCCTCCATCGCCTTCTCCAGAATGTCCCGCTGCGTGATGTCCCCCCCAATCTCAAAAACCCGGCACCGCGGATCCTTGAGCGCTTCCCGCAGGTTGTCCTCCCGTCCACGCGTGAAATTGTCGTAAATCAGAACCTCCTTCACCGGTTCCTTCAGAAGCTGATCAACCACATGCGAACCAATCAGGCCAGCACCGCCAATCACCAGTATGCGTTTTCCATTGAGATCCATAATGCAGGGTTTGTTTGAGTTTAGTCAGTGAAAAGTCCCGTCAGACCACGGCGGTTCCCCGCACCGTGATCCCATACTCGTCCTCAAGACGGTGCTCGACACGCAGCCCCGCTTCCTGAAACCAGCCGAGCACCTCGGGCATGGTATGCCGCGTCGCCAGCTGCGGATGAAACCAGTCGTAGTTGATCACCGCATTGTCCTCGAAGGAGAGTGCGTCGTTCCAGAAGCACTTCAGGAAGAAATGATACAGAAGCCGCTGCACCGGATACTCTCCCGCAGAGATCCCCAGCACCGGCACCTCAGGCACCCGCACGACTTGCCCACTGTCATGCAGCGCCTTCCCCAGCGCCGTGATCTGCCGGCACACCGCCATCGCTTCCTCATAGGGCATCGCAGAAATCGCCTCCCGCACAAAGTCATCCGTGAATTCCCGCGCCGCCGCCTTCACCCGGTACACGTAAATCGCCAGCTCACCCCCGGGAGCCAGAAGACCACTCAGATTCAGAAAGGCCCGCCGCGCATCGGCAGTATGATGCAGCACTTCCTGACAGTAGATGAAATCAAACCGACCCTGATCAGCGAGATCCCCAAGCAGATCCCGCGTGAAGAATTCCGTCCGCTCAGTCCCCGCAAGATTCTCCCGAGCCACATCCGCCGCCGTCAGATCAATCCCGGTCACGGTGGCCTCGCTGTGAGCATGCTGACGCAGCAATGCGGTCACCCGCCCATTTCCACAGCCGGCATCGAGCAACCGCCTCCGTTCCGACAGATGCGCGTGCAGATCCTCCGGTCCATTCCATCCATTGCGCTTCAATATCCATTGCTGAATCTCGGATCCCTCCCGCAGGGTTTCGGAAAACGCGAGGTCCCGGTTGCGGTGCCATTTGTCGGAAAAACTCTTTGCGGTCTGATTCATGATCCACCGTAGCTCCCGGTCTGGATCAAGGAAACCAGATATCTGCCAATCGCGAGCGAAGCAGTGGCTCCCGGCGACGGTGCATTGAGAAGATGCAGCTGCCCGGGAACCTGACTGATCGTGAAATCCATGAGCAGAGAACCATCGCGGTGTATGGCCTGCGCGCGCACCCCGCTGCCTCCCTCCGGAGCCAGATCATCCATCGTGATCTCCGGAATAAGCCGCTGCAGATTGCGCAGAAAGACCTCCCGGCTGAAGGAGTTCCGCAGCTCGGCCCACGTGGTCCCCGGGTACTTCTTCACAAACCGGTAGAGCCCCGGAAACGTCAGGCTCTCCCACGTGTCGCGCAGCGAAAAGTCGGTCCGGCGATACCCTTCGCGCCGAAACGCCAGCACCGCATTCGGCCCCGCTTCAATCCCGCCGCCAATCATCCTCGTGAAATGCACACCCAGAAACGGCAGGGTCGGATCAGGCACCGGATAAATCAGATGCCGTACCAGCCGCTCACCCCGCGCAGACAGCTTCCAGTAGTCCCCCCGGAACGGCACAATCCGGCAGTCAGGCCGCAAGCCCGCACTGCGCGCCACCCGGTCGCACTGCAGCCCCGCACAGTTCACCACATAATCCCCCCGGAAATCACCAGCCGTACTGTGCACAATCTGCCCGCTACCCTCAGTCGTGACTCCGCTCACCGCGGCCCCCGTCCGTACCTCATGACCCGCAGCCTCCAGCCTCCGCACCATCGCCCGCATCACCGCCGGGTAGTCGACAATCCCTTCTTCGGGAACCTGCAGCGCAGCCACCCCACGCGCATGCGGCTCAATCCCGCGGAGCTGTTCCTGATCCAGCCACCGCAGCCCCCGCAGCCCATTGGCAGTCCCGCGCTCCAGCAGTGCCCGCAGCCGCACGGCTTCGGCCTCATCCACAGCCAGCACAATCTTCCCGCAGATTTCATAAGGAACCTTCTCTTCCGCACAGAAGGCAGTCATCTCCCGGATCCCCTCAACCGCCAGCCGCGCCTTGAGCGACCCCGGCTGATAGTACAAACCACAGTGCAGGACGCCGGAATTGTGACTGCTCTGATGACGGCCAGCCGCGGACTCCTTCTCAAGAACCGTGATCCGCTCCGCGAGCCTCGCCTCAGCCGCACGCACGGCGGTGGCCAACCCGACGATTCCCCCTCCAATGATGATGAGATGCTTCATGGCTGTTCCTTCTTCCGAACCAACATCCCCAGCGCCGCCGCCAGCCGCGCCCCGGAACCAGCGGCGAGGTGCACCGAATCCGTATACACCAGCGCCCGATCCAGCGCCGGCTTCAGATCCAGCAGCGGAATCCCCGCCGCAGCACTGACCTGCCGCGCGATGCGGTACTCACGCTCCCGCTCGCGCCCCTGATCGGGCAGCATCACCAGAATCACCCGTGCTCCCAGCATCCGGATCCGCACCACCCGTTCCAGCAGCGCCGCCGCAATGGGATCATTCCCGCCTTCCGCCACGGCGACCTCCATGGCTGGCAACTCCACGGCTCCTCCCCCATCCTCGCCCGACTTCACCCGGCTATGCAGCCGCGAATAAACCAGATCCACAGGCCGCTCCCGATACCGCAGAAAGGGAACAGCTTCCCGGATCCGGTGCCCCATTCCCCCAGCCGCCTCGGCGACCGCACGCGCATTCTCCGGCGCAACCGACCCCGCCGCATTCACCTCCACAAAAACCGTGAGCGGCCGCAGTCCCGACTCCAGCAGAAAATCCAGAGCCTCCACCGGTCCACAGCCATCCAATCCCAGATTCACAAACGGCACCCCAGCCACCGATGCCGCCGCCCCGGCATCAAGCCGACCGGTCATGCTCGACCCCGCCAGCACATGACTGGGCCTCGTCTCGGCCCGCAGATCGCTGATCCGGATGCAGTTCGTGATGATATTGGAAGTCGAAAGCTCCACCTTCCGCCCAGGCGCAGTGATCCCCACGGCATGCACCGCCAGCAGCCCTGCCGTCACCATCAGTTCATGTGGTATCCTCATCAGCTCAGAACTGAAAATAGATGAAGGATCCACCCACCCCGGCATTCACCAGCGTCAGATACAGCATCAGCCCGAACACCAGCGGCTCGCCCACCCGCCGCCACCGGGCCCCGCCCGCCGCCACCGGTCGGAAATACCCCCACAGATGATAGAGCACGACCGGCAGGCCATACACCCCCACAAGGAAAGTCGCCCGACCCCGCATGCCCATGGGCGCATCCCACAGCGCCCCCAGATACCTCCGGAGCGATTCCAGATCGGGCATCGCAAACAGCAGCCACACAAGAGATACCAGATGAAAGGTCAGGATGATTCTCCCGAATTGCCGCCACGACCGCTGCGCCGCGGAACTCTCGCCGGCCTGCACCCCAAGGAGCCGCTCCACCGCCAGCAGCACGCCATGCGCCGCGCCCCACAGCGCAAACCGCCACGCCGCACCATGCCACAGACCACCCAGCAGCATCACCAGAAACAAATTGAAATAGGTCCGGCCTGATCCCTTCCGGTTCCCACCCAGCGGAAAATAAAGATAGTCACGCAGCCAGTTGCTCAGCGATATGTGCCACCGCCGCCAGAATTCGGTCACCGAGGCCGACACATACGGATAATTGAAGTTCACCGGCAGACGGTACCCACACAGGGCCGCCAACCCTAGCGCAATCAGCGAATACCCCGCGAAATCCGCAAAAATCCGGAACGAATACCCATACAGCATTCCCACCAGATCCAGCTTCTTCATCCACAGCACATTCGTCGTCCCAATGAGATCAGTGTGCTCCCGCAGATTGTCGGCCACCACCATCTTCAGAAAAAATCCCGTGATCAGATAACGCAGCGCCACCCGCCACGGAATGTCCCGGAGCTCCCGCGGCCCGATCTGCGGAAGAAACTCCCGCGCCTTCATGATCGGTCCCGCCACCAGCTGCGGAAAGAAGTTGATGTACAAGGCCAGCTTGCCCAGTGGACGCAGCAGCCCCCGGCCCGCCAGCTCTTCCGCAAACGGCACCAGCTTCGGCTCGGCTCCTCCCGCCCGCGACAGGTCCACCAGAAACGAGATCGCGTGAAACGTATAGAAGGAGATTCCCACGGGCAGCGGAATGGCATGAAGCGATGCCCTCAACTCCGCCCGCCCCTCCCCGGCAAACAGCAGCTCGCCAAACAGGCCGGCATACTTGAAGGCCGCCAGCAGCACCAGATTCGCCGCGACCCCGAACGCCAGCAGGCCCCGCGGAACAGTCCCGCCACCCGCCAGCTTCCGCGCCATGGCCCGCCCAACCCCGAAATTGAAAAGAATACTCCCGCACAGAAGAATCAGCAGCTTCGGATCATCCCACGCATAAAACACAAAACTCGCCACCGCGAGCACGCCCCATTGCCACGCCCCCAGCACCCGAGCCACCGGCGGCAGCCAGTACAAACCAAGGACCACCGCCAGAAAGACGGCAAACTCGACGGAATTGAAAAGCATCGTAACAGCCAGCCATCATCCCATTCTATCCCTCCCCGCAGCCCTGCCGCGGTCTGCCTTCCCTCACTGCCACGCCGCAATCGCCGCAATGACCGCCTCGCGCTGCTCAACCGTCAGCTCGGGGAAAATCGGAATGCTGATGACTTCGGAGGCCAGCTGATGCGCGGTAGCACAGCCGGACCGCGCAAAATCACTCGTGTACGCAAAGCATTCCTGCTGATCCATGGTCACCGGATAGTAGATCTCACAGCCAATCCCGCTCTTCGTGAGATGCTCGCGGAAAGCTTCGCGCCGACCTTCCCCGATGATCCGCAGGGTATACTGATTCCAGATGTGCTCGTTATGCGCATACGCCACCGGCAGCACAATCTTCGCTCCCGTCTCCCGCAGCCACGCATCCTGAGCCTCGCGGCACTTGCAGTGCGATGGATCCGCCGTCACCACCCCGGGCAATTCCGCAAGGGCCGCACTGTAATGCGCCGCATTGGCCTGCCGCTTCACCGTGTAATCCCCATACCGCGCCAGCTTCACCCGCAGCAGGGCCGCCTGCAGATGGTCCAGCCGGAAATTCCCGCCCACAAACTTGTGATAGTACTTCGGCTTCGATCCATGCGTCCGCAGCAGCCGCGCCCGCTCCGCCAAGCCATCATCCTGACACACCAGCAGCCCGCCATCCCCAAAACCACCAAGATTCTTCGACGGGAAAAAACTGTACGTCCCGAAGTCCCCGATCGATCCCACCGGACGCCCGCGGTACTTCGCCCCAATCGCCTGCGCCCCATCCTCAATGACCGCCAGCCCATGCGACTTCGCCAGCCCCATGACCGCATCCATGTCGGCTGACTGACCGAACAGATGCACCGGAATGATCGCCTTGGTCCTTTCCGTTACCTTTCCCGCCGCACTCGCCACGTCGACATTGAAGCACACCGGACAGGCATCCACAAACACCGGCGTCGCCCCCACCCGCGAAACACAGCCAGCCGTCGCAAAGAAGGTAAACGTCGGCACCAGCACCTCGTCGCCCGGTCCAATCCCCAGCGCCATGAGCGCCAGCAGAATCGCATCCGTCCCGGAGGAACAGCCAATCCCATGCTTCGCCTCCACCATGGCCGCACATTCCCGCTCCAGGGCTTCCACCTCGGGTCCCATGATGAACTGACCGCTCCGCAGCACACCAGTGAAGGCTGCCGTCAGCTCGGCCTCGAGCGGAAGGTTCTGAGCATTGACATCAAGAAGCGGTACTTTCACGGCAGTGGAATGGTCAGGGATGTTTTACAGGGAAGGAAGGGCCAGTCAGCGCGCCGGCGACTTGAATTCGTCGTATGAAAGTGTTCCGGCCGCAAGCTCGGGGGGCAGGGGATCGTCTTCCCCAAGGGTAAGACACCGCACCACCCCGTCCCGCAGTTCATAGACAAATCCCGATTCCGGACAGCGGGCCTGCCCGTCCGCCCCGAACTGCAGCCGGTGCCCATGCCGGCTCATCCATCCACTCAGCCGCCCTGGCACTCCCATCACGAAACCATAGTCGGGCACGTCCTTGGCCACCACCGCCCCGGCCGCCACAAAGCTGTACCGCCCTAGGGTGATCCCGCAAACAATGGTCGCATTCGCTCCCACGGTCGTTCCCCGCCGGATCAGGGTCCGTTCATAAAGGCTATGCCGCTTCACCTGACTCCTCGGGTTGGTGACATTGGTCAGCACACACGACGGCCCGAGAAAGACGTCGTCCTCCACCACGGTCCCGGTGTAGATGGCCACATTGTTCTGCACCTTCACATTGGAACCAATCACGACGTCGTTCGCCACCATCGTGTTCTGACCAAAGATGCAGTTCTCCCCAATGCGGGCTCCAGGACAGATGTGCGCAAAATGCCAGATCTTCGTCCCCTCGCCAATGGTGACCGGAGCATCGATGACGGCTGTGGGATGGGCATAGTACGGCATGGCTCAGAGAAATTCAGGGACCAATGATTCGAAACAACCGCAGATCCGAGGAGGATCCAGCCTCCGCAAGGGCGTCGGCGGGCAAGCCCAGATGCAAGCCTACCGTGGCCGCAGGAAACCCTGCCGGCACCGCCACGACCACCCGGCCGGCCGGCAACCGGTCCCGCAGCCCAGCCACCAGCGGCCTCAACTGCCCGGAATCAGCCGCCCCAGTGACACACCGGTCCAGTTCCCACGGTGCCGTCACACTCATGGCATGCCAACCAACCAGGATGTCTCCGGAAGTGGTCGCCGACTGCAGAAAATCCCGGTGATCCTGCAGCCATGCATGCGTCTTCCCCCGGTTCTCAATGCCCCGTGCCGCCAGTTCCGGAAGAGACAGGGCGACAGCCTGCTTGACCACGGTCCTCACCAGCGAGGACCCGGAAACCTCACTGGTCACCGGCAAATCCGCCACCTCTTCCACCGGACCCTGAAACCCAGGCTCGAGACGGTCCAGCAGGGGACTCGTCACCATGCGGTCAGGCAGCAAGTCTTCCCCGGCCACGGCCAGCCCGGTCAGCATCGCCACACCCGACGCCATGCCGGTCCGCAGAACCCTTCCACCCGCCATCCAGACAGCCAGAAAGGCCAGCGCGAGAAATGGCACAAAGAGCCGCCCATGGAAAATATGCGTCGGTACCCCGGTCTCCCCACTGAGCCCCACCGAGAAACCCACAGCTGTCAGCAGCAGCGCCAGCAGCGCCACGGCCTGCCCGCGCGACATCCTCTCCCGCACCCTCCCGCGCAGCCACCACGCCAGCGGGACCACCACCAGCCCGCCCGCCACCAGAAACCGCACAACCCCGAAGAACAGGGAGCCCGCCATTCCCCGGATCCCGGGCAGCACCCGCAGCCGGATCCGGTCCACTAACCCCGCACCAGGCACCGTCAGGACCGCCGGATCCCGCAGCACCCAGAGCTGCAGCCCCAGCAGCACCAGCAAGCCGGCCGCAAGGCCCGCCGCACAGCCGGCCAGCCACCAGCGCAGCCCGAGCGGCCACGGTCCACGCCAGCCACCCACGAGTCCCCACGAAATCAGCAGCGCCGGCATCACGAAAAATGCCACCCAGTGACACCACGCCCCCGCCAGCCCAGCACCCAGTCCCCAGCCGAGCGCCGCCCGACGGGTCCACGGCCCGCTCAGCACACAGGATGCCGACCACAGCATTCCCGTCATCACAGCCACCGTGAAAATGTGAGGAAAGGCCATCGTCCCCGTCAGCCACGAAGCCGGACTCAGCAGCACAAAACCAACGGCCGGCCAGCCGTGTTCCCAGCCCAGCCGCCGGCAGAGACCATGCATGAACCATCCGCCCGCGAGCAGAATCAACGCATTCCAGAACTGCACCGCCAGCGCATAGGAAAGCCCGGCCTTCCCCAGCAGCCCCAGCCCGAAGGCATATCCCGGCGGCCAGCTGCCGTACGCCATCACCGCATCAGGATGCTGCAGACGATCCATGGAAATCAGACAGCGCCAGCCACCAGCGACCGACTCCGCAAAGCAGGGATAGAATTCGACATCGATCTCATTCCGCGGAAACCGGGCGAAAACCACGGCACTCAACACGGCAACTGCTGCCAGCAGCATCCATGGCGGCAGTGACTTCATGACCTCGACTCCATCACCCGCCGGCACCATCTGAGCAGCGGCTTCTCCACCAGCAGACTCGCCACCACCCCGGCAGCGAGCGAAAGCAAACCCACCACCACTGTCACCGGCAGCGCCCACTCCGCCGCGCGCCCCGGCCAGTGCCCCGCATTCATGAACAGCCATTCCTGCACAGGCATGTGCACCAGGTAGACCCCATACGAACACGACCCCAGCAACCCCAGCCATCCCGGCACCGCCAGACCCTGCTGCTCCCACCCCACCAGCCCAGCCACTACCAGTGCCGCCGCCAATCCATGAAGCAGCCAGCGCCACGAACCCGCCGCCGCCCCATGACGGACTTCCAGCCAGCCTCCCGCCGCCAGCAGCAGCATCCCACCCGCCAGAACCCAGCGCGTCCGGCCACGAAACCATCCCCTCTCCACAAGGACCGCCACACCCACCCCAGCCAGAAATTCAAGCGAACGCAGCGACAGCATCTGCTGCAGCCATGGCGACCGCAGCACCGCTCCACTCCATGCCGACCCGATCGCCAGCAGCCCCAGCACAATCCACACGGCCCAGCCCAGCCTCCGCTGCACCAGAAACGGAATGAACAGAAGATAGAACATCACTTCAAAACGCAGCGTCCACGCCACCCCCAGCAGCGGATCACCCTCCCGCGGCAGCAGCAGCAGACTGCTCGCCGCCTCCCCCCAGCCAAATCCTTCCATCCCATTCGCTTTCCTCAGCAGATAATGCGCCGGGAAATACAGCGCACAGACCACCCAGTAAAAAGGATAGATCCGGCAGAAGCGCCGCACCGCATACTTCCAGATCTCCCCGCCGCCGCATCCCTCCCGCGGATTGGTCCACGCCATCAGAAACCCACTCAGCACAAAGAATACATCCACCCCCAGCTGCCCAGCCAAGGACACATTGCCCAGAAACGTCCGGCCATAATGCCACGGCAGACTGGCCATGCCAAAGGCATGATGAATGACCACTCCCAGCGCCGCGATGCCCCGCAGCGCCTCAAGACTCCGCAGCACCGGCCTCCGCAGTGCGGAATTCATCGGCCCCCGCCCGCCCGCTCAAGAATCCTCACCACTTCCAACCCGTTCCTCCCGCACGACCGCGGCACGCCCCGGCTCTCCACACATTCCAGAAAATGCCTCAGTTCCGCCTCGAGCGCCTGATGCCCAGCCGGAGCCGTAAAGAGCACTTCCGTGCCGCCATCCACATTCGACAGGGTCCGGTCGATCGTCTTCCGCACCAGCGTCACGCTCTCGCTCTTCTCATCATAACTAAGCATCCCGCGCTCCCCGATGATCCGCAGCCCCCGCCGGTCCTCCGGCCACAGCCACGAATTATGCAGATGCGCCACCGCCCCATCCGCAAAGCTCAGATGCAGATAGGTGTCGTCTTCGATCCCAGCCTGCAATCCACAGTGACCACTGAAACTCACGCCCGTCACCGCCGACCCCGCCAGATGCAGCAGGGCCGCCACATCATGAACCCCCAGACTCCACAGCGCATTCTCCACCGCCCTCGCCTTGCCATGCTTCATCCGTTCCTGATGAAAGGTGAAGACCCGGCCAAGCTGCCCCGAGGCGAGGTACTCCTTCAGAAAAATCACGGCCGGCTTGTACAGCAGCAGATGCCCGGTCATGAGAATCATCCCCCCCCGCTCCGCAGCCTCCACGAGATCCTCCGCTTCCACCGCAGTCAGCGTGATCGGCTTCTCCACAAAGACATCCTTGCCAGCCAGCAGACAGGTCTTCGCTACCCGGTGATGCGTCGGAGCCGGGGTCGCCACAGCCACACTCCCCACCGTGCCATCGCCAAGGAGTTCCCCGTAGTCAGCAAGAATCGTGACGCCCGGAAAATCCCCGGCAAGCATCCCGCGGACCTTTGGGTCGGCTTCCACCACGGAATGAAGGGCCCCCATGCCATGCAGGGTCTTGACAATATTGCGACCCCACGGGCCAGCACCGATGACAGCGGTCTTCTTCACGGATTACAGGAGTTTACAGGGAATGTTACGTCCCCGGCGTGGCCGCCACCATGAGAGGATAGCCGCCCAGAACCCGGACCGTGAAGTCCGGAGCCAACGCAAACAATACCTTCCGCGGCAGCTTCATGAGGCGGAACTTCCAGTTCGCATACGAACTCGTGCTGCTGTCCGTATAGAACCACCGGTCCACCACGTAACCAGTGTCACGCAGCGTCGCGAGCGCCGTCTCCCTGCAGAAATAATGCAGGTGACCCACCTCGCGCCGCACCCGCACGATCGGCTCGAGCCGGAAAACCATCTGCGCATTCATATCCAGCGGAATGTGGAAAATGAAGTGCCGCGCCAGCCCGCGCAGACTCCGCAGAAATCCCATGTAGTCCTCCACATGCTCGAAAACATCCAGACAGAGCGCCACATCAAACGGCTTCTCGAGAACCTTGCCCGCTGGCGATTCATGCAGAAACTCCAGACGGCCCCCGGCCCGCGTCCGGCACACGGCATATGCCTCAGGCATCGGTTCATACCCAGTGAACTGCGTGTCCGGAAGATGCTTCGCGAGTTCCACAAGGATCCCACCCCCGCCGCAGCCAATCTCGCAGACCCGCGCGGCAGACCAACCCTGCGCCGCCAGCATCCGGCGCACACTGGCAGCCTTCCACGCCGCATTGTCGTCACCAAACGACGAATTCTTCGCCGCATAGGTGCCATCCAGATAGATCGAGGCGACGGAGTCTCCGGGTTTCATGACCGTGGAACGGTGTCAGGCTTTGGTCACCTGTCCAGAAGACGTGCGCACCTTCGCCATGGCATTGCGCGTGTCCACAATGCACGGGGCCCACGCCGCCAGTTCCTCAAGATCAACCGCCGCATGATGCGTGGAAATCAGCACCAGATCAAACGAACCCACCGTCTCCCGGTCCCACGCAATGCTCTTCATTCCAGTGTACTCAGCATGCTCCCGCGTCGGTGTGACCACCGGAATGTGCGGATCGTGATACGCAATCTCCGCACCCTGCGCCTTCAGCAGATCAAAGAGATGGAAGGTCGGACTCTCCCGCATGTCATCGACATTCGCCTTGTACGCGAGCCCCATCACCAGAATCCGGCTGCCGTTGAGGGCCTTGCGGTCGCGGTTAAGCCGCTCCGCTACCCTCCGCACCACATAGCCAGGCATCCCCTCATTGATCTCCCCAGCCAGCTCAATGAACCGGGTGTGAATCCCGAATTCCCGCGCCTTCCACGTGAGATAGAAGGGATCAATCGGAATGCAGTGCCCGCCCAGACCCGGCCCGGGGTAGAAGGCCGTAAACCCAAACGGCTTGGTCTTCGCGGCGTCAATCACTTCCCAGATGTCGATGCCCATGGCGTCGGCCACGGTCTTCATCTCGTTCACAAGTCCAATGTTCACTGCCCGGAAAATGTTCTCCAGCAGCTTCACCATCTCAGCCACCCGCGTCGAAGTCACCGGCACCACCTTTCCGTAAATCGCCCCATACACCGCCACCCCCTGCTCAAGACAGGCTGCCGTGTGCCCGCCCACCACCTTCGGAATCCCTGTCCCGTGAAACTCAGGATTGCCCGGATCCTCACGCTCCGGCGAGAACACAAGGAAGTAATCCTTCCCCAGCGTAAAGCCCCGGCCCTCGATCTGCCCAAGAAATTCTTCCTCGGTCGTCCCCGGATATGTCGTGCTCTCCAGACACACCAGTTGCCCAGCCCGCAGATGCGGCAGAATGGTGTCACGCGTGGCCCGCACATAGCTCAGGTCCGGCTCATGATGACGGTTCAGCGGCGTCGGCACACAGATGATGATCACATCCACTTCCGGTATCCGCGCGAAATCAGAGGTCGCACTCAGCAGGCCCGCCTGCACCGACGATGCCACCCGCCCGGCACTGATGTGCTGAATGTAACTGGTCCCCGCATTGAGCGCGTCCACTTTCCGCTGGTCCACATCGAATCCAATCACGCGGATTCCCTTCTCCGCAAATCCCAGCACCAGCGGCAGCCCTACATAGCCAAGACCAAGAACGCCGATCACCGCAGTGCCGGCCGACAGTTTTTCTTTGGGTGTCATAAAGGTAGATTATGGGTTGATGTTGCAATGATAATGAAATTTGCTAGCCGCCCGTCCGCTCCCGCAGCCCCGCAAACGGCCCGCCCTCGGAAGTCAGCCGGTCAAATTCATGCAGCGCCATCCCGGTGACCTGATCCATGTTGTAGTACTGATAGGTCGCCAGCCGTCCGCAGAAGGTCACCCCGCTCTCGCCCTGCGCGAGGGCCTTGTAGCGCGCATAAAGCGCCCGGGCATCAGGCGCAGGGACCGGATAGTACGGCTCCCGGCCCGGCGCATCGGCCAGTGGATACTCCCTCACAATGTTCGTGTGCGGCGTCGCCTGACCTGTCGCATGCTTGATCTCCACAATCCGCGTGAACTCATGGTCGTTCGGATAGTTCACCTGCAGGGCCGGCTGCCAGAAACCAGCCCGTCCGGACACCGCTTCCCGTCCAGCCCGCTCCAGGTCTCCGCCAGTGAATGATTCCGCTTCAAACCGCAGCGACCGCCAGGGAAGCCGTCCATGCGAATATCCGAAATACGCATCCACCGGACCAGTGTAGATCGTGTGCCGCGCCTCGAAATGCCGCCGGGCCTCCAGAAAATCGGTGTCGAGATGCACCTGCAGCCCAGGCGATGCGTCAATCATGCGCTCGAACATCCGCGTGTATCCCTCCGAGGGCAGCGCCTGAAATTCCTCCCGCAGGTAGCGGTCGTCCCGCGCCGTCCGGATCGGAATGCGCGCACAAACCGATGCATCGAGATCCCGCGGCTCCCGGCCCCACTGCTTTCGCGTGTACCCGCGGAAAAAGCGTTCGTACAGTTCCGGCCCAGCCACGGAAAGGATGAACTCTTCGCTGTTCGCCGGTGCGTCACACGGAATCCGTACGGCATCCAGCCACTCCGCGAATTCCGCTTCGGTCCCCGACCGCCCCTGCAGCTGCTCCCACGTCGCCAGATTCACCGGAAAACTCCAGTACCGCCCATGCGTCCAACTCTGAATCCGGTACGTCACCCGCTGCCATTCCGTGAACCGGCTCAGATACTCCCTGACCCTCCGGCTGTTCGTCCGGAAATAGTGCGGGCCATACACATGATAAAGCACCCCATTGGCATCGGTCCGGTCCCACGCATTCCCCCCGATGTGCCCGCGCCTCTCCACCACAGCCACCCGCAGGCCGTGCGCCGCAAAACGCTCAGCCAGCACCAGCCCGGAAAATCCAGCGCCGGCAATCAGTACATCAACCCGCTCCTTCACTGCTTCGAAAACATGCTGCCGCCCCCGGCCAGAAGTGGAATCATCCACTCCAGCCGCACGGCAGAAAAAAAGAAAAGAAACAACAGAGACACAGAATCACCGTCGCAGTTTGCTCGAGAGGGCGGAACCACCATCCCCTAAGGGACAGCCGTTCCTATGACTCCGCTCATGGCCCGTCAGAAAACGGCCTCACGCGGATTTCGCTCGTTCAGTACAGAAAGAATCGACATCTCCACCTCATGCTGGTTCCCAAGGAACTCCAGCAGCACCCGCACCCGCTGCGCCCCCGGCAGCACCCGCGTCACCTTCGCCTCCTGCCCACGCAGCGGTCCCTCCACCACTTCCACCACCTCCCCAGCCTCAATCGTCAGCGGCACCGTGATGCTGTCCTTCTCATCCACCGCTCCACGCAAATCCCGGATCACCGCATCAGCGACCGCCCCGAAATCCTCCATGAAGGTCAGTACCTGCGAAACAAAGGGCGTCGCCTGCACATGCCGCACCGCCTCAGGCCGGAACCGCGCAAACAAATACCCCGGAAACAAAGCCTCCACATACCATACCTTCCCACGCACCGTCTTCTTCTGATGCCGCAGCCGCGGACAGAATGCCTCGTACCCGGCGGCCGCCAAATGCTGCGCCGCCAGATGCTCCCCCTTCGGCTTGCCGCGGATGCAGCGCCACCGAAGGTCGTCTGTTTGTGTTTGTGTTGCCATGGGTTCGGGTAAATTCCACCGCGCTCACACCTCAGTCCAGCAGCCCCGTCAGCAGCGGCAGCACCGCCTGACCCCGCGCATGCCACTGACTCAACTTGCCCACTCGCGCCCGGTAAAAATCCACCAGCCCTTCCTCCGCCCCATCCGCCGCCGCCCGCAACTGCTCCAGCCGCTCCCCTCCCTCCTCCAGCCGCGGACTCACCTCCTCCCGGATAAAACCAGCCACCAGCTTCTTCAGTTCCGTCTCCGCCGCATAGTGATCCCGCCGATCCCCCCCCACATACACCTGCTTCACCGCCCCAAGCCCCCGCAGTACCTTCAATCCCTGACTCGCCGACCCCTTGCTGATCCCCAGCCGCGCCACCAACGCATCAAGCGGCAACGGCTCCGGCGTGATGAACAGCAACCCATAAATCTCCCCCACCGAACGCGGCATCCCCAAAAGCTTCACCGCATTCACAAATACCCCAATCACATCCATCTCAATGGACGTCAGCCCATTGCGCCGACCCATTCCCGGCTCTCGATCTCTGATCACTGCGGATGACATGAAGAACGCAGAAAACCAGAATCTTTGGAATGTTCAAGAAAAAATGAACGGATTGTTGCGGTGAGGCAACAAGGTGCCGCCGCCCTAGGAGCCTGTTGAAGAACCCGGACTGGTAGCGCGGGGAGGAATTCTTCCGCAAGGCGAGGCGGAACAAAGGAGAAGGTCGAGACCTTCGACTGCGGCGCAACGAAGCCTGCTGGAATAGGGCCCGCCGCCCGCAGGGGATCCCTCCCCCAAACCCACGGCGCAGCCGCTCATCCAACGACCGTGGATTCCGGATCCGCTGCCGGGCCCGGTTTTTCAACAGGCTCCCAGCTCCCGAGGGCCTGCTTCACGGCCGCGATCTCTTCATCGAACATGGCCGGATGGCGCAGCGTCCGCCGCACTTCGTCTTCGAGACGCTTGCTGATCCTGCCACGGAGCCTTTTGAGCGCCACCCGCAGGCTCGGAGCACTGACTCCCAGAACCGCGGCCACGTCTGCCTGCCGGGGACCCTTCTCGGGAACCAGCGGCAGCAGCGCCTCAAACAAGGCCTCGCGCTCCTTGCGGATGAAATCACGCCGGGCTGCCTCCACCGCAAGCTTCATCAGATGCACCGCCCATTCGCGGTCAAAAGCCGCATCCGGCCCGGCCCCGGGATCGGTCAGCACCACGGATCCATCCACCCCATCGGCCTCATCCACCCCATCAAGCGGTACATGCCGCACCCCGCCACCGCGCTTGCCCGCTGTTACCGCCCGGTGCCGCGAAACCAGAAAATGATCCAGAGCCGACCCTAGATAGCTGCGCAGACGGCCCTTCGTCCGGTCGACCTGCGCCAGAAATCCACGGCCGATCACCGCGGTCGCAAAGAAATCCTGACAGGCATCCTCCGCATCCTGCCCCGGGAGCCGCCGCCGCAGATAGCTCAGTACCGCCGGACGATACGTCTCGCAGAACCATTCGCAGCACTCCGGCGAACGGCTGTCCTGCTCAATCCACGTCCAGATCGTATCGGGAAAATCCAAGGCGGGTGACATGACGGTTTTGTCAGAAAATCAGAGATTCCTAACGGGAAAATACTACCTGCAACCCGCCCGCCGCCAAGGGAATTGCATCCCTCATTCGCGGAGCCGGAAAAACCGCCGCGGTTCATCACCCCGGACCGCCACCGGCAAAAGCCAGTCGCCCCCGGACAGTCCGCGCCCCTCCACCCCAACCGGTTCCCACGGTCCACCAGGAGCCGCCGCTGCTTCCAGCACCGCAAACCGCTGCGACGGCCAGCGCAGCATTCCCACCAGATCCCCGCGAGCCCCGGCCGCATCCCACGCCAGCCGCAGCGCCGGCACTTCCGCCATGACGACGCTCTCATAGCTGAACCCCACCCGCAGCTCGTCGAGCACATAAACATCGTTGGCGTCAAGATCTGCCGCCCGCAGCAGCAGCCGACTCAGAACGGCTGGCCCGCTGGCGGCTTCGGAAACCGCGGAAGGCACAGGCGGCTCCAGCAGCGACGACGGGTTCACATACAGCTCCACACGGTTATGAATGGACCCATTGTTCCGGATGCGCCCCACCAGCAGGTACGTCGTCACCGCTGCCACCCCTGCGGATTCATCAGATACCGCCGCCCCAGTATCGGCAGCCGCGAAAAACCGGAACGGACGAGGAGCTGTCGTGCCGATGGTGCTCACTCCCAAGCTGAGCCGGGGATTGCCGGGCACCGGCATCGCTTCCCCGTCAAAACCCACCTGCAGAATGTCCTGATCCACCAGCGGATCGGCATTGTTCGTCCGGAACAGAAAGCTGAACCACACACTGACACCGGCCACCGCCGGTAGTTCGCGACCCAGCCTCCGCAGCAGCACCGGCGTCCCATTCGCATTGTCCCACAACCGCAGCGCCCGCACCCCCCCATGGATCCGCACCCCCACGTTCTCATAAACCACAGGGCTGCTGGACCGGTTTTCGACCTTCACGCGCGACTTGATCGCATTGTTCACATCGTAGCCTCCTGACCAGCCGAACCCTCCCCCCAAACCAGTGCCCGCAGAGCCATTGGAGCCACTCTCAAGCTGAGCACCGGCCGCATATTCCTCAAAACCATCATACCCGAAAATCTGCGCCCGGCCCCAGCCAGCCCCAGCCAGCAATGCCGCCAACATCATCCATGAAATCTTCATCAGCCGGGTTGCAGGCATGCGATCAGGTTCCGCACATCACGGTCCGCCGTCCACTACGCACCACCGGAAGCAGAAACCCGCCCCCAGCGTAAATGCATAGGCGCCCGCACCGCATTTCATGGCGGGACGGAAGTTGCGGAATACTCCTCATCTGCCGCATGCTCCCACGCATGAAACGTCCCGCCACCGCCGCCCTCGCCCTCGCCGCCGCCCTCGGAACCTCCCACGCCGATCTCAGCCTGCCCAGCTTCTTCACGGACCACGCAGTTCTCCAGCGCGACCAACCGCTCCGCATCTGGGGATGGTCCTCTCAAGGCGAAACCATCCGGGTTTCCCTCGGATCCGAAACGTCCACCGCCACCGCAGGTCCGGACGGACGCTGGATCGCCACGCTCGCACCCCAGCCGCTCTCCACCAAGCCCCTCACCCTCACCATCAGCTCACCCACGGAAACCCTCTCCCGCACGGACATCCTCCTCGGAGATGTCTGGCTCTGCAGCGGACAGTCAAACATGGACTGGTCCCTCGGAGCCTGCAAGGCACCGGAAGACGTCGCCAGCGCCAACTTCCCGACCATCCGCCACTTCCGCACCGAATACCACTTCGCCAGCACCCCGCAGGACGACGTCCGCGGCCAATGGCAAACCTGCTCCCCCAATACCGCCCACAGCTTCAGCGCCGCAGGATTCTACTTCGCCCGCCGCATCCAGTCCGCCACCGGCGTCCCCATCGGCCTCATCACCAATGCCGTCGGCGGCACCAACATCGAACTATGGATGTCCCAGGAAACCCTCCTCAATACTCCATCGCTCGAACCCTACGCGCGCACCATGCGCGACTCGCTCGCCCAGTACCAGCGCGACCTCGCCGCCGCCCTCGCCCCCATGCAGTCGTGGATCAATCAGGCCCGCGCCGCCCAGTCGGCCGCCACCCACATCCCACTGCCGCCTTCCTTCCCGGAATTCCCCTTCGGCGAAAAAGCCCACCGCCCACGCTGCACCACCCTCCACAATGGCCACGTCGCCCCGCTCATTCCCATGAGCCTCCGCGGCGTCCTCTGGTACCAGGGCGAAAACAATGCCGACGCCAGCCTCTACCCCGAAAAGAAAACCGCCATGATCACCGCATGGCGCTCGTGGTTCCAGAATCCGGAAATGCCCTTCTACTTCGTCCAGCTCGCCGCATGGCAGAAACCCAACCCGGACCCGGCCGGCGGTGAATGGGGCCCCATCCGCGACGCGCAGCGCCAGTGCCTCCAAATCCCCCACACAGGAATGGCCTGCGCCATCGACATCGGCGACGCCGAAGACATCCACCCAGCCAACAAGGCCGATGTCGGCGAACGCCTCGCCCTCTGGGCCCTCGCCAGAAACTACGGGAAAACGGACCTCACCGTCAGCGGCCCCCTCTTCCGCCAACTCACCATCGAAGGCCAGACCGCCCGCATCCACTTCGACCACACCGACACAGGCCTCATCACCGCCACTAAATCCGGCCGCCTGCCCGCCACCGAAACCAAGGGAGCCAGACTGGAACGCTTCGCCATCGCCGGAAATGACCGCCAGTGGCACTGGGCCGACGCCACCATCGACGGCCACACCGTCACCGTCTCGTCCCCGCAAGTGCCCGCACCCGTGGCCGTCCGCTACGCCTTCTCCAGCAACCCAGCCGGTGCCAACCTCTACAACCGTGCCGGCCTCCCCGCCTCCCCCTTCCGCACGGATTCATGGTGAACCGCCCGCACCCATCCCGAGCCTGACCGCCGGCCCCACCGATTCCCCCGGCACCCACCGGCCGGGCAGCATGACCTTAGGAGCCTTCCCACCCACAAGCGCCGGCGGCTTCAGCACCCAGCCAGCAAGGACTCCCACCAGCCCATCCTCGTCATGCTCAAATCTCGCCGGCTCCGGAACCATCCACGACGACGTGGGATCGGACACCAGCGACACCAGTGACACATCCTGAGGCACTCTGATCTTCCGGGTCGCCAGCCACCCGCTCGCTGCCAGATACTCGTACCACGAAATCAGAATCAGCGCCGTCGGTGCAGGCCGCTGCCATAGCTTCTCCAGACAGGCCAGCATCGCCTCCCGCGAAAACGGACCGCCCAGCGGCGTCTGCAGGCTGATCCGCACCCCCATCTCCCGGCACACCGCTTCCGCATCCCGCCGGAAACCACGCACAAAGGACTGCGGCCTCCCCAGCATCGGCATCGCCACAGAGCGATGCCCCAGCAGAATCAGCTCCCGGATCGCCTTCTGCATGATTTCCCCCCCATCATAACCCACCACCGGAACCGGAAACCCTCCCTCGTTCCCGCTGAAGAAAAACGTCGGCACCCCGCAGTTGCGCGACCAGTCCGCCAGCCACGGCGTCCCCCGCGCCACAATCAGGGCCTGCGGACGCTCCACCTGCAGCACCGCATCCCACGGCGCCCGGTTCCGCTTGTCATGCCCGTAATCCACAGACTGCACCCGCAGCGTCCAGCCATGCGGCGTCAGCCTCTCGGCAAGTCTCGTCACCAGTTTCCAGAAGGGTTCATGCGGCGTCGCCGCCAGATCCCGCGGCGTGAAAACCACCAGATGCCGCGTCCCCTCATCCCCAGCAGCCTCCGCCGCCACCCCACGCGCAACCACCTCCCCCCGCACCACAAACCGCGTCCGCTGCCCCCGGCTCTCAATCCACCCGTCCGCCCGCAACCGCTGCAGCGCCTCCGACACCGTCGGTACCCCCACCCCCAGCGCCTCCGCCAGAAACCTCACCCCCGGCAGCACATCCGGAAACCGCCCGTCCACAATCAGCTTCCGCAACGCTTCCTCCGCCACATCCGCCCGGCTCTTCCGCGGCAGCGACACCGCCCCCACTGACCGTGCCACGGCCTCTCTGCGACTCCCATCTTTGTTCATCCAAAACTGCTCAGCCACCACCCCCAGCCACGCAAGTCCCCGCAAACGGTGAAATAAACTAAGATGAATCCTCCCCCAACTAGGATCCCTAATAGATGGTAAATCACTAATTATCAGAATTCTAACATAAGCATTTCCCACCATCTGTCTCTAAAGAGGACACAGACACGACGGTAGCTCCGCAGCAGCCGGCGGAAGCAGCCGAATGCCCGCGCCCCAAACCAGGCTGCGTGCCGCGTTCCAGCCTGCACAGCACACCATACCCCCTTATACCCAGCGGATAACTAAAATCTCTAACAACTGCTGTATTTTTTAAAAAGACAGCAAAAGAAATTTGCTAGTCCAGCGCTCCCAACGCAAAAGGTCGGCCCTCTCAACAAATGCCATAACGCCTGAACCGGGGTCCTGCGGATGATTTCTCATCCCCACAACCATGGCTCAGGCCCCGCGATTCCCTCAGCACCAACCAACTTCCTCAACTACAGCCATGATCCCGAAACGCGCCCTGTCGCGCCACTCCGCTTCCTTCCTGCTGGCCCTCGCCAGCTGCACCACCACCTACGGCGACATCTCCATCTTCTGGGGAGGGGAAGCCGGAGCCTCGGGCTACGCCAGCGACGGCGTCAGCCTCTGGGACTCCAGCTACATCGTCGAACTCGGATGGTTCGACGGCGGATTCCAGCCCACCAGCACCAATCTCGACCTCTGGGCCGCTGCATGGAAACCCGTCGACCTCGCCAGCTGGACGGTTTCCCCCACGACCTACTTCTCCGGCACCGTCGTCCTCACCAACAACCTCACCGTCCCCGCCGGAGAGGCCGCCTACATGTGGGTCCGCAATGCCACCACCATCGGCGCCGCCACGGAATGGCTCCTCGCCACCAACGAGACATGGCTCTTCCCCGACACCACGGGATCGGATCAGACCACCGCGCCGCTCTTCTGGGACCTCGTCAGCATCCCCAATTTCCACGACGTCCCCTTCGGCGGCATCGGCGACGAAACCGATGCTCAGGGCGGCGAATGGACGCCCGTGGCCGGCGGCACCTACGGCTACCAGACCCATAGCGTCCCCGAACCCTCGGGAACCCTCGCCCTCGCCATCCCCACGGCCTTCGCCATCTCCACCGCCACCCGCCGCCGCCGCACCACCCGGACCCACTCGGCCTGACGATCCACCCCACGCATTTCCCAATCCCACTTCCCACGGCATGAACTTCCCGAATCTCTGCTTCTCCCTGCCCAAACGATGGCGCTCCCTGCGCAACCTCGCCGTCGCCACGCTCGCGGCCGCTTCCATTCCGGCCGCATCGGCTCAGTCCGTCTCCGATGGTCCGCTCAAGATGGAGATCATCACGGCTTACAACTTCGTGGTCGACTCCAACGTGGAAAGTCCCTCCACCAAAGGACCAGCCGCCGCCCACCTCGCGGTCCGCATCACCAATACCGGTGCCACCCCCCTCTCCAACGTGGTCGTCAATCTTGGCGATTACGACGCAGGCACCTCGACCGGATCCCCCGGCATCTTTCCCTCCCGCACCGTCAGCCTTTCCGGCTCCGGCGGCTACGCGGGAACCTTCCAGCTCGTCATGCCGGGCGGTGCCATCGACGCCGTCCGCAGCATCGCCTCCCTTCCACCGGGCGCTTCCTCGGTCCAGTACTTCTTCGTGACGTATCCCCAGAAGGATTCGCTCGGCCGCGCCGTCACCGGCCAGGCACCCGTCGTCACCGATGACCTCTGGCTCAATTACGACGCCTGGGCCTCCGCACAGTCCGGTGCCGGTACCCACAGCACCAACGTGACCGCCAAGGTGACCATGCGGAACGAAATCGCCGCCATGGCGAACAAGATCAATCCGAACACCACCTCGAAAGTCCCCCCGGCCTACCTCGCCGCCATCGAGTCGAGCCTCGGCTGGCGTCCAGCCTCGGGCTCGTCCCGCATCCCGGGAGCCATTGTCACCGAAGGGATCTGGTACGACCTCGGCACCGTCGGAGCCGGATTCGACAACAATGGCGACCTCCTTCCGGACAGAAACGCATGGATGCAGCCCGTCGGCGACCCCGGCCAGTACAGCCCTCTCAACTTCCGCCTCGTCAAGTGCTACGGCATCGTGGTGGTCAAGCTCAACGACGGCACGGAGCGACTCATGCCCTTCGAGGACCGTCTCTACTTCGAGAACCTTCCCTCCAACAACACCGGGGCCATCGGACTCGTGTACTACGAATTCATGCCGCTCACGACAGGGTCCACCGTGAGCACTTCCCCCTACCAGGAAGTGGCGTCCGGCTACGATAATGAGAAGTTCAATGCAGACTACGGTGCCGGCGGTACCTACCTGACCGCAGCTGCTCCAGCCCTCACCCTCGACAAAACGGCTCCGGTGTCGGTCTCGCCAAACTCCACGGTTCCCTTCAGCATCACTGCCACCAATACCGGAGCCTCAACCATCGGCGATCCCAATTACGGCGTGCCCTTCGCCATCGAAGATGACATTCCCGCCGGCGTAACGTACCAGCCCGGCTCGGCCGCGGCTACGACGGTCCCAACCGGCAACACCGTCACCATTTCCTACGCCACGGGATCTCCCTACACATGGAGCACCACGGAACCTGCGGATGCCACCACCGTCAAAGCTGTCCGCTGGACCCTCACCACCGCCGGTCTCAAGGCCACGGAAAGCTTCGCCGTCGGCTTCCAGGTGAATGTCCCCGCAGGATACTCCAGCCGCACCCTCAACAACACCGCCATCGCCCGCTACAATGGCGTCGGTGTACTCGCTTCCGATAGCACCGTCTCCCTCCTCACCGGACCCAATAGCATCGGCGACCTCGTCTGGTTCGATGCCGACCGCAACGGCCTGCCCACCGGCGAAACAGGGCTCGCGAACATCGGCGTCTCTCTCTACTACGACGCCAATGGCAACGGCATCATCGATGCCGATGAACCCGTCTACGCCACCACCGAAACCAACGCCTCGGGCATCTACGGATTCACCAGCCTCCCCGACGGCAACTACATCGTGGTCGTCGATCACCTCGATCCCCAGCTCCCTCAGGGCTACGTCCTCCCTGGAAACACGGCACCATCCAAAACCGTCGCCCTCGACGTGACCAACGCCAGCGGCAGCACCGGCGTCGCCTACCTCGATGCCGACTGGCCGTTCATCGAAGCCCTCCTGATCAATAAACGGACAGACCCCACCACCTACGAGCAAGGCGATCTCGTCACTTACTTCATCGACGTCGAGAACCACACGGAATCCGTCCCGGATCTCCGCTTCCCGGTCCAGACGGCCTACGCCACCAGTGTGTATGGAGCCCGCACCGCGCAGAATGGAACACTTGCCCAGGGCTCCCCCGACGCCAACTTCGCCCGCATCGACTTCTCCTCGTCCTCGGACCAGCTCGTGGCCGACCCCTCAAGCGCGATCTGGCCGAATCCAAAGCCTCCCGCGTGGACATGGACCTTCCCGGACAAACTCTCCAACATCGTCAAGGTGGAACTCGTCATCAAAGGATACGTGCAGTCGCTGCTCGCGTCCAAGCTGCCCCTCACCGCATCCACCTTCGACGATACCATTCAGGTCCACATCGATAATGCCGACACCGGCAGTCCCACGCCAGACGCCCTCATCTCCGCCGCTCAACTCATCGCGATGCAGGGTTCCTCCAAGGAACTGGTCATCAACATGACCAATCTGAACAACGGCAGCACTTTCAGCTGGGCACAGCTCGAGGCAGCCAAGATCCGCCTCCGCGTGGCCAAGGTCGTCGCCATCAACAACGACAACGCCGTCTTCTGGACGGACGCCATCGGCATCCGCGTCACCACAGACGCTCCAGCACCACCCACCGGAACTTACGGTGACAATACCCTCGACCCGGTTCCCCTCAAGGATGTCTACAACCCAGCCCAGTTCGACTACGTCTCCGCAACTCCCGTTCCCTCCAATGTGGTCACCGGAACCGGTACCGTCACCTGGGACGACGTGGGCCCCGTGAATCCCGGCACCCGCCGCACCGTCTCCATCACCCTGCGCGCCAAGGGACCATCAGGAACCCTCGCGTCGGAAGTCTTCTCCAACACAGCCAGCACGGCCAATGCCTACTACGCCGACGGCCGCCGCGCCAACAGCGCTCAGGACATTCAGGACGTCACCATCCTCCAGCGGGCCCGCATCGGCGACCTCGTCTACTGGGACATGAACAGCAATGGCGTGTACGACGCCGGCGAGGGCCTTGCCAACGTGCTCGTCGTCCTCGACAACGGAGCCCAGGCCTACACCGATGCCAACGGCAACTACCTCTTCGAAGGCCTCAGCGCCGGTACCTACACCGTCACCGTCGATGAGTCGACTCTGCCCTTCAGCACCTTCACCAACTTCCAGGACCCCAACGGCGGTGGAGATTCCACGAGTTCCGTGACGCTCGCCACCGTCAGCGGTCAGATCCAGAGCAACCTTGATCAGGACTTCGGATACCGATCGACCCAGAACGCCATCTCAGGCTCCATCTTCATGGATAACAACGGCGACGGTAACCAGGACCCCGGCGAGAACTACATCAGCGGACTGACGGTCAACCTGTACAACGGCTCCGTCCTTGTGGCCACTACCACCACCGACGCCAACGGCTACTACCTCTTCCCGGGCCTAAGCTCCCTCAACTACCGCGTCGAAGTGATCCCACCGGGAGGCACTGTCCAGACCTTCGAGTACGGCAATGACGGCACCCTCGACAGTTCTCTCTTCGTCAACGCCTCGGGAACGTCCACGCTCTACCCCAACCGCGACTTCGCCTACCAGCCACAGGGATCCTTCGCGCTGGGCGACACGGTCTACCTCGATGTCGACGGCGACAGCACCCAGGACGCCGGCGAACCCGGAATCGCAGGAGTCACTGTCTCGCTCTACGAGGACGAAAACGGCGACGGACTCATCGATCCCACCACCGATGCCCTCATTGCAACGGACGTAACCGATGCCTCCGGAGTCTACGGTTTCCCGAACCTCCCCGCCGCCAAGTACCTCGTCCTCGTCGATCCGGCAGACCTCCCGGCCAACGCAGAACAGACGCAGGACTACGACGGCGTCGCCGATAACTCCGCGAAGGTGGAAATCACCACGGCTTCCATCAGCACCGTCGACTTCGGATACGTCACCGACGGCACCGGAAGCATCGGCAACAAGGTGTTCGTCGATACCAGCGCCGACGGCATCCACGACGCCTATGAAGTCGGCATCCCTTCCATCACCGTTCGACTCTACTACGATTCCACCGGCGATGGCATCCTCGACGCCAATGACGTCCTCGTCGCGGAGACATCGACCGACGCCGACGGCAACTACCTGTTCTCCGGTCTCCCGCCCGCCAACTACCTCGTCGACGTCGATGCCGCCGATCCCGACATGCCGGCCGACTACCTCAGCACCAGCGATGACCCGCACAGCGTGTCCCTTGCCGCTGCCCAGACCTACCTGCTCGCCGATTTCGGATTCGCTCCGTCGGCCTCCGTGGGCGACATGGTATTCTACGATAACAACGGCAACGGCACGCAGGACTGGAACGAACCAGGCATCGGCGGAGTCAACGTCTCCCTCTACCGGGATACCGATGGCGATGGCATCTTCGATCCCGGTGAACCAGAGGTCGCGTCGACCGTCACCAATTCCTCCGACCCCTCGAAACCCGTAGGCTTCTACCTCTTCAGCGGCCTGCCCGAAGGCCAGTACGTGGTCGTGGTTCGACGCGACAGCGGCCTCAGCACGGTCCTCAGCGGCCTGGTCCAGACCGCCGACCCGGACCGCGACGGCGTCCCGTACCCCTCGACAGAGCCAGCCTTTGCGTCGCTTCCGCCATCGGATGATGCCGACACCGGGATCACCCTGACTCCCGGCCTCACCTACACCGGAGCCGACTTCGGTTACCAGCCCTCGGTCGTCATCGGAGATACCGTCTGGTTCGACCTCGATGCCGATGGCTTTGAAGACGCAGGCGAATCTGGCATCGCCAATGTCTCGCTCACCATCTCCAACGGCAGCACAAACTATCAGGTCACCACCGACTTCGATGGCAAATGGAGCCTCGCCAATATCCCGGATGGATCCTGGACCATCACCGTGGACGCCGCGAACTTCGCACCCGGCGGACCGCTGCACTACCTTGCTCCGCTTGTGCCGACCTTCGATCCAGTTGGCGGCACCACCTCGCCAACCACCTCCGCCACCTTCACAGTGTCGGGTGGTGTCGTCCAGACGCTTGATGGCAATGCCGACACCGGAGCCGCCGGCCTCAATGACGACATCGACTTCGGCTTCGCTCTCGGCGGCGACTACTCCCTGAGCGGCACCATCGTCACCAATGACGGAGGCACTCTCGGAACCGCCGATACCCCGGCGACCGAGATCGAACTCGCCGGCTTCACTGTCTACCTTTACGACGGCAACAACAAGCTGCTCGGCACCACGCAGACCGATGCCTTCGGAAACTACAGCTTCGATGGGCTCGTGAACGGTACCTACCAGGTCCTCATCAACAAGGATACCCCGGCACTTTCAGGAGCGACCCTCAATACCACCACTGCCAATAACGCGGCAGTCTCAAGCGTCACCGAATCCACCTTCGCTGTCGTGCAGACCGTCGCCATCGCAGGAGTCAATGTCGCCGATGTCGACTTTGCCTTCTCTGCCGGACTGTTCGATTTCGGCGACCTCCCTGCCTCTTACAACCTCACCAGCATCGAGGACAACGGTGCCCGTCACGCTGAACCATCCGGAGGATTCACCACCTACCTCGGCAACTCCCCGCCGGATACCGAAGTGAATGGAGCGGAATCCCTCTACGCCACCGGTGATGGTGCCGACGAAAACGGCATTCTGTTCAATGCCAACGCATGGACGGCCGGAGCCACGGTCACGGACCCCGGTTCCGGTTCCCTCTCCGCCACTATCACGGGCAGCGGATGGCTGGTCGTATGGATCGACTGGAACAACGACGGCGACTTCCTCGACAGCGGCGAAATGGTCATCAGCCAGCCAGTCGCTGACGGCGATAGCCAGAACCTCGGATTCAGCATCCCCCCCAATACCCTCACCAATGACGCCCAGTCGTGGTACAGCCGCGCTCGCCTCTTCACGAGCCAGCCACCTGTCGCCCTGCTTTCCTACAGCGGCGAAGCCATCGACGGGGAAGTCGAGGACTACTACATCAGCCGCAACAGCGGGGACATCTCGGGAACTGTCCTTGCCGATTCGAACAACGATGGCACCGGCGATGCCCCGCTCGCCGGGGTCACCATCACGCTCTACACGGATGCAGGCAGCGGCGTGCCCGGCACCATCCTCGCAACCACCACTACGGACGCAGATGGCAACTACTCCTTCACGGGCCTCCCGTCCGGAAACTACGTGGTCGTGCAGACCCCACCCGACGGTTACCAGCTCGTCGCGGACGGTGACACCACCGACCCAGCCGACGACCTCGCCAATGCCAGCACCACGGACAACCGCATCCCGGTTACCCTGACCCCCGGCGAAAGCGATAATGGCAACAACTTCGTCAATGTGCAGCTCGCCTCGGTCGGCGATTACGTCTGGTGGGATGTGACTGGCGACGGCATCCAGGATGCCTCGGAATTCCCCATCTCCGGCGCAAGGGTCTACCTCGACCTCGATGACGACGGCACCTTCGACGTCGGCGAACCTTCGGACCTCACCGACAGCACCGGAGCCTACCTCATCGAAGGCGTCCTCCCCGGTAGCTACAAGGTCCGCATCACGAGCCTCCCAGCCGGAGCCACCCCAAGCTACGATCTCGATGGCACCGCCACCGCCAACACGGCCTCCATCTCCCTCACCCCAGGCCAGGACCTCGCCACCGCCGATTTCGGCTACACGGGGAATTCCTCCATTGGCGACTACGTCTGGAACGACGCCAATGGCGATGGCATCCAGGACACCAATGAACTCCCCATCTCCGGCATCACAGTCTTCCTCGACCTCGATAACGACGGCGTGAAGGACGCCAACGAACCGTCGGATGTCACCGACGCCGCCGGCGCATACTCCATCGGCAATCTGCCCCCGGGTACCTACACAGTCACAGTCGTGAAGGACGGTGCCATCGCATCGGCCACCTCCACCGGCGACCCGGACAGCACCAAGGACAACAAAACAACAGTCACCCTCGGAGCCGCCGACACCCACACCACCGCGGACTTCGGTTACCAGGGATCACTCAGCATCGGCGACTTCGTCTGGAACGACACCAACGGCGATGGCGTCCAGGACGTTGGCGAAACAGGTATCTCGTCGCTCTACGTCTTCATCGATACTGATGGTGACGGCACCCGCGACACCCACGAACCATTCGCTCAGACCGACGCCAGCGGTGCCTACGCCATCACTGGTCTGCTCCCGGGTACCTACCAGGTCACTCTCGACCCGCTCACCATCCCAGCCGGCGTCACCATCACAGGTGATCCAGATGCCACTAAAGATGGCACCTCGGAAGTCACCCTGACCACCGCGTCCATCAATACTGTCGACTTCGGCCTCTATCAGCCATCCGGCACCGCCACGATCGGCGGGCACCTCTGGGAAGATCGCAATGGCAATGGTGTCCTCGACCCGGGCGAGCCCTTCCTCGTCGGCGTCGATGTCTTCCTCGATATCGATGGAGACGGCGTGTTCGATGCCGGAGTTGACGTCCGCACGACAACCAATGCCGACGGCGAATACAGCTTCGGCGGCCTCACCCCGGGAACCTACACGGTCTCCGTGGATCAAGCCACCCTCCCCGGCGGTTCCACCCAGACCTTCGACAAGGATGGCGGACTCGTCACTCCCAACCACAAGATCGTGCAGACCGTGGCCGGAGGTGACATCGTCACAGATATGGACTTCGGCTACCGCGGCACAGGCAGCATCGGCGACTACATCTGGAACGACGCCAATGGCGACGGTGTCCAGGATGCCACCGAACTGCCCATCAGCGGTGTCCACGTCTACCTCGACCTCGATGGTGACGGCAATTGGGATTCCGCCACGGAACCAAGCGCCATCAGCGACAGCAACGGTGCCTACTCCCTCGGCAACCTGCTGCACGGTACCTATACCGTGGCCATCGACCTCACCACGTACCCAGACGGCAGCAGCCTCGTCACGGAACCGGATGCCATCATGGATGGAGAGTACACCGTCACGCTCGACGACACCACGCCTTCCATCAGTGACGCAGACTTCGGCTTCCAGGGGAACTCCAGCATCGGAGACACTGTCTGGTACGACATGGACGGAGATGGCACCGTCGATCCCGGCGAAAACCTCCTCTCCGGTGTCACCGTCTTCCTCGACTACAACAATGACGGGGACAAGGATGCCAATGAACCATCAGACGTCACCGATGGCTCCGGCCTCTACCTCTTTGAGGGTCTCATCCCGGGAACCTACGTGGTCCGGGTCAGCACTAGCTCGCTGCCAGCGGGCCTGACGCCAACCTATGACCTCGACAGCATTGCCTCCGCCGATGTCGCTACGGTCACCTTGCCCGAGGCCACCGACCTCGCGACGGCCGACTTTGGCTACCGCGGCACCGCCACGGTCAAAGGCCGCCTCTACCTCGACACCAACGGCAATGGCGTCCAGGACCCGGGCGAAGAAGGCCTCGCCAACGTGGACGTCCTCGTCACGGATGCCAACGGGCTCGTCCACCGCGTCACTACCGACGCCGATGGAAACTGGTCAGCCGCCGTGCCTCCCGGCTCCACTCTTGCCGCGGTAGACCTCACCGATCCAAATCTCCCGGACGGGGCGGCCCGCACGCAGGGCGATGACACCACCCCGATCACCGCAGTGGCCGGTTCCGAAGTGTCGGACGTGCACGACGGCTTCTATGTCCCCGGCGGCATCTCAGGCAAGGTCGAGGTCGATACGACCGGAGACGGCATCGCCGATGAACCCCGCGCCGGCGTCACCATTAAACTGTACACCGATGCTGGCGGCGGCGTGCCCGGCACCCTCCTCGCCACCACCACGACCGCAGCAGATGGTTCCTACAGCTTCACATCGCTGCCGGCAGGCGATTACGTGGTCGTCCAGACACTGCCGACCGGCTATGTCCTCGTGAAGGATGGTGACTCCACCCCCGACACGGACACCGTCGCGAACACGGATACCACCGACAACCGCATCCCCGTCACCATCGGCGAAGCAGAGGTGGATACGGGCAACGACTTCCTCATCCGGACGGAATGCCCGACCTCATGGGCGGAATGGCAGGCCCTCAACCCGCTCGGCGGCAGCAATGGCCCGACCGCCAACCCGGACGGCGACCGCTGGTCGAACCTCCAGGAGTTCGTCTACTGCTTCGATCCTTCCAGCGGTGTCGATGAATGCGCCATCCGCCTCGTCTTCAACCCTGACGGCACCATCGACGCCTGCGTCCACACCGTTAACGGCATCACCGGTGTCACCTACAGCCTCGAATACATCGCCGACCTCAACAGCAGCGGCCCGAATGGCGCCGGCTGGACGGACTCGGGCATCACCCCAACCTACATCACGGCTCCAGACGGCTCGCAGATGGCCTGCTTCGAGGACCTCGAAAGCATCGTCGCTCTGTCCGGCGGCAAGGGCTTCGTCCGCTCAGTGGTCGCAGTGGATACCGACAACGATCCGGGCACACCCGATGTCATCGTCCGCAGCAATGTGGAAGGCTGGATGGACCAGACGCTCCTCGTGAACTGCGAAAGCATCTGCCTGCCCTTCGATTCCTGCCCGGTCTTCACCGGTGCCGCAGGTGCGGTCTCCGGCAGCAATGTCAACGTCGCCACCGCCATCGGCAATGCTCCGCTCGCTACCCTCTGGGAAGCTGGCAAGTCGTACTACCTCGATATCCTCAGCGGCCCATACGAAGGCCACCGCATCGAAATCGATACCGCCGCGAGCACCTCGGCCACGCTCGTGACCAAAGCCAGCCCGCGGAACACGCTGGCAGCTCTCCCGGACATCGCAGGAGCCAGCATCGCCGTCCGTGCCTACAAGACGCTCGCGGAACAGTTCCCGCCCGCCGATTACAGCGTGAGTGACGGCAGCACCGATCCAGACTACGTCCTCATCTTCGAGAACGGCAGCTGGGAAACCTACTACCTGCTCGACGTCTCCGGCACCCCGACATGGGTCAATACTGACACAGGTACGGCCGACCGCGGCGACCATATCCTCGACCCGGGCGCCGGCATGTTCGTCCACCGCCACGTGAGCACGCTGACCCAGACGCAGGCCGGCTCGGTCCGCGAAGCCAAGTTCGCCCGCCCGCTGGCCACCGGCTACTCGTTCATCCCGAATCCATGGCCCGTCGCCGCCAGTGTCGCCGACCGCGCCCTCGTGAACCCATCAGCGGCTTCGGCCACACCGTTCAACGGAGCCGCCAGCATGGGACTCGCGGATCAGGTCATGCTCTGGAGAGCGGATACCACGCCGGGCCAGTTCAGCTACGACGCCCGCTTCTATCTGAAGTCAGGGGCCCTCAACTACTACACGCAGGCCGGAAGCAGCAGCCTCATCAATGCCAATGATGAACTGATCTTCCGCCCGCTCCGCAGCCAGTACCTCAACATGAAGAGCAACCACAGCGACTACGTGATGCCAGTGCCCTGGACTCCGTAAGGCACAGCATTCCGTTACGGCAAATCCCCCGCGGGAGGGCGAGTTCCACAGAACTCCCCTCCCGCGTGGGCGTTCCGGAAACCACCAGCAGAGCCTCCCTTCCTTCCGATTTCACTAAGCCTTCCAATGATCTCTCTCTGCCCGGCCCCTTTCCGGCTTCCGGTCCTCGCCACCGCAGCCTTCCTCATGGGCTCAACCCGTGGCACTGCCACCCAGATCATCTGGGATACCCTCATCGACCGCCCGCACGCCACGTCAGCCGGCCAACCCCTCCCGGCTACCACCATCTTCCTCCTCGGTGTCTTCGACCGGGAATTCACCCCGACCGCAGCCAACCGCTCGGAATGGGCCCAGCGCTGGCACACAGCTTCCATTGCCCGCTGGGACCCGGCCACCCGCTACTTCAGCGGAGAAGTCAACTTCACCAGCAACCCCATTCCCTTCACCTCGGGTAACCCCGCATGGGTCTGGGGTATCGCCGGTTCCGAATGGATCCTCCTGCGCCGCTCCACATGGAACTGGCCCACCGGCAGCCCCCTCGGCGGGCCACCCATCTTCTGGACGGCCAACAGCAGCGTCATCACCGCCGCAGGATCGGTCGCCAACCAAGGCACTCCACAGTTCTTCTACCGCACGGAAAATGCCGGGAACAATTCCCCACCAATCCTCCGCTGGACGGATTGGCAGAAACTCCACTTCTCCGCCACCCAGCTCGCGAACCCGGCCATCAGCGGTCCAGCCGCCGACCCGGACGGCGACGGCGTCCCCAATATCTCGGAATACGCAGGCATGTCCTGGCCCCTGCTCGCCACCAGCCTCCCTCAGCTCAGCTCGGAATCAGGCATCGCGGCCTCGGCCAGCGGCCGCCACCTCTCGCTCCGCTTCTCCTGCGACCCCCGCGCAGCGCTCGCCCTGTCCCCGGAAATCTCGCCGGACCTCCAGCAGTGGGACGCTTCCCCCAGCGCCACGGTCGTCCTTCCGTCAACCACCCCGGGCTCCTTCCTGTTCCGCACCGCTGCCACCCTCGAAGCAAATCCCCGGACCTACCTCCGCCTGCGGTTGACTCCCTCCCCATGAACCCACGCCACAGCCCCGGCTCGTTCCTCGGCCTTGGCCTCGGCACGGCTGCAGTCCTCGCCGCCCTGCTGCCCGCCGCCGCCGCAGAAAAATCAGCCGCGCGCATCTGGAACGAGGAATTGCTCGGTGCCATCAGGCGCAATGTCCCCAACCCGCCAGCGCACGCCCGGACCCTCTTCCACTCCGCCGCCGCCATGTACAGCGCATGGGCCGCCTTCGACCCCATCGCCGTCGGCTACCTCCATCACGAAAAACTTCCACTCCCGCCCGACGCCAGACCCGACGCCCGCCGCGAAGCAGTCAGCTACAGCGCCTACCTCATCATCCGCGACCGCTTCCGCAGCGGACCCGGTGCCACGGAAACTCTTCCGCGCCTCGACGCCCTCCTCTCCTCGCTGGGTTACTCGCCATCGACCGCCCTCGCCCCGCCCACCTCCGCCGCCACCCCCGCAGAACTCGGTAAACGCTGCGCCGCCTCGGTCCTCTCATGGGCACGCGACGACGGATTCAGCCTCACGGATTTCCCGGAACCCTACCGCTCCAACGTCAATCCCAATGTCCTCACCCCCATGCCGGTCCTCGGCATGAACGGTGCCTTCCAGCCGGACATGCCCCTCGGACTCGGCATCCCGCAGGCCACCCATCCCAATTTCTGGCAGCCTCTCGAATTCTCCATCGGCATCACCCAGAACGGCATCCCCCAACCCGGCGGCGTCCAGCCCTTCGTCGGCGTCCAGGGCCTCGCCATTACCCCGTTCAGCCTGACCCGCAGCAATCCCTCGAAACCATGGACCGACCCGTTCGGAGGCCCATCAAAACTCAGCCTGCCCGGACTGCCTTCCCCATCGGATGCCAAGTACCGCGCCGGCGTCATGGATGTGCTCCGCTTCAGCGCTGCACTCAATGACCCCACCCTCATCGATATCTCCCCGGCTTCCCTCGGAAACTGCCCGATCGGCTCGGACGAAAGCCGCGGATACCCACGGAACCCCGCCACCGGCCATCCCTACCGCCAGCACCTCGTCCCGCGCGGCGACTTCGGGCGCGTCCTCGCAGAATACTGGGCCGACGGCCCTGACTCGGAAACCCCGCCAGGTCACTGGCACGTCCTCGCCAACGAAATCTCGGACCGTCCCGACCTCCCACGCCTCATCGGGGGAACCACTCCCGTCGCCGATGCCCTCGAATGGGACACCAAACTCTACTTCGCCCTCGCCGCCAGTCTCCACGACGCCGCATGCGCCGCATGGTCGCTCAAACGCTACCACTCCGGCCCGCGTCCCATCACCATGATCCGCTACCTCGCCAGTCACGGCCAGTCATCGGATCCCGCCCTCCCTTCCTACCACCCCCTCGGACTCCCGCTCGAACCGGGCGTGGCCGAAGTGGTCACGGAAGCCTCCGCCGCACCTGGCGGCCGGCACGAAACCATCTGGGAACTCACCTACGGCATGCCGGCCCCGGGCTCGCTCTTCACCGGACGCGTCGTGGTCCGCTCATGGCCAGGTGAACACCCGGAAAACCCTCCATTCCCCGCCGCCGCCACCCACGCCTCCCCAGTCCAGTGGATGCTCGCCACAGATTGGCTCCCCTTCCAGCGCAAGGCCTTCAATACCCCTGCCTTCCCAGGCTACGTCTCGGGTCACAGCTGCTTCTCCCACGCCGCCGCCGCCGCCCTCGCCGCCTTCACCGGCTCCCCATGGTTCCCCTCCGGACTCCATACCCATACCGTTCCAGCCCGATCCCTCCGCATGGACCTCGGCCCCTCCACTGATATCCCCCTCCAGTGGGCTCGCTATACCGATGCCGCCGATCAGGCGGGCATCTCCCGCCGCTGGGGCGGTATTCATATCCCCGAAGACGACCACCACGGACGCCTCATCGGCTCCTCCACCGGTTCCTCTTCCTTCACCCTCGCCCAGCAGTACTGGACCGGTGCCATCACCTCCACCATCCCCACCGCCGCCGCTTCACTCTCCCCAGCAGGCCTCTCCATCACATGGAATGCCCTCCGCGGCGCATGGTACTCCATCGAGTCGTCCACCGACCTCACCTCATGGTCGCCCATGGCCTCACCCATCCGTGCCTACGACACCACCACCTCGTGGACCGATCCCGCGCCACGCACCAGCCAGCGCTTCTACCGCGTCATCCAGCGCTTCACCCCATAAGCACAGCGGGCTATCCCGCTCCCGGTGCCTAACATTCCGAAGGTTCTCCCACAAAATACGGAAATCACTTGACTTCGGTGATGTTCTGTAGTAATACCTGCGCGTCGTCGGAGTCGCAAACCGCGTCTTCTTTATCCCATCCGGTTATCTCATCCGGCCGCGCAAGGCAAAAGGGGAAAGCCCGCCCGGAAATCAAGCACCACCTCCCCTGCCGTGCACTCCATGAATGCTTCTCTATCAGAATCCCTCGTGCAGTTTTTCAATGAACATGATATCCGCTTCTCCGAAGAACGCCCAGGCCAATGCTATCACTTCGGAATCAGCCACGAAGAAATCAATTACCAGGTTTTCACCGCAGTAGAGGAAAACCCCCACGCCCTCACGGTCCTCTGCGGCCTCCCCATCATGGTCCCACCACTCCGGCGCAGCGAAGGCCTCCGCCTCGTCAACCGCCTCAACCGCGGCACCCGCTTCGGTTCATGGTCGCTCGACGAAACCGATGGTGAACTCAACCTCCGGCTCTTCCAGCTCGTCCCGGAAGAAGGCGAACCGAAACTCCTCATCGGAGCCACCATCGCCATCGCCACCTTCATCTGCAATCAGCAGGCCCGCGCCCTCATCCAGTTCGCCCTCGGCAACCTCTCGGCCGCCGAAGCAGAACAATCGCTCGCCGATGACGAGGAAATCTCCGATGAAGACGCGGAGGAAATCGACTTCTCAACCCTCCCGCCGGAACCACCGGACCGCTTCGGACTGAATTGACCGATCAACCCAGCGCCCCGCGCATGGGGAACGGATTGGAATTGCCACGGCGGAGCGCCGCCTGATACGCTTGCGGGTCCCCGCACGCCATGATCCCGCGCTTCCTTACCCTCGCCGCCGCCTCGCTCTGCCTGCTTTCCCAATCCGCTCCCGCGGGCCTCGTGGCCTACTGGCCCTTCAACGATACCGCTACCCTCGGACGCGACGCTGCCGGCGGCAGTCTGCTCACCGCCAGCGGCGGCGCAGCCTACACGGCCAGCGGGAAATTCGGAGGTGCCCTCCAGCTGAGCGGAGCGTCCCAGTTCCTCGCCGGCTCCGTCAATAACCTGCCCACCGGCAACAGCCCGTACACCCAGTCCGCATGGATCAAGCCAACCCAGCTGGGAGCCCGCGGCATCGTCGGCTGGGGAACCTACGGCGCCGCCCGCCAGGTCAATGCCTTCCGCATCATCGATCAGGGCAATGGCTTCCGCCACTACTGGTGGGGAGCCGACCTCGACGCCACCGGCCTCACCACCGCCCTCAACAACAGCCAGTGGCACCACGTGGCCACCACCTACGACGGCACCACCCGCCGCATCTACCTCAACGGAACTCAGGTGGCCCAGGATACCCCCGGAGCCAACGGGGCCACCGCCGCGAATTTCCGCATCGGATCCACCAATAATGGCGAATTCTTCGTCGGCTCCATCGACGACGTCGCCATCTACAATCACGGCCTCACCGCCACGGAAATCCAGTCGCTCGCCTCGGGCGGATCTCCCCTCGCCGGACCGCTCATCACTTCATTCACTGCCACCCCGGCCACCGCCTTCGAAGGCGACTCCATCACCCTCGCATGGACCATCAATACAGCCAATGTCACCGGGGCATTCCGGTACGAAATCGCCGCAGGAACGACTGTCGTCGGCTCAGGATCGGAAGCCTCGGGTTCCATCACCACCACCGTACCCGATCTCGCCGGAACCGCCCAGCCAGTCACATGGACCCTGCGCGCCATCGAGTCGGGCGGCAATAATGTCACGAACGCAGCAACCGCCAGCGTGGCCGCCGACCCGGGCTTCCCCACCGCCCTGAGTCAGGCCGGCCTCACCGCCCAGCCAGGCCAGACGCTCAGCCTGACGCTGACGGGATCGGATCCGAACAGCGGCCCGCTCACCTACCAGATCGTTTCCCCGCCGGGACGCGGCACCCTCAGCGGGGGCACCGGACCACAGCGGACCTACACACCCACCGCGGGCCTCTACGGTCCAGATCAGTTCACGTTCCGCGTCAGCGACGGAAAATACGAATCGGCCCCGGCCACGGTGCGCCTCACGGTCGCCACGCCGGCGCTTCCCCCGACCGCAGTCGTGCTCGACGACCTCACGATCCGACCGGAGAATGTCCCGGGCGATTTCCTTTCCCTCATCTCCAGCCCGGATCCGAATGCCGGAGATGCCCACGTGTTTACCCTCGTTCCGGGCGCAGGCAGCGAGGAAAATGCCAACTTCAGCATCAGTGGTCACCAGCTCCGCGCAGCCACAGCCTTTGCCTCCCTCACCGGCCAGCCGCAGCGCCTCCGCATCCGCAGCACCGACAGCGCGGGCCTCTCGGTGGAAGGCCAGTTCGTCCTCCGCGTCCAGCCAAAACCCCGCGGCGTCGTCATCAACGAAATCCATTACAACAGCGCCGACAACAAAGTCCGCAACTCGTTCGTCGAACTCTACAACGACGGAACCACTACCGCTGACCTCTCCGACTGGCGCCTCAGCGGCGGCATCGACTACCGCTTCCCGCAGGGCACCACCATGGTTCCCGGCGCCTTCCTCGTCGTAGCCGAAGACCCGGCCACCATGAAGAGCTACTTCGGTGCCGATGCCCTCGGCCCATGGGACAATGCCATCGTCATCTACCCGGATGGATCACAGGAAGTCACAGGGCTCTCGAACGACGGCGATACCATCAGACTCCGCAACCCGTCCGGCGATATCACCGCGGAAGTCGACTACGGAAACCGCTCGCCATGGCCATGGGAAGGCAATGGCGAGGGTTCTTCCATCGAACTCATCCACCCAGGCCTCGACCCCAGCCACGGCAGCAACTGGCGCGCGGCTAAATCGAGCGCCCCCACCACCCTCGCTACCTACCTCCCGTTCGGCAGCACATGGCGCTGGCGCCGCGGCGTCCAGGCAGACACAGGCGAACCGGGAACCCCCTTCACCGCATGGCGCGAACCATCATTCACGGAACCTGCGGAACCTTCCCCCAATGCCCAGTGGGAATCGGCCCCCGCCCCGCTCGGCTTCGGCGATAACGACGGCAATGGCGCCAACGGCACCGCCGAAAACGCGACGAACCTCGCCGATATGACCAATGGAACGCTCTACTTCACGGTCTACCTGCGCCGCACCTTCACCATCCCCGCCGGACAACTCCCCTCAGCCATCCAGGTCCACGTCCGCTGCGACGACGGCTGCATCGTCTGGATCAACGGCCGCTACGCCGGTGCCGTCCGCCCGAACGCGAACATTGGAACGGGCCACCACTTCTACAACAGCACGGGCGTCAATGCTCCAGACCCAGTCGTCACGGAAGCCATGCCGGCCATCAGCGCCGCCGCCGTGAACCTCCGCGAAGGCGAAAACACCATCGCCATCCACGCCCTCAACACCACCCCGGGCAGTAGCGACTTCTCCATCGATGCCGAAGTCCGCCAGGGCGTCGTCGCCGGCGACACGGCTTCCCCCGGTGCCCGCAATTTCAAATTCGCTGAATCCGCCCCACCCGCCATCCGCAAGGCAGACCACGCTCCGTCCACTCCCTCGTCGTCGGATCCCATCGTCATCACCGCCCGCATCACCGACCCTCAGGGCGTCGCCTCGGCTTCCCTCGCCTACCAACTGGTCGCTCCCGGAAACTTCATCCCATCCACCCTCCCCAAGGCCGTCTCGAGCGGCAATTTCGTCAACGTCACCACCCCGCTGGCTCCCAACCCGGCCTTCGAAGACTCCGCCAACTGGACCACGGTCGCCATGAAGGACGATGGCACAGGCGGCGATGCCCTCGGCGGCGATGGCATCTGGAGCGCCACGATTCCCCCGCAGCCGCACCGCACTCTCGTCCGCTACCGGATCACCGCGGCCGACAACCACGGGGCCTCGGCCCGTGTTCCCTACCCAGGCGATCCCTCGCTCAACTTCGCCTGCTTCGTCTACGACGGCGTCCCTGCCTACGAAGGCACCAGCAGCGCCGACCTCCAGAAGGTCCCCGTCTACCACTTCCTCACCCGCAAGTCAGACTTCGATCAGTGCGTCGCCTACGACCTCAATGCCTCGCAGCGCCTCACCGCCGGACCCAGCTGGAACTTCGAAAACTGGGAAGCCTGCTTCGTCTGCAATGGCGTGGTGTACGATCACATTCCCTACCGCCTCAAGGGCGCCAACGGTCGCTACACCGCCAGCGGCACCGGCGGCGTCGGCAATGGCAAACGCGCCTTCAAGTTCTACTTCCACAAGGGCTACGAATTCGATGCCATCGACCAGTCCGGCCAGCCCTACCCGGAAAAATGGTCGACCATGATCACGGAAAACCTCTGGGAAAACCGCGCGAGCTTCACGTTCTCGGTCAATGAAATGGTGAGCTTCCACCTGCTCAACGAACTCGGCGTCCCGGGCCCCCGCGGCCACTGGTCGCACTTCCGCACCATCCTCACTCCGGCAGAACAGGCCACCAAATGGGCAGGCGACTTCTGGGGCCTCATGTGGGTCCACGAGGACTACGACCGCCGCTTCCTCAGCGCCCACGGACTCAAGAAGGGCAATCTCTACAAGCTCACCCGCGACGGCGTAGCCGGCCTCCTCCAGTTCCGTTACCAGGCGGCCTTTGGCCCATCGGATGGCAGCGACCACGACCAGATCCACAATCAGCTCCGCGGCACCAGTACCCCGGCGTTCATTCAGGCCCGCGTCAATCTCGACCTCTGGTGCCGCTACCACGCGTTCTGCGAAGCCATCCGCCACTACGACTACTGGCCAAGCGGCGACAACAACGGCGCATGGTACTTCTACCCGCTCTACAATGCCGCCAACGGCAACAAGGGCCAGATGTGGTACCTCCCCAATGACCTCGACGCCACATGGGGCCCCACATGGAACAATGGTCACGACATCGTCCACAACGCCCTCTTCAATGACAGCGCCAGCACCGGCGGCGATGCCTCCACCAACCCCACCCTCTGGCCCCGCTACTTCAATCAGGTCCGCGAAATCCGCCGGCTCCTCTGGCAGCCAGATCAGCTCAACCCCCTCATCGACGAGTTCGCCGCTGTCATCCGGCCCCTCGCCAAAGCAGAATTCATCCGCTGGCACCCCACCAACGGAGCCCCCGCCGCCACCGGCAACTACGGCGGCCTCTCCGGCCCAGGCAACACCACCCTCAATGCCAATGGCGAAACCGCCCTCGATAATTACATCGCCGGCATGAAGGACTTCGCCTTCGATGCCAATGGCGGCGGCAGCTCATGGCCAGGCGGCAATGTCGGTGTCGGCGGCCGCGCCGCCTTCCTCGATTCCCTCGGCAGCAACCTCGGCGAAAATGCCACGAAATACCCCGCCGTCCCCACCATCACCTACACAGGCCCCGCCGGATACCCGCCAGGCGACCTCCGCTTCACCACCACCGCCTTCTCAGACCCCAATGGCGATGCCTTCGCCGCCATCCAGTGGCGCGTCGCCGAAGTCAATGCCTCCCCCACCTTCACCCCCGGCGAAAAACGCCTCCTCGAAATCAACGCCAGCCACGACAGCGGTGAAATCACTTCTTTCTCGGGCGAATACCGATTCCCCACCGCTTCCTGCCTCCCAGGCAAACGCTACCGCGCCCGCGTCCGCATGAAGGACGCCACCGGCCGCTGGAGCCTCTGGAGCAATCCCGCGGAATTCACCGCCGGCCCCTTCGACCCCTGGCTCTTCTCGTCCCAACTCGTGATCAGCGAAATCATGTACCACGCCCCGGATCCCTCCCCGGCAGAATCCGCCGCCGCCGCCGCCCTCAACCCCCCGCAGTCGTGGAACGACGACAGCTTCGATTACCTCGAACTCCGCAACATCTCCTCCACCACCATCGACCTCGCCGGATTCCAGCTCACCTCAGGCGTCGACTTCGTATTCCCACAGGGAACGGCAGTTGCCCCAGGAGCCAGTATCCTCATCGTCGCCAACCGCGACGCCTTCAACGCCCGCTACGGCCCCGGAAAACCCATCGCCGGTTCATGGGACCCCAATGACCGCCTCAACAACAGCGGCGAAACCCTCACCCTCCAATTCGGTTCCCTCCTCCCCCCGGTCTTCTCGTTCGCCTACAGCGACGACCGACTCCCGGACTGGCCAGCCTCCGCCGATGGCGAAGGCTCCAGCCTCGTCCGCATCCGCCCAGAAGACGCCTCCCTCGACCCCAGCCTCGGCCACAACTGGCGCGCCAGCCTCGCCCCCAACCCCGGCAGCGATGACCGCACCCGCTACAGCGACTGGCTCGCCGGCGGCGCAGAACCCGACGCCAATGGCAACGGCATCCCCAACGCACTCGAATACATGCTCGGACCCAACGCCGCCAATTCCCCCGCCACCAGCATCGCCTCTCTCACCGTCAATGGCCAGACAGCCGACTACATGACCCTCTCCCTCCGCCTCCTCAACGGCCGCGAAGACTTCCGCCACACCGCCCAGTTCTCCCCATCCCCAGACACATGGCCGCTCCCCGGTACCCTCGTCTCCGTCACCGATAACCGCGACGGCTCCCGCACCGAAACCTGGCGCGCCCCCAACCCCATCTCCCAAGGCTCCCGCCTCTTCGGCCGATTCCACTTCCAATCACAGTAGGCTATTCCCACTGCCCGGTTCCCCATGCCGTAAAGCCCCCAACAACCTCCCCATCCCCCATCGCCACCCAACCATGGCGCCCGCTGCAACGTCGCCCGCAATCCCTGCTGCCACGCCGCATCGCCAGCAGGAGGTAAAATCCGCAACTCCGCACCACCCAGCCAGACCCCCCCCAAACTCCCGCCGACCGACAATCGGCCACACCTTTTGCGTGGGACGATAATTAGAACTGTTCCCAGATCGGGTGTTGTTGTTGTACGCACCAACTATGGGACAGACCTTTTGTCGTTCGCCCAACAATCCGAGGAATCCAGACTCCCAGCAGTGCCGACAGTTGGACAAGTGCCGACAGTTGGACAGACCTCTTGCGGGGGACGACAATTAGAACTGTTCCCAGACCGGATGGTGTTTCTGTACGCACTAGCTATGCTAACTATGGGACAGACCTCTTGCTCACCCCTCTTGTGTGCTTCCCAATCCGGATTCCGACAATCGGCCAGCCCTTTTGCGACCGACAATCGGCCACACCTTTTGCGTGGGACGATAATTAGAACTGTTCCCAGATCGGGTGGTGTTGTTGTACGCACCAACTATGGGACAGATTGTTTGTCGTTCGCCCAACAATCCGGGGAATCCAGAATCCCAGCAGTGCCGACAGTTGGACAAGTGCCGACAGTTGGACAGACCTCTTGCGGGGGACGACAATTAGCGACCGACAATCGGCCACACCTTTTGCGTGGGACGATAATTAAAATTGTTTCTGTACCGGGTGGTGTTTTTGGTCCCTGCGAAAGGGTCTGTCCCGTCGTCGTCCGCGCGGTCATCAGAACACGCGAAGAGGTCTGTCCCTTTATCGGCCTGTGGCCCGTAATCCCTGCTGCAACAACGCATCGGCCCAGCAGGAGGTAAGATCCGCAACTGCGCACCATCCCAAGGGACAGCGACTGTGGGACAGACCTTTTGTCGGCCCATCGGACAGACCTCTTGCCCGCCCCAGCGATTCACGGTGCACCCATGCAAGCTCCGACAATGGGACAGACCTCTTGCCACGGTTCATGACGCCACGGACTATAAGCCTTATCTAACTTGAAATTTTCCCATCGCAAAATCCGCAATCCTTGTCAGTGTAGCCCCGAGCGGGGGCCATAGTTCCTTGGATCTGGAAAATCTTAAATGAATCATCCCCCGCGAAGCGGAACCGTCCACCCAAGTCATCCCATGAAGATCTCCCTACTGCTCACATGCTGCCTTCTTCCCTCATCGGGATGGGGACAAGAAACTGTTCTTCGCAACCCTTGGAAAGCTGCTCCTCTGGAAATGCCGAAAGAGGTAGCCAAAGCCCGCGTGCAGGCCCGGACTGTCTTGAAAGGGGCCGGGGGAGCGGCGGGCGGTAATTTAATCATCGAGGTGATAGAACCGCCTGTGCTGTTCAAGGTAGTTCCAGTATCCGCCCCTCCCGCCGCTCCGCTAAGTGAGGAGGAGATGGCAGCGCGAGAAGCCAAGCGGGCGGCTGAACCGAACGAACTCAGGCTCTTTTCCCCTTCGGTAGTGGTTTATGGGAACGGAGTTTCGCACATCAGTTGGTGGACCGCCGACCGAAAAACTGGATATCAGGAATACTCGGCTTTCGTGAACTTGAATTTGGAGTCCATTTTCGCCTGTGGGGATTTGACTGTGGGGAGACGCCGCTATTGCCTGATGGCGATGGCTCACAAGGCTACAGATCGATTTGTAGCGCAGGTGAAACCGCCAGCACTCACCGACTTCAAGGAGCCTACCGACATCATTCTTACCAAAGGGGACTCCACAAATGAAGAGGCCTTGGAGCCGCTCATGGCGCTGTTGGCCAAGTATGACACGGAATCGGGACTAATTCAATCGACCGCCGCTGCAATTCTTGCTGATCAGGAAGCTCGCAGGGTATGGGAAGCCGACAATCCCCAACCGCCAGAGGATTCGGTCATTCGATTCTGGCCGATCCAAAGCACTCAGTATTCCACCACGCCCGTCAAGTGAAGCCCCCAGCCCGGAATTTTCCCATGAAGCACTTTTTGTTTTCTCTCCTGTTCTTAGTGCTGGCTCTGTCATGCTTGACTCCCATGCAGGCTTTGTCGCAAACGCCACATGCCCAAGTCATCCTTGAACCCGGCACCGGGGGCAATGTCTATCAAATCAAGTGGGAGGGTGTTGCCGGACGGGTTTATTCCATCCAGACTTCACTGGATTTACAAACTTGGGCCTACGCTCCAGTTATTGAGCTTGGGGAAGGGCAGACATCATCTGGGGATTTTCTCCGGCTGGCCAGCGATCGTACATTCGCTTGAAATATTCTGTGGCGACGACCTACACACAGGGTGGGGAAGGGGACATTGACGGTGATGGCATCAGTAATCTGGATGAAGTAAAATTCTTCGGCACGGATCCGTTTCTGTCCGACGACTCGGATAGCGATGGCTATCTCAATGCCGATGAAACGGCAGCGGGGAGCGACCCCAACAACTCCACAATCAAGCCCTTTGATCCCAACAACGCTCCTCCAACCAACCGTTACGTGGTTCCCGTGTCATGGTGGGTAGAAAATAAGTTTAATGATACGGTGGAGGCGGCCAATGCTCTTGGTCTGACGGCAAAACTTGAGGCCTATGCTTCGCAAGCCACAACTCTCGCCGATGGCAGTTATGACTTGCCCTTCACAAGCATTCAGGCAGCGGTAACCGCTGCCAATACTGGCGACGTCATCCAAGTGGCTCCCGGAACTTACGATGAGACTGTTGATCTTTCCTCAAAAAACGTCCGCCTGATCGCCCAGCGGGGCAGCCGGGAAGAAACCATAATCAAAGCGCCAACCGCCTCTGCTCAGGCCGTGCTGCTCGGCTCCGGAAACACTACCGGCACCACGCTCAGCGGGTTCACGATTAAAAACGCATCTGGAGCAGCCGTGAAATATCAGGGGGGCACTGGGGCCTGGATGCACAATTTGCTGATCCAAGGGAGCAAAAGCGGCATTGTGGCCGACGGTGCTTCGCCGGTGGTGCTTAATGTGGTTGTGGATGGTTGCACCGGCACCGCTTCCACGGATGCAGCCCTGCGCATCACAGGCACTGCCACCGTGAAAGCCGCGCACTGCACCTTCACGGACAATGTGCCCAGCAATACGGCAGATGGTCAGGTGCAGGTCATCGGGGCCGGAGCTTCGCTGACACTGGTCAGCAGCATCGTGACCAACACCGGAGCCAGCAGCCGGGCGGGTGGTCAGATCCGCCTCACTTCCGGCGGGACGGCCACCGTGACGTATTCCAGCATCCGCACGGGATTCACAGGCACGGGTAATATCACCTCTGGAAATCCTGCCGATCCCGCCGCTCCCTATTTTGACACCGATGCCCTCACGGGCGGTCAGCGGCGTCTGCTACGTGGCTGCGAGTGCGTGGACAGGGGAAATCCCGCGGGCATTCTTGGCTTTTCCTACCTCACCCGGCTGGATAGCGACGGCGAGGCCCGCCGCCGTGGTTATGCCATCGCCGTGCGTGCGTCGGGCGCGGACATGGGCGCGGATGAACACGTCGCCCGTTTAAAGTTCCCCACTATAGACCGCCGGGAACGCGGTCAGGTCAAAACTTATTCCAGTGTGGATGAGGCCAGTGATGTTGCTTTTCTAGGTCAACTGGGGAGTGGTAATGCCAAAATTGCCATCATCAATGATGAGACCATCAAGGACACTTTAGGAACCGAATATAACGATGTGACCTTCTGGGAAATTTCCGCCGCCACAGGCGATCTGGTGTCCGGCACGACCTATGCCACCGCTGCCCGGTCCATTAAACAAGGCACCGTGGAAACCAAAGACCCGGAAGGACTGGCGTATGACAGTAGCACCGGAAATCTCTACCTCACCTCCTCCCAGACGCGGGTGAACCATTACCGTGGGAGCGAACCGACAACTTATGATCCGCTGGTGGACCCTCCCAGCAATGACTACGATCCCCGCCGGGCAGTCATGGTTTCCATCCCCGTGGATGCGACCTTCAGCGCCACCGGAACCAATACGTTTTTTGACTCCGACGATGGACCATGGAATACAGTGACTCCCTCTGCACGGCGGGATATGGATGCTTTCGCGGCCGGAATCAGCACCACCAGTCCGGTTGGTTTTAACCCTAATGGTTTGGCGGCCACGCTGAGAACCCAACTCTCCACGAATACCGCCCTACAGGCGTCCGTTAAGAGCACCGGCGTTCTACTAGCAATAAGCACTTCGCCAAAATTCGGAGAACCTGTCAATGGCACCACCTATCTGCCCGGAGCTGGTCTTCCCTATAATCAGGCCAACGGGCTCGGTGGCCCTGCCGCTACTGCGGGTTATGTGCTGCACCTTCCAGCGAATACCGCCAGCGCCGACTTTCCGTATTACACGCTGGACACACTGCCCGCCGATGGACAGCAGATCACGGGCTACAAAACTACCGTCGGCGGATCCGTCATAACTCTTACGGCCAACGCCACCTACTATTTCAAGGCGTGGCCTTATAATGGATCGCGGGTTTATGGTCGGGGAATCGAGGCACAAGCTAGCCTGACGAATATACCTCCAGTCAAAATCAACGAAATTAATGCTGTTGGAACAGATTGGGTCGAATTTTTTAATCCTGCAGGTCAAGCGATTAACATCGGCGGTCTGGTTGTCATGGATGAGCAGGACCGGTCTAATGATGCGAATAGGTTCATTGCCGCAAATAGTATCATTCAGCCGCGCAGCTTTCTCACGATCAACTTTCCGTTCGGATTGGGAGCTGGAAGCGACAATGTAAGGTTGTTCTTGCCAACCAGCCCAAATCTTACCGAGGTAGACATTTATCAAACCTACACCCGGGACATACTGACGAACAATACTGAGGGCCGGGCTTGGGATGGTGGCCCGAGAGGCAAGCGGTTCGATTTTGACTCCACGCGGTTTGAAGGAGAGGGTGGAATTTTCCACACTGCCGCAGAAAGCCCACACCCCCCTACTCAAAATGCGGCCAATCAAACACAGACGCAATCATCGGCCAAATACCTTCAAGCATCACATAACCATCTGACTCAGTCCGGCGTGTTTTTACATTACGTCAATTTGGGCGAAGAACTTGCCGTCTGGCGCTACAGTCCGAAACAGCAGGATTTCCATCCTATTAGCGTCGAGGGACTGGCAATTAAGAGTCAGTCGGAAATCGTGGTCGGGCTGCGCTCGCCCCTGAATAACCGGACGACAGGTAATGCTTACGCCCTCGTCTTCAGCAATGCATCAAACGCCATGCTGCCTTCCTCTGGAGTATGGACCGCTGCTGCTGGCGGGTTCCAGAGTCTCAAACAACTCGACCTGAATGGCCAAGGTATCCGCAGCATACAATGGTGCCCGGCGGTGAAGAATGCGGGAGGCACGAACGGAGCTTATCTCATCGTCGGTGGAGCCGCGAATGGTGGGCCACTAAAAAATGAAACTGGCCGGGAAAAATTCAGCCTTTACCGCTGGGATAGTATCACGGCCACCCCTGTGCGGGTGGTGGCAGATCTGTCGCCTTACGCCGTCCGGCCAGAAGGTGTGAATATCATCACCCTCAATGGCGAGAAACGCATCCTCTTTGTTGAGGATCGTTATAAGGCTCAAGGCTACGATACTCAAAACGGAGTGCACTGGCCTATCAGTGTTCTCAATCTTCAATGAGAGTTTCATCCATTGTTGCGATCTGCTGCTTCTTGGCTTCCCACTTTGTGGTCGGGGCGGAATTGCCGCGCTATGAGGTGAGTAAAGTTGCGGACCTATACCCTTTGAACTCACCAGTTGAGAGGGCCGGGAGGTTGACAAATGATGGTTCCGTATTTTCGGGTAATGCCGTGGAAGGGCAATTATTCGCCTTTACCGGGCTGGGGGGCTCTCCCCGGCTTGATATCCCAGCGATTCCAAACGCGGTTGGCCAAGGCAACACAGGCAATGGCCTTAATTTCAACGAAACAAGGCAGATTGTGCAATCGGTTTACAACAACGTATTCGAGACCAATAGCACGAGTCACGAACCGTTTCTCTACACACCAGGCGCAGGATGGTCCAGCCTTGGAAAGCCTGCGGGCCAGAATGCAATCGTAACCACCATTAACGAGGTAGGGCAGGTGCTGGCAGCAGGACTGAATAGCGACAATGATGAGACGAGCGCTTGGTTGTATTCGCAAGGAGCGGGCTGGATTAATCTTGGAAATCTAGGGCATAGTTCTGGATTTGCGCGAGGCGCAGAACTCAATGACGTTGGAGTCGTGGTGGGCCGTAGTGTGGATGTCAACGGCAATACCGTTCCGTTCTTTTACACTGATGGTGCGGGGATGGAAGCCATCACCGATGAGGGCACCGCCATCTTTGGTGAGGCAACGGCCGTTAATAACGCGGGCCTCGTCACCGGCTCTGCCAACGGCCGCGCTTTTGCCTTTGATGTCTCTACGATGGAACTGACTTGGATTACTCCCGACGGGACAGGATTGAGGGCATATGATATCAATGACGCTGGGTCAATCATTGGAGCCACTCGAATGGGCGGAAGCATCTTTGGAATCCCTTCGGATACCGCATTCTACTGGGATGCGGAAAACGGCCTAACTGGGATCGACAATCTCATCGGTGACGCTGTAAATGACTGGTTCATCACCGACGCCGCGGACATCAACGATGACGGCTGGATTCTAGGAACGGGCTTTCAGCGTTCCGACAGAACGTTTCATCAGGTGTTGCTCCGCCCTGTGCCAGAACCATCATCAATGCTCCTAGCGGGGGTAGGATGCTTTTGGTTCATGAGTCGGCACCGCGCCAGAGAAAGAACGGTGAATTAGAGCAGGGGCTAAGCCCCCTTAGCGTTCTCTTCCAAGAGTTCTTCGAGAGCGGGAAGCTCTGATTTCTCGATTCCGAGTTTTGCGCGATCAGCAATTGCGGTGGAAAAGGGGGTCGATCCCGGGTTGCGGAACTCACAGATTGCACAATAATAATTGATATTCCCGGAAGGCCGGGCATCATTTTCCGATGTCCTCCCCAAATGTTGCCACCGTCCTCGAGCGCGTCCTCGCCGCCGCCAAGGAACGGGAATTAGCCGTCCCAACGATGGCCGCCTACCGCCGCACCTGGCTCAAACTGGTGGCATGGACCACGGCCGAAGGATTCGATTTGGGATCATTGCCCCGTGAAAGGGCTTTGTTCTACTATGAGGACCTCACCGGAAACCGTTCCGCCTCCCACCACCTGCAGGTGAAGGCGGGCATCGCGTTCCTCTACAAGGTGCTCGACAAGCCTAATCCGTTCCGGGATTGCCTTGCGCCCCGGTTCCGTCCGGACGCTCAGGAAATTCACTTTCTCGAAGCGGCGGATCTGGCCATGGTGCTCCTGGCATTGCGGGAGCTGGGGACGGATTACTTTGGGAGGCTGGCCGCGCATTTGGCCGAAGCGCTGTTTTTTACAGCCTGCCGGTTTCATGAATGGGCGCTGCTTTCCACCGACCGGCTGGTCCGCAGCGGGGCAGGGGACTTCACGGCCGCCCGGCTCAGGGTGAAAGGTGGGAAATACCGCGATGTTCCGCTCGTGCCGCGGCTCTCGGATTCCCTTCGAGAGTGGGCTATTTTTCTTGAAGGCCTCAAAGGAATGCGCCTTCGCCGGGGGGCCGTGGAATTTGCTGGGAGCGAACTGGTTTTTCCGGGACGGGACGGAACCCCTATTAGCAATCAGGCCTTCAATCGACGGCTGGCGGCAGCGTGCCAAGCCGCCGGGGTTCCTGTTATCAGCGCCCACGGCCTACGGCATAGCGCCGCCAATTTGCTGCTCAACGAACGCGGCCGCAATATCCGGGAATTGCAGGAGCTGCTCGGCCACCGCAGTTTGGCCACTACAGCCCGTTATACTCACATCGACCGCGAGCGCCTCCGGGGGGTGGTTGCGCGGACGCAAAAGGTCTGTCCTGTTATCGCGCCACGACTCCCACCGGACGCAAAGGGCAGACTACTGGACAGACCTCTTCGCGGTCGGCACCTGCACAACGAGATTCGCGTCCAGTGCCCCGATCGATCGATGCCTCGTCCTACTCTCCGGACGCAAAAGGTCTGTCCTGTTATCGCGCCACGACTCCGACAGTTGGACAGACCTCTTCGCGTCCGACAGGGTGCCCGCAAAAGGTCTGTCCATTTATCAGGACAGGGCAGACTACTGGACAGACCTCTTCGCGGTCGGCACCTGCACAACGAGATTCGCGTCCAGTGCCACGATCGATCGATGCCTCGTCCTACTCTCCGGACGCAAAAGGTCTGTCCTGTTATCGCGCCACGACTCCCACAGTTGGACAGACCTCTTCGCGGGCACGATGTCACCGATCCTGCAATATAGCGTGTTGCACGTGCTGCGCGTGTAACCAATTGCAAAGATATTTCCCGTCAGTGCAAGGCGGACCATGCATGGCTCCTGGACAGATAGCTTGTCGGACCTGACGGACATCACGAAAAGGTCTGTCCCATTATCCGATGGGACAGACCGATTGCGGCCCGATCCGCCGTGTCGCGAAAAGGTCTGTCCGATTGTCGCCATTCGCGCGCCGGAAGTGTCGCGAAAAGGTCTGTCCGATTGTCGCCATTCGCGCGCCGGAAGAGCGCCCTCGCCACCCCACGAACGCACCTGCACTGCCGTCCCCACACGCAGCCCCCCGGCATCCGCCGTCAAAACATCTGCCTCCACCTCAAGCTGCGCCGGATCCGCCAACTCGAGAAGCGCCTCTCCCGGAGCTACCACAGTGTCGCTCGACTCAAACACCCGGAAGACCACCCCATCAAACGACTATGGGACAGACCGATTGCGGCTCGATCCGTCGTGTCGCGAAAAGGTCTGTCCGATAATTGCCGTTCGATAATTGCCATTATCGAGCACGAACATGCGATGCATCGTTTTGATGAAAGGTCGCCTCGCTCCTGCACAGCCACAAAAGGTCTGGCCATTTGTCGGGCAGCGCCCTGCTCTCTTGTCCCAGGTGGGATAAGGGTTGCTCAGCGCGGCTGCACGCGGCCGCCGACGCGGACCTGATCGTCGGGATACAGCACGACGGATTGTCCGGGGGCCAGTCCGCTCAGCACTGCCGCCACGGAATCGTTGCGTGGGCCTAATTCCACTACCCGCTCCCGGGCCCGGCCGGCTTCGATCACAAAAACCGACCACGCGCCGCGGGAACGGAAGAGGGAACCGACCGGGACCTGGACGACATCCTTGCCTTCCCAGACGACGAAAGCGGCATCGACCTGGTACCCATCCCCCAGAGACTGACGCGACTCCGGCGGCCCGGTAAAATCGCAGATCACGTGCACGCGCTGTTCCTCGATCCCCAGAGCCGAAACCTTCATGAAGGCGGATGGCTCGACCACGCGCACGCGCGCCGGAAGAGCGCCCTCGCCTCCCCACGACCGCACCTGCACTGCCGTCCCCACGCGCAGCCCCACGGCATCCGCAGTCAACGCATCAGCCTCGACCTCCAGTTGGGCCGGATCTGCTAACTCGAGGAGTGGTTCTCCCGGCGTTACCACGGTGTCGCTCGACTCAAATACCCGGAAGACCACCCCATCAATCGGGGCGCGGATCTCGAACCGCGCTGCGTCCCCGCCGCCCTCACGGGTGGGATCGGTGAACTCCAGCGCTGCCCGCGCCTGCGCCCACTCGAATTCAGCCACGCGCCCCCCAAATTCAGCCGCCCTCACGCCCTCGGCCGCCGTCCGCTCCCGTTGCTCGGCCGATTCCAGATCGGCCTGCGATGCCCCGCCGCCGGGCACGGTTTCCGCAATCCGTTCCCGTTCCCGCACCGCAAAATCGCGCCGGATGACCGCCTGTTCCCGCAAGGATGCGGCCTGACTCACCGCCGCTCCCGCCGCCCGTTCCCGCGCTTCGGCTTCGGCCCGGTTGCGCGCATTGAGTAGTTCCACCGGTGTGGCCGCCAGCACCGCCAGCACCGTCCGACCCGCCTCCACCCGATCCCCCGGCTTCCACCCAATCCTTCCCAGCCGCCCCGCCAGCGGAGCCGAAACCACATACCGATCCTTCACCCTCGTCCGCCCCTCCGCTACGACCACGGCCTCCATCGCCCCACGGCTCACCACCCCAACCTCCACACCCACGGCCCCAGGCCAAAGTGCCCAACCCACCCCCACCAGCACGCCAACCCCCAGCAACCATGTCAGCAATCGCTTCATCCAGAGATTCTCCGCCAATCAGCACAACCCCCGCCAGCGGAAAAATGAGCAGGGCCGGGAACCGTCGCAGGGAGACGCTCGAACTCCCTGTAGGACCCTAAACACCAGCTACATAAGAAAAACTCCTAGAAAGGGGGGCGCGGAATGCCTTACCCGACGAGAGGTAATATATTTTCGGTAATGTTTTGGGGGAAATTGCGAAAATACAGGAGACACCCACACGTCGCAAACGCCAGAAACCCAAACAGATCGGGCGCACATTGAATCCCGGAAGCCTGAGTGCAACCGATGGCCACCGAAGCAACGACTGCAGTTCATTTAGGAATCCTGATTACCGTCCCATCCCCATTCGCCACAGATGTCGAAACCGAACGAAGATCCATTCGAAGCATGGAAGCTCGCCAGATCAGTTGTGGAGCACGAGAACGACCTCGTGAACCACCGGATCACATGGCTTCTAGCCACACATGCTGCGCTGCTGGCCGCCCTCTTTGTCCTGCTCGTAAAATACTTCGAGATTAACTCTCAGGAAGACCCGAAGAAAAATCAATGCTGCTGTGGGAGAGAACCCATCTCAACCGTAGCGAACCCGCTCCCGACCGTGGATTCGATCGGCCCTCAAAATGCGCAGCAGGTCACCGCCGCAGATCCAACCAAGCCTCGCGTCCCGGGAAAACTGGTTGAATCAAAAGAAAGCGACGCAAAAAAGGAAAAAAGCCGTCAAGAAGTCCTAAACCTGATTATCCTTCTGTGCACCGTCGGGTCCCTGACGTCTTCCACGATCTTCTACGCCGTACGACGAGCCAATGTGGCACTCTCGGAAATCACCGAATGGTTTCAATCCCAAAAAGCCGCGTCGGGACCGAAGCTTCATTTATGGAATGAGGACAACAAGTGGCTACGAAACTTCTTCGGAACAGACTCTCTCCCAGCGGTGTTCCAGTGCCTTTGGATAATCCTCATTATCTGGACGCTGGTGAGAAAAGCCAGAAGCCCGGGCGAAACTCCGGATGGCGAAGACCAAGTCGCTAAGATAACTGTTTGGTTTCTGTCCGCAATCTCCCTCGCTACCCTAGCCGCGATCATCTGGCGCCCGAAATACCGCCCTTCAAACATCACGAGGTCATATCAGCGACGCAGGTGGAAGCCAAAGTGGTAAACTAAAATACAACTACTGCAATATGCATAATACTGATCCTACACAATCGGGTAATAACAATATAACTCCAAGCATAGAAGGAATAGCAGCCAAACTAGCTGAGACAAAATGCCAGCTTACATATGCAGCATTTTTGTTTTTCCTTGTATTTCTCTTTATGGCAGTTTTCTCTTTTGCATCATTTGATACGGCATCCCCGCAGCCAACCCCGGGGGCACCCTACAAGTACGAAACAAAACTCACAATCTACTTAATTCATCACCTGATTCTACTAGCAACCTTACCATATTGCATTAGAAAGGCAGTGCTTCTTCACAACGTTGCTATGGATTACCGTTATAAAGAATTAGCCTGCGAATTGCTCGCCAGTGCGGTAAAGACGCAAAACAACGGCAATCCTTCGGAAATAACCAAGCAAATCACGCGCACCGCCCTCAAGATCATTGCTGAGAATCCGACACGTCTTCTTGGGTCATGGGAGCAACAGTTGCCGGACAGTACGACAGCGCAGCGTTCCGATGCTGACAGTCCCCGATAACCAGCATCGGCACCGACCGAAGACGGCTAAATCAAAGGATAGGCGCATCATCCCCTTGCACTTTTTCAAAGTGCCCACGTGAGTACCGCTTGTCAGTGAGAAACAGCGAAATTCCTTGTGCTCTTTGCCGTAGTAGCTACTGCGAGGAGCAGAGTCACGTCATTCCCGCGTTTGTGATCAAGTATCTGAAAAGAACTTCACCGACGGGATATCTTCGAGGAACTAGCGGTCCGAACCAGAGGCTTACTGATGGTCCGAAGCATGAATTGCTGTGCGGAGCGTGTGAAGATCGATTCTCTGTATGGGAGGGACGTTTCGCGCAGCAGATATGGCGACCGCTGACAGAGGGGAGACTGGGAAGTGAAGCATTCGAGTATGGCGGTTGGCTGGCGCGGTTTGTGGTATCGGTGACGTGGCGCGCATTGACGAGCATGCTGCATCGAGGGCAGGGAGGGGCTAGTTCACTGGACGCGAGGAGATCGATTGATCGAGCGCTCCAGGCCTGGGCTGAGTTTCTCCGTGGGGAACGTCATGATCTTGGTGCTCATTCGGTACAGATGATTCTGATGCTTGATCACCATGTAGTTCTGACGGACTTGTCTCCGGGATTCACTTCGTACTATTTAGCTCGGGCAGTCAATTATGCCACCTTTGAAACCTCCGAGGGACATGATCTGGTGGTAAAGATGGGTAGAGTAATCCTGGTCGGTTGTCTGGACGAAGCGCGGAGTGAAGCGCGATCCGCGTCGGCATTAGCTCCCGAGTCCGGGATTTACGTGCCCATCTCCGAGCGTCTTCCGAATTCGGTCGGTGATTTGGTGAAGAGTGCACACGATTCATGGCTGGCGGCACGCGCCAGACTGTCCGAGCGGCAGCGCTCTGTGGTCAATGACGCTGTGCGAAAGTTCATGGAGCCGAGGCGTGGGGATCCGTCGTGAGTCGCTTCGATCCCGATGGCGGGGTCCATCGGTTTTCCGCCAAGCCTGCCAGAACCCTTCGGAATATTGGAAGTTTCCCCAAGACTTGCTGGTGCAGGGTTGCGTTATGGCGTCGGCGTGACGACTGCGTCGGTTTACGAGGTGAAGCGGGTCGATTCCGACTATTTTGCGGATCTGTAGGGAAGGGGAGATCCCGCGAAGTAGTTAGGGAGTGCTGGTTTCAAGCAGCTGCCTGCTGCTGGGTTGAGCTGCTGGTTTCTGCGAAAACCAGAGGATGATGGACGTTGGTGGGTGTGGGGATTCATCGAGGTGCCAGCCTTGCTGGTGTGCGAGGCGGCGGACGAGGGGAAGCCCGATGCCGTAGCCGGAGGTGCAGCGCTCGTGAGTGGGCACGGTGGCAGATGGGGATTCGGCGAAGTGGAGATGGGGGACTGGGTTCGGGCTGAAGACGATGGTGAGGCGGGCGGCCGTGGAATGCTGGAAGGTATTGCTGAGAAGATTACCGAAGAGCACGAGGAGGACTTCGCGGTGGGCCTCGATGGTGGTTTCGGGAGGGATGGAGAGAACGGTTTCGAGGCGGCGCTGGGGAAAGAGGAGCTGCTGTTCGGCGAGGCATTCGCAGATGATTTCCGTGAGGCGCTGCGGGCTGCGTTCGGTGCGGCGGCGTTCCTCGCGGGCCATGACCAGAAAGGTTCGGGCAACGCCTTCTAGTCGCTGCCTCGCGCGCTGGAGCCTCGCAAGCAGTTCCGGTCGGGCCGGGGTTTCCTCCTGCATCAGGCTGAGCGCCCCGCTGAGCACGGTGAGTGGGGTCCGCAGTTCATGGGAACAATCGGCGATGAACTGGCGTTCGCGCTCGAGGGCGTCGCGTTCGCGTTGCCACGCGTCGTCGAGGGCGCGGGCGAGCTGAGCCACTTCATCGGAGGCCCCGGGAGCGGCGAGCGGGGCGTCGTCCAGGCCGTGCTGGCGCACGCGGGCAGTGAGGTCGACGACCGGGGCCATTGCAGAGCGGGCAAGTCGGCGGCTGAGCAGCCACACGAGTAGGAGGGTGCCTGCGCTTATGAAGAGGAGCCGCTGCGTCAGCCGCGGGGTTTCGCCTTCCGTGTACTCGAGCGACTGCAGGTCGACGAGCCGCCAAGTGGATTCTCCGGTCGCTGCGTTGGTGGAAGCGAGCAGCCGGTACTCGCTCTCCATGCCGCGGTCCGCCCAGACGGCCAGACGGTCGCGCCAGCTCCGTATGTGGCGGGCCCGGCGGCCATCGGCGGAGGCAAAAATTTCATGCCATCCACTGGTGGGCACGTCCGCGAGGGCGATCCTGTCCTTGAGGTTCTGAGGCGAAGAGAAGTCGGTGAGCCATGGGACGCCAGGGCTGCCGTTGGGGAGGGCGGTCAGGGTCTGGCTAAGGTAGCGGTCGAGCACGGCGTCTTCGGTTTCCATGAGCAACTGGAGAGCACCGAAGGTAAGCACCGCCGCGAGTACGGTGGCGAACAGGACAAAGTGCCGGGCGATACGGGCCTGGAGCGTGCGTGGGATCATGGGGGGCCCACCTGGAGTTGCCAACCGACGCCGCGGTGGGTGTGCAGGAGCGTGCGTGCTCCGGGCGGATCGAGGGCGGAACGCAGGGCGTGGATATGAGTTCGGAGGGCATCGCTGCCGGGAAGTTCCTCGCCCCAGAGGTGTCGTTCCAGATCGCTGCGCGACACTACCGCGGGTGCCCGGCGCAGGAGCAGTTCGAGGATGGTGAAGCCCATGCGCGTGAGTTCGAGCCGACGTTCCCCGCGGCGGACCTCGCGGAGCGACAGGTCCATTTCCACATCGGCATAGCGCAGGAGGGGTTCTGCGGGAGCGCGTCCCTCGCTTGAGCGACGCACCAGCGCCGTGAGCCGCGCCGCGAGTTCAGCGAGGGCAAATGGCTTGACGAGGTAGTCATCCACTCCGGCTGCGAATCCCGCGAGCCGGTCCTCGAGGGCGTCGGCCGCCGTCAGCATCAGAATCGGAAGCTGCGGGGCGACCCCGCTCCGCACGCGGCGGCAGAGGTCGAGTCCGTGAATGCCCGGTAAACGCTGGTCGAGCACCATGAGCGCATAGGAACGATCAAGAAGCATGGCGAGCGCCCGCGCCCCATTGGCCGCATATTCCACCTCCCAGCCGCGCCGGACCAGATACTCCTCCACCGTAGCGGCGAGGTCGGCATCGTCCTCCACAAGCAGCAGAGGCAAGGCAGCGGTGGTTTGAGATGGCATAGCGGTGGCGTCGCAGGAACGACTAGCCGGAAAAATCACATCGATCGGGGGAGGGGCGGGTCACCTTCTTATACGGCACGGCGGCGCAGAATGATCCGCTCCATCGGCAGAGCGAGGCCGACGCTTTTGCGGAAGGTGACCCGCCGACCCCCTGATCGGGTGTCTTCCTGGTCTTAGAAATTGAAACGGAGCCCGAGCAATGCCGACCATCCCTGGTAATCCACCGTCACGTTCCGGCGCGCTCCGGATTCCGCACTCAGATCGGTATCGCCAGCATAAAGGTAGCGGGCTTCTCCATAAAACGACCAGCGGCGGCCGAGTTCCTTCTCAAGCCCGATGATTCCCTGAATGGCTGGCACCCATGTGTCGGAAACATCTTCGATGCCCGCAGATGTCAGATCCATGTCCACCTCCTCGAGGAATCCCCCGCCAATGGCCGCGTAGGGCCGCCAGCGCGAGCCCGCGGCACCCCACCCACTGAAGGTCCAGCCGAGATTGAGGAAGAGTCCCGTGGAGGCGAGATCGCCGCCGCCCACCCGCGACGAACCCCGCCGCACCCCATCAAGATCGTTGCTGCGGTACGTCCATTCCACCTCAAGACTGAAGTTGTCCGTGAACTGCTTGCCAAGACTCATGCCCGCCAGCCAACCAACACCATAGTCGGCAGATGTGGACGAACCATCGAGGGTAAACGAATCGGTAGTGAGACCGCCTGTGCCTCCGAATGCTTTGACATAGAATCCATCCCAGAGGGAAATGGCCGGCGCAGGCGCAGGCAGCGGCGGGACCGACGGGGTCGTCACGACAGGTGTCCCGGCGGTCAGCCGGGCCGACAATGTGCAGAGCAGGGCGAGGGGAAGTGCGAAGTGTTTCATGATGGTTGTTTGGATGAAGGAGACAGAAAGCCTCCTGACGCAATCTGCACAGCCCATGCGAAACCAGCGTCATCCAACCGTGAATTCTGCGTTAAATCACCGACCCACGAGCCTGCCACGGCGGGAGCCATCGTCGCGGAAAGGTCGATGGCCCTCGCCCGGTTCAACCGCGCCAACCCCCTAATGACCCAAGGCACCCTCCGTCCCGGAGAACCACCCAATCAGAGGTCTGTTCTAATGGTCGTCGTACCAGACAATGGGACAGACCTTTTCGGGTGTGTCCCTATTGCGCAGCTACTATTGGACAGACCATTTCCGACCGTGCCGCTCCCGTTGGATTTCCAACAAATGGCCAGACCTTCTGCCAACTCACCAAATAGGCGGCCTGAACCAGCGATCCTTACGACAGGTCAGACTAATTCGTGGATTCGGGCGGGACGCGGACAATAGGACAGACCTCTTCGCAGTTCCTCTTTGAAGGTGCGGATTAAGCGTTCGCGCAGGCCGTTTTGTTCGCAGCTACTATTGGACAGACCATTTCCGACCGTGCCGCTCCCGTTGGGGACGCTGGGGGCGACCGAGCGGAGAGATTCCCCCTATTAAAGGCCTGACCTCCTGGGGATGAGACCTCTTGGGGATGGGTGCCGTTTCCGGTCTTGGATGTCGGCTTCAGAAAGTCGCCCAAGGTTCCGCCCGGATCGCCGTGCCCAAGAGAGTTTCGGGTGTCTCCGGCCTCTGATTTCCAACAAATGGACAGACCTTCTGCCGTCTGTCCGGCGCCATGGCCTGCTGGAACGGGCGATCACAGCTGGCCAGACCTTTCCGATGAGACCTTTCCGATGTGCGACAAAAGGCCAGACCTCTTCGCTGGGACCTCTTCGCTGGGCGCTCTCCACGGTTCTCCAGCGGATAAAAGGCCAGACCTTTTGTGGAGGTGGCGTTGCTTGTGCCGGAGATTGCTTTTCGGGAAGCGACTGACAGACGGCCGGACCTTTTCGCTGTGGGCTCCCTGCAGTTGTCAAAAGTGAGACAAGCCTGTTCTGGTGGACGGAAGTGTCGGAGGAGTGAGGCAGTTTCCGGCGAAGCGAGATTTTTGCTCGTCGGCGCGGTGCTGGGCGGGGCTAGCGGCGTCTCCGCTAGAGCGACTGACAGACGGCCGGACCTTTTCGCTGCTCCGGACCTTTTCGCTGTGGGCTCCCTGCAGTTGTCAAAAGTGAGACAAGCCTGTTCTGGTGGACGGAAGTGTCGGAAGAGTGAGGCAGTTTCCGGCGAAGCGAGATTTTTGCTCGTCGGCGCGGTGCTGGGTGGGGCTAGCGGCGTCTCCGCTAGAGCGACTGACAGACGGCCGGACCTTTTCGCTGTGGGCTCCCTGCAGTTCTCAAAAGTGAGACAAGCCTGTTTTGGTGGACGGAAGTGTCGGAAGAGTGAGGCAGTTTCCGGCGAAGCGAGATTTTTGCTCGTCGGCGCGGTGCTGGGTGGGGCTAGCGGCGTCTCCGCTAGGAAATGCGAGGATGCCGGGGCTTTTTGGTATCCCGAAGCGGACCCCGGGAGGGTTGAGCCCACGAATGGCGGTGGGCCGCGTGCATTTATTTCGGGAGGATGAGTTCGGTCCGGAAGAAGGCGCGGGAATCGCTGCCTTGGGGAGGTTGGGTGGTGAGGGAGTGTGGGGGTGGTCCGGAGGGGAGGATGGAGCCGCCGGGGACGGGTGCCCATGGTTGGGATCCATCAGTCCACATGAGGCGGTATGGTATGCCCTGCTGGCCATTCATGGAGAAGCCGAGTCTGCCATCGGGGAGGCGGTCGACGGAGAGGGAGAAGCGGCCGGAGTTGCGGTCGAGGGGAAGGGTGCTGCCGTGGAATTCGTCCGAATTGCGGAGGCCATCGCCGTCGGGGTCGGCCTGGGCGTCGGGGAGGAATGGGTTGGTGCCGTAGTTGGATTCCCATCCATCGGGCATGCCATCGCCGTCGCTGTCGAGGGGAACGGGGGCGAGGGCGACGGTGGAGCTACGGGTGGAGCGGCCGCCCATGGTGGCGGTGAGTTCGGCATTTCCGGGGGAACCGATGGTGAGCCAGCCGCAGAATTCGCCTTGGGAAAGCGAGACGGTGGATGGAGAGAGGGTGAGTGGTTCCGCCGACGCCCATGGGATGGAGAGGGTGGGGTTGAGGGTGCCCCATGTGCCGTCGGCTGGGGCGATGATTTCCCAGTCCGAAAGGTCGTCGCGGTCGGCGGAACCGTTGCGGCGGGCGGCGCGGTTATTGAGGGCGGGGAGGGCGGGGCCCTTCCAGAGCGAGCGCACGGGGATGGGGTTCGTGCCGATGGTGATGGTTCCGGTGTCCATGTCGGCCTCGCTGTGGGCCCAGATCATGAAATCCACGGGCCGGTTGGCGGCATCGACCATGAGGGCCCAGCCGCGGCTATTGGTGGCCCAGAGGAAATCGCCGCCGAAGAAGACGCCGGGCAGGCTGCTGCTGGCGGTGTCCAGCACAAGGATGGTCTGGCCTGGCGAGAGGGAGGCCGGCAGGTTCCACTGGACGTTGAAGTACTGGGTGATGGGCTGATTGTTGTGGCCGACGAAGACACGCCAGCCCGCAGTGTCGATGACGCGGTTGCTGACGTTGGTGATTTCGAAGCGGTCCGGGTTCTGCTCGCTCATTTCGCTGAAGACGATGGTCGATGCAGTGGTGCCGGGGACGGTGGCGGAAAGGGTGACTGGTCCGGCATCTTCGAGGACGAGGCGGCCCTTGGCGTCGCGTGCCGTGAGCCGGACCGCGAAGGGGTCACTAGCCGAAGCGACGGCGGGCACGTGATCCCATTGCAGGGAAGCCAGCGGACCCGAGGCCGCCACGGTGAGTGTCAGTGGTTTCTGGTCGGAGCCGCCTTCATTGGCCGCCCAGATGTCCATGGTCCACGTGCCTGCAGCGCCCGATGTGCCCGAGAGCAGTCCGGAAGTTCCGTCGATCGTCCAGCCGGGAGGAAGGCCGGAGGCACCGTACGAGGTTGGGCTGCGGGTTGCGGTGATCTGGTAGGTGAAGGCATCGCCGGTTACGGTGGCGGCTGTGAGCGGGCTTGTGATGACCGGCGGGCCTGCGCTGCCTGGCGATCCACCGGGTTGGGAGGAAACCGTCCATGTTTCCTGCAGGCTCCAGTCGCGGGCGGGTGTGGTGGCGGCATCGACTGTCATGAGCGAATGTCCGGCGGTGGCCGCGAGAGGTTCCCATGCTGGCTCGTAGCGGAACGAGAGGATGTTGGCGCGCCATGGGGCCGGCAGAGTGAGGCTGATGGTTTCTCCGCTGTTATCGAGCGCGCCGGTGAACTGACCCGGAGCGAGGACACCGGTGGCAGCCGGCCAGAGAGCGGCAAACATTTCCCGGTTCCGGCAGACCACCAGAAACCTTCCGGCGGCGAGCTGAACCCCCGCTGGAAACTCGTAGCTGATGCCCTCGCTGAAGCGCACGCCCGAGAGGTCGAGCGTGCCCGCCGAGACATTGCGCAGTTCCACGAATTCGAAATCGCTGCCGCCAGCCGGGCGGTAGAGGATTTCCGTGATGCGCAGACCATCGAGAAGGGCCTGCACCGCCGCCGGGGGGGCGAGATTCGGATTTCCCGGCGTCCCCAGCGTCTGCACCGCCCATGCGGAGCCCCCGTCCGGGCTGCGTCCCACCGAAATGTCCGGGGCCTGTCCCATGAGATCGATGCGGTCGATGAGCACACCATTCTGTCCCGAGATCGCCAGCCAGCCGAAATCCGCATCGAGTCGGAACGGAAGATCCGTGGCACGCGCGGGATTGGCCGAGTTGCCGGCCGGGCGGAAGACCACAAAGGAAGCCGAGCCCGCGAAGCTGAGTGCCGGCATGACGTGTCTGGCCGGATCATTGATGAAATCGTCCGTGAGGCGCAGCCCGCCCATGGGGACCGGGCGGGTGCCCGGATTGAAGATCTCCACGAATTCCTCCAGGAAGCGGAAACCGGGAGCTGCCAGCCATTCATTGATGCGCAGGTCCTGAGGCGACCCGAGCGGGAGGGCCGCCCCGTTAGGAAGACCGACCGTCGGGGCCGTGAGCGCCCAGACCGAGCCATTGGCACCCGTGCGGCTCAGGCTCAGATCGCGGACCTGTGGACCGAACGTGAGGGAATCGCGCAGGGCACCGAAGGAATCGTGGAAGTAAAGAGTTTCGCCGCCTTCATCGAGAGCGAAGCCCGCCTCGAAGCCCTGAACGGCGTCATCGCCACCGGCGTGCACCACGACGATGCCGCCCGCAGGCACCACGGTACCTCCCGGGAAAGTGAAGCGAGTGGCCGACGCGAGGTCATCGGTCAGGGTCATGCCTCCGAGGTCGACCGCGGTGGGTCCACCGTTGCGGATTTCGATGATGTCCGGAAATCCGCCCCCGGCTGCGTGTGCGCTCGCATTGGATGCGAGGATCTCGTTGAGGACGACCCCGCTCAGGGCGCGGGTGAGCGAGCCCGTGGCTGTGGGTGTGCCGGGGGGCAGGGCGGGGCTTCCGATGAGGCTCAGGAGGTGGGCCTGGCGGGCGGTCATGAAGGATTTGAGATCCGTGCGCACCGATTCCGGGACCCAGCCCGTGAGGTGGTTATCGATGAAGGCGTGTGCGGTCGGCACGCTTCCTGACGCAGGATCCGCGTTGAGCGTACTGCCGAGGATCTGCCGGATCGTATTGTGGTAGAACACGCGGAAGCCGGCATTGCCCGTGGTCGTGGAATTCCCGATGAGCGGCAGCAGCGGCTTGAAGACCGAACTTTCAGCCGTCATGTCGTAAAGCCCGCGGGCCGTGGCACCCAGCGGACTGTCCCCGCGGCCGAGAATCGTATCAAGGTCGTGCGGCAGCAGCGTCATGCGCCGGGCCGTCGCTCCTTCCGGGCGGAAGTAGGCGGCATAGTCATCGTCCTGACCATTGGAGATGTTCGTTTCGTTCGACTGGAGAATGGTCATCATGGCGAACCAGCGGGCCCATTGCTGTGTATCGGCGACGGCTCCGAGGTACTCGATTTCCTCATCGGTCATGGAATTCCCCGTCCATGTTCCGGTATCGGCATCGTTGAGGGTTTCGCCTGTAAAGTAGGGCGCGACGGCCCTCTGCCATGCGAGGAAGAAACCCGTGAGGTCGCTCCAGTCGTTGGCGGCTCCATTGTTCTGTTTCGACCATCCATCGAGCAGGCCGTCCGGGGTTGCGGGGGTCGGCTGGGTGGCCCTCCAGAATTCATCCGGTCTTCCTTTCTTGTAGAGGTTGCCGGACGATGCGGAGGGCCACTGGCGATCGGCCATGGAGCCGCTCAGTTCCTCCATGCGCACCCATTTTCCGTAATCCTGGGCGCTGCTGCCACCGGACGTCTGTTCGACGCCATTGCGGCGCAGTTCCACGGGCAGGACATCGAAAGAAGCCAGTCCGGCGGCGCGGAACATCTTCATTCCGATGAACTGCAGCCATGGATACTTCGGATTGAGATTGAAGTCGGTGATTCCGTCCCATGGGGCGTCATTGGGAATGGAAATGCGCAATGGTTTGAATTGATAATTCCGGCTGCTGTTGCCGCGGATGCGCATGGACGAACGGTACCGCACCGTGTGGTTGCCGGCCTGCGAAGTGATCAGGGTGGCGTTGAACTGCCGGTCGCTTCCGGGATTAGAGGACGCGAGGGATTCGAAGGCTGCGTTGTCGGCTCCGGTGAGGACAAGGCGGTAAAAGGAATCCGCGGGCCCGGGGACTTCGCGGTCGACGAGGAAATGCGCATTGGCCTGCTGCGATCCGGCGGCGGCGGCGGGCCAGGTGCGCGTGCCATGGGCATCGCTGGCAGCCACATAGAATTCGATCACGGACTTATCCGGCTGCGGCGGTACGGTGGCCCGCCATCCTGCCGCGCCATCGGATGTCATGGGTGCGGCTGTGAATCCCTGGGCTGTGGTTCCGGTGGCATTGCGCCAGTGCAGCACCGCGGAAACCGTTCCCAGCGATGCCACGGAGCACCGCACCGTGACCGCCTGAGCTGGATTCGCCACGACCGGTTCGTGGCGGACCGCGGAAATGATGGGAGCGACCGTGGCGGTGCGCACCGAATTCACACGACCCGGTGTCGCTCCGCCGGCTGCCTGACAGGGTCGCCAATTCTGTCCGCTGCCCGTCGCAAGGCCCGGGTGCATCAGTTCGATGGAAACCCCTGTATCGCCGGCGCTGGACCACGACCAGCCATTGTAGACCGTCTCAATGACGCGGTCGCCCCAGTCGCCTTCCGTGGCATAGCTGACCTCGGCCACGGTCACTTCGCTTCCGGCGGCTGCCCCTGGCCGCGAGAGTCGGATCCGTTCGCCATTGTTGGCGAGACCGGTGTCTGCGGCCCATGGCCCGAGCGCGCCGGTGATGCCCCATTGGGCGGCCACCGCGGCCGGATCCGCGGCGACGACTGCGTAGCCATCGGGTGGAATGACCGTTCCCGCTGGAAAAACATAGCGGATGCCGCTGGTGAAGGACCAGCCTCCCACGACGACAGGATCGATGCCGGGATTGTATAGCTCGACAAATTCCAGTCCTGTCTTCTCCGGATAACCACTGCCCGGGCGGTAGTGAATTTCATTGATCACCAGCTGCGCCTCTGCGGACACAAGCATTCCCAGCAAAGCCGCCACGGCAGAATGAGCGCATTTCATAAAAAAGGGGGTGCCCGGAAACATGGGCAGGGACCCAGCGTACCGGATGGCGTCCGCTTTGGTCAATCCCGCCCTCCACAAATGCGTAGGAGCCTTTGGACACCCGGTTCACTCGCGGCTGAGCGCTTCGTCGAGATTCAGAATGGCAAGGCAGACCGATGCCATGGCGGCATGGCTGATGGGGTCGAGCGATTCCTCCCGCGGGGCAGCGCCGACGGAAACGAGAGCGGCGGCGTCTGCCGGACGGGCCGCGAAGTGCGCTGCCTGCCGGTCGTGGGCCCGGCTGAGGATCTCCAGTTCCTTTGCTGCGGGTACGCGGCCGAGCACAGCCCGGAAGGCATGCGAAATCTGGGCCGGGCGGTCGGCAGAGGCACGCAGAGCACGCGCTGCGAGAACCCGCGCCGCCTCGCTCCATGTGGCGTCATTGAGCGTCGTGAGGGCGTGCAGCGGGGTCGAGGTCACGGAAACCCTGACCTTGCAGGCCTGCCGGGCGGAGGCGTCGAACATGTTGACCGGCCCCACCGTGCGGCGCCAGAACGTGTAGAGGCTTCTCCGGTAAAGGTCGGCTCCGCTGCTGGCCGGATAGGTGAAGTCCCGTTCCTTGGTGATGGCGAGGGTTTCCCAGACGTCCGCGGGTTGATAGGGATAGACTGGTTTGCCGCCCAGTTTCGGATTGAGCAGTCCGGCGGCGGCGAGGGCGGAGTCCCGCAGCACCATGCTCGGCATGCGGAAGCGCGAGGCCCGGGCCATGAGGCGGTTTTCCGGATCGCGTGCGAGCAGTTCCGGCGTGACCCGGCTGCTCTGGCGGTACGTGCGGCTTTCGAGAATGAGGCGCACCATGTGCTTCTGACGCCAGCCCTGTTCCCGGAATTCCACGGCGAGCCAGTCGAGCAGTTTCCCATGCACGGGCATTTCGCTCTGCACGCCGAGATCCTCGGACGTTTTCACGAGTCCGGTGCCGAAGAAGTACTGCCAGAGCCGGTTCACCTGAACGCGGGCCGTCAGCGGATGATCGTCGCGGAAGAGCCAGCGCGCAAAACCGAGGCGGTTGCGTGGCGCCTCGGCAGCCAGCGGCGGAAGCACGGCCGGCGTGTTCATGGCCACTTCCGCACCGGGCGTGAGGTAATCACCCCGCTCGAGAATCTTCGTGACCCGCGGCTGCCGGTCGCTCATCACCATGACCCGCGGAAGATTCTGCCTGAATTCATCAAGGGCCCGCTGCGCGGCACGCGAACGTTCCCGCGCCGCCATCACGTCCGCCGGAGCCAGATTCTTCGCGACATAATCGCGCAGCTTCGCAGCTTCCTCGGGCGACCGCTCACGCTTCCGCACAATCCCCGCAATCTCGTCGGGCAGGGCCCGCCGGCCGGCCGGCTGCGGACTGGCGGTCGTCGCCAGCCGGAACCTCCCCAGCGCATGCTGCCGGTGCGCGGATTGGAATTCAAAGACCAGTTCCAGCTTTGCTGCGGGGCTGGCGGCTTGGAGCGACTCGGCCTGCAGAATCAAGGTGTACGGTTTGGCCGTTTCCGGATAGAAGGCCCAGCCGGTATTCGCATCGTCATCAATGACAGCTTCGGCGGAAAAACCAGGCTGACTGTGGGTCGCCGAGGCCGCACTGAAGCGCAGGTCCTTTCCGTCGAGCCTGGCGCGCACGCGGCTGAGCACGGCGTTGCCGCTGTCGCTGCGGCCGGCTCCCTTGAGAGGCAGCCGCCGGTCCGGCACCGTTTCGATGCGCAGCCCGCTCAGGCCCACCGACGCCACGGGAATCGTAATCGTATAATCGGTGCGGTCGGGATTCGGTCCCTCCACATAAATCGAATCGTCATCGAGAATGCTGAGGACGGGACCGCCGCTGGCCGCCATGGTGAGCGGACGCGCCACTTCCCATGCCACCGGAACATCGCTGGCCAGCTCGCGCTCGGCGGCCTCGTAGGCAGCAAGGGTGGCGGGCGACTTCCCGGTTTCCTGCTCGGCCTTGCGGGCGCTGGCGGCGGCAGCGTCGAGTTCCTTGAGCTTCGCCTTGTCCTCTCCGGTGCCTACGGCGATCCATGGATCAGCGATGCGGTACTGCCCTCCTCCGGGCGGCACGCCGCTCTCGGGCACATTGTTGAACATCGCGAACATCCCGTAGTAGTCGCGCATCGTGATGGGATCGTACTTGTGATCGTGACACTGCACGCAGGCCATCGTGAGCCCCAGCCACGTGGTCGCCGTGGTATCGACCCGGTCGAACAGAATGACATTGCGCTGTTCTTCAGCGATGGCTCCTCCTTCTCCATTGAGCAGATGATTCCGGTTGAAGGCGGTCGCCACCAGCTGCTCTTCGCTCGGCTCCGGCAGAAGATCGCCCGCCAGTTGTGCAATGCTGAACTCATCAAAGGGCATGTCGGCATTGAGCGCCTGCACCACCCAGTCGCGCCACAGATACTGATGGGTGTCGCCATCCTGCTGGAAGCCGTTGCTGTCGGCGTAGCGGGCCGCATCAAGCCATGGCAGTGCCATCCGTTCGCCGTAATGCGGCGACGCCATGACCCGGTCAAGGAGCTTCCCGTACGCCCCGGGATCGGGATCGGCCACAAAGGCGTCAACCTCCGCCGGAGACGGCGGCAGCCCCGTGAGATCGGCATGCACGCGCCGGATCAGGGTGGCCCGCTCCGCTTCAGGCGACGGCGCAAGGCCGGACGCCTCGAGCTTCGCCAGCACAAATCGGTCGATCGGGTTGACGGCCCAGTCCTGCCGCTGCACCGCGGGAACTTCCGGCCGCTGCGGGGCGACGAAGGCCCAATGGGTTTCATAGGCCGCTCCCTCGGCAATCCACCGCTGCAGCAGTTCACGCTGCGCGGGACTGACCCGACGATGCGAATCCGGCGGCGGCATCACTTCGTCGGGATCGTCACTCAGGAGGCGGCGCACCAGTTCGCTGGCTCCGGGATCGCCGGGCACGAGGGCCCGCTTCTCGAGCGCAGCGGCCCGGTCATCAAGACGCAGATCGCCCTTCCGTTTGCTGGCGTCCTGCCCGTGACAGTAAAAGCAGTTCTCACTGAGAATCGGGCGGATGTCGCGGTTGAACGAAACGCCGCCGCCTTCCGCCGCGACGCTGCCCCCAGCGGCCAGCAGCAGCAGCAGCACCGGCGGTCCTGATTTCGCTTCTCGTGTCATACCGGGCCATCTACGTGGCATCTGGACCCGGACTGTCGGTCCAGGCAGCGCATTTCCGCAGCCCTCACTCCGTGTTTGCAGGCCTGCGCATTCTCCCCACAGATGAACGCATGAGAAGTCACGAATGGCACCGGCAGGATGAGGAAGCGGGCGAACGCCGCTATTTCCGTGCCGCCAAGTTCGGAACCCGCTGGTCCGTGCAGACCACCCTCAAATCGGAACCGGACTGGCATCGGCTTGATCCCATTCCGCTCCCCATTCTCGAGGAACTGCGCACCCAGCTCCTCAACAAATACCAGCGCCGCCGCGTCCCCTACGAATACGTCACCGCCATCGACCGCATGGTCTGCGACGCCGGTGGCGAGTCGGCCATCGCCGACCTCAGTCCATGAACGACGACGCGCACTGGATGCAGCTCGCCCTCGCGGAAGCCGCCCGGGGCCTCGGACTGACAAGCCCGAATCCCTGCGTCGGTGCCGCCATCGTCAAAGACGGACAACTCCTCGCCACGGGCTGGCACCGCAAAGCAGGCGAACCGCACGCGGAAATCAATGCCCTGCGCACCGCTTTGGAATTCCATGGAACCGACGCCGTCCGCGGGGCCACCGCCTACGTCACGCTGGAACCATGCTCGACCTCCGGCCGCACGCCTCCCTGTACCGACGCCCTCATCGGTGCGGGCCTTGCCCGGGTTGTGTGGGGGGCCGACGATCCCAATCCCCGCCACGCGGGGCGGGCCGCTGCCATGCTCGGAGAAGCCGGCCTCGACGTTTTCACCGGGGTCCTCGGGGAAGCCTGCACGGATCTGCTGGCCCCGTTCGCCAAGTTCATCACCACGGGCCTGCCATGGGTCATCGCCAAGGCAGGACTCAGCCTCGACGGCCGCATTTCCCGCCCGCCTCACGAGGGCCAATGGCTCACCTCGGAGGCCTCCCGCGCCGATGCCATGCAGCTGCGCATCCGTGCCGATGCCATCCTCGTGGGTGCCGCCACGGTCCGCGCCGATGACCCAGCCCTCACTCTCCGCGGCCCGGGCATTCCGCCGGAGAAACTTCAGCCGCTCCGCGTCGTCCTCACCCGCTCCGGCCATCTCCCGCCAGCCAGCCGCATCTTCACGGACGAGTTCCGGGACCGCACGCTCGTCTGCAAGGATCAGCCGCTGCCCGATGTCCTCCGCTCCCTCGCCGCCATGGGAGTCGTCACGGCTCTCGTCGAAGGCGGCAGCCACGTCCACGCGCAGGCGTTTTCAGCCGGCCTCGTCGATGAAGCATGGCTCTACTACGCTCCCCTCCTCTGCGGCACTGGTCAGCCGCTGGTTTCCCCTGACAGCTTCGGCCCCGCCTCGGTCCAGCTCGTCACCACGGACGTCGTCCGCATCGGCAGCGATTTCCGCGTCCGTCTCCGCCGCCGTCCGTGACGGAAACGTGACGCGTGGCCATTAGCGGGCCGCCGCGGCCCATGGTATGGCTATGTCATCACAAAACATAGCAAAGGAATCAATATGAATCCCCATCAGCAACCGGAAGGCCCGGCCACCACCGACCGCCTTCAACCCCTCCGCGAAGTCGGCTCCATGGACAAAACCCAGTTCTGGGACATGGATGAAATCATGGAGGCCCTCCGCATCGCCAACCGCAAGGGCATCTCCCTCAGCAAACTCCGTCAGCCGGCTTCCTCCACGGAACCTGCCCGCCGCGCCAGCTGAAACCAGCGGCGGCTTCAAAACCCGCCAGTCCACCGGCAACTCCCGGAAGCCGGGAGCAAATGACCGATCGGATTTCCCTCTCCGGAACAAATCCCGCAGCTGCCCGGCTCAGCGCGGAGCCTGCAGACCCCGCGCCACATGCACCATGAAGGCGCAGCCGATCACCGGGGCCGCCAGGTTCAGGACAGGAATCGTTCCCAGGAGGATAATGCCCACGCCGGCCATCCAGAGGGTCCAGCGGTTTGCCCGCGTCCACTCCCGGACGTCCCCGCGCGGCATCCTCCGTAGCGCCACCTGCGCATAATACTCCCGCCCGCACAGCCATCCGTTGACGGCATAAAACAGCATCATGCCCGCCCCCAGCAGCAGGCTTCCCACAATGTAGACGGGCAGCATGAGCAGATTCACCACCACCATCAGCACCATCACCTTCACGGCCACCACCAGACCATCCCGGATCGCGGTTCCCCGCGGCGGCCCCAGCTCCGGATAGTGCCTCCCCTCGATCCGGTCCGCAATCCCATCCAGAAAAAGCGACTGCAGGACCCCGAACACCGCGGGAAACATCAGCAGCGACAGCACCACCCCAGCCAGCCCGCCCAGCATGTGCAGCGTCCGGTCAAGCCAGACCGATTCCGCCCAGCGGCTGTGCCCCAGCAGCCACCACGACAGCCCCCACACGACCGCATATCCAACCACACTGAGCAGCACGGCCTTCACAAGGGTCACCGTCAGCCGCGGATCCAGTAAATCCCGCAGTGTCTTTCGCAGCGCTTTCACCATCCGCCACCATCCCATCACCCCCAGCACCTTGCAACGCCGCTCGCTTGCACCCCCACCGCCCCGCCTCCACCATCCTGTTTCCTCAGTCCCACCACCGGTCGGCATGGCGAAATGGTAAACGCAGCGGACTTAAAATCCGCTAGTCCGCGAGGACTTTGAGGGTTCGAGTCCCTCTGCCGGCACTATTAGTGTCTAAGAGCCTGTTGAAAAACCCGGACTGGTAGCGCGGCGAGGAATTGTTCCACAGGGCAAGGCGCAACAAAGGAGAAGGTCGAGACCTTCGACTGCGGCGCAACAAAGCCTTGTGGAATAGGGCCTGCCGCCCGCAGGGGATCCCTCCCCCAAACCCACGGCGCAGCCGCTCATCCAACCACCGCGGACTCCGGATCCGCTGCCGGGACCGGTTTTTCAACAGGCTCCTAAGGATACGTGGATTGTGTAATCCGTGGGCAGGCTGCGGAAGTCCGGGTGTGGAAACTTGCCGCGCCGGACCGAACCGTAACCCCATCCCGCGGGCGACGAAGCAGCTGGAAGAAACCGGGAAGAGCAGGGAACCCATCCTGACCAGTTTCCCGTCCTGCATTCTTGTTTCTGCGGCCGTTTTCCCCCATTTTTCTGCGGCAAACGCCGTGCGCATCGAAAAATCCCTGCATGCCCACTCACGGCCTTCGCCGACCACTTTTCTCTGAAACTCCGCACCCAACCGATCCTTCCCGTAAAACCATGAGGCACCCACTGATTTTCCTCCTGTTGTCCACACTCACCGCCTCCCGGGCCATCGACTACCCTCACAAGACCGCAGAACCCCAGCAGTCGGGCTGGCCCCTGACCGCCGAAGAACGCGCCTACATCACCGGGAAACCAGAACACGACCGCCGCCCCGGCCGCGAAAGCAATCAGCACCTCCCGAAGCTCTGGCCGGTCGTCCCGTGCGCAGGCTTCTTCGGTGGCGATGCATGGCTCAAACTTCACGAAGCCCACGTCCGCACCGTGCAGGCAAATCAGGGGCCCATCGATGTCCTCCTCGTGGGCGACAGCATCACGATCCAATGGGGCGAATCATGGAAGAAGCATTTCCCCAGCCTCAGGACCGTCAACATCGGCATCGGGGGAGACAAAACCCAGAATGTTCTCTGGCGTCTCGATCATGGCGGCACCGACGGCCTCCAGCCCAAAGCCATCGTCCTCATGATCGGCAACAACAACATGTTCTTCACCCCGGAAACAGGCACGGAAGCCGCCGCCCGCGGCATCCAGATGTGCGCCCGGAACCTCCACGCAAGATTCCCCGACGCCCGTATCATCGTCACCGATATCCTGCCCGCCCACGCCCCGGGCCAGCGGTTCTACGAGGACATCCGGGAAACCAACCGCGCCCTCCTCCCGCTCGGTGCCCAGAACCTCGACATTTCGCCAAAGGTCCAGCGGCTCAACCTCTGGCCTCATTTCACCAACGACGATGGCTCGATCCAGAAGGATCTCTTCACAGCCGATCAGATTCACCTCTCCGAGGCAGGCTACGCAGTCTATGCGGGGAAACTCAAACCGATCCTTGCAGCCGCACTGTCCGGAACGGCGAAACCCACGCCCGACTGAACTGCCCGCCGCCGCCGCTTCCTGAAATCGCCGTTACAATGGCCTGCGGAGCAACGTTCTGGTGGGCATGCCTGACCTCCGCATTACTGCCCTGCTCCTGACCCTGCCCCTGCTGGCCAGGGGAGAAGAAACGGTCCGCTTCAACCGGGACATCCGGCCAGTCCTCTCGGACAAATGCTTTCATTGCCACGGACCGGATGAAAAGGAACGGAAGGGCGGACTGCGGCTCGATGTGCGCAGCGACGCACTCAAGGGCGGGAAATCCGGTCAGCCCGCCCTCGTCCCAGGCCAACCGGACGAAAGCGAGATCATCCGCCGTGTCCTGACAGACGACGAAGACGATCTCATGCCGCCACCGGACCTCCACAAGGCCGTGACTCCGGCGGAAGCGGAAACCCTGCGCCGCTGGATCGCCCAGGGTGCCACCTACGAAGGCCACTGGGCCTTCCTGCCTCCCATCGCAGAGACCCCACCGCCCGGAGCCGACCACCCCATCGACGGCTTCCTCCTCCAGACACTCCAGAAACACAGCCTCGCGTTTTCCCCGGAAGCCCCGCGCGAAACCCTCATCCGCCGCGTCACCCTCGACCTCACAGGCCTCCCGCCTTCCCCCGCAGAAATCGACGCCTTCACCGCCGACACCAGCCCGGATGCCTACGGGAAAGTCGTCGACCGCCTCCTCGCTTCCCCGCGCTACGGCGAACACATGGCCGCCCAGTGGCTCGACCTCGCCCGCTACGCCGATAGCAATGGCTTCCAGACTGATTCCTCCCGCGTCATGTGGCCATGGCGCGACTGGGTTATCAATGCCTTCAACCGCAACCTCCCGTTCAATCAGTTCACCATCGAACAACTGGCCGGCGACCTCCTCCCGGAACCAAACCGCGACCAACTCGTGGCCACCGGATTCAACCGGAATACCCGACTCAATGGCGAAGGCGGACGCATCGTGGAGGAATGGTTCGCGGAAACTGTCATCGACCGCGTGGAAACCACCGGCCTCACATGGATGGCACTCACGCTGAACTGCTGCCGCTGCCACGACCACAAGTACGACCCCATTTCCCAGAAGGAATTCTATCAGTTCTTCGCATGGTTCAATTCCAATGAGGAAAGCGGCGTGCTCGACTCGGAAGGCGGCAACCGCGGCGGCGGCAATTCCGCCCCAGTCCTCCCCCTCGCGTCCCCGGAACAGGAATCGGATGTCGCCCGGCTCAAGTCCGCCATCACGGAAGCCGAAGCAGCGAAGACCACGGCCGAGCAAGCCCTCCCCCAGCTCCAGACCCCATGGGAAGAGAAACTCCGCGCCGTCCTCGCCTCGTCCCCGCAGACATGGCAACCCCTCCGGGATGAAGCGGTCCGCTCTTCGGGCGGAGGCGACTTCACCCGGCAGCCGGATGGTTCATGGCTGGCCGTCGGCAAAAACCCCCCGCACGATACCTACGAAATCGAGGCCCCGCTCGCCGCTGGATCGTTCACAGGCATCCTCCTCGAAGTCTTCCCCGATGCCTCGCTGCCCAACCAAAGCCTCGGCCGCGGCTTCAATGGCAATTTCCTCCTCACCGGCGTCGAAGCCGACATCGTCGCCCCCGATGGCACGGTCACCGCAGCCGACTTCACCCGCGCCGGCGCAGACTACGAACAGCAGGGCTTCACCGTGGCTGCCATCGTGCGCGATCAGCCCCGCCCCGTGAAAGGCAAACGCGCCCGCGCCGCCAACCGCAGTCAGTCGGGCTGGGCCGTCGATGGCAATGCCGCGGACAAACGCCTCCCACGCAAGGCCTTCTTCGCCTGCGAACCCACCACGGTGCCGGAAGGAGCCCGGCTCCGCGTCCGCCTGCTCCACGGCTCCAGCCACCCGGATCACAACATCGGCCGCCTCCGCCTCAGTGCGACGGCTCTGCCGCCCGCAGCCATCTCAGTCGGCGAAGCAGCCTTCCCTCCTGACCTGCGGACGGCCCTCGAGACCCCCGCGGATCAGCGCAAACCCGCACAGCAGCAGGCCCTCGCCAAGTACTTCCGCGAAAACGGGGACCACCCGCTGCGCGCCGCCGAAGACCGCCTCGCCGCCGCCCGCAAGGCCCTCGCCGAACTCGAAGACGGCTTCATCACCACCATGATCTTCCGCGAACGCAAGGAACCCCGCCAGGCGGTCGTCCTCAAACGCGGCGAATACGATAAGCCAGGCGAACCCGTCAGCCGTGCCCTCCCCGCCGTCCTCCCCCCGCTCCCGGAAGGTGCCCCCGTCAACCGGCTCGGCTTCGCCCAGTGGCTCGTCAGCGGCCAGCACCCCCTCACCGCACGCGTCTGGGTCAACCGCGCATGGGAACGCTTCTTCGGCCACGGCCTCGTCCGCACCACGGAAAACTTCGGCTCGCAGGCGGAATGGCCCACGCACCCGGAATTGCTCGACTGGCTGGCAGTGGAATTCGTCCGCCGGAACTGGGACATGAAGGCCATGCACCGCCTCATGGTCACCAGCGCCGCCTACCGCCAGGATTCCCGCGTCTCCCCGGAACTCCTCGCCAAAGACCCCGATAACCGCCTCCTCGCCCGCGCCCCCAGACTGCGCCTCTCCGCCGAAGCCCTCCGCGATCAGGCCCTCGCCGCCTCCGGTCTGCTCATCGAGAAAATCGGCGGCCCCAGCGTCCGTCCCTACATGCCAGCTGCCGTCTGGGACGAAACCAGTGTCTACGGCGACCTCCGCAACTACAAGGCCGACACAGGCGCAGGCCTCTACCGCCGCAGCCTCTACACCATCTGGAAACGCACCGCCGCTCCCCCCACCATGCTCCTGTTCGATACCCCGAACCGCGAAATCTGCACGGTGAAACGCTCGCGCACCAATACCCCGCTCCAAGCCCTCGCCCTCCTCAACGAAATCACATGGGTCGAAGCCTCGCGCCACCTCGCCGAACGCATGCTCAAGGACGGCGGCTCTTCCCCGGAAGCCAGAATCACATGGGCCTTCCGCGCCGTCACCAGCAGACAGCCGGACCCGGAGGAAATCTCCGCCCTCACCCGCGGATTCACCAACCGCCTCCACCGCTTCCGCTCGGAACCGGAAAATGCCGCCAAACTCATCTCGCAGGGGAATTCCCCGCCGGACGCTTCGCTCGACCCCGCTGAACTGGCCGCCGCCACCGTCACCGCCAGCATCCTCTTCAACCTCGACGAAACCGTCACCCGCAACTGATCCCCTACCGCCACCTGCCATGAACTGCAACGACCACCGCTTCCTCGGCCTCAGCCCCGACGACCGCCGCGAAGTCTCCCGCCGCACGTTCCTCCGCCAGTCAGCCGGCGGCATCGGCCTCGCCGCCCTCAGCCATCTCCTCGGCACCGGCAGCGCCAGCGCCGCCGCCGTCCCAGGCCTCCCAGGCTTCCCCCACTTCGCCCCGAAGGCCAAACGCATCATCTACCTCTTCCAGAGCGGAGCCCCCTCCCAGATGGATCTCTTCGATCCTAAACCGGAACTCCAGAAACGCCGCGGCGAAGACCTCCCCGCCTCCATCCGCATGGGCCAGCGGCTCACCACCATGACGTCCGGTCAGTCGAAATTCCCAGTCGCTCCCACCATCTTCCCCTTCGCCCAGCACGGCCAGTCCGGCATGTGGTTCAGCGACCTCATGCCCCACATGGCAAAACTCGCGGACGAATGGTGCATGATCCGCTCGCTCCACACGGAAGCCATCAATCACGACCCGGCCATCACCTTCATGCAGACCGGATCCCAGCTCGCCGGCCGACCCAGCATCGGCGCATGGATGAGCTACGGCCTCGGTACCGCCAACGCCGACCTCCCTGCCTACGTCGTCCTCACCAGCTTCGGCAGCGGCCGCCCGGACGACCAGCCCCTCTACGACCGTCTCTGGAGCGCCGGCTTCCTCCCGGCCCGCTATCAGGGGGTCAAATTCCGCAACAAAGGCGAACCCGTACTCTACCTCGGCGACCCCCCAGGCATGGACCGCTCCATGCGGCGCGATTCCCTCGACGAACTCGCCACCCTCAACCAGCGCCGCCACGACGCCCTCGGCGACCCGGAAATCCAGAACCGCATCGCCCAGTACGAACTCGCCTTCCGCATGCAGTCGAGTGTCCCGGACCTCACGGACACATCGAAGGAATCCCCAGCCACCCTCGAACGCTACGGCCCGGATGTGAAACGCCCGGGTTCCTACGCCGCCAATTGCCTCCTCGCCCGCCGCCTCGCGGAACGCGACGTCCGCTTCATCCAGCTCTTCCACATGGGCTGGGACCACCACGGCGGCCTCCCCAATGCCATCCGCGGCCAATGCCGCGACACCGATCAGGCCACCGCCGCCCTCATCCTCGACCTCAAGGACCGCGGCCTGCTCGACGATACCCTCATCGTCTGGGGCGGGGAATTCGGCCGCACCATCTACTCGCAGGGCGGCATCTCGGACGATAACTACGGCCGCGATCACCACCCGCGCTGCTTCACAGTCCTCATGACCGGTGCCGGCGTCCGCAGGGGCTTCACCCTCGGCGCCACGGACGACTTCTGCTACAATATCACGCAGGACCCCGTCCACGTGCACGACCTCAACGCCACCATCCTGCACCTCATGGGCGTCGAACATACCCGCCTCACCTTCCGCTCCCAGGGACGCGACTTCCGGCTCACGGACATCCACGGCAATCTCGTCAAAGCGGTCCTCGCCTGATGACACGGCGCCAACCCCGCCGCGCCATCCGCGGGCTCGCACTGACCCTCTCCGCCGCCGCTGCCATGGCCACCGCCGCGGAACCCCCGCCGCCAACCCCCGCCGTGACCGCTTTCCCGCTCCCGGATATCCTCGCGGATTCCTCCGGACGGAAACTCAGCGGCCCCGCCGCATGGCCCGCCCGCCGCGCGGAATTGCTCGACCTCTTCGCCCGCGAAATGTACGGCCGCACCCCCATCGGCCGACCCGACCACCTCCGCTTCGTGATCCGCGGGGAACAACCCCTCGCCCGCGGCGGCCGCGCCACCAGACTCCGCGTCGGCATCCTCTTCGAAGGCACGGAATCCGGACGCCAGATGGAATTGCTCGTCTACCTTCCCAACGACGCGGGCCCACGCGTCCCCGTCTTCCTCGGCCTGAACTTCGACGGCAATCACACCACGGTCACGGACCCCGACCTCCCAGTCCCCACCCACTGGGCCCTCGGTCTCTTCGATAATCATCTTCCCGACCACCGCCCCACCGAAGCCAGCCGTGGCCGCTTCGCCCACATGTGGTGCCTCGATACCCTCCTCCTCCATGGCTGGGGCCTCGCCACCGCCGCCTGCGGCGAAATCGAACCAGACGAACCCGGAAACCGGCAGCTCGGCCCCCGCGGTCTCGCCCCGGAACCCGGCCCCGCTGACTGGGGCACCCTCGGCGCATGGGCATGGGGCCTCAGCCGCGCCATGGACTTCCTCGCCACACACGACCGCATCGATCCCTCGCGCATCGCCGTCACAGGCTTCAGCCGACTCGGCAAGGCCGCCCTCTGGGCCGCCGCTCAGGATACCCGCTTCGCCGCCGCTATCTCCCAGGGCTCAGGTGCAGGCGGCCTCGCCCTCACCAAACGCCTCAGCGGCGAAACGACGGCCGACCTCGTCTCCCGCTTCCCACACTGGTTCTGCCGGAACTTCGCTGCCTACGCCAACCACGAAGCCAACCAGCCCTTCGACCAGCATCAGCTCGCCGCCCTCCTCGCCCCACGACCCCTCCTAGCCACCAGCGGATCAGACGACCGCTGGGCCGACCCGGAAGGCGAATTCCTCACGCTCGCCGCCACCGCCCCGCTCTACAAATTCCTCGGCTTCCCAAAACCGCTCGCCACCCGCAAGTGGCCCGACCCCGGAAAATTCATCAATTCCCGACTCGGCTACTTCCTCCGCAAGGGCACCCACGACGTCACCCTCGAAGACTGGCGCGCCTCCCTCACATGGGCCAACCGCCAACTCAAATACACCGGCCCGCCGGAATCGGCCACGGCCCGATACGCCCGCAGACTCGCACAGATACCGGACGATCAGCGACCCCCATGGTCCCGCTACTTCACCCGCAGCGACCAGCTCCGCAGCGAACTCGCCAGCCAGCTCGCCGCAGAAACAAAAACAGCCAACCTCCCCGCCCCCATCCCCGCCCCGGAAGGCTCGTTCGAGTTCGACCCGAAAACCATGGCCGCCCAGCTCGCCGGGCCCGCGGGCGATCCCCTCGTCAGCAGCATCATCAGCTTCCAGCTCCCCTCGGGAGGCTGGTCCAAGGGCCTCGGCTTCACCCATCCCCGCACCCCAGGCATGAACTGGACGACGTCGGACAATCCCCACCACTACGCCGGCACCATCGATAACCAAGCCACCACCGACCCCCTCCGCTTCCTCGCATGGCACCACCACCACTGGCCCAGCCCAGCCACAAGGACGGCCGCGGAAAAGGGAATCGATTACCTCCTCGCCGCCCAGTTCCCCAATGGCGGCTGGCCCCAGAACTTCCCGCTCGAAGGAAACTACCACGACGCCATCACCCTCAATGACGACGCCATGATCCGCGTCCTCGAACTGCTCAGCGACGCCGCGGCCGGACCAAACGACTGGACATGGCTCGACCCCTCCCGCCGCTCCGCCGCCGCCTCCGCGGTCGCACGCGGCACCCGCTGCCTCCTCGACCTCCAGCAGCGCACTGCCGGACAACTCACCATCTGGGCGGCCCAGTACGACCCCCTCACGCTCGCCCCGGTCGCAGCCCGCGCCTACGAACCCCCAGCCCTCACCAGCAGCGAAAGCTCCCACGTCGTCCGCTTCCTCTGCCGCATCCAACCCACCTCCCCGGAAATCACCAGCGCCATCACCAACGCCTGCGCATGGCTCGCCAGTCACCCGCTCCCCGATAACCCCGCACGCTGGCCCCGCTTCTACCACCCCCATTCCCACCAACCCATCTTCCCAGGCAAACGCGACGGCAGACTCTGGCCCACAGAACCCACCATGCGCCTCCATAACCCCGGCGGCTACGATTTCTCCGTGACCTCCCCGCGCGATCTCCCGAAAGTCCTCCAAAAATGGCAGGAAGCCACCCCGCCAGCTTCCCGGAAAAACCCGGATGACGCCCCAGCCACCGACCTCCACTGATTCCCCAAACCATGCACCTCTCGAATCCCTGGTTCGTTCTCCTGCTCGCCTCGCTGGCCGGTCTCCACCTCCTCGAAGTAGTCGCTTCCCTCCTCAATCTGAAACGCCTCCAGCCATCCCTCCCGGAGGAATTCTCCGGCGTCTTCAGCGCGGAGGACTACGCCCGCAGCCAGCAGTACACCCGCGAAAGCGAACGCTTCGGCCTCATCACCGGCACCGTCCGCCTCTTCGTCTTCCTCGCCTTCTGGCTCGCCGGCGGCTTCGGCTGGCTCGACACCCTCGTCCGCTCGCTCGCCAGCTCGGAAATCACCCAGGGCCTCCTCGGCTTCAGCTTTCTCTACCTCGCCTCGTCCCTGCTCTCGCTCCCCTTCGAAATCCACGACACCTTCCGCATCGAAGCCAAATACGGCTTCAATAAAACTACCCCGGGCACCTTCGCCGCCGACCACCTCAAAGGACTCGCCCTCGCCGCCCTCGTCGGCCTCCCCCTCCTCGCCCTCCTCCTCTTCATCTTCCAACACTCCCCCAAGGCATGGCTCTGGGCATGGCTCGCCACCACCATCTTCCTGCTCGCCATCCAGTTCATCGCCCCACGCTGGCTCATGCCCCTCTTCCATAAATTCACCCCGCTCGCCGACGGCCCGCTCCGCTCCGCCATCCTCAGCCTCGCCAGCCGCTGCCAGTTCCCCCTCAGCGATGTCTTCATCGTCGATGGCAGCCGCCGCTCCACCAAAGCCAACGCCTTCTTCGCCGGCTTCGGCCGCCACAAACGCATCGCCCTCTTCGATACCCTCGTCGACAAACACCCGGAACCAGAACTCCTCGCCGTCCTCGCCCACGAAATCGGCCACTTCCGCCGCCACCACATCATCCAGCGCCTCTGCGCCGCGGTCCTCCAGCTCGCCGTCCTCTTCCTCCTCATGGGCCTCCTCCTGAATAATACCCAGCTCTTCAAGGCCTTCGGCGTCTCCCAACCCTCCCTCTGGCTCGGCTTCGTCTTCTTCATGATCCTCTTCGAACCCGCCCAGCTCCTCATCGGCATCGCCAGCAGCCTCTGGAGCCGTAAACACGAATACGAAGCCGACGCCTACGCCGCAGCTGCCACCGGCGGCCCCCACGACATGATCGCCGCCCTCAAACGCCTCGCCCGCGACTCCCTCTCCAACCTCACTCCCCACCCACTCTACGTCTTCCTCCACTACTCCCACCCTCCCATGCTCGACCGCATCGCCGCCCTCCGCGCCCTCCCCCAACGCTAAAATTTCCTTAACGCCCACCACCCTCCCCCCACGCAGAAACCGGGTGGACAAAGCCCCGCGGCAAACGTAGCATTCCCGTCACCTACAGCCAAGGCACCTTCCAGAAACCAGCACCACCATGATTGCCACACTTCTGCTCCTCGGCTCCATCGTTCTGCTGCGCATCGCCCCATGGGCCGCCGGTGGCGATACCCTCAAGGCCGCCGCCGGTTTCGCCCCCCTCATGGGGCTCGCCGTCTGCAGCGGCGCCTTCCTCCCACGCCGCTCCGCCATCGCCGTCGGACTCGCCGCCGTCCTCGTCCCCCAGTTCTTCATCCACCACCTCACCGGCACCCCTTTCTGGGGCAGCTTCCTCGCCGTACAACTCGCCGCCGCCACCCTCGCCATCGCCGCCGGCTCGGCCGTACGCACGAAATCCTCCGCCGTACCCGTACTCGCCGCCTCCACTCTCTCCACCGTGTTGTTCTACCTCCTGAGCAACACGGTTTCTTTCTTTTCAGCCCCAGGCTACCCACCCACCATCGCAGGATGGTGGCAGTGCCTCACCACCGGTCTGCCGGAATTCTCCCCGCAGACCTGGGTCTTCGGTCTCCGCCAACTCATCGGCGATACCTCCTTCACCGCCCTCTTCTGGCTCCTCTGCCGCTCCCACTCACGGAAATCTTCCGCCGCCCATGGCATGACGCCTGCCACCTCCCTCTGATTCCCTCCCTCCACGTCTCCACCCAGCCACCGCGCGCCACCTGACTGAAATCCCATGAAGCCCAGCGTAGCCGACCCCGAGCACCACGTCGATCCCACCGACTTCGCCCTCGCCTCCGTCAACCAGTCGCTCTCCCCGGATACCAAAATCCGGCTCCTGCGCGACATGATCCGCATCCGCCGCTTCGAACAAACCGCCGGCAAACACTACGAAGCAGGTAAAATGGGCGGCTTCCTCCACCGCTACGATGGCCAGGAATCCATCGCCGTCGGCTGCGCCTCCCTCATGGGCCAGCACGACCACATGATCACTGCCTACCGCAACCACGGCCACGCCCTCGCCGTCGGCATGTCCATGAACGAATGCATGGCCGAACTCTTCGGCCGCGCCACCGGCTGCTCCAAAGGCAAAGGCGGCTCCATGCACTTCTTCGCCCCGGACAAGAACTACTGGGGCGGCCACGGCATCGTCGGCGGCCAGACCCCCCTCGGCGCAGGCATCGCCTACTACCTGAAATACAAAGGCCTCACCGGATCGTGCATGTGCTTCATGGGCGACGGTGCCGTCAATCAGGGCGCCTACCACGAATCCCTCAACCTCGCCGGTCTCTTCGATCTCCCCGTCATCTACGTGATCGAAAACAATGGCTACTCCATGGGCACCAGCCAGGCCCGCAGCTCGGTCTACAAAAACTGCCTCGCCTACCGCGCCGATGGCTACGACATCGTCTGGGACCTCATCAATGGCTGGGACCTCTACGAAGTCCGCGCCAAAATGGCCATCGCCGTAAAACGCGCCCACGAAGAAAGCCGCCCCACCGTCGTCGAAATCAATACCTACCGCCACTACGGTCACTCGGTCTCGGACGCCAAAGCCAAAGTCTACCGCGCCGAAGACGAAATCGAACGCTACAAACAGCACTTCGATCCCATCCAGCTCTGGCGCCAGCGCCTCACCACAGAAGGCGTCCTCACCGAGGAAACCTACCAGCAGATCGACCGCGAAGCGAAAGCAGAAGCCAACGCCGCCGCCGATTTCGCCGACTCCAGCCCGTACCCGCAAGTCGAAGACATCACAAGGGACGTGTACTTTGAAGTCGACGAGTTCACGGAAGCCGGCCGCACAGGCCGCCACTTCTTCAACGACTGATCACCCCCTCCGGCGCTCCCGGCCCCAGTTCCGCAGACCGCCCCGCCCAACCTTCCCGGGTCCGGCGGAATCAAGCCATCCGGAAATCACCCCCCAGAGCCGCCCCCCCCCCAACGCTTCCTCTCCCTCCCATGCCTGTCATCACCTACCGCGAAGCCATCCGCCACGCCCTCGACGAAGAACTCGCCCGGGACGAAAACGTCGTCCTCATGGGCGAAGAAGTGGCCCAGTACGACGGTGCCTACAAGGTCACTCAGGGCCTCTGGAAGAAATGGGGAGACAAACGCGTCGTCGATACCCCCATCAGCGAAGCCGGCTTCATCGGCATGGGCGTCGGTGCCTCCATGCTCGGCATCCGCCCCGTCATGGAACTCATGTTCTGGAGCTTCGCCTACGTCGCATGGGACCAGATGATCAATAACGCCGCCACCGTCCGCTACATGAGCGGCGGAAAAATCAATTGCCCCATCGTCATCCGCGGACCCGCCAACGGCGGCACCAACGTCGGTGCCACCCACAGCCATACCCCGGAAAACTTCATCGCCAATACCCCGGGCCTCAAGGTCGTCTGCCCAGCCACCCCCTACGACGCCAAAGGCCTCATGAAGGCAGCCATCCGCGACAACGACCCGGTCTACGTCATGGAGAATACCCTCCTCTACGGAGAATCCGGCGAAGTCCCGGAAGGCGAATACGTCATCCCCATCGGCGTCGCCGACATCAAACGCGAAGGCTCGGACATCTCCCTCATCGCCCACGGACGCGCCGTCCTCACCTGCCTCAAAGCTGCCGAAATCCTCGCAGAACAGCACGGCATCGACTGCGAAGTCGTCGACCTCCGCTCCATCCGCCCACTCGACGAGGAAACCATCGTCAGCAGCGTCCGCAAAACCAACCGCGCCCTCTGCGTGGAGGAAAATAAACCGTTCTGCGGCGTCGGTGCCCAGATCGCTTCCCTCATCCAGGACCGCTGCTTCGATGACCTCGACGCCCCCGTCGGCCGCATCAGCGCCATCGATGCCCCAGCCATCTACAGCCCACCCCTCGAAAAGGTCCAGCTCCCCTACCCGGATCAGGTCATCGAGAAGGTCCTCGCCATGGTCTGACCCGCGGCCCCCGCCCGCTGCAGTTTCGCATTGCCCCCGCCCCCACCGCAGGCAGGGATCCCTTCCCCATGCTGGAACTCTCGGAGCTGAAACTGCCTGTCGACCACCCGGACGACGCCCCCTCCACGGAAACTCTCCGTCTGCTGGGCCTCAAACCAGCCGACCTCCTCAGCCTCACAGTCTTCCGCCGCGCCATCGACGCCCGCCGCGGCCGCGTCTCCTTCAATTATACCCTCCACATCGCCGTCACGGACGAAACCCGCGCCCTCGCCCGCAACCTCAAAGGCGAAGCCAGACTGACCCCACTCCCGGACCGCCATTACGCCGGAACCGACGGCGTCATCATCCGCCCCAACCCTCCACCCCACCGGCCAGTCGTCGTCGGCACCGGTCCCTGCGGCCTCTTCTGCGCCCTCCTCCTCGCCCGCCACGGATGGCAGCCCATCGTCCTCGAACGCGGCAAGGCCGCCGGACCCCGCGCCCGCGACGTCACAGGCTTCTGGCGCCGCGGCCTCGCCTTCAACCCGGATTCCAATGTCCAGTTCGGTGAAGGCGGAGCCGGCACCTTCTCGGATGGCAAACTCTATACCCAGATCCGCGACCGCGAACACCGCATCCGCTGGATCCTCTCGGAAATGGTCGCCGCCGGTGCCCCCGCCGACATCCTCGTCAAAGCCAGACCCCACATCGGCACCGACCGCCTCATCAAGGTCGTCCGCCACCTCCGCGAGGAAATCATCGCCCGCGGCGGCGAGGTCCGCTTCGAATCCATGATGGAGGAAATCCTGCGCGACCCCACCGGGGCCGTCCGCGGCGTCCGCCTCCGCGATGGCTCGGAAATCCGCACGGATACCGTCGTCCTCGCCATCGGCCACAGCGCCAGACCCACCTTCTCCATGCTCCATCACATCGGCGTCAGCATGGAACCAAAACCCCTCTCCATCGGCGTCCGCATCGAACACCCCCAGAAACTCATCAACCAAACCCAGTACGGCAAATTCGCCAGCCACCCACGCCTCGGTGCCGCTCCCTACAAGTTCGTCCACCATTGCAAAACAAGCGGCCGCGCCGCCTACAGCTTCTGCATGTGCCCCGGCGGCCTCGTGGTCGCCGCCGGCAGCGAACCAGACTCGGTCGTCACCAATGGCATGAGCAGCTACGCCCGCGCCGAAGCCAATGCCAACTCCGGCTTCATGGTCGATGTCAGTCCGCGCGATTACGGCGGAGCCGGACCCCTCGCCGGCATCGACTTCCAGCGCACATGGGAACGCCGCGCCTTCGAAGCCGGCGGCAGCAACTACCACGCCCCCGTCCAGTCCCTCGGCGACTTCCTCGCCAACCGCTCCAGCCGCAGCCTCGGCTCCGTCATCCCTTCCTACCAGCCCGGCGTCACGCCCGGCGACCTGCGAGACTGCCTCCCACCATGGGTCGTCGCCACCCTCCGCGAAGCCATCCCAGCCATCGACCGCACCCTGCGCGGCTTCGCCCTCCCGGACGCCGTCCTCGTCGCCGTGGAAACCCGCAGCTCGTCCCCGCTCCGCATCACCCGCGACCCGGATTCCCTCCAGAGCATCAATACCCCCGGCCTCTACCCAGCCGGTGAAGGTGCCGGATACGCCGGCGGCATCATCTCGGCTG